>CAZZEL010000006.1:42856-66691 GCA_964652625.1 uncultured Gemmatimonadaceae bacterium
CTTCACCTCACCCCTTCAGATCCTCCAGGCTCACGATGCCGTATTCGTTGATGATCACGTCCAACAGACCCAGGTCCACCAGGTCGTGGGAATGACTGGTGACGCTGAACTGGGCCGAGGGCTCCTCCACCTCGGTGCTGGTTCGGTCGATGCGCTGACTCAATCCCGTCCCGGTGGAGTAGTGGAGGGTGTTGGCGAAGAGGTAGGACCGGATGCCGGCGTAGTGGCAAATGGACAGGACGTTGGCCGTGCCCAGGGGGGCCACCATCTTGCCGTCGGGAGTGATGGTCAGGGCCCCGATGAAGATCTTGTCGATCTGGTCCTGGTAATGGCAGAGATCGTGGACCGGCACCACCAGGTTGGGGATTCCCGCCTGTTCCAGAGCTCCCGCCACCAGAGGGGTCCGGACCGGATCCAGCTGAAGGACGTAGACCATGAACATCCGGCCCATCTTCTCGTGGGCGTCCAGGAGGATGTTCGTCACCACGGAGCTGGCGGAGTGGACGATGATGGTCTCACCGTCCGACAGGTGATCCAGGCCGTGCCGGGTCACGGCATCCCGCTTCTCCTCGTACAGGGCGACCTTGCTGTCCAGGGCCTTCACCGCCAGAACCCGGAGATCCTCCTCCGTTCCTCGCTCCGAAGCTTCCTTCAGATCCGTCTCGAACTCCCGGAGGAGCCAGATGAGGGGGACGGGCCGGGGCCGGGAATCCCGAATGGCCCCCCGGAGCTCCACCACCCGATCCAGGAGGTCGTGGTCCGGGGCCTTCAGCTCCAGAAACGCCTGTTTCAGGGCCTGGAGGGCCAGCACGGTGAGGCGGGCCCCGCCGATGGCCCTGGAATGGTAGAGGAGGAGCTCGTGGATGGTCTCCCGGTCTCGATCCTTCATAGCGACAGCCGCAGGTATAGCATGAGGTAGAGGGAGGCGATGACCAGGGTCACCACGGCCACCAGGACACTGACCTTCATGAACTCGAGAAAGGACACATCCACCCCGGCCTGCTTGGCCACCCCTGCGGAGACGATGTTCGCCGACGCCCCCACCAGGGTGAAATTGCCCCCGAAACACGCCCCCAGGGCCAGGGCCCACCAGAGGATGTTGTTGGGCACCGGCGACTCGGCAAGCATCATGTGCACCACCGGGACCATGGTGATGGTGAAGGGGATGTTGTCCAGGAAGCCGGACACGATCCCCGATATCCACAGCACGGCCAGGACCATGAGGTAGGGATTGTCCCCCAGGCCCAGGAACACGTTGTGGGCAATCCACTGGATGACCCCCTCCTCCTCCAGGACACCCACGAGGATGAAGAGCCCGGCGAAGAAGAGAAGCGTGCTCCACTCCACGTCTTCCAGCACCCCTTCCACGTTCACGTTGGCCAGAATGAGAAGGAGCATGGCCGCGAAGACCGCCGCCACCCCGGGGGAGATGCCCGTGAGGCTCTGGGTCACGAAGAGGCCCAGAGCCAGGAGGAGGCACCCCAGGGCCTTCATGAGGAGGTTCTTGCGCAGGGGTTTTCTCAGGAAATCGAACCGGATCTTCTCCAGGAGGAGCTGCACGGAAAAGAGCTTCCCCAGGCTTCGCTGGATGGGAACGAATACGGGCCGGTTCGAGGCCCACAGGAGGAGAAGGGCCGCTCCGAAGGAGACCACCACCGGGGGACCCAGATTCAGGACGAACTGGTTGAAGGTCAGGCCCACCCGGGAGCCGATGATGATGTTCGGAGGATCCCCGATGAGAGTAGCCGTGCCCCCGATGTTGGAGATGACCGCCTGACTGATGACGAAGAGCTTGGGATCCAGGCCCAGGCCCACCGTGAGCTCCACCACGATGGGGATGATGATGAGGACCGTGGTGACGTTGTCCAGGAGAGCCGACAGGACGGCGGTGACGATGCTGAAGAGGACGAGGATGTAGAGGGGCCGGCCCCGGGTCATCTCGGCGATCTTCACCGAGAGGAGAGAGAAGACCCCGGAGCGCCTGAGGACGGCCACCATGATCATCATCCCCAACAGCAGGAGGATGGTCTCGAAGTCGATGAGAGTGGCGGCGTGGTGCTCGTCCACGACCCCCAGCATGAGGAGGACCATGACCCCCACCAGGGCGGCCACGGCCTTGTTGACGAGCTCGAAGGTGATGACGGCGTAGACCAGAACGAACACGGTCACCGAGATGATCACGCTGCCCATGGGCCACCCGTGGGTTGGTCCGGCTTGCCCTCACCGGGGTCACCGTTGTGTCTCCCCTGTCCCGGGGAACCTACGGGTCAGAGGGGAATCTCGATACGGATCGTCGTGCCTGCTCCCGGGTCGGACTCCACGCCGATCCGGCCCTGCAGATGTCGGACGGCACCGTGGACCGCCGCCAGACCCATCCCCCTTCCCGTGAACCTGGAGGAGAAGAAGGGCTCGAACATATGGTCCATGGTGAAGGTATCCATGCCCTCACCGTCGTCCCGGAACGTGAGACGGAACCACTCCGCTACCACGGGAGCATCCTCGGACGACCCTGCTCTCTCCTCCCTGAAATTCTCGCTTCGCACCAGGATCCTCCCGGAATCCCCCACGGCCTCCAGGGCGTTCTTGAGGAGGTTCCCCACGATCATCTCCACCTGCCCCTGGTCAGCGAAGAGTTGGTCGTCCTCGGCGCCCAGATCCACCTCCACGATCACGTCGGGGCCCACGGACGACGCCATGGTCTCCAGGGCCTTCCGCACCACACCGTTCACCCGGAGCTGCTTGGGAAGAAAGCTCCCACCCCCGGCGTAGGTGAGGAGCTGGTGGGCCAGCTCCCCGGCCTCCTTGGCCGCCTCCAGGATGGCCTGAAGGGGTTCCCGGTCAGGCTCCCGGCCCTGGTTCAGATCCTCCTCAACAAGTCCTGCGTTGCCCAGGATCCCCGCCATGAGATTGTTGATGTCGTGGGCGAACCCCGCCGTGAGGGTGGCCGTGGCCTCGAGACGCTCGGCTCGGACCCTTTGCTCCTGCTCCCGCTTCCTGTGAGTGAGGTCCCGAACCACACTCACGATGAGCTGCTCCCCCCCCACGTCCAGGGGCTGGGCCACCACCTCCACCGGCATGATCGTCCCGTCCTTCCGGACGTGACTGGACTCGAAGATCCTCCGCCCCCCGTCTTCCAGGAGCTGCCGAGCCCGCTCCTCGTACTTCTCCGCGTCCTCGGGGCCCAGGACGGACGGGGGTTTCCGTCCCACGAGCTCCGAGCGGGCGTAGCCCAGTTGCTCGCAGGCCACGTCGTTGACCTCCACGATCCGGCCGTCGGGCCTGTGTATGATGACGGTGTCCGACACGCCCTGGAAGAGGATCCGGTACCGCTTCAGAGCCATCTCCAACGCCTTCTCCGCCTGGACTCGATCCGTCACATCGTGAACGATGGAATAGAGAAGTGTCTTGTCGTGAAGGTGGAGGGGGCCGCTGTGGACCTGCACATCCTTCACGGATCCGTCGGCCAGCCGATGCTGAAAGAGGAAGTGGCCTCTGCGCCTCTCCCGAGCTTCGGCCATTCGTTTCCGGACCTTCTCGGGAGGAAGGACGTTGAGGTCCGTGATGTTCATGCGACAGAGCGTTCCCGGCTCGTAACCATAGAACGCCTCCGCCCGGGCATTGGCCTCCTGGATACCACCGGTTCCCGGATCGATCATGAGCATGACCGACTGATTCTCCACGAACATGGTCCGGTATCGTTCTTCCGCGTCTTTCAGGGCGATCTCGGCCTTCTTCCGTTCCGAGATGTCCTGGACATGGGAGATGAAGTAGGCGGGCTCGCCCTTGGCGTCCCGGGCCAGGGCCGCTGTGAGCTCGGCCCAGACGATCCTCCCGTCCTTCCTCCGGTAACGCTTTTCGATCTGACGCGAGGAATGTCGGCCGCTCACCAGGTCCTCTACAATGTCCCGCCCCTTCTGAACGTCTTCCGGGAGGGTGACATCGGCCCAGCCGCGCTCCCTGAACTCCTCCCGCGTGTAGCCCAGTAGTCGCTCCAGCTCGTCGTTGGCCTCCAGGAAAGTCTCGTCCGGACCCACCACCGCCAGCCCCAGCGGGCTGTGCCTGAAGATCGTACGGAAGAGCTCTTCCGACGCCCGGAGACTTTCCTCAGCCCGGACCCGAACGTCGATGTTCTGTACGATGGCGTAGAACTCACCGTCTCGAATGGGGGTGAGTCGCATCTCCCAGTTGTGGCCCCCGTTCTCCAGGGGCAACTCGTACCGGAAGACCTGCGGTCGGTCCTCCTCCGCCGCCGCCTTGATGGCCTCGTCAACCTTCTCCACCAGATCAGGAGGCAACCCCACGTCATGGAAGTTGGCGCCGATGAGGTCCTCCGGGGGAATCAGGAACATCTCCGGTCTGGGCGCATGGATATCCAGGTAATTCCCCTGGGCATCATGCCGGAATACCATATCCTGAACCCCCTGGAGAAGGGCCGACAGGCGCTCCTGGGTCTGCCGGATTTCCTCCCGGGCCTGGACCTGCTTCGTGACGTCCCGGGCCGTCAGGAGGGCTACGTTCTCCTCCCCTACCCGAAGGTGCCGGGAGGAGAGCTCGAGAAACCGCTCCACCCGTCCGGGCGTGGTTACCCGGATCGGACGGTCGGTAGCCCTCGTGCCGGCGGTGAGGGACTCCAGGACCTCCCGAATCCCCTCCGCATCTCTCCAGAGAGACAGCTCCCGGAGAGCCCGGCCCTCCACCCCTTCCGGCGGGTCTCCGCAGTACGCGAGGATCTCCGGGTTCGCGTAAAGAACCAATCGATCAGGGAGGCTCACCAGAAGGACGGGGCATGGGAAGAGATCGAAGGAGCGGACCATTTCCTCGAATCCCGGCGCCGAGGAATCCACCGAGGCTGGCAAGCGGTCTTCCCCTTCGGGCTGCTTCATGTCAGCAATCTCCTTTCCCGTAGATCCGGTGACCGAAGCCCCGTTCACATGCGGGACGAGGGACAGAGGGCTGCCACGAGACACTCCTGGCACCGGGGGGTCCGGGCCTTACACACACTCCGCCCATGGAAGATGAGGAGATGGGAGAGAGGAGTCCAGCGCTCTCGTGGAAAGATCTCCATGAGATCCCTCTCGATCTTCTCCGGCGTCGTCTCTCCACTGAAGCCCAGCCGTCCGGAGAGCCGCTTCACATGGGTGTCCACCACCACCCCCTCGTCCACCCCGAAGGCGTTGCCCAGGATGACGTTGGCTGTCTTCCGGCCGATTCCGGGAAGCCGGGTCAGCTCCTCCAGGCTCCGGGGGACCTCCCCCCCATGCTCTTTCACCAGGGCCCGGGCCATGCCTACCAGGTTCCTGGCCTTGTTTCGGTAGAATCCGGTGGAACGGATGATCTCCTCCACGTCCTCCTGTTCCGCCGAAGCCAGGCTCTCCGGGTCCGGATACCGCTGGAAGAGCTCCGGGGTCACCTGGTTCACCCGCTCGTCGGTGCACTGGGCCGAGAGGATAGTGGCCACGGCCAGTTGAAAGGGATCGGCGTGGTCCAGGGCGGTCGTCGCTTCCGGATACTCCGCCTCCAGGAGCTCGTAGATCGTCCCGGCTCGTTCCTTCCGGTCCCTCTTCGACTCCCGGGCCATCAGCTCCCCCTGAGGGAGACGGGGCGATAGGGGAGGGACGTGGGTCGGGGGCCGGGGTCGGACCCGCCCTCCGCATCTCCGGACTCGTCCGCCGCCCGGGCCCCCTCCGCCGGGGCGGACCGCTCCGGGCCCAGGGTCCCGGGGAAGGTGTCCAGGTACCAGAACACCCGCATGGCCAGCTTCACCGCTTCGGCGCCGGCCTGCACGGTGTAGAGCTGCTCCAGCTCCGCTCCCGGCAGATCGGAGCTGAAATCCTCCCCCTGGCCCTCCTCCCGGACCCGCATGGTCGCCCAGGGGGCTGCGCTGGCCAGGGAGAGGGTGGGCAGGGGAACCACGGTGAGGCCGGGCCGGTCCTTCCGGATCCCCATGACCAGGAGCAGGGAGAGGCTTTCCCCGTCGGGGAGGGACCAGAAGAAGCCGTCCGCGGATTCGGCGGCCTCCTCCTGGTCCCGGGGCCCCCAGATCAGGTGCTGGGGAAGCTGAATGTAGCCCGCTTGCCCCGGAACCGCGGGATCCCAGCCCTCCTTCTGCGGCCCCGTGTCGGTGAGGAAACGCAGGACCCCCGTCTCCAGAAGGTAGAGAGGCCGGTCCTCCTGCCAGAAGTGGAACGCGTGAAAGAGGAGGGCACCATGTTGCTGGATGAGGTGGGGATCCTCTTCCTCCCCCCTGAGAGCCCGGAGGACCATCCCCGCTTCTCCCAGGAGAGAGAAGGCATCGGGGTTCGTCAGGTCTCCCCCCCGGGCTTCCGCCTCTTTCCGGATGGCCGGGAATCGTTCGTCGGCGAAGTCCTCCCGGGGGAGAAGCAACTCATAGGGGGTGATGCGGGCGTACTCGTCGTGAAGCGGCATGGTCTGTCGTTCCCTCTCAGGGTCTTCCCGGGCAGCCCCCGGGACCACGTTGCGGGTCGGCACTTGCTGCCGCTACCCCGTCACCCCGGTTGCGTTCTGGACACCCACCCCTCCACCCGTCGCATCCCGTCCCGGGAGGAGATAGGTTGATTGACCCAGCCTGGGCAGGGTACGCCCGGTTTGGCAAGAACCTGGACCCGCACCGGAGGAACCCGGCGTCGCCGAGGAGATGATCATGCCTTCGAAGATCCTTCGCACACTCAAACTGCTGCTTCTTCCCACCCTCCTCTTCGCCCTATCCACCGTCCTCTCGCCACCGGCCCTGGCCCAGACCGGGGCGGACTGGCTGGAGACCCCGGCTGAGAAGGTGGACTACCAGGAGGGAGGAACCCTCTACGAGCCCCTCATGGACTTCGTCTACGAGCTGGAGTCACGGACAGAGCTCATGAGCGTGGTGAAGCTCACCGAGACCCTCCTGGGACGGGATGTGGTCCTGTGTGTCCTCTCCGATCCCCCCGTCTTCCGCCCCGAGGACGTGCGCTACTCCCGGAAGCCCATCGTCCTCATCGTCAACAACGTCCACGGTGGAGAGGTGGCCGGGAAGGACGCCAGCATGGAGCTCATGCGGGACCTGACCCTGGGGGACCTGCGACCTCTCCTGGAGGACCAGATCGTCCTGGTGGTGCCCACCATCAACCCCGACGGCGCCGAGATCTATCGGCGGACGAACGAAGAGGGGTTTGACATGAACCGGGACTACATCAAGCTGGAGTCCCAGGAGATCCAGGCCCTGGTGGCCAAGGTCGTCAACGAGTGGCAGCCCCACATCCACCTGGACACCCACCACGGCGGCTCGGCTCCCTACACCCTCACGTACCAGACCAACATGAACCCCGCCGGGGATCCCAACCTCATGGCCTTCGGGAACCAGGAGGTCCTGCCCCGGGTCCGGGAAGCCCTCCGGGCCGAGGACTACGAAGGGTTCTGGTACTCCGGCCCCCGGACCGTGAACGGGAGGGAAGGATGGGGACCCACCTCGGTGGAGCCCCGGAAGCAGCACGTCTTCTCCGCCCTGGCGAACATGGTGGGATTCCTCTACGAGACGCCCAGCGGAACCCACCGGGTGGTGGACAACGGCACCCGGGTCGTGCCCGTTCCCGAAGAGGAGCGCTACCGGCACCAGGTACGGGGAGAGTACCTGGGCCAGCGGGAGATCCTCCGCTTCGCCTCGGAGCGGGGGGACGACCTCCGGGCCGTGGTGGCCCGGGCCCGAGCCGACGCCATCCAGCGGGGTGCCACCGTGGGGGACGACGATCCCATTCCCCTGGACTACGAGCAGGTGGAGAAGTTCACCGATTCCTTCTGGCGGGAGGTGGAAGACCCCGAGTCCGGGGAAGAGGAGTACGAGCTGGTGGAGGGCCCGGTGTTCACGAAGTGGGTGCCCACGGAGACGGCCCCCCGGCCCTGGGGCTACCTGATTCCCCCCAGCCTCACGAAAGTGGTGCCCCTCCTTCTCCAGCACGACATCACGGTGAAGCGCCTCACGGAGCCCCTGGAGGTGGAGGTGGAGACGTGGTACGCCACGAACATCCGTCACGACCGGTACTTCCAGGCCCACTACCTGAAGGAAGTGGAGGCCCACAGGAAGACCGAGACGGTGAGCCTGCCCGCCGGGTCCTTCTTCATCCCCAGCGGCCAGCCCATGTCCAACTTCATCAGCTACATCATGGAGCCCGTGACCAATGACAACCTGGTCACCTGGGGATACCTGGACAACGTGATCCAGGTCACGCCACCGGAGGAGGAGGTCCAGGCCCGGATACGGGAGCTCCGGGAGCGCCTGGCGGAGCTGTCACCGGAGATCCGCCAGAGGTACGGCTCCCGGCTGGAGGCTCAGATCGAGGTGCTGGAGGAGGGGCAGCCCATCCCCATCCATCGCCTCATGCGCAAGACGGAGATGGCGGGGGTGCTGGCCCGGCCGTTCAACGTCTACGAGGCCAGGCGCTACATCCGCTGAGGCTTGAGGCTGAAGCGGAGGCTGGAGGTCACGAGCCCGGGGGGTCCGGGGCGTGGTCCACCACCAGGGCCACCCGCCGGTTCTCCCAGCCCTGGGTCCCCGGGCCCGTCTCCCCCTCCGCCACCTGCCGGGGAGAGCTTTCCCCGTAGCTCACGGCCCGGAGGTTCGCCGACGACAGGCCCGCCTCCTCCACCAGGTACGTCTTCACGGCCTCGGCTCGGCGCAGTCCCAGACGCTGGTTGTACTCCTGGCTCCCGGCGGGATCCGTGAAGCCCTCCACGGTGACGAGGCAGCCGGGGTAGTACTCCTGCACCACCCGGGCGAACCGGTCCAGCAGCGGCCGGTCCTGGGAGCGGATCTCAGCCTCGTCGAACCCGAAGTAGATGGGCGTGTTGAAGCGGAGAGCGGCCTCCAGACGCTCCACGGTGGCGTCGAACTCCCGAGCCAGGGCATCCAGCTCCCGCTCCACGTCGGCGAGCCGGTCTTCCATCCTGTCCATGCGACCGTTCAGCTCCTGGGCCACCCGGGCGTCTCCCTCCTCCATCTCCCCACGCATCTCGGCCTGGAGATCGGCCAGCCGGGTGTCCAGTTCCTCGGGCTTCACGTGGGCGCACCCCACCAGGAGTCCGGAGAGCGTCAGGAGGATGAGAGCGTGCTTGGCTTTTTTCACGGCGTACCTCCACGTCCAGAAAAGGGGAGCTCAGCATGTGCTCACCTTTACAGGGATCGTGCCAGGTGTCGTCTGAACCGGCGAAAAGCCTTGGGACGCCTGGACAAGCAGGGTAAAGGCACCCTGCTACCGCAGAGACGGAGGCGGCGCGGATCAGGTGCGTTTCACTCCGCTCCTGCCGCGTTTCGACCCAGGGGGAGGGGGACGGG
Organism: uncultured Gemmatimonadaceae bacterium; assembly: GCA_964652625.1. Classification (GTDB taxonomy): domain Bacteria; phylum Gemmatimonadota; class Gemmatimonadetes; order Longimicrobiales; family Gaopeijiaceae; genus CAZZEL01. The sequence goes on from CAZZEL010000006.1 coordinate 52,179, forward strand.
CCCGTCTCGCCCTCAGCCTTCCTCCGGCCCGGCACGAGCTCCGGATTCCAGGACCTCCCATTCCCCACCTCCGGTGAGGCCCTTCAGGTGCTCCAGCCAGCTCCGGCGCCGGAGGAGAACGAGCTGGAGAGCGCCGGGGCCCACCTCGACTCCCGTGACCCACAGGTAGTGGAGATCCCCCAGCTCCCGGGGAAGGGGCACCCGGTAGCGCTGGCCGTGCCAGGCGAAAGAGAGGTGGCTCTGCCCCTCCAGCTCCCCCGGATCCCGAACGACCTCCAGGAAGAAGTCGTACTCCACCTGGAACAGGCCCGGGGCCACCTCCTCCCCGGCCTGGTAGTAGAAGGGGTCGAACTCATCCCCCTGAGCCCGGGCGAAAGCCTCCTCCATGGCGTAGTCCACCCCTTCCAGGGTGTCGTCCCGGGCCAGGGTCTCCAGGTGATGCCGGAGCTCGTGGGTCAGGGTCTCCCATAGCTCCCCGTCCCAGTCGAAATCCGGATCCAGGGCAGCCAGGGCCCGGAAGGAGCCGTGGTAGAGGACCACCACGGAGCGGAGGGTGTCCGGCCCGGACCAGTCCGAGGGGTAGGACTCGGTGAGACACTGGCCCAGGGTGTAGATGTCCGAGCGGGTGGGATGGGGCAGGGCCTCGGCCCGGACCGTCAGACCATCCACGCCCTCCCGGAACTCCCGTGGGATGGACCGGAACGCCTCATGGGCCCGTCGGTGGAAGGTGTCAAAGTCCACGGCCGGCGGAGGAGGGTCGCCCCCCGTTGCTCTCCATGGTTCGGCGCACCAGGAAGCGATTCGCGCCCAGGAGTGCGGCCAGGACGATGGCCCACTGGAAGAGAACCGTACCGATGTTGGCCACGGACAGGGGGTTGAAGTTGGCCTTCCAGCCTTCCGCCGTGACCTGGGCGAACCACCAGATGATGAGGATCACCGCCTCCACCACCACCAGGCGGATGGCCCAGTCCCACCACCGTCCGATGTGGATGTCGGAGTAGCCCGTGTTCACGAAGGTCTGCCGCCATTCCGTCACCCCGTAGCGGAGGACGGCCACGGCGAAAAAGAACCCGGAGAGCATGAGACCGACGCTCCAGACGAAATCCTGGTTCTGGAAGATGGCCATGTTCAGGGCGCTGGGTACCCCGCAGAGGAGTCCGGCCACTCCCACGATGGCGATGGCCCGGCCTCGGGTGAGCCCCAGGTCCTGGAGCACTCGACTGGCCAGCTCGATCATGCTCACCAGGCTGGTCCAGGCGGCGAAGACCAGGGCCAGGAAGAAGATGGCCATGAAGAACTGCCCCGCCGGGATCCTGGCGAAGAGCTGGGGCACCCAGATGAACGTGAGGCCCTCGTTGCCGGCCCCCACGATGAGGTCGGCGGCGTCGGGCATGACGGAAAAGACGGTGCACAGAACCATGATCCCGGCCAGGAGGGACATGGAGTTGTTCCCGAACCCCAGGACGAAGGCGTTCAGGGCCGTGTCCTCCCGGCTGCGCATGTACACGGCGTAGGTGAGGGCCAGTCCCCAGCCCGCCCCCGTGTCCCAGGCGTTCTGGGTCAGGGCCTCCAGCCAGATCCGGTGGTCCAGGAGATCCGAGAGCTCCGGGGTGAACAGGAAGGCCAGCCCCCGGCTGGCTCCGGGGAGGGTCAGGGCCTTGATGGCCAGGACCACTACCAGGACGATGAGGCTGGGGATGAGGAACCGGGCAGCTTTCTCGATTCCCTTCACCCCCCGGGAGACCACGAAGACGGCCAGGGCCATGGCTACGAGATGGGTGACCAGGGCCCAGGGGGTGGTGGCGAACCCCGCCCAGAACTCCCCGGGCACGTCGGTGGGAATCTCCCGGGTGAGGGTGGCCCAGAAGAACCGGATGGTCCATCCCATGACCACGCTGTAGTAGAACATGATGGCCGTGGCGGTCCAGGCCACCCAGGCACCCATCCACCCGAATTTCGGCCCCAGCGTCTTGGCGAAGGCCCCCACGGGGCCGAAACGGGTCCCCTTCCCCAGGCCGAACTCCAGAATGAGGAGGGGAACGGACCAGAGGAGGAGGAACACGGCCCAGGCCACCAGGAAGGAGCCCCCACCGTTGGTGGCGGCGATCCGTGGGAAGCGCCAGATGTTGCCGGTTCCCACTGCCATGCCCAGCATGGCCAGGAGCATGCCCCAGCGGGAGCTGAATACCTCGGATCGGGACGACACGGCGTTACTCCCTTCCCAGATCGTTCCAGTTCAAAAGGGCGTTCCAGACCAGGGCATGGTTTCCGTGGCTCTGGTGGCGGTGGAGGGCGTCGAAGCCGTAGAGGACCACATGGCCCTCCCCCACTCTGCCGGCGTAGACCGCCGGCTGCTCCGCCAGGGAGCCGGCGTTCCGGGCCAGTCCGCTGAGGAGCAGCTCCTCACCGGAGGCGTAGGTCACCGCCACCCCGTCCTCCTCCTCCTGGGCCACGGAGAAGTAGGGGCCATACTGGTGGTAAAGAGGCAAGCTCTCACCGTAGCCGTAGGCCAGGGGATGATCCGTCCGGGTCACCTCCCCTCGCAGGAGGGAGCCGGGGATGAAGGTGCCTCCGGCCTCCCGGAGGCTCACGTCCCGCACGAGCCCGAAGTCCACCGGCAGGGTGGCGGCGGAGCCCACGGCCACGAAGGTGCCTCCCTCCCGAACGAAGTCCCGGAGAGCCATGAGCCCCTCGAAGCCCATCCCCCCGGTCATGTCCTCCGTGCTGTCGGGAAAGCCGTGGGTGGGGTACTCCGGCGTCCGGGTGTAGGCCAAGGGGCCCTCCTCCGGATCCAGGCCCTGGAAGATCCGGCGGGCCGTGTTCCCCGCCCCCTGGTGGGGGAAGAGGATCACGTCGTAGCGGTCCCGGAGGCGGCCCATACGCCCGATCCGGTCCTCTCCCACGTAGTCGTACTCCACTCCCTGCTGGTCCAGGGTGAAGCGGGCCCATCCTTCGTCCTGGGTCCGGCTCCAGGTGTGGAGGAGGGCGATGCGGGGAAGGTCCATCTCGTGGGTGGCCGTACTCTCCAGAATCTCCTCCTCCACCCGGTAGACGGTCAGGCCCTGCCCCCGTGCCCACCGCTCCACCGCTTCCGGGTCCATGCCCTCCAGCACCCAGGCCCCGGGAGGCAGTGTGGTCTCCTCGTCCACGGTCAGCTCCTCCTCCACCACGGCCACGGAGCCACCGGAGAGGGCCAATCGGGCCTTCATGAGGTGGGCCGAGGCGTTGGGCTCCACCAGGAAGACCTCACCTCCCCGGCCCCGCACACCTCCCGGTAGGCTGACCGCTCCCCGGACCGGTTCCATCTCCAGCTCCGAGTGGATGGCCACCTCCTCCACCCCATGGGCCTCCACGTTGAAGGCCAGGGGGTAGGTCCAGGCCACGTCGTCGTAGGGGGTGGGGGCGTCGTCGGGAAACTGCTGCCGGCGCATGAGGGTGAAGGCGAAGTTCCGGTAGGGTTGATCCATCCTGAGGATGAAGTCCCCTGCCGCCACCCGCACGCTGTCGAACACTCCCTCCCCCACGGCCCGGTGGATCTCGATGCCCTGCCTGCGCAGGAGGTTCAGCATGTAGGAGACGTCCGCCTTCCGCTTCTGGTCTGAGGGAATCACGTAGGCGAAAGGGGGCTCCGTCCGACCCTTGTTCAGGGAGTTCTTCGCCTTCTTCCAGTAGTTCTCCAGGATCATGTCCCGGTTCTGGGCCACCAGGTGTAGGGCGCTCAGGGCCCCGCTCTGCATGAAGTTCGTGTTGTTCCGCAGGCTCCAGAGGGTGGTGTCCCGGGGAGGGTTGGGACGATACCACTCCACCGAAGTGGAGCGCTCTCCCAACGTCCGTTCCACGGTGTTGGGAAAGGAGTTTCCGAAGGTCTCGTAGAAGCGGCCCACGGCGTTCCGTGTGTTCGTCACCCAGAGGAGGTAGCCGGGATACCAGCCGGAGTAGAAGCCGTGGGTCCAGACCCCGGGCATCCCCTGGGCCGTGAGGGAGGTGACCTCGTAGTTGGACATCCACTGCCATTCGCTGATGGTGATGGGGTCCACGGTGGCGTTGTAGGGGCCCGTGCCGGTGGAGACGTACAGGTAGGGGACGGACTCGTGGAGGTCGTGGCCCACGGGATACTTCCACTCCAGGAACAGCTCCACCAGCTCCTGGGTGAGACGGGCGGAGAGCTGGAGGCCGTCCCGGTTGTTGTCGTGGAAGATGTACTTCCCCCAGTAGGGCGGGCCGCTCACCCGGTCTTCCATGTGGTAGGTGTCGGCGTTGTAGCGCTGGTGCCACTCCACCACCCGGTCCCGGCCGTCGGGCTCCGCAACGGGAACGATGAACACCACCACGTTGTCCCGGATGGTGCGGATCATGGGAGCGTCGGAGGCGGCCAGGCGGTAGGCCAGCTCCATGACCATCTCCGGGGGACCCGTCTCCGGGGAGTGGAGGCCGGCGTAGAGCGTATAGATGGGGGGGATGTCCCGGATGATGCGCTCCGCCTCCTCCTCAGAGGTGGCCCGGGGGTCGGCCAGTGCGTTCAGGCCGGCGCGGATCTCGTCCAGCCGGGCCAGGTTCTCCTGGCTTCCCACCTGCACCAGGGCCAGGCGGTTCCCCTCCTCCGTCTCGCCCAGGAGCTGGAACCGGACCCGGTCCGTGGAGGCCTCCAGGTCCCGGAAGTAGCCGTAGATCTCGTCCACGTGGTGCAGGACCCCCGGCTTGCCGATGGCATACCCGAAGTGGTCACGGGGAGACACCACGGTAGGATGGGCCGGGAGGTGGTCCACCACGGGATTCGTGTACTCGGGCATGGTGGTCCAGGAGAGGATCTCCCGGGTGTAGGCCGTGTCCACGGCCTGGCCCCAGGGGGTGGAGGAGGGAACTCCCCTCTCCAGGTACCAGTCGAAGGTCTGGGGCGGCGGCTCCCGGTCTTCCGGGGCTTCCGGCTCCTCCTGGGCGGCGAGAGAGCCCGTGGGCAGGAGGAAGGCCATCAGAGGAAGGAGACGGAGAGGAAAGGGACGGAACGATCCGGGCTTCATGGCTCACTCCACGGGTTGAGAGGGGCGTCGGGTTCTTCCGTCGGCCCCTTTCATGGACGAGGCACATGGATTTGGCCGAAAGAGTCGGGTTTTCGCAAGGCCGGCGTCGGGAGGCCTCCCTGGGCTGGAGGCGCTCAGGGGCAGATGACCCTCCCGGGAGACCAGCCCATGGGGACGCAGTAGCCGTACGCCAGGACGCACATCTTCCCGGTCGGCCGGTGGGTCAGAATCACCATCCAACCATCGGTTCCGGCATAAGGAACCTCCACCCCCACCTCCTCACGGAGGTCCCTCCTCAGGCCGCCCAGGTCTTCCAATTTGGTGGTGTAGGTGAAGTGTTCGGAGTAGTGGATCTCTTGGAGGGACGCCATGATCTTCACCGTCGCCTGCATTCCGGCCAGAACCTCCGGGTCCGGAGCCGGCACCGGAGAGGTCGTGCCTCCCTCCGGAGCACCGTCCGGACGGACGGGGAGGGAGGGTACAAAGGAGCCCGGACTCACCCGGGGCCCGTCCATCTCATAGAGACGAACGTAGTTCACGTCCAGTGAGTCCTGGTAGCGGCCCAGGACATAATCCTGACCCATTTCGTACGGCTCGAAGCGAGGGGGCGTCGTGACTGTGGCTCTCCGCCGACCTTCCAAGTCGTAGACCGACCAGGTCAGGGCCGAATCGGCCGGAGGACGGACGGGGGACACCCAGAGCCAGCCCTGGTTTGTAACCTTCACGAAGCGGAGCCCTTCCAAGGAGTCCGGGGGAGGGAGGGACTCCACGGCCCGGCGAACCGGCTCCCGGTCCCGGGGCCGGATGGGGCTGTCCACCCAGTTCCTTCCCATGAGCCACTCGTCCCCGGGAAAGAGAGCCTGGGAAGACAGAGGGAGAGGGGCCATGGCCAGGAAACGACCCCGGGCGTCGAAGATGGAGACGCGCTGGAGGGCCTGGTCCCAGACCATGACCGTGTCTCCGGGCAGCTTCCGAATCCGGGTGGGGGCACGGAACTCCCCGGGCCCCTCCCCGTCTTTCCCGATGGATTCCAGGAAGTCCCCCCCGCCCCCGGACAAACGCAACTCCCGGCTGCCGGTGTTGGAGACCAGGATGCGGCCGTCGGAAAGGCGAACGGCCCCACCCACCTGGTGAAGCTGGTAGGGCTCCTCCCCCTCTACCGCGCCGATCTCCAGGACAGGATCCCCGGACAGCCGCCAGACCTGGGGCTCCTCCGGTACCTGTGGCGGATCTCCGCCTCCCTCACCGGCACAACCCACCAGGGAGAAGGCACCGAGAAGGAGTGAGAGAGGGAGAAGCACGGATAGAGGGAACGGCCCCGGTCCGCGAGACGGGGAAAGGGCTTCGCACCGGCACATGGAAGGTCTTCTCCTTGCGGGATGGTACCCGGAGTTTCCCGGAGCACACCCGGAGCCTGCCGAGGCGCCCCGGGGATATCCCGGGGCATTCCGAGGACTGAAGGGCTGTTGGACAGCCCTCTACAGGTCGTGAATTCCCCAAAGAGCACCTCGGAACGGCTCTTTGGGGGATTGACCCCCTCTCAGGTGGTGGAATCCCCAATGGAAACGCTTTCGCGCGGCTCCTTGGGGGATTGACCTTCCCCCAGGGGGTGAAATCCCCAAGAAAGCGTTGGCTACCGGTTCGTTGGGGAATTCACGTCGTCACCGAGGAGAGGATTCCGCTGGAGATTCGAAGGACGGAGCCGTGGCCCTCGTAACGCGGCTCGCCCCCCTTGTTCAACAGCCCTTCAGAGCCTCTCCCGGATCCAGCTCAGGATCTGGTCCGAGGCCACCCGGACCTGCTCCAGGGAATCTCTGTCCCGAATCGTGACGGTATCGTCCTCGTTGGTCTGACCGTCCACGGTCACGCACCAGGGGGTCCCGGCCTCGTCCTGGCGCCGGTAGCGGCGCCCGATGGAGCCGGCCTTGTCGAAGAAGGACGGTACGGCGGCGCCCCGGAGGTCGTTGTGGATCTTCTCCGCCTTCTCCGGGAGCCCGTCCTTCTTCACCAGGGGGAAGACGGCCACCTTGATGGGGGCCAGGGACGGGTTCAGACCCAGGACCACCCGTTCCTCCCCCTCCACCTCCTCCTCCCGGTAGGCGTCGGCCAGGATCACCAGGAGGGTACGGTCCACTCCCACGGCCGTCTCGATGACGTAGGGTACGAAACGCTTTCCGGACCCCGTGTCGATGTACTCCAGGCGCTTGCCGGAGAACTCCTGGTGTCGGGAGAGGTCGAAGTCGGTCCGGTTGTGGACCCCCTCGAACTCCTTCCAGCCGAAGGGATACTCGTACTCGATGTCGAAGGCGGTCTTGGCGTAGTGGGCCAGCTCGTCGGGCCCGTGCTCGATGAAGCGGAGCTTCTCCCTGGTGATGCCCAGGGCCAGATGCCACTCCATCCGTGCGGCCTTCCAGTGCTCGAACCACTCCTCGTCCGTTCCCGGCTCCACGAAGTACTGCATCTCCATCTGCTCGAATTCCCGGGTCCGGAAGATGAAGTTGCCGGGGGTGATCTCGTTCCGGAACGCCTTGCCGATCTGGGCGATGCCGAAGGGGATCTTCTGCCGGGCGGCACCCTGGATGTTCAGGAAGTTCACGTAGCTTCCCTGGGCCGTCTCCGGCCGGAGGAACACCTGGTGGGACTCGTCCTCCACCGGCCCCATGAAGGTCCGGAACATGAGGTTGAACTTCCGGGGGTCGGTGAAGGTGTCCCGGGTCCCGCACACGGGACACTGCCCGTCGGCCACCTCCTCCATGTCGGCCCGGAAGCGACGGTGGCAGTTGCCGCACTCCACCAGGGGGTCGGTGAACCCCTCCACGTGACCCGAGGCCTCCCAGACCCGGGGATGCATGAGAATGGCCGAATCCAGGCCCTCGATATCGTCCCGCTCGTGGACCATGGAGCTCCACCAGCGATCCTTGATATTCCGTTTCAGCTCGATTCCCAGGGGCCCGTAGTCCCACACGGAGCCCGTTCCGCCGTAGATCTCGGAAGACTGAAAGATGTAGCCACGGCGCTTGCACAGGGACACGAGTCGATCCATCACACCGTTGTCAGACATGAAGTCCTACATGTTCGGGTGTACAGGAGGCCCAGCCGTCACGAGGCCCGCAAAGGTAGAGAGCCCCGGGACCGGCAGCAACCGGTGTGTGATTCCGGCCCACTCCTTGCGTGAAACCCCGGGCGTGGGATATTCCAGCACCCGGCCCGGAGGTTCCCGGACGGGACGAGCCCTGGCGTCACCCAGGCCCCGGGCGCCCGCCAGGAGCAGAGTGGGGAGAGAACCCCGAAGGGTTCCGCGGGTAGGAGAACGGAGACCGCGAAGGGCCGGAAGCGTTTCCGGAATCGGGAGCCTTCCCTGGATTTTGAATGAGGAGATGGACATGGAGCTGACGGTCACGGAACGAGCCCGAGAAGTGGTTCGGACGTTCATCGAGCAGAGCGAAGGGGAGTTGCGGGCTCTCCGGATCGTGGCCCACCCCGGCGCCGGTGTGGGTGGCGGCCCCCGCTTCGAGCTGACCCTGGTCCCGGAGTCGGACCGAACGGACGACGACGTGGAGGTGGAGCTGGAGGACTTCTCCGTCCTCATCGCCCGGGACAGCGCCCAGCGGATGGAGGGGGCCACGGTGGACTACGTGGAGAGAGCGAACGAGAGCGGCTTCGAGATCCGGCCGCCCCAGCGCACCCCCCGGGTGGAGGGACCACCCAAGGGAGAGCTGGCGGAACAGGTCCAGGAGGTGCTGGACGCCCAGGTGAACCCGGCGGTGGCGGCCCACGGAGGGGAAATCAACCTGGTGGACGTCCAGGGCACGGAGATCTTCATCCAGATGGGCGGAGGTTGCCAGGGATGCGCCCTCTCCCGGATGACCCTGAAGCAGGGGGTGGAACGGATGGTCCGTCAGGCTATCCCCGAAGTCACGGCGGTCCACGACGTCACGGACCATACGTCCGGGGACAACCCCTTTTATTGATCCGGTATTGATCCGGGGAAATCGGGCTGCCGGCCCGGACACCTGAAGAGGACGAGACGCCCCGGGGGGAGAGATCCCTCCGGGGCGTCGTGGCTTCCTGGAGAACGCGGATCGAGCCGCGTCAGAACCCGAAGAAGACAGGCCCTCCCATTCCACCTCCCAGCCTCGGGTTCACGATGTTGTTGAACACGGGCTCCACCTGGGCCGGAGCGGGACAGGGATGGGCAAGAGGGGCGACACAGAGGATGAGAAGAAGAGGCAGAACTCGACGCGTGGCAGGACCGGGGATTCGTCTCATTCGGATCCTCGTGGAGTGGGCCGGCGACTCGGCGCAAGGACGATCGATCGATCGATCGATCTTGAGACGCGGCCCGCTCCGGAACCGTTGCTTTCGGCACTCGGCTCCGCTCCGGGCTGTTTCAGGTCTCTCCCGGTGTCCTACTCCAGCCTCTTGTTGAACCGGAAAGCCGCCGCACCCAGGGCCAGCACCGTCATTCCCCCGAGAACCAGGTAGTGGATCCAGAGGTCCCGGATCCCCAGTCCCTTCAGGAAGATCCCCCGGACCATCTCCATGAAGTAGCGTATGGGATTCGCCAGAGTCAGGTCCTGAAAGATCTTCGGCATGGACTCGATGGGATACATGAACCCGGACAGGATGAGGGCCGGCAGGAAGAACAGGAACATGGTGAGAAAGGCTTCCTGCTGGGTCCGGGAGATGGTGGAGATGAGGAGCCCGAAGCCCAGACCCGCCAGGATATAGACCAGAGCGGCGATCAACAGGACGAAGGCCGAGCCCCGGAACGGAACGTCGAACCAGAGCATGGCCACCCCGGTGATGAGGGCCAGATCCATGAGACAGATGATCACCACCGGAACCGTCTTCCCCAGAATGAGCTCCCGGGGGGAGATGGGACTCACCATGAGCTGTTCCAAAGTGCCCAGCTCCCGCTCCCGGACGACTGCGAGAGCGGTGAGAAGGAGAGCCATGAGCATGAGGAGGATCCCGACGATGGCGGGCACGTTGTAGACCTGGCTGGACAGATCCGGGTTGTACCAGGCCCGGGTCCGAACCTGGATTCCCCCCTGGAGCTCCATGCCATGCTCCCGGGCCCGGTCCGCCGAGAAGTCCCGGACGATACGCTCCATGTAGCCCTGGGCCACGGTGGCGGTATTGGAGCTCGTGCCGTCGATGAGGACCTGGATCTCGGCTCCACCCCTTCCCTCCAGCCCTTGGGCAAAGCCCCGGGGGATCTCCACGCTCACCCGGGCCCGGCCGGCGTCCAGGGCTTCCTGCAGGGCCTGGGGCCGGTGGTATCGGCTCACGATCCGGAAGTATCCGGAGGAGGTGATGGTCTCCAGAAGGAGCCTGGACTCACTGGTCTGGTCTTGATCCACCACCACCGTGGACAGGTCCTCCACGTCCGTGGTCACGGCATAGCCCAGGAGAACCAGTTGGATGATGGGGGCAGCGAAGGTGATCCGTTTGGTCTTCGGGTCTCTGAGGAGCTGCCGTAGCTCCTTGCGGACCATCTCCTTGACCCGAAGGAGGGAGAAGCTCATGCCGGGATCTCCTTCTTGAAGACCCTGGTGGCCAGACCCAGGCCCACCACGGCGAAAACCGTCATGAACACAGCTTGGGGCCACAGCACACCGGCCCCGACTCCCTTGAGCAGGATCCCCCGGGTCACCACCACGAAGTAGCGGGCCGGAACCAGAAAGGTGACGGCCTGGAGAGCCACGGGCATGGCGGAAATATCGAAGAGGAAGCCGGACAGGAGGACCGCCGGCAGGTACGTGGCCACCATGGCCGCCTGCATGGCGAAGACCTGGGATCCGGCGATGGCGGAGATGAAGATCCCCACCCCCAGGGCACCCACCAGGAAGAGGAGGGACATGCCCGCCAGGAGGAGCACGCTCCCCCGGAACGGCACACCGAAGATCCATACGCCCACGGCCACGGTCATGGCCACATCGAAGAGGCCGATGGCCACGTAGGGGAGAAGCTTGCCCAGGACGATCTCCAGGGCCCGGACCGGGGTGGCCGCCAGCTGCTCCATGGTTCCCCGTTCCCACTCCCGGGCGATGGTGAGGGAGGTGAGCATGGCGGCGATGATGGACATGATGGCGGCCACCAGACCGGGCACCACCATGTTCCGGCTCTCCAGGGTCTCGTTGTACCAGATCCGGGTTTCGGCTTCCACCATGGCGGGAAGCTCCCGACCCTGGAGAACCAGGTCCACCGATTCCCCCGCCACGATGGCATCGGCATAGTTCATGGCGATGGTGGCCGTGTTGGCATCGGCCCCGTCCAGGAGAAGCTGCACCGGAGCCGGTCGGCCCGAGGCCAGGGTCTCCGCATAGTCCGGAGGGATGACCAGAACGGCACGGACCCGGCCCAGGGCCAGGGCCTCCTCCACCTCCCGGTATCCCTCCGCTCTCTCCGTGAGGGTGAAGTACCCGCTGGCCTGGAAGGCCTCCAGGAGCTCCCGGCTCTCCCGGGTCCGGTCCTGGTCCCAGGCCGAGAACCGGATATCCTTGACGTCCCAGGTGATGGCGTAGCCGAAGAACAGGACCATGAGAACCGGAAGGATGAAGGCCAGGATCAGGCTCCGGGGATCCCTCCGGAGCTGCAGAGCCTCCTTCCGGGCCATGGCCCAGAGGCGGACGAGGTCCAGGGGCTTCATCCTTCCACCGCTCCTCCCTCGGCCCGGACCAGGGCCACGAACACGTCCTCCAGGGAGGGAGGGATCCGCTCCATCCTCTCCAGGGTCACCTCCTGCTCCTCCAGTAGCCCCGGTACTCGCTCCCGGATGTCCGTCTCGTCGGAGACCACCAGGTGCACCCGGCGTCCGTACATGGACGCCTCCAGGATGCCCTCGCGGTCCTTGAGAGCCTCCACGGTCCGGGCAGGGTCCGATGTCCGCAGCTCCAGGAGGGGCCGGTCCATGCGAGCCCGGAGGCCCGCCGGCTCGTCCAGGGCCACCACGGCACCCCGGTTCATGAGAACCAGCCGGTTGCAGTACTCCGCCTCCTCCATGTAGTGGGTACTCACCAGGATCGTGGTCCCTCCCTCGGCCATGCTGTTGATGAGGTCCCAGAACTCCCGCCGGGCCGAGGGATCCACCCCGGACGTAGGTTCGTCCAGGAAGAGGATGGGGGGCTCATGGAGAACGGCGCACCCAAGGGCCAGCCGCTGCTTCCAGCCCAGAGGCAGGTCGTCGGTGAGATCGTCCAGGCGGCTTCCCAGTCCGGACATCTCCAGGACCCAGGCCCGGCGTTCCCGGTAACGCTCCCCGCTGACCTCGTACAGGCCGGCGAAAAGGCGGATGTTCTCTTCCACGGTGAGGTCCCGGTAGAGGGAGAAGCGCTGGGACATGTATCCGATGCGCCTGCGAATGGCCTCTCCTTCCGTGAGGATGCTGAGCCCGGACACCCATCCTTCTCCCGACGTGGGGGGCAGCAGGCCGATGAGCATCCGGATGGTCGTGGTCTTTCCGGCACCGTTGGGGCCCAGGAAGCCGAAGATCTCCCCTTCCTCCACAGAGAAAGTGACCCGGTCCACGGCCGTGAAGTCTCCGAACTTCCGGGTGAGGCTCTCCACCACCACCGCGTCGCTGCCTTTCCCCCGGGTCCATGGGCCGGCATCAGCCACGAGCATCCTCTCCTTCCTTCTCCTCTTCTGTCACCCCTTCCCGGACCAGGTGCAGGAACACGTCCTCCAGGGAGGGCTCGGTCCGCTCCAGACTCTCCACTTCCAGGCCTTCGGCCTTCAGCACCTCCTCCAGGCGCTTCTGGGCCTCCTTCCCGTCGGCCAGGACCGCGTGGACGGCGTTGCCGAAGAGGGCAGCCCCCAGCACGCCGTCCACCGTCCGGATCACCCCGGCCATGGCTCGGGGACGAGGTCCCTCCACGGAGACCACGTCCCCGGGGAGGAGCTCCAGGAGCCGGTCCGGGGCGTCCAGAGCCAACACCCTTCCATCCCGGAGGAGGACCACACGGTCACAACGCTCCGCCTCGTCCAGGTAGGAGGTGGAGACCAGGACCGTGACCCCTTCCGCCACCATCTCGTGGAGGATGAGCCAGAGGTCCCGGCGGGAGATGGGATCCACCCCGAAGGTGGGCTCGTCCAGGATGAGAACCCGGGGATGATGGATGAGGGCACAGGAGAGGGAGAGCTTCTGCTTCATCCCCCCGGAAAGCTGGCCTGCCAGGCGGCCCTGGAAGGGCCCCAGGTTCGAAAAGGCGAAGAGACGCTCCATGCGTGCCGGTCGGTCCGCCGCCGGCACCCGGTAGAGGTCGGCATAGAAGTCCATGTTCTCCCGGACCGTCAGGTCCTGGTACAGCCCGAACTGCTGGGACATATAGGCGATGAAGGGTTTGACCCCCTCCGGGTCCTCCCCCACGTCCACTCCGTGAATCACGGCCCGGCCGGAGGTGGGAGGCAGGACGCCGGCCAACATCCGGAGAGTCGTGGTCTTGCCGGCCCCGTCGGGCCCCACGATTCCGAAGAGCTCTCCCTCCCCGACCTGGAAGCTCAGGTCCGAGACGGCGGCGGTATCCCCGAAGTGGCGGGTCAGACCCTCCACCCGCACCGATTCCCCGGAGACGGGAGTCAGCTCCGGAGCGGGGCCAACACCGGTTTGCCTTCCCGCTTCGTTCGGCCCGGGACTCATGACCCCTCCGACTCCCGGAGGACGACGTCCGCGGGAATCCCGGGCTTCAGATCGTGATCCGGGTCGCCGGTTATCCGAACCTTTACGGCGTATACCAACTTCACCCGCTCTTCCGTGGTCTGGACGTTCCGGGGGGTGAACTCCGCCTCGTTGGCGATGAAGGTCACCTCCCCTTCGTAGGTTCGGTCCGGATAGGTATCCGAGGAGATGGAGGCCTTCTGTCTCAGGGACACGGCTCCGATTCGGTCTTCCCGGACGTAGATCCGGACCCAGCGGTCCTCAGGATCCATGAGGGTGAAGACCGGCAGGCCCGGGGACACGGTCTCTCCCGGTTCCCGGTGCCGGACGGTGATGATGCCCGGGAAAGGGATGGTGACAGTGGCATTGGCCAGGGTGGCTTCCACACGGGCCACGGACGCTTCGGCAGAGGTCACCAGGGCCCTCTGGGCCTCCACCTGCTCCTGCCGGGGGCCCTCTTCCAGGAGGTGCACCCGCTCCCTGGCCTGGTCGAAGGCCGACTCCGCCACCTCCGCGGCAGTCTCCGCCTTGTCCAGGGCCTCCTGGCTGATGGCCCCACCTTCATGGAGGCGTCTGGCCCGGCCCCTGTCCCGTCGGGCATCCTCCATCCGTTCCCGGGCTCCCCGGAGGGCGGCCCTTGCCTGGGCAACCTCCTGGGGTCGAAAGCCCCTCTCCAGCTCCTGGAGCCTGGACCGGGCCGCCTGGAGGCCGGCCTGGGCCGAGCGGAGCTGGGCCCGGAGCTCGGCCTGGTCGAGGCGTGCGGCCTCGATCCCGGCTTTCACCGAATCCCCTTCCCGAAAACCCAGCCACTCGATGCGGCCGGCGACCTGGAA
>CAZZEL010000006.1:66791-75601 GCA_964652625.1 uncultured Gemmatimonadaceae bacterium
GTCGGGTCTTCGCCGAAAAGGCGTTCATCGCTTCACCTCCACGTGTTCCTCAATCCACTCCTGTGTCAGCTCTCCCATGACCCGGGCCAGCTGGAGGCGGGCCAGGATCTCGCCGTGACGGGCCTGGACCAGGGCGGCCCGGGCCCGGAACAGATCGGCCTGGGCCTTCAGAAAATCCGTCTGCACTCCGGCCCCCGCCTCCAGGGCCAGGGCCTCGATGCGGGCCACCTCCCGGGACTGAGTCACCCCCAGCTCCAGGGCCTCCCGGCGGGCCCTGGCTTCGGCCAGGGCAGCCAGACCGTCCTCCACCTTCTCCTCCACCTCCAGCTCTGCCAGGCGCAGACCCTGAGCCGCCTCCCGCTCCTCGGCCCGAGCTCCCTGCTCCTCAGCCCCTCGGGCCCCTCCGGTGAAGATGGGATAGGCGACGCTCAGTGTCGCTTGCCACTCCTGGGTGTGTTTTCCATCGAGGGTTCCGTAGTTCTGGTACCGTCCCGCGGCCTGAAGAGAGGGCAACCACGTCGATCCCGCCTCCCGGACCTCCGCCGCAGCGGCAGCCAGCTCCCGGCGTGCCAGAGCCAGGTCCGGACTGTTGGACCTGGCCGTCTCCAGGGTGCGGCCCCGGGAAGGCGTCGGATCGTCTCCCAGCTTCACCGGGAGCAGGGCCCTCTCCCGGAGCTCCTGGTGGGTTGCTCCGGTAAGCCGGGCCAGGCGGCCCCAGGCCAGGTCCAGGTCCGACCGGACGGAGATGGCGTCGGCCCGGGCGCGGCTCAGGGCGGCCTGAACCCGGAGCCGGTCCACCCGGGCCGCCTTCCCCTCCTCCAGGAACTGGCGAGCCCGATCCTCCTCGGACTCCAGGGCCTGGATCTGGGCCTCGGCCGCCTCCACGAGCTCCTCTCCAGCCAGAACCGCCAGGTAGGCCCGGCTCACCTGGAGGGTTAGATCCATCCTGGAGAGCTCTTCACCCACCGCAGCTGCCGCCACCCCGGCTTCGGCTCGATCCACACGGGCCCCCCGAGCTCCTCCGTCGAAGATGGTGTAGCCCAGGGACAGGTTGCCCTGAACCAGGTTCCGGTCGAAGGACGGAGGGCGGGTGGGATCGAACCCGTGGAGAGGGGCCACCACCATGGGCTCCTGAAAACGGGCCAGGGAACCCTCCGTGGTCAGGGACGGAAGCCAGCTGGCCCGGGCCTGCTCCAAGCGGGCTTCGGCCCCGGTTCTGTGGGCCCGCGCCCGTCCCACGACGGGATGACTTCCAAGGGCGAGGCTCACCGCCTCTTCGAGGGTCAGGGGATTCGTTTCCTGAGAGAACGCTCCTCTCTGGGCAGCCAGCCTCGGGGGCAACAGCGTCAGGACCGCCAGGGCCACGCCAACCCACTTCAGGCTCCATCTCATCCTGTCCTTCCTCCTTCCTCCTCCCGAGCCAGTAGAGCTCGCCGAAGGATGGATACTGCGTGGTTTTCTCCGGAGCGTTGAGGCACCGGTAGATCCGCGTCCCGGAGATCCTCCCTCTTCAAGGTGGCCGATACCACGGAGAGGTAGATGGGCTGGGAGAGGACGCTCAGGGCCTGGAGAACCGGATCTCCAAGCACGATGCTCCCCTCTTCCTGGCCTTTCTCCAGGATCTCCGCCAGGGTGCCCACCACGGCCCGAAGCATGTCCAGAATTGGCTGGGAGGGCCGATCCCCCAGGACCAGCTCCTGCACGATGAGGCGAGGCAGCTCCGGGTTGTCCCACAGGTGCTGGTACATGCCCCTCACGAAGAGGTCCACCTGCTCCATGGGGGAGATGGGAAGCCGGGCCGCCATGGCCACCCGCTCCCGAACCGGCCCGAAGCAGTGGTCCAGGACGGCCTCGTACAGGCCTTCCTTGGATTGGAAGTGGTAGGTGACCGCCCCCAGGTTCACGCCTGCCTCCGTCGTGAGCGCCCGGACGGAGGCTCCGTGGAATCCCCGGGTGGAGAAGAGATGTCGGCCCGCCGCCACCAGCCGGTACCGGGTGTCTTCTTGCTCGGGTTGCCCGGGGTCGCCCGGGGTGTTCTCGTCGGGTTCCATCATCGTCCCTTCCGCAAGGCGGGACCGGCCCGGTCCCTGCGCCAGCTTAATTCAAACGTTTGTATTAATATCACATTCTACGGGGATGTCAACCTCGGACTGCCGGGCCGGAGCCGTGAGACGCCTTCAACCATCCCGGGGTCATACGGGAAAACCCGCCCGTGGACCCGGTCTCTTAGAAGGTTCCAGCTTCTCGAAAGAGCGAGGACGGGCTTCGGCTCAACCCCGCCCTGTCGCCGGAAGTGCGGTGGACGGGAGTCCGGCGGAGAGAATTCGAAACTGGATGGAACCCGTTGCGGGTCCGTGGGACGGGTTCAGGTCACACCACCGGTATGGCACTCCGCGCAGTTCACGGAACGCCAGAGCTCGCTGATGTCCACCGGGTGCTGAAACTCGAGCCCTCCAGGAGCCAGGGTATCGGCTCGGGCCCCCGACCCCTGGCCGATGATCACGTGGCAGGCCGTGCAGTCGTGGGTGACCACCTCTCCCTCCGGGCTGACGTGCTGTCCGTCGTGACACCGGTAACACCCGGGGAAGAGGGTATGGCCCACGTTGTCGGGGTAGACCCGCCAGTCCACGTTCATTTCCGGGAAGAAGTTGTCCTGATAGATCCTCCCCAGCTCGTCCATGGCTTTCCGCATCTGGGCCGGATTGACGGGATCGTCCTCGTAGGCGGCGGTAAGGGAATCGGAGATGGAACTCAGGGCCTCTTGAGTGGTCCGGTACTCGGCGGTGAGAAGCCCGGTCCCCATCTTCTTGATGAAGGGGAGATCCGTGCTGATCCGGCCCGTACTCATGGCCAGGTTCACCGCCCGGGAAGGAGGATCGTAGATGTGGGACGGACGATTGTGGCAGTCGATGCAGTCCATCAGCCGGATCTCCGCCTCCTCCATCGTGTCGGGATCCAGAGGGTTGCTCTCGGACTGGTAGACCGTGACCTCCCCCTCGGAGCTCGTCACCCGGACCCAGGGAATGACCTGCCGCTCCTCGTCGGTGGCGATGTATTCCACCTTGTTGTTGATGTTCATGTGCCAGTGGATCCCGCCCACGCGACCCAGCTCCGGATCTCCGCCCCCGATCTTCATGAGAAGCCGTATGGTCCATGGGGTGTTGGCTTCATCGGAGAAGAAGTGCTGGTTCACCCGCTCGGCGTTTCCGAAGAACTTCCGGGGCCAATGACACTGCTCGCAGGTCTCCTGAGCGGGCCGGAGATTCTCGATGGGTGTGGGAATGGGCCGGGGGTAGGTGTTCGCCAGGGTGGCGTAGACCTGGTACGCTCCGGAGAGCTTGGATTTCACGAACCAGTCCGCCCCGGGGCCGATGTGGCATTTGACGCACGCCACCCGGGCATGAGGTGATCCCTGGTAGGCCGTGAACTCGGGCTCCATGACCGTGTGGCATGTCTGCCCACAGAACTCCACAGACTCGGTGAAATGGTAGGTTCGGTACGATCCCACAGCCGTTGCCAGGAAGAAGAGGAACATCACGACACCCGCCACGACGAACGTCCGGCGATGCCTGGGCCGATTGAAATCGATGATGGGATGCCGCGGGATCTCCCCTTCCCCGAGCCTCCGCCTGCGCCGGCGCTCCACCAGGGCGCCCACGAGGATGAGAAGGAGGCCCGCAATCAGGAAACCGGGAGCCACCAGATAGGTGAGGATTCCCATGTAGGGATTGGGAAGCCCACTGAAGACGTCCATGGCGATGAGGGCCGCCACGGCGAAGAAGCTGGCGGCGGCCAGGATCATCCCGACGAGACTGATCCAGTTCTCCAGGAGGGACGGAAGCCTGCCCCTCGAGGCGGCATCCTTGGATCCGTTCTCGGACATGGGTTCTCTCTCTTGGGTAAGACACCGGGTCCTCGAAAACAGTAGCCCCGAGTCACCAGGCTCCACAAGCGGAGGTCTGGATGATGGTCCCCGGCCCGAAGAGCCACCACGGTCCGAAGACCATCCCCTCTTATCAAACGGTTCCCGACCCGCTCACCAGGAGAGGGGCATGGGAGAGGGCCTTGGCAGGCGCGGAACGGCTCCGCAAGTTCCGGTTTCCTCCAGCCTTCCGGTTCTTGAGGGTCTTCTGATCTGTGAAAGGAGCGTTCATGCCCCGGGCGGGATGGCAGCAGTGGCAGCGATTCCCGACGCCGGCAGTCCTTGGCCTCGTCGTGGCTCTGCAGGGCTGCGTCTCCACTGGATCCCGCCCGGAGGCCTCCTCCGGGGCCGAAGAGTCCGTCACCCCACTTTCCGTCGGCCGTGCGCCCATCGTTCCCGTTCCCGGCCCGGAAGAAATCCGGGTCCTGGAGCTCACGCCAGGGGAGCTGAAGGCCCTGGAGCGGGCCGGCGAGAGGATCCAGGTCCGGGAGCTCACGGCCAGCCGAATCCAGGAAGACCTGGCCCGGGGCCGGTATTCCATCCTGGACCTCACCCGGGCCTTCCTCCACCGGATCCACCGCTACGAGTCCCGTTACAACGCCTTCATCTCCATGAATCCGGAGGTCCTGACGCAGGCGGCGGCGCTGGACCGGGAATACCGGGCACGGGGACCCCGGAGCCCCCTTCACGGGGTCCCGGTGGTCATCAAGGACAACATGGACATGAGGGGACTTCCCACCACGGCGGGGTTCTCGGGCTTCAGTCGCACCACGGGCGGCATCGACCTGATTCCCGGGGATGACGCTGCGGTAGTGGAGCGCCTCCGGGAGGCCGGAGCCGTCATCCTCGGGAAGACGAACCTTCCGGACTTCGGAGGCCACGGCACCCGAACCCGGAGCTCTTTGGCCGGAGCAACCTTGAACCCCTACGCCGTGGACCGGGTCCCGGGGGGCTCCAGCGGGGGCACGGCCACGGCTGTGAACGCCAGCTTCGCCGTGCTGGGGGTGGGGACGGAAACCGGAGGATCGATCCAGAATCCGGCGGCCGCCCAGGGCCTGGTGGGCGTGAAACCCACCTTCGGGCTGGTCCCCCTGGAGGGCGTCGTGCCCATGAACGCCACCTACGTGGACGTGGTGGGGCCCCTGGCCCGGACCGTGGAGGACGCGGCTCTGGCCCTGGATGTCCTGGCGGGACCCACTCCCGAGGACCTGGCCACCTTCGCCGCCGTGGATCGAATACCTGAAGACGGATACCGGGGCGCCCTGTCGGACAGCGCCCTCTCAGGCCGCCGGTTCGGTCTGGTGGGGCCGGGTTGGCGGGATTCCTTCCTGCCCCTGGCTCCCGAGACGGACAGCCTCTACGCCCGGGCCATCGGGGTCCTGAAGAAGCAAGGGGCGGAGGTGGTGGAAGACCCCTTTCGAGACAGCGGCTTCGTGGAGCTCTACGACCAGCGTCCAAGGGTACCGTCCCAGGGTCCCCACGACCTCCTCCTCTACCTCCGGAGCCTGGGCCCTGACGCCCCGGTGAAGACCCTCCGGAAGTGGGGTGAGCTCACGGGACGGGACTACGGGGAATGGACCGGAGGAAGAAATCCGGCCCGACCCAGCGCCACGGAAGCAGGCGACGGGTTCCAGAGCTGGCGGAAGGAAATCCGGGAGCTCTTCCGGAAGGTCATGGATGAGCACGAGCTGGACGGCCTCTTCTTCCCTCAGGCCGGCGCTCCCATAGGACCCCTGGTAGAGGACCCGGAGCGGCCTGAGTACAATCCCAACAACCATCCGGAGCTCCCCAGTAATATCGTGAACCACCTGGGAATCCCCGTGGTCACCGTTCCGTTCGCCTACTACGGGGACGGCACGCCCTTCGTGGCGGCGTTCATCGGAGACATGTGGACGGAAGCGGAGCTCCTGGCCTGGGCCTACGACCTGGAGCAGGCCAGCCGGGCCCGGGTGCCGCCGGTGCTGGAAGACGAGCGGGTCCGATAGCCCGATGATAATGGAGAGGAAGCCCATGCCCGAGGAGAGGAAGACCAGCGGTGCTCCTTCGATGCCCCGTCGCACTCCTTCGAGTGCGGTCATGGCCCTCCTGAGCCTCTTCCTTCCGACCCTGCCGGCCTGCCAGGAGCCCGTGGATGACCCGGTGGATCAGTGGGTCCAGGAGTGGATGAAGGACCGGCAGATCCCCGGTCTCTCCCTGGCGGTGCTTCAGGAGGGGAGGGTCGAGAAGCTCCGGGGGTACGGACTGGCCAGTCTGGAATTCCACCAGGCGGCCACGGCCGAGACCGTATACCGCCTTGCGTCGGTAACGAAGTCTTTCACGGGGGCCGCCGTCATGAGCCTGGTCCAGGAGGGCCGCCTTTCCCTGGACGATCCCGTGGAAGAGCACATGAGCGGACTTCCCAGCGCCTGGCACGGAATCACGATCCGGCGATTGCTCAGCCATACCTCCGGGCTTCCTGAGATCGCCACGGAGTCAGGTTCCGAGTTGAGGGTGGTGGCGGAGTCCCTTCCCGACGCTCTGGATTCCCTCCGAACCCGGCCCCTGCAGTTCTCCCCGGGCACGGCGTGGGGGTACAACCAGACGAATTATGCCCTCATCCAGGCCATCATCGAGTCCGTAACCGACACCTCCTTTCCGGAGTTTCTCTCGGAGGACCTGCTTCGCCCGGCGGGGATGGAGCAGACCACCTTCGGAGGATTCAGCGCCATTGTCCCGGGTCGCGGCCCCTGGTACAGCCGTCTGGAAGCTTCCGGGGAAGGGAGACTCCGGCCCACCGACCACCTTCAGCGACTCCACGTGGATTACCCTGACTTCATGCTGACCACTGGAGGCCTGAACTCCACCCTCCGGGATCTGGTGGCCTGGGACCAGGCGCTGAGAGCCGGAACGATTTTGTCCCCGGAGAGCGCCCGGGAGTTGTGGGAGCCCGTGAGGCTGGTGGATGGATCCGTGGCTCGGCTGGACGGGAAGATCATGGGCTACGGCTTGGGATGGGGAACCGTGGATCGGCCGGGGCACCGGGCGGCCTTCGCGTCCGGCGGCAACACCGTAGCCCTCCACCGGTACCTGGAGGACGACCTGACGGTGATCGTCCTGACGAACTGCCAGGGTGCGGGTCCCAACGAGATCGCCGAGGGAGTGGCCCGATTCTGGATTCCGGCCCTGAAGCAGGATCCCGTGTTCCTCCCGAGTCCCGATACCGGGTAAGCAATCCGGCCAACGAAGAAGCACCCGGCCAACAGGGGAGCGGACCGCGGGAGTTCGAGATCCCGGTGCTGGCCGGAATCAGGGGGGACACCCTGAAGATCGTGGATCCGGCACACCACCGATTCACCTTCATCCATTCCCGGGAAGGCTTCCTGGCCGTGAAACGGCTCTCGGTCCAGGCAGGAGGATGGCTGAACGTCATCGGGACCTTTGCCAACGGGGAGACGGTTTTCGGCGGGACCTTCGAACGGTTTCCGACGGGACCTTCGACATGCGACGCCGGAACGAGCTTCGGGATGGGATGAACCGGGCCCACACCTTCTACCGCTCCGCTGCGGCGGACGGGGGCCTCACCGCTGATTTTGGACACAAGACAGGGGCCGAGTTCTTCCCGCCCCACGGAAGACTCCTGGCTGACACCCGGGACTGCCTCTGGGTGGAGGACTTCCGACCACCCGGAGTAGAGGTCCGTTCCTGGACCATCTTCGACTCGGAGGGCGCACTGACCGGGCAGATCGTGTTGCCATCCGGGTTCTAGCCCTTCGAGATCGGAGAGGACTACATTCCGGGTACGGCTCGTGATGAGATGGACGTAGAGTACGTGCGGCTGTACGAGCTGGGGCGACCGGAACCCCGAAGCTGAAAACGGACCCTCATGAGACCTCTGTCCTTCCTGCCGGCTCTGGTCCTGCTCACAGCTCTCTGTCCTGGGGCCGGACTTGCCGGACAGGAGTCTCCCTCGAACGCGCCGCCTGGCGGTCTGCTCTCCATCACGCCCGGGTTCTTCTACGGCTCGTCCGTGGCCTCGGGACGGGCCGCTGTGGCCGTTCACGCATGGGGTCCCCTGCGACCCTGGCTGGCCTTCGGCTACACGGATCTCGTCGTCTACTGTCCCCTCGATGTGGGTCTGGGGTCGGGATGCGACACGAAGGGATGGGAGCTTGCCGGAGGTGTGGAGATCGCCCTCGATCCGCTGGGTTCGCCGGGCCGGCACGAGTTCTTCATCGGGCTGAGTCCAGGATTCCTCCTATAGGAGGATTCGGAGTTCACGCTCCGGGGAAGAATCGGAGCGCGGCAGGTGGGAAGCAACTTTCGGCCCGAGGCCTCCGTGGGTTTCTTCTTTCACGAAAGCATCGATCTCGCCCCTGTGGCCGGTGTGGGTCTCGGGATTCTCTGGCCACCGGAGAGGGGTTGAGATGACCTCGGAGCGTCGTCGTGGTCATTGATTCCAGGACCGTGGCCGACCTGGAGATCTTCCGGACCCGGGATGGGCGACCGGGCGTCTTTCATATCCCGGACCGAACGCAAACGCCGGGAGGAAGCGAAGCCCTTCGGGAACGTTTCGAGAATCCAACCTCGTATTCCGAGCGTCGGCCTCGCATCATACATCCTCAGCGTCCCATCACCTCTCTTGAAACAGGGCTCCAGACCCTCTCACCCACAAAACCAAGCGCTCTCAGTCACGAAAACGAGCGCTTCAGTTGTTTCCTCCGCAGCATTCTGCCTCGGTCCCTCACTCCTCCCCCAAGGCCTCCACGGCGGGGAAGAAGACGTGGGGCGGGATGTCCTCTTCCCGCGCCCAGCGGGAGGCGGCGGTCCAGCCGTCGGGGTCGGCGCCCCGGCGATGGTTGTCGGCCATGAGCTCCGAGACCGGGTCATGGTCTGACGCCGGCATCTCCCA
>CAZZEL010000007.1:0-27420 GCA_964652625.1 uncultured Gemmatimonadaceae bacterium
CCTTCTGGTGAGCCTGCGGCGTGCTTCGAAACAGATCACGTCCGGTGACGTTGTGGGCAAGGCCTCCAGCATCGAGAGGGCCTCGTCCATTATCTACGAGCTGCTGGGCACCCTGGATTTCGAGGTGGGAGGGGAATTGGCGACCCGCCTGGCCTCCCTCTACAGCTATTTCCTGAAGGAGATCACCGAAGCCAGCCGAACCCTGGAGGCCGAGCGCCTGGATCCCCTCATCGACATGGTGGGTTCCCTCCATGATAGCTGGGTGGAAGCCGCGGAGATCGCCTCCGGGCAGGATGTATCCCTGGAGGACGGTCGGGTGGAAGAAAGGCCGACATGATAAACGCCCGCCGGCAGGAGCCCGGAGAGGGGCTCGACCCCCAGGAGGTACGGCGACGGTTGGACCTCTACGCCCGGTACGCCAGGTTGATCGACGACCAGGTCCTGGCGGTGGATTCAGGGAACATGGATCGTTTCCAGGAACTGGCGGAAGCCCGGGACCAGATCCAGGAGGCCCTGGCGGAAGACGACGGTAGCCTGCCGTCTGCTGAAGCCCTGGATCCGGAGAACCGGAGGCTCCTGGAGTCCGTCCGCCAGGACCTCCGGGCGGCCCTGGCCAGGGACCAGGAGCTGAGAAAGCGCCTCGGGGAGCTCCGAGAGGAGACCCGGGAGCAGGTCCACGCCATGGCCCGGCGAGAAGGCGGCGTGAGGCGTTACGTCGCCGACGACGGGCCGGCCCCTCGGGAAGGAGCCGGAAGGATCAATGTTCGGCTTTGACCCTCACCGGGTGCGGCGCCGGGTTTCGCCGAATCCACTGCCCACAACCATTAAAGTTCTCGTGGCGGGTGACGAAGCTGTCGGGGAGAGGAGGACATTGACATGACAATCCGTGACGTGCTCACAAGTCATCTGCGGACCCACGGTCCGGCTCGGGTGAGGGAACCGAAGGGCTCCAGGGAGAAGGACTCCGACGGAACGCCCTGCCAGGGCCGGTCCGACCGGGTGGAGCTGTCCGAGGAGGGCCAGGCCATGGCCTCCCAGGCGGCTCAGGAGGGCCTGTCCCCGGACCGCCTGGAAGAGATCGCCCGTCGCATCGACGACGGCACCTACGATTCCGAGGAGGTGGCCGAAGAAGTGGCCCGCCGCCTCTTAAACTCCGGAGATCTGGAGATCTGAGTCTCCGTCTCCCGTTTTTGACCTTCCTGAGCAACGAGGTATCTCCATGAAGTTCCTGATCGTGGACGACTCCGCAACCATGAGGCGAATCGTTGCCAACTCCTTGCAGAGAATCGGCTTTCAGGAATTCGACGAGGCGGCCAACGGAGCCGAGGGTCTCAGCAAGTTCGACTCCTCGGTGGAGTTCGTCATCACCGACTGGAACATGCCCAACATGAGCGGGCTGGAGTTCGTGAAGGCTCTCCGGGAGCGGCCGGACGGCAAGGATGTGCCGATCCTCATGGTCACCACTCGGAGTGTGAAAGAGGACATCCTGCAAGCGGCCCAGGCTGGGGTGAACAACTACGTGGTAAAGCCCTTCACGCCCCCTGTCCTGAAAGAGAAGATCGACCAGGTTCTGGGCGCCGCGTAGACGGAGGCTGAGTCATGGAGGGGCACGAATTGGATCGGGGCGAGTTGCTGAAGGACTCGGAAGCCACTCTGCGGGAGGTTGCGGGAATCCTCCTGGAGGTCTGGGACGGGAACCTCAGGGCGGAAGGGATGGCGGACGACCTGGGGGAGCTCGGATTTCCCTCAAAGGACGGGGATGAAGGCGGGCAGAACTTCCTGGACCTGGTGACCGTTCTCCTCAAGACCTACAAGGAAATCCAGGGTGTGCTCCACGGGATTCGCACTGGCCGGGGCATCCTCCAGCAGGCAGCCGTGGAGCGGGTGCAGAAGACGCACCATAAGCTGGAAGAAGTCACCATGACCACGGAGGTGGCGGCCACGGACATGCTGGATGGCCTGGACAAAGCCCTCTCCATGGTGGATGTGCTGGTTCCCTCCTCCGAGGCAGAGGACGGAGAACGGGAAGAGGTGGGGGAGGAACTCAAGGAGGAGCTGAACCGTCTCATCATTCTTCTCCAGTTCCAGGATATCACGGCTCAGCAGCTCGCTCATGCCGCCGGCGTCCTCAACGAGGTCGAGCAGCGGCTGGAGGGACTCTCCAGGCTCTTCGACCTCCACAATCTGGATTCGGAGGAAGAGCTCCTGAAGCTCATGGATTCGGTGGAAGGAGACCCGACCGCCGCCTTCGATCCTGCCGCCACCACCGACGGCGCCGAGAGCCGCCAGGCCCTGGCCGACGAGGTCTTCGTATCCCAACCGCCGAAAGGCAATGGAACCTAGGAGTTCGGTCCGGACTCCTCTTCAACACAGGATCGAAGAGGCCGTAGCGGCCCGGGTCGTGGGACAGACCCGGATCCTGCGGCGCCTCCTCATCGCCCTCCTGGCCGGCGGGCACGTGCTCCTGGAAGGGGTGCCCGGTCTGGCCAAGACCCTCCTGGCCCGAACCCTGGCCGCCGCCGTGGACGCTTCCTTCCGGCGGATCCAGTTCACGCCGGACCTCCTGCCGTCGGACATCCTGGGGAGTCTGGTCTACCAGGAGGAGACGGGGAGCTTCGTTCCGGCACCCGGGCCCATCTTCGCCAACTTCGTCCTGGCCGACGAGATCAACCGGGCCCCGCCGAAGGTGCAGTCGGCTCTCCTGGAGGCCATGGAGGAGGGGCAGGTGTCCCTGGGAGGCGAGAGCTTCCGCTTGCGGGCCCCCTTCATGGTTCTGGCCACCCAGAATCCCCTGGAGCATCACGGCACCTATCCACTCTCCGAGGCCCAGGTGGACCGGTTCCTCATGCTCCTTCTCCTGGACTACCCCCGCCGGAGCGAGGAGCTGGAGATCCTCCGGGGGGGCTTCGCCTCCCGGAGAGAGGCCATCTCTCCGGTCACGAGCTCCCGGGAGATCCTGGAGGCTCGCCGGGAGGTGGACGAGGTGCACGTTGAGGACGGTATCCGGGAGTACGTGGTGGGCCTCCTGGGCGCCACTCGGGACCCGGAAGGAGTGGGGATCCCGGGGTGTGGGGCCCTGGTGGCCATGGGGGCTTCGCCCCGGGCGGGATTGGCCTTGCAGCAGGCTGCCCGGGCCCGGGCCTACCTCTCCGGACGTACGTACGTGCTTCCGGAGGACGTGAAGGCCCTGGCTCCCGACGTCCTCCGGCATCGACTGTTGCCCACCTACGAGGCCGAGGCCCAGGGGCTGGGTCCGGACCAGATCCTGGACCGGATCCTGGAGGCCGTGCCGGCTCCCTGAGGAGGGACCATGAGGAGGGACGAGTCCCGGCTTCTCGCTGCCCACCTGGACCGGACCCTTCGCCGTCTGGCCGTCCAGGCGGAGGAGAAGGCCCGCTCCCTCTCCTACGGCCATGCCACGTCCGTGATTGCCGGTCGGGGTGTGGAGGTTGCCGGGGTCCGGGAGTACCAGCCAGGGGACGAAGTCCGGGGCATCGACTGGCGGGTTACGGCCCGGAAGGGCCGCCTTCACGTGAAGGAGTTCGCCGGGGAGAAGGACCTGCCGGTCCTGGTGGTGCTTGACTCCTCCCCCACCTTGCCGGCCGGACGTTCCGGGGTGAAGGCGTGCCGGGCCCGGGAGGTGGCATCCATCCTCCTGGCCCTGGCTCTCCGGGAGGGCCACCGGGCCGGGTTGCTGCATGAAGGGGTCGGGCCCGGAACGGTGGGGCGCCCCCGTGGGGGAAGAAGCCAGCTTCTTCGTCTGCTCTCTTCTCTCCTGGACCATCAGGGGCCGGTCTCTCCTCAGCCCCTCTCCGCACTCCTGGAGACGGCGGCCCGGGTGATGAGGGCTGCCGGCCGCCTCTTCCTGGTGAGTGATTTCCAGAGCCCTCCCGGAGAGGCGGAGGCCCTGAAAGGACCCCTGAGCCGCCTGGCGGGACGTCACCGCGTGACCCCCGTCTGGATCCGGGACGAGAGGGAGGGGCGGTTTCCGGCCCGGGGACGTCTTTTTCTCCGGGAGCCCGGAGAAGCCGGGTGGACTCGGGTAGCCGGAGGAGACGGCGGCCTGGCGGAGGCCCTTGAGGAGGAGCGTACCCGGGTGGCCGCCCTCTTTCGGGAGCTGGGCCTGGAACCCTGGGCCGTCCCGGTGGACCGGCCGGTGGTGGAGAGCCTCCGGTCCCGGATGATGCCCTCCACCCCAGGGGCGAGATGGAGTCGGGGGCCCGGTCTCCGCCCAGGGCGGAGGAGGTGGCGTGACTAACTCCGGCGCCCTGGCTCTCCTGGTTCTGACCCTCCTCCAGCCCCCCCCGGATCCTCCCGGGGTCCGGGTGCAGGAGGTCACCGTTCATCCGGATACGGTCCGTACCGGGGACACCCTCCGGGTCCGGGTGGCCCTGGAGGTGGCCCACGGGCTCTCCATTACGGTTCCCGATACCCTTCCCTCTTTCCCGGGGCTGGTGGGACGGGGTTCGGTGGAACGAACCGGGGCGGGTGTGCTGGAGTACCCCCTCCAGGCCCTGCAGAGCGGCTCCATCCCTCTCCCTCCCCTGAAGCTCCGGGTGTCGTCCCGTAGGGAGGGGCCGGGAAGCCGGGAAGAGCGGTGGGTGAGTCTGCCCCTGGGCCACCTGCAGGTGGCCTCGGTTCTTCCGCCTCCTCCACGGCGGGTGTCCCCCGCCCCTCCACGACCCCCTCCTCCCGTGCCGGAGCCAGGGCCCCCGTGGCCTCTCACCCTTTCCTTCGTGGGCATGGCTTTGAGCGGGCTCCTGTGGAGCCGGGTCCGGGGAGACGAAGACCACGGGCCCCTGGAGGCTCCCCTATCCGTGGCCCCAGGGCCCGGTCCGGGACCGGGAGCTGATAGCCCGTCTCTGGATGAGCTCCTGGGCCGGCGGCCCAGTACCGCGGCCGAGGCCCGGGAGCTCCTGGCACGGGTCCTTCCCCGGATTCGCCGTGAAGCGGCCCTCACTGTCGGGTTGGAAACGCCGGGCCTCACCACTCCCGAGCTGTTGGAGGCCCTGGACGGAAGAGCAGGGGGTCATGGGCCCGAGGACGGAACCGCCGTCCCGGAGTCGGGGGCGAAGAGACCGGACCTCCGATCCTCGTTGACTCCCCTGGTGGAGATCCTCCAGGAGGGAGAGGACGCCTGTTTCAGGAAGGAGCCCCCCTCGCCGGCATGGGTCCATCGGTGGGTCGTTCGGGTTCGACGCTTGCGGGAGGCCTCTCGTGTTTGACTGGGCCCGGCCAGGACTTCTGCTCCTCCTCCTTCCCGTTCTGGCGGTGGTGGCATGGCGGTTCCGCGCCGGATCCCGCCACCTGCCCCAGCACCTTCCCGGGGAAGCCCCCTCCCCCCCCTCCCTCCTGGCCAGGGTGGGCATGGCCGTGGAGGAGCGCATGGGTACGGGATTCCTCCTGAGGGTGGGGGCTCTGGCCCTGCTCGTCCTGGCACTGGCCGGCCCAGGGACCCTCCGTCCCCTCCCCCCCTCGCCCCGGGAGGGCGTGGCCCTCATGGTGGCCCTGGACGTCTCCGGCTCCATGGAGGCCCGGGACCAGGGTCTGGACACCCGCCTGAAGGGGGCCACGGAGGAAGTGGGGCGTTTCATCAGGGGACGTCCCCGGGACCAGATCGGGCTGGTCACCTTCGCCCGGGAGGCCCGGATCCTGGTTCCTCCCACCACCTCGCACGCTTATCTCCAGGGCCTGCTCCAGGACCTGGAGGCTAGAGGGGACGAAGGAGGGACGGCCCTGGGAGCCGGTCTGGGGTTGGCGGCCCATGGCCTTCTGGTCGTTCCCTCCCCCTCCCGGGTCGTTCTTCTGGTCACGGACGGCCGGAACAATGCCGGGACCCTGGATCCCCTTCCCGTGGCCGAGGCGGCACGGGAGGTGGGGGTCCGGGTCCACACCGTGGGAGTCGGGGGGGAGAGCGGCGGGGAGCCCCTGGACCAGGGGCTTCTCACCCGGGTGGCTCGCCGGGGTGGGGGATCGTACTTCCGGGCCCGGGACCCGGAAGGGCTCCGCCGGGTCATGACGGCCATCGACTCCCTGGAGACGGGGCCGCTGGAAGAGGAGGCGCCGGTGGAGCACCGGTCCCTCGACACTCCTTTCCTTCTCCTGGCCTGTCTCCTCCTCCTGGGGGAGGCGGGGCTCGGGGTGGCCCCTCGGGGGAGGATCTTGTGAGCTTTCTTACTCCCCGACTCCTGGCCGTGGCCGGGGCTCTTCCCCTGGTCCTCCTGGTGGCCCACGAGATCCGCCGGCGTCGGACCCGGCGATGGCGGGGCTACCTGGAAGACGACCTGGAGGTGGGATTCTGGCCCCGAAAGCCCCTCTTTCCCTCTCTGCCCGGTCACTGGCTCCTCCGGGGCGTGCTTCTGGGCGTGGCCGGAGGGAGCCTGGGTGTGGCCCTGGCCGGACCGGCGGTAGGGGTTCGGGAGGTGTCCATGCCGGTGCCGGCCCCTCCCCTGGTCATGGTCCTGGACGTCTCCCGGTCCATGGAGGTGGCGGACGTGCCCTGGGGTCGCCTGGGCCAGGCCCGCCTGCAGATCCGGCGGTTGGCCCATGCCGCCAGGGGTCGGCCCGTGGGACTGGTGGTCTTCGCCGGAGAGGCCTATCCCCTTCTGCCTCCCACCCTGGACCGGAACGCCCTCCTGGCCAGGGTGGACGCCGTCTCCCCGGAGATGCTCACCCGCCAGGGCACGGCCCTGGCCCGGGGGCTTCGGGAGGCCCTGGGCCTGGTGGCCGATCTGCCCCCGGAAACCAGGAAGGCGGCTCCGGAGATCCTCCTCTTCACGGACGGGGAGGACCACGGTCCCGGGGAGGATGCCCTGGAAGCGGCCCGGGAGGTCCGGGCCGCAGGGGGGGTGCTGTCCGTCGTCCTGGTGGGAACGCCTCAGGGAGGCAGGGTCCCGCCCCGGAACTCCGGAGTCCGGGCCCTCATGCAGCGGGCCGGGCCGGCCGAGACTGGTGGAGGGGAAACCGTGTCCCGGGCGAATCCGGATCTCCTGGCCCGGCTGGCCCGGGCGGGAGGGGGAGAGGTCGTCACCTCCGAGGCTCCCGGGGCCATGGACCGTCTCCGGCGGCAGATGGGAGTGGAAACCGGCGGAAAGGACGAGGAGAGCACCCGGGTAGCGGCTCGGGAGCTCTGGCCCCTCTTCGTTTTCCTGGCCCTGGTGGCCCTGAGCGTGGAGATGGCTCTGGCCGACCGGGGAGGAACCGGGGATACGGACAGGAGAGAGAGGAAGGGATGGACATCCACCGAATGAGCTCCCGGATTCCTGCCTGGGCCCTCGCCTCCTTCGCCGGGCTGTTCCTGGGGCTTCTGGTCTGGCACCTCCGGGGGGTACCGGCAGCCCAACGGCACATGGCCGCCGGCGACGAGGCCCTCCGGGCCGGGAATGGGGAAGGGGCACTGGCGGAGTACCGGAAGATCCCCGAACCCTGGAGGGCCGGAGACGAGGTCCGGATGAGGGAGGGCGCGGCTCTCCTGTATGCGGAACGCTGGAGCGAAGCTCTCCGGGCGCTGGAAGGGTTGCCGGCAGCGGAGGTGGTCCAGGCGGAGGCGGGGGTACCGGAGTGGGCCTTCCGGATCCGGCACAACCTGGCCCTGGCCCACCTGGGACAGGGTCTCAGCCAGGGGGCGCCGGATGGGGCCCGGAGGGCTCTCCGGCGGGCTGTGACTCACGCCCGCCGGGCTCTGCGCCTGCGGCCGGGATCGGAGGGAACGGCTCGGAACCTGGAGCTGGCTCTCCGGGCTCTGGACAGCCTGGACGGGCGGGCACGGCCGGACGGCACCGTGGGAGCCCGGAGACTCCTGGAGTCCTTCCGGCTCCAGGAGAGAGGGGCCCTGGAGGAGGTTCTGATGACGAGCATGAGAGACAAGCTCCTGTCGGGAGCCCGGGGGGAACGGAGGGGGCCACCATGGTAAAGGCATTGCTCCTGGGCGCTCTCCTCCTGGTCCAGCAGGGGCCGGAGATCAGCGTGGGAATCCGGCCCCGGCTCGTCCGGGTGGGGAGCGAAGCCATTCTGACCATTCGGGTCAGGAGCGAGGGCGGCTTCCCGGAGGCCCTGGAGTTCAGTCCCCCTGCCGGGTTGGAGGTCGTGGACGTGCAGGAGCGAACCTCCGTGGGGGTGGGGGGGCGCGGAGGTCAGCGGGTCCTGGAGCGAGACGTCTACCTCCGGGCTCTGGAGCCCGGGGAGTATGCTCTGCCGCCTGTGGCGGTAACCGTGAACGGCCAAACACGGCAGGCGCCGTCTCCCGGCCTCACGGCCGTGGCGTCTCCCCTCCAGTGGCCCGGGGCCGGGGAGGGGAGGGGCCGGAGTAGAGCAGAGGAGGGAGAAGGACGCTCCTCCCCTCCGGTGGTCTCCCAGGGGACCCCTCCCGCCACCGGAGAGATGGGGGAGGCGGGAACCGGGGGACAGCAGCCCTACGGTGCCTGGGGCTACCCTGGATATCCGGGGTATGGCGCGGGCTATCCGGGCTACGGCTGGGGCTATCCGGGCTACGGCACAGCCTACCCCGGCTATCCCGGCTACGGCGCCGGCTACCCGGGCTCTCCCCATCCTCCGGGGTTTGCCTGGCCCTGGATGCCCTGGGGACCCAACGGAGGATGGCCCATCCCTCCCCCGGGAGCGGCCCCCTGGGCCCAATCCTATTCGGGAGGCGGCTGGCCCCAGACGGGACAGGACTCCGTGCCGGGGGGGCAGGGCTGGCCCCAGCCGGGTCAGGGCTGGCCCGGAGCTGGAACGCCATGGGCCTATCCGCCGCCGGGTTCCCCCGGTGGAGGTTACCCCGGTGGAGGCTACCCGGGTGGCGCTGCCCCCGGAGGCGGCTGGCCAGGAGGCTTACCCCCGGACTCCACCTCCCCCTATGGCGCCGCCCCCGGAGGCGGCTCTCCAGGTCCCCCGACCCTACCGGCCATTCCCGGAGGGCGTTGGCCTGAGGGCATGGGAGGAGGGTGGGCGGAGACGGCGGCATCGAGCCCCTGGTGGCCGGAGGTGGTGCCGCAGCTCCACCGCTACGCCACCGTGGCGGAGGATCCCTCCGGCCGGGCGTCCCTGGCCGCCGGCCTGACGCCCGTCCGTGTCTTCACGGGCCAGCAGGTGACCCTGGTGGCCACAGCCTCCTTTCCCCCGGGGGCGTTCCTGGGCCTGGGGGGCGATCCGGAGTACGTGCCGCCTTCGCCTCCGGAGTTCTGGGCCGTGGACCTCCCCCGGACCCCCCGGGCCATGCCCACCGCCTCCGGCGGAGGCGTGGACCAGGGCTACACCTTTCGCCGGGCCCTCTTCCCCCTGGAACCGGGGGAGAAGGTGGTTCCTCCCCCGCTCCTGCTCCTGCCCCGGCCGTCCGGCGCAGCGGGAAGTGCGGCCTGGGACACGGTGACCACGGAGCCCCTGGCCGTCTCGGTGGCTCCCGTGCCCCCGGCCCCGGACCTGCCGGGCTACGGGGGAGCCGTGGGACGGTACCGCTTGGAGGCTGGGGTGGCCCCCGAGAGCCTGGCGGTGGGAGAGACGGCGCTGCTGGTGGTCCGGGTCCTGGGGGCCGGGAACGTGAGGACCCTGCCGCCCCCGACTCTGGGCCCGGTCTACGGGGCGGAGGTGTCTCCCGGACCGGACCATGCAGCCGTGGAGGTGAGGGACGGCGTGGTGGGCGGGGTGAGGACCTTTACCTGGCTTATGGTGCCCACCGAGCCCGGACCTCTCCGGGTGGGGCCCGTCCTCTTCACCTACTTCGACCCCTACCTGGGGGATTTCGCCCAGACGGCCTCGGAGGAGCTGATCCTCCAGGTCACGGAGTTCCCCGATTCCTGAGGGGTCCACCGGGAAGGGGGTTGGAGCGGTCCTTTGAGGGGCTGTTGAACAAGGGGGGCGAGGCGCGTTACGGAGAGGGTCTGCAGCGACCAGGTCCGGCGAGAATTGGAACTCCAGGGCGCGGTCAGGGATTCAAGTGTCCGACAGCGATCCTGATCATTCTTCCACAGACGGGGAAGCGTTCATGAAGGACCGGTTCTACGACGGGCAGACCTTCGGGGAGTTCCTGGATACCGCCCAGGAGAACACGCACCTGTGGCGTGAGATCTACGAGCGAGCCCGGATTCCGGGAGAAGTGTTGGAGAAGGCCGGGGAGATCCAGGGCGAGTGGCACTTCCTGGTTCTGTCGGAGGACTGGTGCGGGGACGCCGTCAACACGGTGCCCTACCTGGCCCGCCTGGCGGAGGCGAGGCCCAACTTCCATCTCCGCCTCCTGTCCCGGGACGAGAACCCGGATCTCATGGATGCCCACCTCACCAACGGCACCCGTTCCATTCCCGTGGTCATGATCCTGGACGAGGAGTTCAACGAGGTGGACTGGTGGGGCCCCCGTCCCGCCCCCCTCCAGGACCTCTTCGTCCGGGAGATCAAGCCCCTGCCCAAGCCGGAGCGCTACCCCCGGGTGAGGGCCTGGTACGCCAGGGACAGGGGGCGCACCACCCTCACCGAGATCCTGGACCGGATCCCCGTACGGGTGTAGAACGGAAAGCTCCCCACAGCCCTCCCCGACGCGGCATTGTCTCGAGGCGCCGATGCCGGCCTCTCCTATCTCCCTGTCCCCCAGGGTGTTGAGGCGTCGTCTGATTCTGCGGTGATTTCTCCTCCCGGGCCTGACGGCCCTCTGATCCCCGCCTGACGTCCCCTTCGCATGTTGGTGGCGAGATCGCGGGACACGAGCTTCGACGAGGAGAGGTCACCGTGAAGTTCATCAGCAAGAGAACCTGGCGAGGCCTTGGGGAGGCCATCCTCCTTCCCTCCGTTCTTTCCGGTCTGCTGGCGGCGGTCCTGATCCTCAGTGGAGTCGGAGGAACCGTGACCTGAAGGTCTCCCCGGGGGGGGCTGCCTCGGGCGCCCTTCCCGGGATCGGACTCGCAAGAGGGACGACACGAACAGGGAGGCAATCATGAACAGGAAGCAGTTGAAGGAGCGTGGGAAGTGGGCCGTGTGCCTGGGAGAGGGCCTGGTCCTGGTGCTGGCGTACTTCGGAGCCTTCGGCGTTCTCATGTACCCGGTTCTGGACGCTGCGGGCTACGTGGCCTGAGGATCCCTTCCGATCCCCACAGGCCGTCACGAGGCGGATCGCCTCAGTCACCGGAAAGGAGGGTATGATGAAACGCTTGATCTGTTGCCTCAGGAGAGCCTGCGTGTGTCTGGCCATGCCCGTCTTCCTGGTGTGACCGACCACCGGCTCTCGGAGTCCTGCGGGACTCCACGGGTAGCCCCGTCCGAGGACGGCGGTGCCCCGGCTTCCCCCCGCCGGCCCGCCGTCCCCGGAACCCGAGGGTCGAGAGCCCGCCGTCCCCGCCCTTCTCTCGCCCTTTTCTCCCCCCGCCCTTTCTCCGCCCTCGCTTTCGCCCCACACTTCTTCCGGGATGCTCTCCGGGCCTCCGGGATTTCTCGTCCGGGCCCCAAAACGCACCCAACGAATCCACACTCCTGTTTCCTTCCCGTCCCTCGGATCCCGGGTCGGCAGAAAGAGGCGGCAACCCGGATCGAATGACAGGAGCCCGGCCCATGGCCATTCTCTACAAGGACGGCGTTCCCGAAAACGACCACCCCCTGAACCTCCGCCGGGACGCCACGGAGCTGGAGGTGGCCCGACACCAGGTGGAGCGGATCCCCCTGTTCGAGGTCTACATGCGCATGGCCGAGGAGTTGGCCAAGCGGAGCACGTGTTCACGGCTTCAGGTGGGCACCGTCATCACCGATCCCGCCCTGGAGCACGTGGTCTCCATCGGCTACAACGGAAACGCCCGGGGCTTCCCGAACCGGTGCGACTCGGACACCCCAGGGGCCTGCGGGTGCATCCACTCGGAGCAGAATGCCGTGGTGAAGGCCGAGGGCCACCTTCGAGACAAGGTGGCCTTCATCACCGCCAGCCCCTGCGTGATGTGCGCCAAGCTCCTCATCCAGGCCAACGTGACCTACGTGTACTACCGAGAGCCCTACCGGAAGCCCGACGGCCTGGAGGTCCTGCGCCGGGGAGGCGTGAAGACCATCCACTACGTTCGCTGGAAGGATGCCTGGCGCTGAAGGGCCGCTCTCAACGCCTCTGCCGGCCTCCTCAGCGGATGACGCCGTAGCGCCGGAGGATCTCCACCGTCTCGGGAATGGGTAGGGCCTCCGCCCTCCGCCCGCCCCGTCCGGTGACGCTGGTGGCCTTGAGAAGGGAGTTGTAGATGGCCTCCTCCGTGGCCTCGATGGTGGCCTGGAAGAGTCCGGACATCCTGTCGTTCGGGAGGTCCTGGATGCTCCTTGGGCCACGGCTGGATGTTCGTCGGGCCTGGGGAGACGTGGAGAAGGCCAGGACGTAGTCTCCGGACCCGTTGCTTCCCGAGGACCCGGTCCGGGCCAGGCCCAGGAGAGCCCTTCGACCGAGACGCTCCAGGTTCCGGGAGGTCAGGGGGGCGTCGGTGGCCACCACCATCATGATGGAGCCTCCCCGGGCATCGGGGATTCCCGTTCCCCACGGCTCCTCCTCCGGACCCGGCCCTTCTTCCCCGGCGTCTCCTCCCTCCACGTAGCGCTGGAAGGCGTAGCGGTCCAGCTCCTTGCCCACGGGAGCGCCCCCCATGGTCAGGATGCCGCCGAAGTTGGATTGGACCAACACACCCACGGTGAAGCCCCCCAGAGCCGGAGGCAGAATCCGGCTACTGGTGCCGATCCCCCCCTTCCAGCCGAAGGCACGGGTGCCGGTTCCCGCTCCCACGCTCCCCTCTTCCACCGGACCGTCCCGGGCGCTCTCCAGGGCCCTGCGAACGTGCTCGGGTCGGATGGGCCGGCTGCGGATGTCGCTCAGCCCGCCGTCGTTCGTCTCCCCCACCACCGGATTGATGGAGCCGACCCTCTCCATCCCCTCCCGCTCCAGCATCCACTCCACCATGGCATCGGCGGCCTTCCAGACGCAGAGGGTGCAGGTGAGGAGGATCGGAGTCTCCATCTCCCCCAGTTCCCGGATCTGGGTAACGCCCACCAGCTTGCCGAAGCCGTTTCCCCGAACCACGGCCCCGGGCACCTTCTCCAGGAAGACGTTGCCCGGATGCTGAAGGATGGCCGTGACCCCGGTGCGGATGTCCTGGCCCTCCCGGATGGTCACCTGACCCACCCGAACCCCTTCCACATCGGTGATGGCGTTGTGGGGTCCCACGGGGAAGACGCCCACTTCCAGGCCCAGGTCCCGGGCCCGGGGCCGGTCCACCGTGTCCTGGCTCATGAGGAGGGCCGGGTGAAGGGCAAGAGGGAGAAGGCCGGTAAGGAGAAGGGCGAGGAGCCTGCGCATGGGATCGCTCCTTTCGGGATGACGGGCGAGGGTGCGGCGAGCACGATTTCCTCCCGTTCGGTCTCAGAACCGGAGAGCATCGGCCAGGAGGAGGATGAGGAAGAGGGGGTGATAGGCCAGGGAGCCCAGAAACACCCGCCGGGCTGCGGTGGCCGAGAGTCGGTCCCCCTTCAGGGTCCCCAGGGCCAGGGCCAGGAGGAGTCCGCCCAGGACCACCATTCCCACCAGGTAGAGCATGCCCGTGGCCTCCAGCCAGGTGGGCACCAGGCCCACGACCAGGAGGGTGGCCGTATAGGCGGTGATGTGCCAGGAGATCCGGCGACCCTGGGGATCGGACCGGGGAAGGAGGTAGAAGCCGGCCCGGGCGTAGTCCTTCCTCAGCAGCCAGCCCAGGGAAAGGACATGGGGAAGCTGCCAGAGGTAGGCGATGGCGAAGATGGATCCGGCTTCCAGGCTCAGGGTGCCGGAGGCGGCGCTCCACCCGATGAGGGTGGGCATGGCCCCGGGAAAGGCCCCGACCAGGGTGGACAGGTAGGAGACCTTCTTCAGTGGAGTGTAGACCAGGTTGTAGGTCAGGGCGGAGAGGGCCGTGAGAGCTGCCGGCAGCCAGCCCACGGTGAAGAAGAGGAGGAGGATTCCCCCCAGGGCCAGGACGTTGCCCACGGCGAAGGCTTCCCAGGCACCCAGGCGGCCCGAGGGAATGGGCCGCTTCCGGGTCCGCTCCATGAGAGCGTCCAGCTCCCACTCCACGAACTGGTTCAGGGCCAGGGCGCCCCCGGTGGCCAGGACCGTGCCCAGGAGGGTGAAGAGGACCGGGGCGAAGTCGGCCCGGCCTCCGGCGGCCACCAGATAGGTCACCCCTGCAGTCACCATGACGTAGCCGGCGATGCCGGGCTTGGTGAGCTCGTAGTAGGCCGCCAGCCGGGAGGCTCGGTCCAGGAGGGAGCGGGCCCCCTGGGCGAGAGGTTCTTCGGCGGTGGTGTCTCGAGCCACGTTCCGACTTCCTCGGCGTTGGTTGGAGGGTGCCGGCCCAACTTGCTCCCGGGTCGAGGCCCCGGCAAGGAAACCCGGGCCATCCCCCCGGATTCTCCGGCCTGACGAGATCCCCCTATCACTCATCAGACGAAACTCCCGGGGCCGGCGTGAAGTATATATAGATGGATGCATGGAGGGAGAACGTAGGAGAACACGGAGCCGGGCAGCTGCTCCCATGACCCATGGCCCAGAACTCACCGTAAAGGAACGCCGATCCCGGGATCGGCGTGTCTTTCGCATCGCTCTGGGTGTGTCTCTCATCCTGCATCTTCTGGTCTTCACCCTGTGGAAGACGGTTCCCCTGCCCCCCTCCCCCTTCGCCGCCGCCGGACCCCGGGCCGGAGACAATCGGGCGGCTTCGGGATCCATGCAGGCCATGAATCTCGCTGTACCCCAATCCCGGACGATTACTCCACCTCGTGTGCCCCTCATTTCCATCGAAGACGTGGAGCCGGTGGAGATCAACATGGAGGAGCCGGTGGACCTGGAATCCCTCACGGGAGGACCGGTGGGGGAGGCCTCGGACCAGGGACCCGGAATCGAAGGAGGAGAGGGTCGGGGTGACGGTGGCACCGCCGAAGAGGGGCTCTTTCGGATGGTGCCTCCTTCCCCCAGGGGTATGATCGTGCCCCCCACGAACGACGTCCTGAAGGGCAAGAGCATGGAGGTCTGGGTCTTCGTGGATGCCTCCGGGCGGGTGGTCCCGGATTCCACCCGGCTGAACCCGCCCACCTCCGACGGGGGCTTCAACCGGCGAGTCCGGGAAGAAGCGTCAGAGTGGGTCTTCAAACCCGCCCTGAAGGGGGGTGAGCCCGTGGCGGCCTGGTTCCCCTACACCATCAGCATGTAGGAAGAAGCCTGACAGCTTGCAGGTGGAGCCTGGCAGGTAGCGGGAGTCACCCTCCTCCTCCACCCTTCCCGGACTTCCCCTTCTTCCCCTTGCTTCCCGGAGGAACCGGGGGTTTGCCGGGATTGCCTCCGCCTCCGGCGGCGGGGGGACCCCCGGCCCAGGCTGGGGGGCCTCCAAGACCCAGGCCGGCCCCTACGCCCCGAGCAGCCTCTCCAGGTGGCATCCCCTCGCGGATACGTCGGCGGATCATGGCCGGAAGATCCAGGAGCTCCGGCATGCTTGCCCCGCGCCTCATCATCTCCCGCACCGTTTCCCGGGCCTGCGGTACCGGAACTCCCGCCTCTACCAGGTCACCGAGAACCACCAGAGACGTTGGAGCAGCCTCCGGCTTGGCCCT
Organism: uncultured Gemmatimonadaceae bacterium; assembly: GCA_964652625.1. Lineage (GTDB taxonomy): Bacteria > Gemmatimonadota > Gemmatimonadetes > Longimicrobiales > Gaopeijiaceae > CAZZEL01. Next base: position 15,577 of record CAZZEL010000007.1, read on the forward strand.
AGCAATCTCTCCCACGGCCTCATGGGGCACACCCCGGCGGAGGGCGTCGGCCCCGGCCACCAGACCTGCCCTGGAGTGGGCTGGAGGAAGGAGTCGGGCCGCATGACCGAGGCGAGCCGCATACTCATGGAGGGCCGGCAGGACACGATGGAAGGGTACGCCTTTGGCCGCCCCTTCCAGGGCCTTCTCGAGAATCGGCTCGGGAGGAACCTGCCGAGGCTCCGCTTCCTGCACGACGGCCTGGATTCGTTCGACGGAGGCGGGATCGTAAACCTCCCGCACTCGTTCCCAAAGCGTCTCCTGGGCCATGGCAGGCCATGTCGCTCCGGCCAGGAGAGCAGCACACCACAGCACGACAATCGAGACTTTTCCGGACATGGCCATCACTCTCCGATAGGGACTTCCCGCGTTCATACTATTGACGGGTGAGATCCCTTGAAGGTCACGCATCGGGCACCACCAGCGTGGCGGTGTCCCGCCCCCACTCGTCCTGGGTCCGGCCGGGTGCATCATCGGGCACCCACCAGACACCGTCTACCCGGAAACCGAAATGGTAGAGACCTGGTGCCAGCTCCATCTCCACCACCCATCGGTTCTCCCCGTCGAAGCGCATGGTCACCGGTTCCCAGCCGGAAAAGTCCCCCAGCACCTCCACGGAGCGGGCTTCGGGAGCTTGCACCACGAAGCGAGCTCGACGGGGGGACCCTTCCAGGAGTCGGACCACCGGTGTTTCGGGTGGGCGAAGAGCCTCCAACAGCTCCACGCTGATACCTGCCGAGGCGTAGGTCGCCGAGGGGGTTCCCAGGAGGGGATCGGGCCCGGACTGGCCTACGGCGCTGCTGGCCCGCACGGCCCTTCCCAGGGGCAGATCGACCCGGAGCATGACCAGGTGCTCGTTGGAGGTCGACGGTGGGTCCCACCAGGAGTAGGCGAATCGCAGTTGGCCTCCTCCCCACCCCCAGGCGGCGGAAGCTTCAGCGGTCCGGTAGTCTCCGTTCTGGCTCTTGTGGAATCCTCCAGAACCCTCGAGGGTCAGCCCGGCCAGGGCCGACCGCACTCCCAGTCCGGACCCGGCCTGCCAGACGTCCTCCTCCACACCCGGGGTGCCTGTGCCAATCTCCGTACGCCCGAAGCCTCCCTGCAGCCGGACTTCCCAGCGGAACCTCCCCCATCGTGCCGCAAGGGTGGGATTCGCCCGGAACAGTAAGGCGTCGAACCGGTCCGGGTCCTCGACTCGGAAGCCCGCGGCCGAGGCCGTGAGGTGGGCCTCGAAATGACGCCCGAGGGTTCGTGTCCAGTGCCCGCCGGCATACCCGGATAGCCAGTCCCCCCGTGCCCCTTCCAGGGACCAGCCACCATCTCCCCCGGCAAAGAGGGACAGAGCCCCGGAACGCAGCCAGCGGATTCCTCCGGAAAAGTAGCTTCCCGCTTCGACGTCGAGCCCGGCCGGGGGCCGGGCGTGGGATCCGGCGACTTCCAGGGAGAGGTGGTGCTTCTGGCCCTCCAGCGCCGAGGGGAAGGCCAGGAGAAGGAGAAGGACCAGGACGCGCACGGGACTCCGGGGGCTCAGGATCGTATCTCCCCGGGTACCACGAGAACCGCGTTCCGGTTTCCGAACCCGTCATCCACGTGCCGAACGGCCCGGGGATCCGTGACCCAATCGGAGCCATTGATGACGAACATGTACTTGTGGATCCCCGGGGTAATCCTGACCCGACCGGCCCAGAGGCCGTCGCCATCCGGATCCTGGAGCTCGACGCCAGGAGACCACCCGGTGAAGTCCCCGGCTACGGCCACGGAACGGGCGCCGGGGGCTTCCAGGGCGAACTCGACGATCACCTCCACGGAATCCGCAGGGGCAGTGGCCAGATCCTGGCCCCGGGAGCCGGTGGGGGCCGCCTTCCTTCCCCCCATCCACCAGGCTGAGCCTGCGAGAACGAGAATCGCAGCCGTCCCGGCCAGGGCGGCCAGGGGAGAGAGCGTCACTTGCCGGGGACGGGTGAGCCAGGCCAATGCCCGGCCCCATACCGGTGGGGTTTCCTCCTCCTCCTCCTCCTCGAGCTTCCGAATGATGCGATTCTCGAGTCCAGGCGGCATCCCCGGGGCGTCCAGGGCACGGGCGGCCTCCAGCCGGGCATCCCAGGAAAGGGCTTCGGAGCGCAAGTCCTGGGGAAGCTCTTCCAGGGATATCTCCCCGTCCAGATAGCGTTGCAATTGATCGTTCATGTCGCCCTCTCAAGCAGCTCCCTGAGCGTCTCTCTTGCCCGGTGCACCCGCATCTTCAGTGCCGCCGGCGCCACGTTCAACATCTCGGCCATCTCCCGGTAGGAGTACCCTTCGTGGTGCTTCAACACGAAAGCCTCCCGCTGCTCGGGCGTGAGGCGCTGGAGGGCATCCTGGAGGGCCCGCCCCAGCTCGGCCTGTTCCAGGGCCTCCTCCGGTCCCCGGCGGGTGTCCGTGGGAACCGGAATCTCCCCCAACCCGAGCATCTCCCGGCGGGGATCCCGCAGGTGATCCCGGGCCAGATTGGCCAGGATCCGGAAGAGCCATCCTCCCACCCGTTCCGGCTCGCAGCGGTCGAGATTGCGATACCCCTTCACGAAGGCCGACTGTACCAGATCGGCGGCCACGTCGGAACGGCCCACCATGCGCTGAGCGTGACGGTAGAGGACGTCGCCGTATCGTCCCACCAGGAGTCGGAAAAGCTCCTTTTCGCCCTCCAGGATTCGACGCACTACCTCCGCGTCCGCTACCGCCTCCTTCTTCATAGACGTATTCACGCCTTGAAAAGTCACTCCCGGGGGCATGGTTCGAAAGCCGGAGCGACACGAGGCCGCCCCGGCTCCTGTTCCTTACTCGAGGGGGGTAGGCTGGGCGCTCAACCGCCCGAGACCTGGCTGCAGGTCGCGCTGGTGATGGTATAGAGGACGTCCTCCACGTCCTCGTCCTCCACCAGGACCTCGGCCGGTTCCACGGTGGCCTCGAACACCAGGGCCCAATCTCCGTACTCGATGCTCTCTTCGTATCCCAGGGTGTAGGTGTCCGGGGCCAGGTAGTCGATCTCGAACTCGCCATCGTCGTCCACGGTGCCCGTCCGCACCACCGGCAGGTTGTCAGCGTCCAGGAGGTTCTGGGCCGTGGCCGTCGGCAGGAACTCCTGCACGCTCCGGGGTGCGTTGGCCGGGCAGGCCGGAATCTGCACGTCGGTGCCCAGAATCACGTCTCCCTCGATGGACAGCTCGAGGCCTTCCGCATCGTCGTCATCGCCGGGAAGGAAGCTTGAGTGGATGACGGGGCGCATGATCCACTTCCCGGACCTGCCGGCCTGGTGGCCGAAGCTCTGGGAGACATCGAAGTCCAGGATCAGGGCATTCTCTCCCTCCTCGATCTCTACCCCGTGGAGGAGGACCTTCAGGCCCGACTGGGAGCAGCTCGGGCACATGAGCGTGCCCGTGGCGTCAAGCCCGTCGGGGTGCTGGGCGGTACCCAGGACGTACACCTGGCCATCCGTGGTCTCCAGCACCGCGTCCTCGATCCTCAGCCGTAGCTGGCCATATCTTCCCGGCGGAATCACGTAGTCATCCACGATTTCCTGGGCCCGACCCACCAGCTCGGTGATCTGGATCAGCTCGGTGGCCTCGGAGAGGAGCACCAGCGACTCTCCATCTCCCTGCAGGGAGACTTCCTCGATCTCGATCCATACCGAGGCGACGTCCCCCGGAGCATCCGTGAGATAGAGGGAGAGCCTGGCGTCCGTATCGTCCGGTTCCATGGGGTCGTCCGCCGTGTCACAGGCAGCGAAGGCCAACGTCATCATGAGGAACAGACCGAACAACGTGAGGTGCGTGGGCTTCATTCTCTCGTCCTCCTCCACCGGAAGCTGCGGGGTCGGACGTTCCGACCCCTCACAGCTCTAGACGAGGGAGTGCCGGTCCGGGTAACGGTGGGTGTGACAGGTAGTCATCCCAGGCCTCCTCACGTCCGAAGCGCTTCTTCTGCCGTCACGTGGCTCCACTCCCTCCGCACCAGCGCCCGGAGCTGGCGGGCCAGGAGAAGCTCCAGGTCGAAGGGATGGATGGAGATGCGCAGGGGCAGGGCTCTGCGCCGGGCAACGGCCACGTTCAGGGCGTTGAAGGCCCGGAGGGCCACCTCCCGGAACCGGGTGTCGGCCTCGAAGCCCACCAGTGGGAGCCGGCGGGTCCGGCCCGTGTCTCCGTCCACCAGCCCTCCCAGGACCTCGTAGCGGCGGAAGGGCAGGTCCCGGAGGTCCGCCGTCCCGAGCCGGCCCAGGGCCCAGGCCGGAGGCACGTAGAGCTCCGGGGCCGGGAGACCCGCCTCGCCGAACCACCGGAAGCAGCGCCGCACCAGGACCAGGAGCTCGTCCCGGGGCCTGGAGAGGTGCTCCGCCTGGTCCCGGGAGAGGAGGAGGCCATGGAGTCGGTGGAAGAGGGTCCGGTCAGGGCCGCACTGGTGAACCCAGCCGTGTCCGGCCAGGGGGTGGCCCCGGGAGACCAGCTCCCGAAGCCCCGCCACACCGTCTTCCGTCCAACCGCTACCGGGGACCACCAGGAGGGTGCAGGGGGGAACCCCGGCCTCTTCCAGCGCGTCCAGGATGGAGAGGACTCGGGGGAGGGTCCGGGGGGTGAGGTCGTGGATGGAGACCAGGGCCGGAGGGCTCATCCACAGGACCCGGTCATGCGAAGCGCTTCTCCGCCACCGCCGCCACCAGAACCTCCTCCCAGTCGTCGATGGTCCGGAGGCTCAGCTCCCGGCCCGTCCGGCGCCCGGTCTCCGCCACCCGGTAGCGGTCTTCCGCCGGAAGGGAGCGGAGCCGATGGAGGGCCCGGTGCAGGGGCTCTCCCTCCCGGGTGACGAAGAGGCCGCCCTCCAGCTCGGGCCAGCGAGTGATCCCGCAGTTCGGCGAGACCAGGGCCAGGCGTCGCCGGACCATGGCCTCGAAGGCCGCCGTCCCGAAGGTCTCGAAGCGGGACGGAAGGACCAGGACGTCGGTCCGGTCCAGGACCCCAATGACCTCCTCCCGGGTGATCCAGCCCGTATACTCCAGGTTCTCGTGGGCCCGGGCCCAGCCCAGGACCTCCTCCCGGAGAGGGCCGTCCCCGGCGATCCGGAAGTGGAGGTCCGGGTGTCTCTCTGCCGCTTCCCGCACCTGCCTGAGCTCTTTCTCCGGGGCGAGCCTCCCCACGTAGCCCACGGTCCCCGGCTCCTGGGGGAGGGGTTCCAGGGGCTTGTTCAGAAAGTTCTTCTGGATAGGGGTGCCCATGATCCGGGCGTTGTCGCCCCCGGCGGCTCGGGCCGCTTCCAGGAGGCTCTCGTTCGTTACCAGCACCTTGCTGCCGAAGCGGAACATCATCCGGTCCCAGAGGGCCAGGATGCCCTTGTAGGCCCGCCCGAAGGCGTTTTCCCAGTAGAGCTGGGCCAGCTCCGAATACTCGGTGTGATACCCGACGCAGAAGGCGGTGCGCAGGAGGGCGGCGTAGGCCAGGCCCAGAATCCCGAATCCTCCCGGCGTGGCGGCGATGATGACGTGGGGCTCCATCCCCTTCACCCGTCTCCACAGCTTGCCGGGGGACGGGAAGTACAGCTTCTGGGTGGGATCCCCGGGCATGGCCATGGTCCAGCCGGTGAAGGGCTCTCCGGAGTCCGCCGGAGGGCAGAGGAGATCCACCCGCTCCACCCGATCCTGGAGATGGTCCGCCAGGTCTTCGTAGTATGTGGCCACCCCGTTCCGGGCGGGGATGGCGTCGGACAGGATCACCACCCGGAGATCCCGAGCCGGCACCTGGTCCCGGGCGGCTCCCCTGGCCGGGTCCCTCCTCATGCCTCCTCTCCTTTCGGCGAAGAACGGACGGATCCTCGGCTGCCCCTTCGATCATCCCCCTCCCCCGTGTTCCACCCGAAGCGGTCCACGAGCTCCCTGAACCGGTCCCGGACCTCCCCGGGCTCCAGCCCGAACTCCTCCAGGGAGTACCGGTGCCGGCTCCGGTGGGCTCTTCCCCGGGCCGCGTCTTCCTCCAGGGCCGCCCGGAAGTCCGGGTCCGCCTGCCACCCGAAGCGGCGGTAGAGGCCCAGAACGAAGCCTCGAACGTCCTTCTTCAACTCCGGCAGGGGCACGAAGGCATATCGGTCCTCCGGGAGGCTCGGGAGAACGGCCAGGGCGTGTTGGGCAAAGAAGGCCAGCATGTCCACGAAGCGATCCCGGATCTCGGGCTCCGAAATGTCGTAGCCGAAGAGACGGGCTCCGGGACGAAGGGAGCTGAGCTGGGAAGGGACCACCTCCTGGGGATCCCGCACGCAACACAGGACCCGTCCGTCGGGAAACGTCTCCAGCAAGGACCGGATGAAGGGGGTGAAGGCGGGGTTCTTGCTCAACAGCTGTCTCTCCGGGCCCACCACGTAGAGGTGGCGTTGCAGGGCACTTCGGTAGAACGCCAGGATGGGCTCTCGCTCCCGGGCGGGCAACTCGTCGAATCGGGCCAGCTTCCACAACGCTTCATGATAAGGGAAGGGGACCACCAGGAGAAAACAGGCGAAGACGGGCAACAGGAGAAAGAAGTCCTCCTCCGGGTCCGTGAGGGAGACCTGGTGAATGGCCTCCATCCAGCGGAACCCCCGCTTCTCGCCTCGGGAGAAGAGCCTCTGGACCGGCCGTCCCAGGAGCCTGTCCACCCGGCCGAGAGCCAGCCAGAACCGGCGCTCCGTGACGGAGGGGGCCAGGAGAAGCTCCCAGAGTCGGAGGGTGGTGAACCGCCGCCGGTCCCGGGCCAGGACCCGCTGGAGGAAGGAGGTGCCGCTCCGGGGAAGGCCCACGACGAAGAGGGGCTCCCGGATCTCCACCTCCCGATACGTCCGGAAGAGGAGATCGTCCAGGAGAAACCCGAGCCAGTGGATTCCCTGAAGGATGAGGAAGCCGGGGACGAAGAAGAGAAGAAGGACCAGGCGCCGGAAGGTCCGGGGACCCGTGGGCCAGGGCGGCAGAAGGGTCAGACGAAGAAGCCGGAGAAGGAGCACCAGGCGCGACCGCATCCCTTCAGCTGGAGGAGATTCCCTCTTCCACCACGGAACGGATGACTCCCTGCTGGTCGATGAGGGACTGGAAGTTCCCCACGGCAGCCTGCCAGAGCAGCAAGGCCCCGGCACCGATGAGCGTTACGCCCACCAGCTTCAGGGCTCGGCGTTGCCAGGCCGGGTTGAGGATCTTCCGGCTATGGGAGGCGATCCAGGCCAGGATGGAGGCCGTGCTGATGTTGGTGGCGAAGAGGACGGCCACGAAGACCAGGCCCTCGGTGGTGGAACGGTTCCAGCTCCGAAGGAGAAGGGGAGAGGCCACCACGAGCCAGAACACCCAGGGGGAGGGATTCATGAGGGTGCTCAGGATGACGTGGCCCACCTGAGCGCTCTGTCGCCGCTCCGCCACGACCTCCTCCGCCGGCAGGTGCTCGCTCTCGGGGTGCAACAGGGGCTCTTCTTCTCCCCTGTGCTCCCGGAGGAACCGGATTCCCACCACCAGGATCACGGCTCCCCCGACGATGCCCAGGATGGTCAGGGCGGTCCAGCCCATGCGCTCCAGGAGGAAGGCACTGAAGAGCATGGGGGCGATATCGGTGACCAGGGGGGTCAGGGCCAGGACGAACCCCGCCTTGAAGCCCCGCTCCAGGGCCGTGCCCGCCACCATGGTGGTGTAGGGGCCCGGTGCAAGACCGGCGAACAGTCCCAGGATGAAGGCCGTGAGGAGAGTGGTGGTCACGGATCGGAGGTCGGGTCGATGGCGTCCGGAGCCCCAATCGTAGCAGGAAGAGACGGCCGGCGGAAGGTGGGCTCCCTCTCCTCCCGCCCCTTACTGCTCAAGATGTTTACGACCCGGTCCGATACTAACGGTCCGGCAGCGGATCAGCCCCCCGATTCGTGCTGTGGGCAGGAAGCGCGGAGATCCCGTTCCCTTCCTGTTCCATCATCGATGGGAGGCCCATGTGGCCATGATTCCAGTGGACAAGGCGGAGATCGGAATGGTCCTGGCTTCGGAGGTCAAGGACCAGAAGGGACGCCTGTTGATTCCCGCCGGGCGGGAATTGCAGGAGCGCTATCTGAACGCTCTTCCCATGTGGGGAATCACCCAGATCGAAGTGGAGGGGGAGGATTCCGATCCGGAGGGGGATTCCCTGGACACTCTTGAGCCCTGGGCCGTGGAGCGAGCTCGGAAGGAGGTGGAGCCGTTGTTCCTCAGGGCTGGAGCCGCCCACCCTGTTGTAGCCCGGCTTCAGGAGATCAGGGTGGCACAAAGGGCCCAGGAGATCCAGAGAGAGGGGGACCATGGCCTCCAGTAGCGTGGTCTTGAGTCCTTCCGAGCTGGTGGAAGGATCGGTGAAGCTGTCCTCCCCACCTCTCATCTACGAGAGGCTCATGGAGGTCATCAACCACCCCCGGGGTGGGGCCGCCGACGTGGCCTACGTGATCCGGGAAGACACGGCGCTGACGGCCCGCCTCCTGAAGGTGGTCAACAGCGCCTTCTTCTCCTTCCCCCGGCGCATCGACACCGTCTCCCAGGCCGTTACCGTGGTGGGGACCACCCAGGTCCGGGACCTGGCCCTGGCCACCTCGGTGGTGGCCCTCTTCAAGGACATCCCTCCGGATCTCATGGACATGGAGGGGTTCTGGAAGCACAGCTTGGCCTGCGGGGTGGCGGCCCGGGTCCTGGCCTCTCTGCGCCGGGAGGGAAACGTGGAGCGCTACTTCGTCACGGGCATCCTCCACGACGTGGGAAAGCTGGTGTTGTGTCTCCGGGCCCCGGAGGAGTTCCGGGATGTGATGGAGGGGGCCCGGGAGGCCGATCGGCTCCTTCACGAAACGGAGCGGGATACCCTGGGCTTCGACCATGCCCAGGTGGGGGAAGCCCTCCTGGATCTTTGGAACATGCCGGCGAATCTCCGGGAGGCCGTGCGCTTCCATCACCAACCCCGGAGGGCGGAGCGTTTTCCCCTGGAAGCCGCGGCGGTGCACGTGGCCGACGTGATGGCCAATGCCCTGGGCATGGGCAACGGGGGAGAAGAGCTCGTGCCTCCCCTGGTTCCCGAGGCCTGGGACCAGCTGGGGATCCACCAGGACCTGGTGGGGCCCGCCGTGGAGGACGTGGAGCAGCAGTTCCAGGCCGCCGTCCACCTCCTGGGGCTGGAGGCGACCCCGTGACCGGCACCGCACCCGACACCGCCTCCGCGGCCGGCCCGGCAGGGCCGGGATCGCCAGCGTGGGACGACGAGGACGATTACCTCTGGCTCCACGACGCCCTGGACGCCGTGGCCTCCCTGGGCCGAGCCTTCCACTCCGAAGACGGTCGGGCCCTGACCCCGGAGGACGTCTTTGCGGCCAGTCGCTCCGTCCTCCGTCGTCTGGCGGACTTCCGGGTCATGGGACTCCTCTCCGTGGACGACGAGGGATTGGGCTTCGACCTGGCCGTGGCCGATCCCCCGGAGGCCCGGGACGCCATCCTCCGGGAGGTGGATCACCAGACCCGGGAGAAGACCTTCGGCTGGGCCCTGTATCAGGACCGGCCGGTCCTGGTGCCGGGATCCTCCCTGGGCCGATGGGTTCTCCTCCACGTTCTCTCCACTCCCTCCCGGATCTCCGGGATGTTCATCGGCTCCCTGGACAGCCGGACCCCCTTCATCCCCGAGATGGCCCAGAAGGTCCTCTCCATCCTCCTCCAGTACTGTGCGGGCTCCCTGGAGAGCGGCTCCCTGTACCGGGAGCTGGAGGAGTACAACCGGAACCTGGAGGAGACCATCGACCAACGGACCCGGGAGCTGCGTCGGTCCGAGGAGGCTGCCCGGGTGGCGAGCAAAGCCAAGAGCCAGTTCCTGGCCAACATGAGCCACGAGATCCGCACGCCGCTGAACGGCATCCTGGGAAGCACGGATCTCCTCCTGGATACGGCTCTTTCCTCTGAGCAGCGGGAGCACGCCCTCACGGCCCTTCGCTCCGGTCGGAACCTCCTGGGCCTCATCAACGACGTTCTGGACTTCTCCAAGATCGAGGCCGGGCGGATCTCCGTGGAACGGATCCCCTTCGACCTCAGGGAGGTGGTGGAGGAGGTGGCGGTGGCCATGGCGCCGGTGGCCCACGAGAAGGGCCTGGAGGAAGTGGTGCGCTTCACGCCCGGAACACCCCGGTATCTCCTGGGCGACCCGGGCAAGATCCGTCAGATCCTCACGAATCTGGTGAGCAACGCGGTGAAGTTCACAGAGTCCGGGCATGTCACCATCCAGGCGGAGGTCAAGGCGGAGGACCGGGAGGTCCCCAGGATCCGCCTGTCGGTCAAGGACACGGGGGTGGGCATCGAGAAGGTGGATCTGGCCCGGATCTTCCAGGAGTTCGAGCAAGTCGACGCCTCCACGACCCGCCGGTTCGGAGGCACGGGTCTGGGCCTGGCCATCTCCCGGGAGCTGACGGGACTCCTGGGAGGAACCATGGACGTGACCAGCGAGTCGGGGGTGGGGTCCGTCTTCTCCGTCACGCTACCCATCCCCCTGGACCAGGAGGTGGAGATGGGACGCCGGAACTCCTTCTCCCGACAGGGCCTCCGGGCCCTGGTCCTCTCCCCCTCCATTCCCCTCCGGGACGCCCTCCGGGAAGAGCTGGAGTGGATTGGGGTGGAGGTGGCCATGGCCCGGGACTCCCGAGACGCCAGGACTCTCCTGAAGAAGGGCACGGCGGAAGGGGCCCCGTTCCGGCTGGCTTTCCTGGATGCGGGCTTCGACGGCGGAGATCTCACCTCCCTGGCCCGTTGGATCCGGGAGGAGGAGGGCCATAGGGATCTGGTCCTCCTGGCCCTCATGCCACGGCAGGACCGGCGAGCCGTGGGGATGGCCGACTGCTCCCGGATGAACCGTGTCATCACGAAACCCGTCCTGGGTCGGCACCTGCGGGAGGCCCTGGACCTGGCATCGGGCAGGACCGGCCTGGGAAAGGGGCGCGGTGGCCGAGAGGCCGGCTCCCAGGGGGGACTTCCGGAGCTGGCGGGCCGGGTCCTCCTGGTGGACGACGAGGAGGTGAATCGACTCCTGGCCCAGCGGATGCTGGAGCGTCTGGGGCTCCAGGCCCGGGTGGCCCGGGAGGGAAGTGAGGCCCTGGAGCTCCTGGCGGAGGAGGCCTTCGACCTGGTCCTCATGGACTGCTACATGCCTGGACTGGACGGCTTCCAGGCCACCACGGCCATCCGGAGCCGGGAGGACGAGCACCACCGGATCCCGATCCTTGCCCTGACGGCCAGCACCCTGAAGGAGGACGAGGAGCAGTGCCTGGCCGTGGGAATGGACGGGGTCCTGGTGAAACCCCTGGACGTGGAAGCCCTGGGAGAGGCCCTGGCGGTGTGGCTGCCTCGGGCGACGGGGGAGGAAAGCGAGGCCAACGAGGATGACGGAATCCGGGGCCGGGATGTGGACCCCTCCGTCTTCGAAGCCGGGGCCGCCCTTCGCAGGGTGGACGGAGACGAAGACCTCCTTGCGGAGGTGGGCCGGATCTTCTTCCAGGGATGGGAGAGCCAGCGGGCCATTCTCCGGAGGGCCCTGAGGGATGGGGAGAGAAACACGGTCCGGCAGACGGCACATCGGGTCCGGGGAAGCGCCCTGAATCTCTGCGCCGGGGCCGTGGCGGAACGAAGCGGAGAGCTGGAGGCCGCGGCCCCCGGGGCCGTCTTCGAGGAGGTCCAGGCCCTCCTGGTGGAGCTGGAGGAGGCGGTGGAGTCCTTCCGGGATGAGTTCTCCCGGGCCCTCCACCCGGAGGGGGTGGCGGCATGATCCCCCCGGGCACCACGGTGGTGGTGGTGAACGACGA
>CAZZEL010000007.1:27520-33536 GCA_964652625.1 uncultured Gemmatimonadaceae bacterium
GAGGGGGTGGCGGCATGATCCCCCCGGGCACCACGGTGGTGGTGGTGAACGACGACCCGTCCCAACTCCGGCTCATCGCCGGTCTCCTGGAGCGCTGGGGGTTGGAGGTCCAGGCCTACACCCAGCCGGAGCGGGCCATCCGGAAGTTCAGGGAGAACGGTCCCGCGGATCTCCTGGTGGTGGATCTCCACATGCCCGGGTTGGATGGGTGGAAGTTCTGCCGCATCATCCGGTCCGAGGACTTCCGCTCCTTCCAGGAGATGCCCATCCTGGTGGTCTCGGCCACCTTCTCCGGCGTGGAGGTGGAGGATGTCACGGTGGAGCTGGGAGCCAACGCCTTCTTGCCCCTCCCCTTCGCCAAGGACGTCTTCCGTCGCTACGTGGAGGACCTCCTGGCGGGCCGAAAGCCCCACTACGTACCCACGGCCCTGGTGGTGGACGACGATCCGGGGGTGAGGCGGAGTGTGGGGAAGATCTTCGAGGGAGCCGGCTACCGGGTGCATCTGGCAGCCGACGGCCAGGAAGGGAGCGGCCTCTACCGGAGGATCCGACCGGACGTGGTCATCCTGGACTACCACCTTCCGGACCTCACCGGCGAGACCCTCCTGGAGACCATCAAGCGCCCCGGGGATCCGGCGGTGGTCCTGGTCATCACCGGCGATTCGGATCCCCACCTGGCCACCACTCTCCTGCGCAAGGGGGCCGACGGGTACGTACGCAAGCCCTTCGACGCCGATTATCTGGTGGACCTGGCCTCCCGGGCTCGCCGGGAACGGTCCCTTCTACGGGTGGAGGAGCTGCTGGAGCTCCGGACCCAGGAGCTCCGGGCCTCGGAGGAGCGCTACCGGACCCTCTTCGGGGCCATCCCCGAGAGCATCCTCATCGCCGACCGGGAAGGCCATGTGGTCCAGGCCAACCAGGTGGCCGAGGAGACCCTGGCGGCGAAGGGCGAAGAGCTGGTGGGACGCCGGCTCCGGGAGCTGGTCCGGGGGAACCGGATCCCCAGCCTGGTGAAGGCCCTGGGCCAGGTGTGGAAGACGGGGGAGGGAGAGTTCGAGACCCAACTCATCTCCGGGAAGGGAGAGAGCCGGGACTTCCAGGTCTCGGCCCGGACCCTGGATTTCCAGGGGAGCCGTTCCGTCCTTCTCATCGCCCGGGACATCACCGAGCGCAACGCCATGGAGGAGGAGAAAAAGAAGCTCCAGGCCCAGGTCCAGCAGGCTCAGAAGCTGGAGAGCCTCGGCGTCATGGCCGGGGGAATCGCCCACGACTTCAACAACCTCCTGGTGGGGATTCTGGGCAACGCCAGCCTGACCCTCATGGATCTGGAGCCGGGCCACCCGGCCCAGGAGTTCGTGCAGCAGATCGAGACGGCCTCCAAGCGAGCCGCCGAGCTCACGGCCCAGATCCTCACCTATGCCGGGAACAGCAAGGTCAACTTCCAGGAGCTGGTTCTCCAGGAGCTGGTGGAGGAGATGACCCAGCTGGTGGAGCCGGCCGTCTCGAAGAAGGCCGGCGTCCGCTACGACCTCCTTCCGGACACACCGCCCATCTCCGCCGATCCGGCCCAGATCCGGCAGGTGGTCATGAACCTGATCATGAACGCCTCGGATGCCCTGGAGGGAGACTCCGGGAGCGTGGAGATCCGGGTGGGCAGCCTCACGGCCGGTCGGGAGCTCCTGAGACGGAGTTACGTGGGAGAGAACCTCCCGGAGGGGCGCTACGTGAGTCTGGAGGTCTCGGATACGGGTTGCGGGATGGACTCGACCACCCTGAGCCGGATCTTCGATCCCTTCTTCACTACGAAGTTCACGGGACGAGGGCTGGGCCTGGCCTCTACCCTGGGAATCGTCCGGAGCCACCGGGGGGCCGTGCTGGTGGACAGCCAGCGGGGCAGGGGGACCACCTTCCGTCTCCTCTTCCCGGCCCTGGAGGATCACGAGGACAGGTCGGACTCGGGAGCGACGAGGCGTCCTTCACGCCCCGCCTCCCAGGTTCGGGCTGGAGGAGACGGGAAGGGCTCCGTCCTCATCGTGGATGATGAGAGCGCGGTCCGGAACCTGGCGAAGCAGACCCTGAAGCGGGTGGGGTTCACCTCCCTATCCGCGGGAGACGGCCAGGAGGGTCTGACCCTCTTCCGGGAGAGCCGGGCAGAGATCGGAGCCGTCCTGCTGGACCTGACCATGCCCGGCATGGACGGCCAGGAGGTGCTCCGGGAGATCAGGGCCCTGTCTCCGGAGCTGCCGGTGATCCTGTCCAGCGGCTTCAGCCAGGACCAGGCGCTGCCGGCCTTGCAGGGCGATCCCCGGACCCACTTCCTCCAGAAGCCCTATGCGCCTCCGGACCTCCAGGAGCTCATGACCTCTCTCCTGGAGCCCCCTCCGGAACCCGGTCGGGAAGGAACGAAGGGCCGCTCCATCGCCTGAACAGGGTGTCGCCCTCCGTGGGAGGGTCAGAGGACTGCTGAACAGAGGAGGGAGAGACGCCGGACTCGTGTGGCATCAGTCCGGGGGCGGGTGTAGCTTTCCCTCCATGAACCGTGCCACGAAGCGCATCCTCTGGGTGGACGACGAGATCGACCTCCTGAAGCCGCATCTCCTCTTCCTCCAGCAGCGGGGATACCACGTCGACGCCATCACCAACGGCGACGACGCCCTGGCCCTCCTCCGGGAGCACGCCTACGACCTGGTCCTCCTGGACGAGCAGATGCCGGGCATGCCCGGCCTGGAGGTCCTGGAGGTTCTCCGGAGAGAGGACCCCCACGCCCGGATCGTCATGGTCACGAAGTCCGAGGAGGACCGGACCATGACGGAGGCCATCGGCCGCCGGGTGGACGACTACCTGGTGAAGCCCGCCAGCCCCCGTCAGGTCCTCTCCGTGGTGACCCGTATCCTGGAGGGTTCGGCCATCCGGCAGCAGCAGGCCGCCCAGGATTTCGCCCAGCGTTTTCCCCGTCTCACGGTTCTCCGGCAGGAGGCCCGGAGCCCGGAGGCCTTTGCAGGTGTGTACGAGGAGCTGGTGGACTGGCACGTGCGCTTGGAGGCGGCGGGAGAGAGCGGGCTCCTGGATTCGGTGGTGGCCCTCCTCACCGACCTCCGGCGGGATTTCGGAAGCTGGATACGCCAGCACTATCCCCGGTGGGTGAGGGGCCGGGAAGACCGTCCGGTCCTCTCCGTGGACCTGGTCCGGGAGCACCTCCTGCCCCACCTGGGCTCCGATCCCGTCTTCTTCGTGATCCTGGACTGCATGCGCCTGGACCAGTGGCGAGTCATCAGTCCCCTCCTGGCCCGCTACTTCGAGATGGAGGAGAGCCTCCACTACTCCATCCTGCCCACGGCCACGCCCTATGCCCGTAACGCCCTCTTCGGTGGCCAGTTCCCCGCGGAGATCGCCAAGAGGCGTCCCGGGTGGTGGAACCCCGCCGACGACGAGGGAAGCCTGAACGCCTTCGAAGACGAGTTGCTCCGGGAGCAGTTGAAGCGTCTCACCGGCCGGGAGGTGCCCGTCCACTACGACAAGATCTTCTCGGACCGGGACGGGGAGCAGGTCCGGGCCCGGATCCGCTCGGCGGTGAAGACCGAGGGGACCGTGGTGGCCCTGGTCTTCAACTTCGTGGATCTCATGACCCACGGCCGGAGCGAATCCCCCATCCTCATGGAAGTGGCGAAGGACGAGGCCGCCCTCCGGAGCATCACCCGGTCCTGGTTCGAGCGCTCCACCCTCCTGGAGGTGTTGAAGGAAGCCGCCGGTCGGGGCCACCGGGTGGTCTTCACCACGGACCACGGCTCCATCCTCTGTCAGCGGCCCACCACCGTGTACGCCCGGAGAGACACCACCACGAACCTCCGCTACAAGTTCGGGGGCGATCTTCGGCCCGAAGAGCCCACGGCGGTCCTGGCCACCAACGAGCAGAAGGACCTGGGGTTCCCGCCGGGGAAGCTGGGAACCACCTATCTCCTGGCCCTGGAGGACTACTTCTTCGTCTATCCCACGAAGCTTCGGGAGTACCAGGCCCGCTACCGGAACTCCTTCCTCCACGGGGGCATCTCCCCGGAGGAGATGATCGTTCCCGTAGCCCACCTGATCCCCCGATGAGACGCCTTCCGGTCCGGTCCGGTCCCGGGGCCGGAGGTCCGGACCGCCTCCGGCGGCCCCGTTCCCACCCTTCTCCCCAATCCCCCGGAGATCCGGCGTGAGGCTCTACCTCCGGATCCTGCGCTACCTGAAGCCCCACGGCCACATCTTCGTCGCGGCGGTGTTGGCCACGTTCGTCTTCGCCGGCCTGGACGCCTTCTCCTTCCTCCTGGTCATCCCCTTCCTCAGGATTCTCTTCGTGGACTCCTCCGGACCCCGTCCGGAGGGCATCGAGACCGGCGACGCCTTCCTGGACCGGTTCCTGGACGCCACCCTGGGACGGATCGTGGACCTCCAGGCGCCCCCGCAGGAGGCCATCCAGGGGATTATCCTCTTCATCCTGGCGATCTTCGCCGTGAAGAACGTCTTCGACTTCCTCAAGACCTACCTCATGGCCCGGGTCCAGCAGGGGGTGACCCGGGACATCCGGGACCGGGTCTACGATCACCTGGTGGACCTGGACATGGCCTTCTTCGGCAAGACGAGGATGGGCCAGATCCTCTCCCGGCTCACCTACGATGTGGAGCAGCTCCGGGTCCTGGTGGCCAAGGAGCTGGGGAAGGTGGTCTCCTCGGGCTTCGAGTTCCTGGCCACCCTGGTGGGCGCGGTCATGATCTCCTGGAAGCTCACCCTGGTGGCCTTCGTAGTGGTTCCCGTCACCATGGGGATCTGGGGCCCCCTCATCCGGAAGCTGAAGCGTCGGGACCGACGGGTGCTGGATTCGGCGGCGGACGTGAACGCCCACATCCAGGAGACGCTGGCGGGGATCCGTCTGGTGAAGGCCTCCTCCACGGAGGACTACGAGCGGGACCGCTTTCACGACCTGACCTGGCGATACTACAAGCGCTTCCTCCGCTCCGAGCGCCTCCGGGCCCTGGCCTCTCCCATCACGGAGATGCTCTCCGCCGTGGGAACCGTGATCCTCCTGTGGTACGGGGCTCGCCTGGTCCTGGTGACGGGAGATCTCACGGGCCCGAAGTTCATCGGCTTCCTCATCCTCTCCATGAAGCTCTATTCGCCGGTGAAGTACCTGGCCAAGTTCCCGGCTCTCATCCAGCCCGGGCTCGTGGGAGCCGAGCGGATCTTCGAGTTCCTGGATGCCCCCATCGACATCCGGGACACCAAGGGAGCCAAGCCCTTCCCCGGCCTCCGGGACGAGATCGTGTTCCGGGACGTCTCCTTCGCCTACCGTCCCGGGGAGCCGGTCCTGCAGGACGTCTCCTTCCGGGTCCCTCGTGGCTCCGTGGTGGCCCTGGTGGGGCCGTCCGGGGCGGGGAAGACCACGCTGCTGGACCTGCTGGCCCGGTTCTACGAGGTGGACGCCGGGACCATCACCATCGACGAAACCGACATCCGGGAGTTCCCTCTCCGAGAGCTCCGGGGAGCTCTGGGCATCGTGTCCCAGGAGACGATCCTCTTTCACGACACGGTCCGGGCGAACATCGCCTACGGGAGCCCCGGTGCCACGGACGAGGAAGTGCGCCGGGCCGCCGAGGCGGCCTACGCCCACGACTTCATCCAGGCCCTGCCCAAGGGATACGACACCCTCGTGGGGGAGAGGGGCACGGAGCTCAGCGGGGGCCAGAGACAGCGGGTGGCCATCGCACGGGCCATCCTGAAGGACCCTCCCGTCCTGGTCTTCGACGAGGCCACCAGTGCCCTGGACACGGAGTCGGAGCGGTTGGTTCAGGGGGCCATCGAGCACCTGCTCCAGGGTCGGACCGTCTTCGTCATCGCCCACCGCCTCTCCACCGTCCAGCGGGCGGACCAGATCCTGGTGCTGGAGAAGGGGCGGATCGTGGAGCGAGGCACCCATCACACCCTCCTGGAGGCGGGAGGGCTGTACAAGCACCTCTACGACCTCCAGTTCTCCGACGAGAGC
>CAZZEL010000007.1:33636-38844 GCA_964652625.1 uncultured Gemmatimonadaceae bacterium
TCCGCCACCGGATCGAGTACCTGGCCTACCGGCTGGCGGTGGGTCTCCTGCGCCGGATGCCGGAAGGTCTGGCTCTCCGCCTCGGAGAGGCCCTGGGTTGGATGGCCGGAATCCTCCTGCGCATCCGTTGGCGCACGGTCCTGGACCATCTCCGGCATGCGTTTCCGGACCGGGACCGGAGGTGGCGACGACGGGTGGCCCGCCGGTCCTTCCGGCACCTGGGCCGGGAGGCGGTGGCCACCTTTCGCCTGGGTAGGATGGGCCCCGGCCAGATCCGGGAGCGGACCACCGTGGAGGGCTTTGAGGCTCTGGAGGAGGCCCTGGACCGGGGGAAGGGGGCCATCGTGGTCACGGGGCACTTCGGCAACTGGGAGATCGGAGGGGCCTCGCTGGCCGTCCGGGGGATTCCCCTGGACGTGGTGGCTCAGCGGCAGCGGAATCCTCTTTTCGACCAGGACCTGAACCGAACCCGGAACCGGCTGCACATGCGGGTCATCGAGAGGAAGAAGGCGCCTCGGGAGGTGCTGCGTTCCCTCCGAAAGGGGCGATGCGTGGCCATCGTCGGTGATCAGAATCTGCGCCGGGGGGGCGTCTTCGTGGACTTCTTCGGGCGCCCTGCATCCACGGCTCGGGGTGCGGCCATCTTCGCCCTCCGCACCGGAGCTCCCCTCTTTCTGGGTCTGGCTCGGCGGGAGCCCGGGTCGTCCCAGCGCTACCGGGTTGCGTTGGAAGAGGTGGTCTTCGTCCCTTCCGGTGACGGCGACGAGGACGTGCGCCGACTCACCGAGGCCCATACCCGGCACCTGGAGGAGGCTGTACGTTCCCGCCCGGAGCAGTACTTCTGGCAGCACCGACGGTGGAAGACTCGCCCGCCGGAGGAGAGGGAGTCCGGGGACAACACGGCTTGAGACGGGACGTCCGGCCCGGGCACACCCGGAAACGGCCTTCGCCGGACCCGGCGGAGGCAGGAACTGCCATCTGGGGCCCCGGTATTAGGACGGCACTGGCGCCACGGTGCCCGTCTGGGAAGGACCGGTGCCAGGACGCGTGACAGAGGAAGCGAAACAGGTGATCTATATAGCGATTCCGGTTCACGACGAGGAGAACACCATCGGTGTTCTCATGTGGAAGATCCGGAACATCATGGGGGAGTTCGGTCGGGACTACGAGATCCTGGTCCACGACGACGCCTCCACCGACGGCACCCGGGACGTTCTCCAGCGGTACCGCCGGAGCCTCCCCCTCCGGGTGTCCCACTCCGACGAGCGGCTGGGCTATGCCGGGTCCCTGGAGGTCCTTCTCCGGAGGGCCGTGGATCGGGCCCCCTACCCGAAGCGGGATGCCGTGGTCACGCTCCAGGGAGATTTCACCGAGCACCCCGAGCATCTGGTCCCCCTGGTCAAGACCCTGGAAGGGGGCGCCGACCTGGTGGCGGGGACTTTGGATCGCCAGGAAGACGGCTTTCCCTGGCAGGTCCGCCTCACCCGGTGGGCGGCTCCCAAGATCCTGGGATCCACCCTGGACGGCTGCCCGGTTCGGGATCCCTTCAGTGGGTTCCGGGTCTACCGGATCATCGTTTTGAAGAAGGCCCTTCGGGAATCGGACGAGAAGCCTCTCATGCAGCGTCCGGGCTGGGCCGCCAACCTGGAGCTCCTGGAGCTGGCCGTGCACCACGCCCGCCGGGTGGAGGAGGTGGAGGTGGAGCTCCGCTACGACATCCGGACCCGAAAGAGCCGCTTCCGGCCCCTGGGAACCCTCCGGGAGCTGGCCCGGATGAGGAAGCAGGTGAGCTGGCTTCAGGAGGAGTCGGCATCGTGACCCACCGCCGCCTCCTTCCCGCCCTTCTCCTCCTGGCCTCCTCCTTCTGGGGTCCTGGGGAGCTCCGGGCCCAGGTGACGGAGCTTCCCGGCCGGGTGGCTCCCCGGATGGCCCCGGCCGTCCCGGTGCCCTTCGGCCCCGGAGAGCGCCTGGAGTACGACGTCCGCCTGGGGGCCCTGGGAACACGAGGGCGGGGATACATGGCCGTGGTGGGTCTGGAGTCGGTCCGGGGCCGGACCGCCTATCACGTGGACATGTACATCGAGGGAGGCCTCCTCTTCGCCAAGGTGGAGGATCGCTACCAGTCCTGGTTCGACGTCTCGAACCTGGTGAGCCTGCGATTCATCCAGGACGTGGACGAGATCAACTACGAGCGTTACCGGCACTGGGAGATCTATCCCGAAGAGCTCCGGTTCGAGCGTCTGGACAAGGGCACCGGCGGGTCCATCGCCACGGACCTTCCCCTGGACGACGTCTCCTTCTTCTACTTCGTCCGGTCCCTGCCCCTGGAGGTGGGGAAGGAGTACTCCTTCAACCGGTACTTCAAGGAGGACGGGAACCCGGTGATCATCAAGGTCCTGCGGAAGGACACGGTGGAGGTCCCGGCGGGGACCTTTCCCACCATCGTGGTGGAGCCCGTCATCCAGACGGATGGGCTCTTCGAGGACGGGAAGGCGGAGCTCCACTTCTCCGACGACGAGAAGCGGCACCTGATCCTCATGTCGTCCAAGGTCCCCCTTATCGGATCCCTTTCCCTGCACCTCCGGTCCCTCCGGGAGGGCACCCCTTTGCGGCCCCTGGCGGGCGTGGGGATGGAGGAGATCCGGTCTCTCCTCTCTGTGCCTCCCCCCCGGCCCCTGTCCGGGGATGAGGCCGGCGGGAAGCGGTGAGGTTCACTCCCCGGGTCCAGCGGCTGCGGCTGACCTGGCTCCTGGCACCTCCCTTCCTTCTCCTGGCCCGACCCACTCCTCCCCTCCTGGTGGCGGGGGCCCTCCTGGCTCTTCCGGGCCTCCTGTTGCGGAGCTGGGCTTCCGGATACATCCACAAGGACACCGTGCTGGCCGTGGACGGGCCCTTCGCCCAACTGCGGCATCCCCTCTACGTGGGAAGCTTTCTCGTGGGGTTGGGCCTGGTTCTGGCTGCCGGCCGCTGGGTCCTTCTTCCCGCATATCTGGCCCTCTTCCTCCTGGTCTATGGTCGAACTCTGCGACAGGAGGAAGCGGAGCTGGACCGGCGGTTCGGCTCTGTCCATGCCGAGTACCGGCGACGGGTCCCGGCTTTTCTTCCCCTTCCGGGCAGGCGATGGGCGTCCTCGGAGGTGGGCACCTTCAAGCTTCGTCTCTACCTCCGGAACCGGGAGTGGGAGGCCCCCCTGGGGGTTGCGGCCGGGTTCGGTCTGCTGGCCTTGAAGATGGTCCTGATCTGAGGGGGCCCCGGGGGGGTTGCCCCGCCTCGGGGTGATGGGGAACTCTTGGTGTCGACAGGCTTCTCAGCACGAATAGTCGAGGGAGAACGGACATGTCAGGGGAGCCGACGGAGGACAACATGTCAGGGAAGAAGACCCGGGGGCCGGCCCTTCCGGCCCTCCTGGCCCTCCTGGGGCTCCTGGGCACGGCGGCCTGCGGAGATTCCAGGACCGGAGCACCCGGCGTCTGGGACCACCTCCTCACCCCGGGCCCGGGGGAGTTCCGCCAGGTTTCCTCGTTCGACACCACCGGGGGGAACCGGGACCGGCACGAGATCGCTCCCGGGGACAGCGCGGTCCTCCTGGACGTCCAGGGCCCGGGGGTGATCCGCCGGATCTGGATCACCGTGGCCAGCTCCGATCCCCACTACCTGCGGAGAATCGCCCTGAAGATGTACTGGGACGGGGAGGAGGAGCCCTCGGTGGCCGTGCCCCTGGGGGACTTCTTCGGCAACGGCTTCAGCAAGGAGCACTACACGGCCCTGCCCATGGGGGTCTCCAGCGGAGGGTTCTATGCCTACCTTCCCATGCCCTTCCGCTCCCGAGCACGGATCGTGGCCGTGAACGGTACGGGCGGGGTGGTGGGCGCCTTCTACTTCGTTGCCGGGGTGGAGACGGGGATCCGCCTGCCGGAGCCCCTGGCCACCTTCCACGCCGCCTGGCACCGGGACGCCCGGACTACGCGTCCGACTCCCCACACCGTTCTGGAGGCCGTGGGCGCGGGGCACCTGGCAGGGGTGTCCCTGAACGCCGAGAGCTACTCGGGATCCTACGGGTTCCTGGAAGGAGACGAGCGGTTCATCGTGGACGGGGAGTTCCGGGGTCAAGGCACGGGGACCGAGGACTACTTCAACGGTGGATGGTACTTCGAGGACGGCCCCTTCGCCGCTCCCTATCACGGAGTGATCCTCCTGAATGGTGAGTTGGGCCGGATCGCCGCCTATCGCTGGCACCTTCCGGATCCCGTGGCCTTCCGGGACTCCATCCGGGTGGAGCTGGAGCACGGCCATGCCAACGAGTCCGTGGCCGACTATGCCACCGTGGCCTACTGGTACCAGACCGAACCCCACCGTCCCCTTCCTCCTCTTCCGGCCCCGGGCCAGCGACGGGTCCTGGACGTCAAGATCTCTCCCGGGGCCGTCCTGGCCGACTCCCTGGAGGTGGTGAGGGGGGAGGGGGGAGCTCGGACGGTGGTGGTTCCGGTGCCCCGTCCGGACCGCTATGCCATCCTCCTGTATCCCCGGGGGGAGGAAGGGCGAGCCCAGGAGCCGGTGGAGTGGGGAGAGGTGACGGCTCTGGGGACCTCCGTGGAGCTCCCACTGGCTCCGGGCGAGCCCCTGCCGGCGGCGGTTCATCCGGACCCCGTCCGGCGGTGGGCCAGGGAATGGAGGATCTCGGGCCCCTTCCCCAACCCCCGGCGCCTGGGCACGGAGTACAGTCCGGCTCTGGACAGCGTCTGGGGGCCCGAGGAGGGTGGGCGACTGGAGGAGGGGCGTCCCGTGGACGCGGATCCCTCGGGCTACGTGCGTCTCAACCCCCACGTTCAGCCGTCGGACTGGGTGGCTGTCTACGGGGAGAGCTTCCTCTTCTCTCCCGGGTCCCGGAAGGGCGCCCTCTTGCTGGGAGCCGACGACGCCCACGAGCTGTGGCTCAATGGGGAGAAGGTCTCGGAGCGGCAGGGGCGGAACATCTCCCATCCCGATGACCTGGAGATTGCCGTGGAGCTCCGGGCCGGGTGGAACCATGTGCTCCTGAAAGTGGCGGATCTGGACGGGGGCTGGGGCTTCCATCTCCGGGCCGCCGATCCCCGGGGGGATCTCCGCTGGAGCCGGGACCCGGAGGGCTCGCCACCGCCGGGCCCGGACTCCTGAGCCCCGGCGTTCCCGGGCCGGCCCACACTCTCCTCCCATGAGCCCTCCCGGCCG
>CAZZEL010000007.1:38944-75182 GCA_964652625.1 uncultured Gemmatimonadaceae bacterium
CCTCCCGGCCGCACCCCCCTTGTTCAACAGTCCTCGAGACCGGCTGGTACGAAAGTACCATCCCCTTCGGTACCATTGTGGGATTGTGAAAAGATTCTCGCGTGAAGAATTTTCATCTGTGGCAGTCTCGCCCACAGTGCGGCGAGTGAGACGAACCGGCAGATCAGGTGGAGGTAACGGAGATGCGCAGAGGCGAGGGCGGAGGCTGGGTGCGTCGGATGCGAACCGTGGGAACCGCGGTGATGCTCCTGGCGCTCCTGGCGGCGTGCAGCAACGACGAGGAAACGGCCACCGAACCCCAGCTTCCTCCCGGTGCCGTGACGGTCCAGGCGGAATCCGCCGGAGACACCGTCAACGTGTCCTGGACCCAGGGGAGCCTGGCCACCTCCTACCGGGTGGAGCTTTCCGGGGGGGGAACCATCACGAAGACCGCCGGAGCCGACGAGACGTCCACTTCCTTCACCGGTGACGACGGAATCCAGGACGGAGTCCAGTACACGGCCACGGTCTATGCCATCAATGAGGATGGGGAGACGGCCAGCGAGAACACACCCCAGGTGACCACGAACTTCTTCCGCTGGGACGAGACCTACCCTACCTCCCTGCACCGGACGGGCATGGGGAAGCAGACCTTCTACGACGCGAACCCGAACGGCGGCTTCGAAGTCTACACCCAGGTCCCCTACGATGCCCTGGCCTGTAAGGGCTGCCACGAGCCGGGAGCCGGAGGCAAAGTGAAGGGAGAGCGAGGGTGCATGTCCTGCCACGCGACGGATGACCCCCAGCTCGGGGCCGAGGTGGATGCAACCCTTCAGGGCGTGTGCGGGCCGTGCCATGGCCGCCAGAAAGCCGAGGCCCTGAAGCATCAGTTCCCCGATGTGCACCGGGATGCGGGCATGGACTGCATGGCCTGTCACACCCTGGAAGACGTGCACGGCGACGGAAACGAGTACGCCTCCATGCTGGAGGACGGCGCCATCGACGCCAACTGCCAGGACTGCCACACCAGCGTGGCCAGCAACGTCTACCACAACGCCCACGCTGAAGACATCGACTGCTCGGCGTGCCATACCGAGAGCGTGGTGACGTGCAACAACTGCCACTTCGAGACCGAGATCGAGGCCGACCAGAAAGTCGCCTACGGGCAGTTCAAGAACTGGATCTTCCTGCTGAACCGGAACGGGAAGGTCCACGTGGGCAACTACCAGAGCGTCACCTACCAGGGTCGGTCCATCGTGGCCTTCGCCCCGTTCTACGCTCACACCATCACCCGGCGGGCCATCGAGGGCTGCGACGACTGTCACGGGAACCCGGCCGTGGAGGACTGGCACGAGGACGGGGTCATCGATCTCGTGGTCTGGGACGAGACGAAGAACGATCCCAACGGGAAGAACCTCACCTATCAGCAGGGAGTGATCCCGGTACCCCCGAACTTCTTTCAGGGCGGCCTCCGGTTCGACTTCGTCAACCTGGATCAGCCGGCGGGCACCCAGTGGTCCTTCCTGAAGACCGGGGCGGACATCTACCAGATGCTCTATGCCTCACCCCTGACGGAAGCCCAGATGGAGGCCCTGAGGTAGATCGACGCCCGGCCTTGGGAGGGTCACCCCCTTTCCCGAGGGCTTCGGCACATGCGAAAGGGCCCGTCTGCAGCGCTGCAGACGGGCCCTTCTCTGGAGGGCTGCTGAACAAGGTGGGGGAGCCGCCCTACTTCCGGTTCGCCTCCAGGGCGATGGTGACGTCCACCTCACCGCCCACGATGACGGTCTGTGCCCAGTTGGCCACGCCCACCTGGAACTCCCGACGGTCCAGCTGGGTGGTGGCCTGGAAGCTGGCCACCTGGGTGACCCCACCCAGCATTTCCCTCATGGAACCCTCCGGGATGTCCTTTACCCCCAGGAGGGTGATGGGAAGCTCGATCTCCTTGGTGGTGTCCTTGATGGTCAGGTCACCACGAGCCACGAAACGATCGGGGCCCACCTGCTCCACGGTCCGGCTCTCAAACAGCATCCGGGGATGCTCGTCGGCGTCGAAGAAGTCGGCGGAGCGCAGGTGGTTGTCCCGGCGCTCGTTCCTGGTGTCGATGCTGGCCACGTCGATGGCCACGGTCACGCTGCTGTTCTCCAGGTTCTCCGGATCGAACACCAGGTCGATCTCGTGGGACTTGAAGGTCCCGGTGACCGGCGTGAAGAAGTGCTTCACCGAGAAGTTGATCTCGGTATGGGATGCGTCCACGTTCCAGACCGTAGCCTCCGGCGGATCCTCCGTAGCCTCCGGGCCGGTTGCCCGGGTGGAGTGGGCGGCTGCCAGGGCCGGGAGCATGACCAGGGCCAGGACGGCCGGCAGGATCGGCTTCCTCATGAGTTCTCGCACGAATGTCCTCCCTTCCGGGAAATGTGGTTCCGGTTGAAGCAGTGTTGGTTCACAAGAAGAACACATCAAGTTTGAAATAGGTTCCCGGCCACGACTTCGCCTGGCCATGGGGGAGGGGGGAGGCTACGATTACAATCAGGAGTCTTTGAGAGTCTCCTTGGGCTCCTGGACGTCACGACTTCAGCTCCAGGCGCAGCCATGCCCCGGCAGCAAGACGACGATCCCCGGGACCCCTCCCAGGTCCCCGACTCCTCCGCTTCCCTTACCCCCCTTTCGGAGGAGGATGCGGACGTCCTCCGGGAGGTGGCCGCCCAGTCCATTCGACACGGTCTCGAGAAGGGGCGCCCCCTGGAAGTGATTCCCTCCCGATTCCCTCCGTCCCTTCAGGAGCCGGTGGCCACCTTCGTCACCCTGAACGAGGAAGGGAGACTCCGGGGCTGCGTGGGGAGCCTCCAGGCCCGGCGGCCCCTGGTGGAGGATGTGGCTCACAACGCCTTCGCCGCAGCCTTCCGGGACTCCCGCTTTCCTCCCGTCTCGCCCTCGGAGTTCTCCGGCCTGGAGATCCACCTCTCCCTTCTCACTCCACCGGAGCCCTTGCCCGTGGAGGACGAGGAGGATCTGCTTCGGAAGCTCCGGCCGGGAGAGGACGGCCTTGTCCTGGAGGATCCTCCGCACCGTGCCACCTTCCTGCCCCAGGTGTGGGAGTCTCTCCCGGAGCCCCAGTCCTTCGTGAGGGAGTTGAAGCGAAAGGCGGGGCTGCCCCCGGATCACTGGTCGTCCCTCCTCCGGTTCTTCCGGTACTCGGTAAAGGCCATCTGACTTTTCATTAACAAGAATCCTTCCGGGAACTTTTTCCCGGGAGAGGGGCTCTTCTCCCGTCGTCCATGGGGGACCCGCCCCGGTGATTCGGCAGAGAAGCCGGTCCCCCGAGAGCGTATGGCTCCCCGATCATAGACCGTTTCCCGGAACCACCGCGCCATGGCGAAAAGGGTCCACAGGCAGCCGAAGACTGCACCGGGAAGGAGGAAGGCCCTTCTGGGCCTCCTCCGCCTCCTGGTGGGGGGCGTGGTCCTGGCGGCCCTGGGACTATCCGCCTCCCACGCCCACACCGACTCCGGCTCCGGACCCTTCACTTGCCCGGTCTGTCAGATTGCCGACCTGACGGCTGAGGAGTCGGACGTCCCGGAGAGCATCCGGACGCCCGAGCTCCTGCCGCGCCTTTCCCAACCGGACCCGACGCCTCCTCCCGACAGGTCCGAATCCCACTCTCTCTCCCTGCCTCGAGCTCCTCCTGCCGCCGACTGACGATCCCGGGCCCGTCCCTTCCCGGCGCCCGGGCTCAGCCGGTCCGTCTCCCGGCGGCCCCCTCCGGGCTTCCGATGGATGAGGCTGTGGGCACCACCGGTTGGCATCCGGTGTCCGCCGCAAGAGGAAGGTCTCGATTCAATGCGGAGCAGCCGGCCCCGAGGCCGGTCAGGAATGAGAGAAGGAACGAGAGAGGAGAGAGTTCATGCCAGGTCTCACTATTCCCCGGTTCTTTGCCTGGAGCCTGGTGGCAGGGGCCCTTCTCATGGGAAGCCCCCGGGAGGTCCCGGCCCAGTCCACCGGCACCATCGCCGGGCAGGTCGTGAATGCTGACGGTGAGCCCATACGGGATGCGGAGGTCCGCATCCCGTCCCTGGGACGGCACGTGGAGGTGTCGGAGGAAGGGGAGTTCACCTTTCCGGACCTCCCGCCGGGGAGCTACCTGGTGGATGCCACCAGCCTTCGGTCCGGGCACGCCACGGAACGGGTGGAGGTGGAGCCGGGCCAGAGCGTGACGGTAACCATCGAGCTGGATCCTCTCTTCCGCCTGGACGAGCTGGTGGTGAGTGCCGGCCCCCTTCCTGCCCGTCGTTCCGAGACCTACCAGCCCTCTTCCTCCATGACCGGTTGGGATCTGGTGAAGGCCATGGAGGGCAGCCTGGGGCGGACGTTGGCCGACGAGCCCGGGGTGACCTCCTCCTACAACGGGCCAGGGGCCAGTCGTCCCATCATCCGGGGCCTGGGCGGAGACCGGGTCCGGATCCTGGAGGGGGGAGTGGGCAGCGGAGACGTCTCGAACCAGGGGCCGGACCACGCCGTGGCGGTGGAGCCCACCTCCGCCGAGCGGATCGAGATCATCCGGGGCCCCGCGACCCTTCTTTACGGTAGCTCCGCTGTGGGTGGGGTGGTAAACGTCCTGGATCGTCGGATTCCCCGGGAGCGCCCCAACGGCTTCCTCTCCGGGAGCATCATGGCCCTGGGAGGTACGGTGGCGGACGAGCGCACCGGCTCCCTGGCTCTGGACGGCGTCCTGGGCGGGGGATGGGTCTGGCACCTTTCCGGGCTGCGCCGAAACACGGAGGACTACCAGATCCCGGGCCGGGCCGCCCTGGAAACCCATGAGGACGAGACGGGGGGTGGCGAGGAAGGCCACGGGGAGGAAGAAGCCATGGGTCTTCTGGAGAACAGTGCGGTGGAGACCAACCGGGGGACTCTGGGTCTTTCCTGGATCGGGAGGGCGGGATTCCTGGGGGCCTCCATCTCCGGAATGGACCACGACTACGGGGTGCCGGGTCACGGGCACGGGGTGGAGCCTGGCGGGGAGGAGCACGGCGGAGAAGAGCAGCATCAGGAAGAGGAGCACGGGCACGAAGACGTCGCCATCGGCATGGAGCAGCGCCGCCTGGATCTGGAGGGCTCCTGGCGATTCGGCTCCCAGGGGATCCGGGGGATCCGGGGTCGTTTCGGATATGCGGACTACGAGCACCAGGAGTTCGAGGGGCCGGAAGTGGGGACCCGCTTCACCAACGAGCAGTGGGAGGGGAGGCTGGAACTCCAGCACACCCTGTTGGACCTCTTCCAGGGGTCCACGGGTCTCCAGGTCTCGGGTCGGGATTTTGCCGCCTTCGGGGAGGAGGCCTTCGTGCCTCCGTCGGAGAACCTCGCTCTGGCGGCCTTCCTCTTCCAGGAGCTGGAGCGGGAATCCGCCCGGTTCCAGTTCGGAGCCCGGGTGGAGGGACAGCGGGTCACCCGGGTGCCGGAGGATCGGGACGAGGATCACCTGGGACTCTCCCTTTCCACCGGTGTGAACTGGACCCTTCGGGAGGGCCTGACCCTTGCCCTGAGCGGATCCCGGTCCGTGAAGCTGCCCACCCTGGAGGAGCTCTTCTCCGATGGGCCCCATGCCGCCACCTTCGCCTATGAGATCGGCGACCCGGACCTGGACGAAGAGACGGCCTACAGCCTGGATGCCACGTTCCGCTTCTCCCGGGGCCTGCTTCGAGGAGAGGTGACGGGTTTCGCCAACTTCTTCGACGACTTCATCTACCAGGACTGGACAGGCACGGAGGTAGAGGGGCTTCCGGTCCTGGAGTTCCGCCAGGCCGACGCCACCTTCGTGGGGGCCGAGGCGGCCCTGGAGACGGACCTGGTCCACCGGGGGGAGCACCATCTTCTCCTGACCGGATGGGGGGACTGGGTCCGGGCCGAGCTCCGGAGGAACGACGAGCCCCTGCCCAGGATTCCGCCTCTTCGCCTGGGAACCGCCCTTCGCTACGATGGAGGGGTCATGAGAGCGGACCTGGGCGTGACCCGGGTCATGGAGCAGGATCGGGTGTCGGAATTCGAGGAGCCCACGGAGGGCTACACCATGCTGGAGGGCTCCATCGGCTACCGTCTCTTCGCCGGCGACCTGGTTCACGACCTGGTCCTCCGGGCCAGGAACCTCACGGACACGGAAGCCCGGAGCCACACCTCCTTCATCAAGGAGCTGGCCCCTCTGCCCGGCCGTGAGGTCAGTCTCATGTACCGCCTGCACTTCTGAGCCACATCCGGTGAGCTGCCTCCGGTGAGCCGCGTCCGGTGAGCCGCGTCCGGGGCGCAGCTTCCGCCCCCTGGGGTTTTGGCCTGGGACCCTTCATATTGCCAGGCGGGCGCACGCGCCTTTCCACGAGCTTCCAAGGGGGGCTCGGCCGGAGGATTCGACAGTTGGTAGGGTACGCGCAGGGAGGTATGGATGGTCATGAAGCGGCTCGTGGTCGTGGGAGACCGGGTGCTGGTCCGACCCGGGGAGGGGGAAGACCGGACCAAGGTGGGCCTCTACCTTCCCAGCACGGCGGTGGACAAGCAGGCTGTCCAGACCGGAGAAGTGGTGGCCGTGGGGCCAGGGACGCCCATCGGAGCCCCGACGGAGCTGGATGACGAGCCCTGGAAGATCTCCTCCGGGGAGCCCCGGTACCTTCCGGTGCAGGCCGAAGTGGGGGACGTGGCCATCTTCTTCCGGAAGGCGGCGGTGGAGATCACCTTCGAGGGGGAGCGGTACCTGGTGGTCCCCCAGGCGGCCATCCTGGCCCTGGTCCGGAGGGAAGGGGGAGGGGCGGAGAGGGAGGAGGAGGGGGAGGCTCCGGGGGAGTCCTGAGTCCCGCTCTCAGACCCCGTACCGCTCCAGGGCGAGGGCCACCTTCTCCAGGACCGCTTCGGGCCGGATCCGCTCCATCCCTTCCGGCCGCCTTTCCCGGCGGACGGACTCATCCTCCTCCGGTCGTCGGGGATACTCGTCCACCACCAGCTCCGTGTACTTCCTGTACGGCCCCGAGCGCCTGGGATCCGTGCCCCCGTAGAGGCCCACCACCGGTACGTCCAGGGCCCGGGCCACGTGCAGGGGGCCCGTGTCCGGGCTGATGACCAGGGAGCAGCCGTCCAGGATCCAGAGAAGGCGGCGGATGTCGTCGCCGGACACCAGGGTGAGGGGAGGCGTGGCCCGGGGGGGCGCCATGCCCGGCGTCCATGTTTCGGAGGCCGGAAGGCCGGCGAAGTGTACGCTTTCCAGGATGGCCCGGACGAGGCGGGTGTCCCGGCGGGACGGTCCGGCCAGGAGGACCGGGTGGAGACCGAAATCCTCCACGAGCCCCTCCACCACCCGGGCGTACCCTCCAGCCTTCCAGTTCTTTCTGGGGTCGCTGGTCCCCACCACTACGCCGCACGCCGGTGCGTCCGTAGCCCGGAAGAAGCGGTCCCGGGCCTCCTTCTCCCCGGGGGTGGGCTCCAGCCGGTACTCCAGGGGCTCCGGGTCCACCCCCAGGACCTGGAGAAACTCGAAGTACTGGTCCTGGATGTGGGCGAGCCCCCGGGGATGGGGTGGAATCCGGTGGGTGACGAAGAGGCCGTTCAGGTCTCGGGCTCGCCGGGCATCGAAGCCCAGTTTGACCCGGGCCGGGGTCAGGGCGGTGACGAGCCCGGCCTTGAAGTAGACCTGTAGGTCCAGGAGGAGGTCAAAACGCCCCCCCGGGAGGGAGGAGGACACCTCCCTGAGGGTCCCGGCGGTCTCGGCCAGAGCTCCGGCGGCGGAAAGAAGGGCCCGGGGAGTCCGACCGTGGCCCCTTCGCCGGAAGAGGACGAACCGGTCCACGGCGGGGTGGTGACGTACGAGACGGAAGGGGGTCGGCTGGACGACCCAGCCCAGGAAGGTCTCGGGGAAGGCCCGGCGCAGGGCGGAGGCCAGGGGAAGGACCTGAACGGCGTCCCCCAGGGCGCTGAGCATCACGATGAGGATGGAGCGGGGTGCGTCCATCTCCCCGGGTCGGAGAATCTTCCCACCCCATCTCACCCCAGAGCCGTCTCCTCCAGGGTCGCCCATTCCGCCTGGGAGAGGGCCAGGCCGGCGATCTTCTCCCACTTCCTCAGGGACCGCTCGAGGCGCCGGAGCATGGCCCTCGGGTCCCCGGAGGCTCCCTCCTCCCCCACCCGGCATCGGTCCAGGTCCACCAGGAAGGGGTCCGGTGCCGCGCCGCTCCAACGGAGGAGCACGTTTCCCGCATGGAGATCCTGGTGACTGACCCCCGACGCCGAGAGCTTGCGGATGAGCTGTCCAGCGGCCCGGAGGGCATCCCGGCGCTCCACGGCCCCACCCATACCCTTCCGGCGGGGATCAAAGAGGGCCTCCACCAGGTCCGAGGAGCCGGGAACCATCTCCGTCACCAGATCCCCACGGTAGAAGAGCCGGTCCGGGTACAGGGCAGCGGCCATGACCCGGGCCGTGGGTACCCCCCGGTCCCGGGCCGTCTCGTTGACCCGCAGCTCCTGGAACGGCCGTCGGTCTCCCACCTTCAGGTACCGGTCTCCCAGGAGTCGGGAGACGACTCTTCCTCCCCGGACGTAGTGGCGGACGGCCCATTCCCCCCCCGACGAGTGCCGCTCTTCCGCAGGTAGCTTCGCCGGGATGACGTAGACCGGCCCCCTGCCCGCCATCTCCCGGGCCCGGGGATCCGCTTCCGCCGCCTGGTGCAGCGTCCGGCCCCCCTCCAGGACGTAGCGGACCCAGTCGGCGGCCTCCCGGCGCGCCCAGATCCGGACCCCCGGGTGATCCAGGAGCTGGAAGCCCCGGGCCCTGAGGTCGTCGAAGGAAACAGTCAGGGGGTCTCCTCCGGCTGTCGTCCACGGACCCAAAGGACCAGTCCCACGCCCAGGGCGATGAGGGGGAGGCTCAGGATCTGACCCATGCTCAGGGGAAGGTCGGCGGCGAAGGCGGCGTGCCGCTCCTTCACGAACTCGATGAGGAAGCGGGCCGTGAAGACCAGGGCCAGGAAGAGGCCGATGAGAGTTCCCGAGGCCAGCTCCCTTCCTTTCCTGCGGTAGAGGGAGAGGAGGATGACGAAGATCAGACCGTAGCTCAGGGCCTCGTAGAGCTGGGCCGGGTGGCGGGGCACGGTGTCGATGCGCCGGAAGACGACCCCCCAGGGCATGTCCGTGGGCGTTCCCAGGATCTCGGAGTTCATGAAGTTCCCCAGCCGAATGAACATTCCGCCCAGGGCCGTGGGAGCGGCCACACGGTCCAGGAACCAGAGGTAGGGCTGGTCCGGGTGCCGCCGGGAGAAGAGGTAGAGGGAGACCAGGATACCCAGGGCGCCCCCGTGGCTTGCCAGGCCCCGGAACCCCTTCCAGAAGGCGATGATCTCCAGGGGATTCGAGAGGTAGTACTCCGGTCGGTAGAAGAAGCAGTGACCCAGGCGGGCTCCGATGATGGCTCCCAGGATCATGTAGAGGAGGGCGGTATCCAGGTCCTTCTCCGGCTTCCCTTCCCGGCGGTACATCCACTGGACGATGAGGAATCCCAGGCCGAAGGCCAGGAACCAGCCCATGGAGTACCAGCGGATGGGCAGGGGCCCCAGGTTGAAGATCACCGGATCCGGATCCCAGGTGATCTGGGCGAGCAGATTCAGGGTCACCTGAGGGAGGAAGGGTAGGCTGACGGTCAGGCCTTCCGGGAGCATGGCGACATCCGGGGTAGGGGGTTCAAGCGGCGGCCGGTCCGGGGGTGGCCGGAAGATGGCCGGGGCCAGGGAGGGAGGCAAGTCGCAGGAACGGTGTCCCGTGCCCTCACGCCCCACCCTCCTCGTCTCCGGTGGGAAGGAGGTACAGGGACGGGCCGGACAACTTCTTCCCCTTGACCGTCACCTGGAGGTCGTATCGGCCGGGCTCGGGGAACACCACCTCCTTCAAGGGCATGACCAGCCGGGTCCGCCCCGGGGGGCGGTCCCGGGGCCTGGGGTCCACATCGCTGTGGCCGTCCACGGTCAGGATCGTGGTCCCGTCCGGCGACACCAGCTCCGCCTTCAGGGCATGGCGCCCCTGGTCCTCCCGGCCCCATTCCACCACCAGGACCAGGGTCATGGCTTCCTGCATGGCGGGAAATCCCGGGGCGTAGAGGTCATGGAAGATCCCCCGGGCGTCCAGCTTCCCCGAGGCATCTTCCCTGGCGTCGTCGCAGATGAAGGCGAACTGGAGGTTCATTGGAAGCCGTCCTCCTCCCGGCTGTCTCCTTCTCTTCGGCCCTTTCGCCCGGAAGACCCCGAGGAGGACGGGTGGACGCCCCACCCCCCGCCTCCCGGGGAGCGTACGCTGATGACGTCCCCGGCCCGGGCATCGAAGGTGATCTTCCCCGGGAGCTCCTCTTCCTCCCCTTTCCCCCCTTCCCGGATGAGGACGTTCCTGCCCGGGGCGCCGTTCTGGCCGCCCCGTGCTCCCCGGGGGCCCCGGGCACGCCGTTCCGTGAGAAGGGTCACCCGGCCGTCCGTGAGGAGCTGAATGTCCCGGCGAAGCCCGTCTCCGCCCCGGTGCAGGCCCCCACCCCCGCTACCCCGCCGCACCGAGTAGTGAACCACACGGAAGGGGTAGGCATGCTCCAGAGCCTCCACCGGCGTGTTCAGGGAATTGGACATGTGGCTGTGGACCCCGGACAGCCCCGGGCCCCCGGGGGCCGCCCCCATGCCCCCGCCCACGGTCTCATAGTAGGCGAAGGTGTCTCCCGTGCGGGGATCCAGGCCTCCCACCGTGGTATTGTTCATGGTGCCCTGGGAGAGGGCCGGGGCCAGGTCCGGGATGGCCTGGGCGAAGGCCTGGAGGAGAACGTCGGTGATGCGCTGGCTGGTCTCCACGTTGCCGGCGGCCACACTGGCCGGAGGGGAGGCGTTCACCAGGCTGGAGTCGGGAAGCCGGAGGTCCACGCCGGACATGGATCCGCCCCCCGCCGGCAGGGGAGTGCCCAGAAGGGCCTCCACGATGCACCGGACCACGTACCGGGTCGCCGAAGAGGTGATGGCCGCCACGGCATTGATGCCCCCGGGTGTCTGGGGAGCGGTGCCGGAGAAGTCGAAGGCCAGGCGCTCACCCCGGACGTCCATGGCCACCCGGACGGGGACGGGTCCGGAGCCGAACCCGTCGTCGTCCATGAGGTCATCGGCCTCGTACCGGCCGTCGGGGATGAGCCGGACGCCGGCAGCCACCAGCCGGTCCGCGTACTCGATGAGACCCTGCATGGCCATTCGGACGTCGTCGGTGCCCCTGCGCTCCACGATCTCCAGGAGCCGCATCCGTCCGGTGTGAAGGGCTGCCAACTGAGCGTCCAGGTCGCCGGCCCGCTCCACGGGGGTGCGGACGTTGGCCAGAAGGGTCTCCCACAACTCCTCGTTCCGGACCCCTTCCCGATACAGCCGCACCGGGGGGATCCGAAGTCCCTCCTGGTAGATCTCCCGGGCCAGGGGCATGGAGCCCGGGGACATGCCGCCCACGTCGGAGTGGTGGGCCCGAGAAGCCACGTAGGCCAGGAGCCCCGGAGTTTTGGCGGCATCCACCTCCGACGGGGGGCCCGGAAGGTAGACGGGAGCCACCAGGGTGATGTCCGGCAGGTGGGTCCCGCCCCGAAAGGGATCGTTCAAGATGACCACATCTCCGGGGGCCAGACCACCCAGCTCCTGGAGGGCCGCCTCCACGCTCATGGGCATGGCCCCCAGGTGCACGGGCATGTGATCGCCCAGGGCTACGGCCACGCCCCGGGCGTCGAAGAGGGCGCAGGAATAGTCCCGACGTTCCTTGATGTTCGGCGAGAAGGACGCCCTCCGCAGAGAGGCTCCCATCTCTTCGGCCAGCGCCGTGAAGAGATGACGGAAGACCTCCAGGGTGACTGCGTCCGGTCTCTCCTTTCGGGGATCCCCACCCCCTGTTTGCATGGCCTTATCCTTCCATTAGGTTACGGGTCTCAGCATTCACAGAATGCTCTCGGAGGCTGACGAAGGCCTTCGTGAGACTATAGGTGGGAGGTATCCTTGGCAAAGAACGAAACAGTCCTGAGCAGAGCTCGAGACGAGCTCTTCAGTCACATCAACCGTTGCGGCGTGCTCCAGGCCGAAGGCGACGATCAGCAGCACTGGATGGACGAGACCATCGACTACCTGGCGGAGCGCTATCCGGATCTCTCCGATGCCGAGCTCCAGGATCTCTTCGACGTGGGCATGCGGTTCTGTCAGCCCGCCATTCCCCACGGACGGAAGCGTGGGGGGCAGGAGGACGAGGATGAGGCTGCCCCTTCCCAGGAAGCGGAGGAATCCGGGGCCGGGGTGGAAGAGGCCGAGATCTCCGAATCCAACGACGATCTGATCTCTCAGCAGGCCGGAAGCGAGACCCCCGCCTGAGCCCCTTCACCGGGAACATCCACCCCTGGGGGGCACCGTTCGGACGGGCCCTCGTTCCAGGGTGTGGTGCCGCGCCTCGGCACAGCGGCAGAGGGGGGCGGTAACCCCGTTCGCCCGGGGGCCTGCTCCCCGTTTGTCCTCCTCTTTTTCCCTTCCCATTTCCCTCACCGGACCGGGTAGCGGCCACCGAAAGACCACACTATACTTGGCCCCCCTCAGCGCGTCGATGGTCCAATTTATTCGAGCGGGGTCGGTGAGCCGGTATGCCCAAGAAGAACGAAGCTGGTCCTCCACCCGGCAGCCCCAGGAATCCCATTCCTCTGCCGAAGAAGAAGAAGTACCTGGAGCGGTACTACAGCCGGGGACGTCTGCCTTCCCCCATGGGAGGCAAGCTGGACATCCTGGACGTTCGGGAGGGTGAGCGTGGCAAGGGACGGGTTCTTTTGGAATGCAACGCCTCCTCCCTCCGGTTCATCCTGGAGATTCCCAGGGCCACACCGGAGGAGCGGAAAGAAGTGGAGAAGAGCCTGGACGGGAAGGGAGAGGACCCCACGTGTCCCCGGCACGGCCCGTCTCAGCGCCTGACCCGCTCCGGCAAGGAGTGGGTCTGCCCCCTCTGCGGGGTCGTGTACGGGAAAGCGGAGTAGAAGGAGGCTCATCGGAGGGGAGAGGAGTCGTCAGGGGCCGGGGAGGCTGTGGAGCGGGACGGGGCCATGGGGCGACTCGGCTGTAGGTGAGTGACAGCGGGCTGGTTCCACCGGGACCACTGCCTTAGCTTGGGGCCATGAGGGGGCGGGTCGACCACCCCGTCCCTTTCCAGAGGGCGTTCGTTTGAATCCGGCATCACCTGCGAGGAGACGCTCGTGAAGGAAGATCGGTTCCTCAGCTCCGAGGAATACGACGAACAGGCCCACCGGTTGTACCACGACGGCGATTTCGACGGGGCCCTCCAGATGCTGCAGGAGGGCCTTTCCCTCTATCCCAATGCGGTGGAGCTCTACGTGGGTCTGGGCTACGCCCGTTTGGCCAGGGAGGAGTTCGCCTGGGCCCGGAGGGCGTTCCGCCGTGCTCTGACGTTGGATCCCACCCACGAGGACGCCATGGTGGGGATGGGGGAGACCCTTCTCCGCCTGGGGCAGCACGAGCAGGCCCTGGCTTACTTCCATCAGGTCCAGACCATGGGGTTCGACGCCGACGTGGACCTGATGCTCACCATGGGACGGGCCCTCTACCAGGAGGGGCTCCATTCGGAGGCCCGGGACATCTTCGCCAAGGCCGTATCGGTGCGTCCCGACAGTTCCGAGGCCGTGGCGGCCCTGGGCTACACCCTCCACCGGCTGGGAGACGAGGTGGAGGCGGGACGGCACCTCAGGCGGGCCCTTCGCTTGAACCCGGATCTTCACGAGGCCCGGGTATACCTGGGGCACCTGCTCTTCGATCGGGGAGACTGGGAGGCGGCCCTCAGGGAGTTCGAGAGGGTTCCCCCTGCGGAGCAGTGGGATTCCCTGGCCGTCTGGAGGATCATCGAGCTCAAGCGGTCCCTGTGGCAGATGGAGGCGGGCGACGCCCGCCTTCTCCCCTGGGAGCGTCGCCTTGAGGAGCTGGAGGCTTTTGTCGATCCCGTGGACCGACTCCTGGCCGAGATCGAGGCCTCCGTGGCGGGGACGGATTTCGGGCCCGGGACGGACGTGGGTCAGTTGGAGCTTTTCAAGGGAGGCAGCCCGGAAGACACGGAGGTGCATCAGGTCCGTCTTCCCGAGGGTCGACTCCTGCGGGGAACGTGGTTGGGCATCGTTCGGCAGATGCGTGATCTCGCCGGCTTCGCCCACGAACCCGTGACCGATTACATGAAACGCCTGGCGGAGCGGTGGCACGAGAAGGGTGGGGTGAACATCCCCACGACGGACCCCCGGTCCTTTCTCCTGGCCGCCATCGAGACCGGGCTCCTGACGCTGGAAGAGGACGACGACGAATGAACGGCAACGACCATGACACCCTGAGACGGTTCCACCGGGCCCTTGTCCGGGCCATACAGGAAACGAATCCCGAGCACCTCATGTCTCCCTTCACCGTGGCGGAGATCTACCAGAATCTGGTGCCCTACCGCACCCACCGGGATGAGCTGGACCTGGAGATGAACGCCGATTACGAGCACGCTCTCCTTCGCCTCCTGGCGGGAGAAGGTGAGTTCCTGACCATCGAATCCGGAACGGCTCGCCAGGAGATCCGTGACGAGCTGGACTCCCCCAATCCCAACACGGGGCTCTACCGGGACTTCGCCGCCGCAGACGTCCGCTTGAATCCGGAGAAGGTGGACGAAGCCCTCCAGGAGGTCGCCGTGGGAGAGGTGGAGGGGGGGGAAGGGGCTCTGTGGGAGGAGGAGTCCACCGGGCCTTCGGCTTCTGCCCCGGCGGAGGAGGAAATGGAAGAAGAGAAAGAGGTTGATTCGGCGGAGGCTCCCCCAGAGGTTTCGGTTCATGGGGCCCCGGCGGAGCTGGAGTTGGAGGAAACCCGGGCTCAGGCCGGGGTAGAAGAGGCCGCTTCCGAGGATCTCTCCCCGGAGGTCGGGGAGGGGTCGGAAGAGAGTGAGAAGGACGTACCCGATGCCTGTCCCTGGTGCAGGGAGCATCTTCCGGACCGGCCGAACATCACATTCTGTCCTTTCTGTGGAAGCAAAGTGAGGACCTTCCCCTGCCCCGAGTGCGGGGAGGAACTGGAGCTTGAGTGGCGGTTCTGTATCGCCTGCGGAACGGAGGTTTCGTCGTGAACGATTTGATTCGGTACTTCTCCCTGGCCACGGTGGTGGGCCTGATGGTGGCTTGTGGAGGAGAGAGCGGTGCCCCGGCTGCCGAGGAGACCCAGGAGCCGGCGCAGGAGGAAAGCGCGCCGGCGGAGGAGGCTGCGGCCCCGGCCCAGGAAATGACCATGGATCTCCCGGAGGGCGTGACCCCGGAGATGGTGGCCCAGGGAGATGAAATCTTCCACGGACAGGGGATCTGCTACACCTGTCACATGCAGGGGGGAACCGGTGGTCCTCTGGCCCCTGATCTCACCGACGATCAGTGGATCAACGTGGACGGCTCCTACGATGCCATCGTCGAGCTCGTGATCAACGGTGTCCCCGAGCCCATCGAGCACCCGGGCATCATGCTCCCCAAGGGGGGAACGAACATCACCGATGAGCAGGTGAGGGCCGTCGCCGCCTACGCCTGGTCCCTGAGCCGTAGCGGGGACTGATTCCGGGTGACCCCGGGGCGGCTTCATGGCAGGATGCGGCCGGCCTCTCCTCCGGGAGGGGCTGGCCTCGTCATTTGGATCGGTGCGTGGGCGGGTGGTCTGGCGAGTCTCCTTCTGGTCGTGCTGGTGGCCTGCGACCCGGGAGGGCGGCAGGAGTCCACCTCCTCCGCTTCCGCCGCACGGGCCCCGGAGCTCGGGCTGGCCGAGGACGCCGAGCTCCACAGGGTCACCCTGGGGGGACGGGGAGCTGAGGAGCACGCCGTCCCGTCCCGGTTGGACGTCCGTCCCGGAGACGCTGTGGAGTTCCAGACCGTGGATCATCGGGTTCATACCGTGGAGTTTCCCGCCGATTCCCTCTCGGCGGAGCACCTGGCCTTTCTGGAGGAGTCCCGTCAGCGAGCCAGCCCTCCCCTGGTTCGGCGAGGGAGTCGGTTCCTGGTCCTGTGGGAGGGAGCGCCCCCGGGCCGGTATCCCTTCGTGAGCCGTGGGCACGGGGGCGCCGCCTGGGGAGTGGTCAGGGTCCTGGACCCGGCCGAGGAGCCCGGCACCCCCCCGGGCTCCCCCGGCTGACCTTGCACGGGGCCTTAGCCCCTTCTGTCTCATGGCCGATTCGTCCCGTAGCCTGAGCCGCAAGGACTTCGACGAGGTCATCCGCCGGGCGGCGGAGATCGCCGCGTCGGAGCCCGAGGGCCGGGAGTCGTCCCTCACCGAGGCGGAGCTGTTCCGGATCGCCCGGGAGGTGGGCCTGGACGAGCGTCACGTTCGGAAGGCCCTGGTGGAGGTTCGGGCCCACCCTTCCGGAGGCCGGGACGGGGTCTTCCACATCCTGTACGGTCCGGAATCCATCATCACCTCCCGGGTGGTCCCAGGATCCCGGGAGGATCTGGCGGCGGTCCTGGACGAGTTCATGGTGGGAGGGCAGCTCCTGCAGAACGTGAGGAAGAGCCCTTCGGTGCTCCTCTACCGGCCGGCGGTGGACTGGGCCTCCCAGGTGGCCCGGGCGGCCTCTTCCACCTCGAAGAAGTACTACGTGGCTTCGTCGAAACGGGTGGAGATCCGGCTGGAAACGGTGGACGAGACCCATACCCTGGTGGAGTTGGAGGTGGAGCCCGGGACCCGGGGCGATTACCTGCTGGGAGGCATCGCCGGAGGCCTGGGAGGTGGGGGAGCCGTGGGTGTGGGTGTGGGGCTGGCCCTGGCTGCTCTGGGTCCCGGCGCCGAAGCCATCGCTGTGGCCGCGGGCATGGCCGCCGGATCGGGAATCTTCGGCAGCCTGTGCTGGGTCAGCGGCCGGGCCCACAAGAAGAAGCTCCTGGAGGTACAGGCCGAGATGGAGGGGATCCTGGACCGGCTGGAGAACGAGGAGTCCCTGGAACCTCCTCCCCCGTCCTGGAAGCGATGGGTGCGTCGTCATTTCCACGGCGTGGCCAGAGAGATCCTGGGAGACGAGGACGCCCCTGGCTGAGCACAGCTTGTGTCCAGGAAAGCTTCCGCCCCGGGGATTTGCCTGATGGCCGGGTGCGGGAGAATATTCCAATCATGATCCTGGCTCCCCTTTCGAATCCGGCGCTTCGGGCGAGTGTCCTTCGGGCCGCCCTACCGGAGGAGGACGTCTTCTTCCGTGTCGAAGACGTGAAGGAGGCTCTTCGCCTGGGCTTCCCCCGGCTTCTCGTCCGGGACAGGGAGAACCCGTTCACCTCCAGGGCTCCGGGAGGGGAGGGGCCGGAGAGGGACGAACCGGGCCTTCCGGTGCTGGAGCTCACGCCCGCCGTGCTGCACCGATGGAGGGGGGCCTGGCAGGCCCGGGGCCTGGCCGTCACACGGATCGACGATTCGGCTCTTCGCCTCCGGGCTCTCATGCACGAGGCGGTGGGGGGGCGGGTATGGGTGGACAGAGCCCTGGCCGATCTGACGAGGATCGCAGGGGGCCCCCTGCCCCCCGAGTTCAGGGGGTTCGCTCGGCGGGTGATGGAGTTTCCCGCCCGGTACACCTTTCTCCAGAGGGTGGGGGAGGGCGTGGATCTCAGCCCGGGAGCCCTGAAGGCCCGTTTCCGTCGCCGTGGGCTTCCGTCTCCGGCCCGCTACCTCAGCTGGCTCCGTCTCCTGGCCGTGGACCAGGTCCTGGCGAACCCTTCCCGGACCATTCTCACCGCCTCCCAGCGCCTGGGCTTCGCCTCCGACGGGAACTTCTGCCGATGGGTCCGGAGTGCTTCCGGCCTGTCTCCTACCCAGCTCCGGCGTCAGCGACACACCCTCTGGCTCCAGACCCGTTTCGCCGGGGAGTGCCTCCAGGCTCCTCATCGGGCTGGATGGCGATCTCTGGACGGCCTGTTCCTCCGCAGCGTTGCCTGAACCTCTATGCACAAAAAAGCCCTTCCACGGGTGGAAGAGCTTTCCGGATCGCCCCCGTCCGTGATACCGCCTGGAGGGCGGCCGGGACGGAGCGGGTCAGGGCGTGTCGGTCTTCTCGGTCTCAGGGACGCCGACGCTGGCGACGCCTCTCACGGCGGATGGCGGCTTCCCGCTTCCGCTTGCGCTGGGCACTGGGCTTCTCGTAGAACCGGCGCTTCCGAAGCTCGGAGTACAGGCCCGAACGCTGGACCTTCCTCTTGAACCGGCGAAGAGCCCGATCGAGGCTCTCGTTGTCCTGGACTTTCACTTCCAAACCGATCACGCTCCCTTCAAGACTGGAATGAGGATCAAGCGTAAAAAACTAGGCATAACGCGTCCTCAAGGCAACCGGCCTTCCCGGTGGAGCGTGTGAGCGTAGAGGGCGTAGTCGCCCCGATGGGCCAGGAAGTCCTCGGCCCAGATCTGGAAAGGGGGAAGGGGCAAGCGGTCCTCGATGAACTCCACGACGATCATGGCGAACTGGATCCGATCCCTGGCCCCGAAATCCACGGCTTTGCCCTCCAGGATCCGATCCACGGCCTCCCGGAAAGCTTCGGGTTGCACCAGGGCGATGAAGTGGCAGACCTGATCCAGGCGGTAGGAAGCATAGAGAGACCGTAGCTTGGGCAGATC
Source organism: uncultured Gemmatimonadaceae bacterium (assembly GCA_964652625.1). Lineage (GTDB taxonomy): Bacteria > Gemmatimonadota > Gemmatimonadetes > Longimicrobiales > Gaopeijiaceae > CAZZEL01. Next base: position 57,568 of record CAZZEL010000007.1, read on the forward strand.
CAGCTGCTTTTCCTCCTCCCGGGGCCAGTCTCCGGCGATGCCCCGGGAGTTTTCTCTGAGGAGCTTGCGGAACGACCGACGAAGGGGAGGCCGTTCGTCGTCGTTGCCTTCCCGGGTGTGGACCGCCGAGGCCAGGAGCCCGGACAGGAGAGGGCGGCCGAGGGCCCGGGCCTTCTGGTCGATCTCCGCCTCCGAATCCTCCATGAAGATGTCGGCAGTCCGGACTTCGTCGTCCTCCGTCTCCCCGTCCCTGGGGCGAAAGGTGAAGTAGCCGTACCACCGTCGATCCTGTCCCTGGAAGGTCACCAGGAAGCAGGCCCAGCTTTCTTCTCCCCGTTGGAGAAAACCAACGGAGCGACGGCGGCGATGATCCACGAACGACGGCTCCGGAACAGGAGGAAACGGGTGGATACCCGTGAAAGATCGCGAGAACTCATAAGCTTGCGGCACGGCCGGGGAAGAGGGCAAGACCCCCGGAGTCAGGGGGGCGTCCCGGGGGGACTGATTTCCTTGCGAGGCCGGTAAACAAATGGTTATCCTTGAAATTCAGGTATAGGCTTCAACCCTCACGCTCCTCCGGAGGCCTGCGGTTCATGGCGGATCCCTCTCCCCACCTCCCCGGGCCGTTGTCCCGGCCTCGCCCGGAGGCCATGGCCGACGTTCCCGGCGTCTGCGAGCTCAGCCTCACCCGGGCCGTGGTTCAGTACCGAAACGTGCACGAGGTGGACCTCACGGACGGCCGTATCGAAGACGTGGGAATGGCCCTGGTCCTGGACGGTCAGTATGCCTCGGCGGCCCAGGCGGTGGACCTGGGATGTGGACGGGTGAAGCAGCTGGACCTGAGTACGGAGCTGGTGGTTCTGGACTGGATCTACGAGCCCACCCTGGAGCACGTTCATGGCCTTCTCAGGGCCGCTGCCGACCCCTCGACCCAGGGGAAGACGGCCCGGGCCGATCTCGAGACCTACTGTTTCGATCTGGCTCTCCGGGTCCTTCGGAGAGCAGGTTTCGGTCCCCTCTCCCGACCCATCCTCCTCCGCATCGGATTCCGGGATATCTGCCGGGACCTGGACTTCCACGAGGGAACCTCGGTCCGGCTGGTTCTGGGCCGGGGACGGGTGATCCGGGCTCAGATGGACGTGGACGGGAATGCGCTGGTCTTCCGGACGGCCTTCCAGCAGGCGGACGATGCCCTGGAGGAGGCTCTTGCCCGGGCTTTCCCCGGCCGGGACATCCGGCGCCTCATGCCACCCTCCGAGACCCAGGGTCTCGCCTACCAGGTCCGCTTCCCCCTCTCCCTCACCTTCCTGGAGACCCGAATGCTCATCCGGGAGATTCGGGAGGGATTGAGTCAGCTCGTGGCCCGCTTCGAGCCGGATCGGTACGACAATCTTCGGGAGCTCCTGGAGACCTTCGGAACCCGGGAGACCCTCTCCCGGCTCTACGTCCGGGAGGAGAAGGACGTCAGCCAGCGCCTCACCACCCCTCCCCAGACGGGGAGTACCGCGGTTCACTGAGAGTTCCCGCCATGACCCCCGTGACTCACGACTCCCTCCCCACGTCCTGGCAAGCCCGCGCCCGGCCCCTGCTACCGGACCGGGAACCGGAGCTGGCGGATCGGTACCGACGGTACCGGCGACGCCAGGCCCGGGGCCTGGTGTCCCTCCTCCCTTCCGACGCCGTGCGGCCCCTCTATGCCCGGGCCAGGAGATGGGCAAAGGAGAGAACGGTGGAACCGGGCCAGGATCCCCTGGCTCTTCTCCTGGCCTACCTGGAGGACCTGATGCCGCTTCCTCCCCTGGCTCAATGGGTGGAGGATCGGCGGCGCTTCCCGGGGGCGCATCTGGAGGAGGAGTTCGACTCGGCCCCGGCCCACGGCACATCGTCCCCTCCTGTGGCGGTGGAAGACCGTGCCGTGGAGATGGAGGGGGAACGGTGGGTGGCCTCCCTGCGTCTCTTCCGGGAGCATGACGCCTGGAAGGGCTTCATCGCCTTCGGTGGCCCCGGAACCGGGGAGGGGCTGAGGACCACCGACATCTTCCGGGAGGAGGATCCGGAGGAGATCCGGGGGCGCTTCCGGGCCTTTCACGACCAGACCCTGCAGGCATTCCTCCGCTCCGTGCTGCCCTGAGGCGTCCCGCCGAGGCCTCAGGAGGCTTCAAGAGGCCTCGGTGGACCCCCGGTGACGGGCCTCCGTCACCTCACGGGCAGTGAAGAAGACGAAATCGCCAAATCGTGGTTTTTTGTAAAAAACCCGTGACGGACCCCACGGGGGTTTTTCCGAGGCTGGTCTCCGAAAGCCTACGCCATCCAAGCACTTAGGGTTTGAAAATTCGAAAAAATCTCTAGCCAACCACAGGGAGGAACACCTGGATTTACGAATTGTCCCATTTCTGTAACCTACTGTACGGCAATAACTTAGGTTCTCAGAGGGTTTGGGTGCCCAGAGCATGAGGAGGGTTGCATCCTCCAGAAAGGCTCTGTAATTTCGGATTGCCTGTCGGAAGCCTGCCCCGTGTGACCTGTGGATGCTCTGGGTGCGTCAGGCGCCAGAAGCACGATTATCCGAAAAAACATTTTCCTACTTTCTGTTACGAGGTTGGCCGATGTGGGAGACCCGAACCGTCCAGATCAATGTCCGCCTGCCCAGAGAAATCGCCGCGGAGGCGGAGGAAGTCCAGCGGACGGATCCGGAATTCCTGAGTCGGGTGGTCCTGTACGGCCTCACCCGCCGCTCCATCTACCAGCACCTCCGGGAGCGTGACGACTCGGCCATCTCCGCCTCGGACTCCCCCACGGCGGCCCAGTAGCCGTCCACCCCGCCGCCACCCCCTTCGACGAAGCGATTCCGATCCTCCCCCGGCTTTGCCGGTGCCGAAAATCCTTGACGGACATACGGATCTGCCATAAACGTATGTTGGCCAATACCGCAATGCGGAGGGCGTCCTCCGGCGTTGTGGTCCGGGAGGTCCGTCGAACTCCTGGAACTCGAAACCCATGAAGTCGCAGGTGCCGGCGTGTGCCCGAAGGGTGGAGCGTCCCCATCGAACCGAGAAAGTCCGGACCCTGAGGAGATCCTGAGGGCCAAGTACCTGGACTATTGCTCGGCCCAGGTGGCTGAGATCCTTCTCCTGCTGACTCCGGACGAGATGTACGTTTTGGCCCAGGATGCGGCACGGGAGGCGGAGGTGCCGGACGACCTGGGGTACGACCGGATCGTGCAGCTGGCCACGGAGCGGGTCTCCCGGAAGCTGGCCCTCCCTCCCTTTGATGTATGGGCCCGGGACTATCGGGCCAACCCGGAGGACTACGACCAGTACCTCATGGGCCTGTGGGAGTCGGATCTCCCCACCCCCACCGACGGGTAGGCCTCCATCCGTCTCCTCTTCTACCTCTTCCTTCTCCTGGTCCTGGCCGGGGGCCTCTACTTGATCTCACCGGCCCTGGCCCGCCTTCTCCTCTTCCAACCCTCCGGTGGCGCGCCGGGTGATCCCCCGGTGCTGGCGGGGATCCGGGGCCGGGACGTGTCCCTGACCACCACCGACGGTGTCTCCATCCACGGATGGTGGTACGACCGCCGCCCCTCCCCGGCGGTCCTCCTCCTCCACGGCAACGCCGGGAACATCAGCAACAGGACCCCACTGGCCCTGGGACTTCTGCAGGAGGGCCTTTCGGTTTTCCTCCTGGAGTACAGGGGCTACGGTGCCAGTGAGGGACGGCCCACGGAGGAGGGGTTGCTGCGGGACGCCCAGGCCGGATACGAGTTTCTACGGGCTCAGGAGGGAGTAACGGGAAAGGCGGTGGTCTTCGGCCGGTCCATGGGGGGAGCTGTGGCGGCTGACCTGGCCACCTCTCGGGACGTGGGCGCCGTGATCCTGGAATCCAGCTTCACGTCCCTGGAGGCCATGGGCCGGGCCCTCTATCCCTTCCTCCCGGGGATCCTCTTCCGCCGTCTCCGAGGCCGGTTCTCCACCCTGGAACGGGTTCGGGAGCTCCGGGTCCCCCTCCTGGTCATACACGGCACCCGGGACGAGATCGTCCCCCACCGCATGGGCAGGGAGCTCCGGCAGGCGGGCGGACAGGAAACCCGGTGGCTCTCCGTGGAGGAAGCGGGCCACAACGACGTCTTCCAGGTGGGTGGGCCCCACTACTTCCGGACCATCGGCGAGTTCGTGAAGGAGAGCGCCGGACGGTGAGGGGTGGTGCCCCCTTCACCCCCGGCGGCCCGCACCCCTCGTTCAATAAACCTCTCACGGCTCCACCGGAGTTGCCTGCGGTTTGCCGGGAGGGCCTTCCGACGAACTCAGAAGGGCAGATCGTCGTCGGGCTCGGCGATGGATCCGGAGCCGGAACCGCTCCCTGAGCCGCCACCGGAAGCGTCGGAGGAACCGCTGCCGCCGCCGTAGCCACCGCCGTAGCCGCCACCCTCCGGAGGCCCGCCGGTGGTGGATCCCAGCATGACCATCTCGTTCACCACGATGTCCGTCCAGTACCGGGTTCCGCCCTGGTCATCCTGGGTCTGGGAGTACTCGATGCGCCCTTCCACGAACAGACGATCGCCCTTGGTCACCCATTGCTCCACGATGTCGGCCAGCTTGCCGAAGAAGGTCAGCCGGTGCCACTCGGTGCGTTCCTGTTGCTGACCCGTCCGGTCCTGGAAGGTGCGGTTCGTGGCCAGGGAGACCTTCGCCACCTTCGAGCCCGAGGGGGTCATCCGGATTTCCGGATCGCTTCCCAGGTTACCGATGAGCATCACCTTGTTCAGGGACCGAGCCATCCTGTTTTGCTCCTCACTCCCGTGGGGGATCGCAGGCCCTGGGCCCGCGCTTGACGAATCGCTGCTGGAGAACGGGGCGAAAGGTAGGCAAGGAGGGGGGAAATCGAAATGGGGGAATGGGCCGCTCCATCGCCTGGCGGTATCCCCGGCGTCGGGCCTACCTTCTCTCTATCGTTCCCACATCCCATCGACCCTGAACCCCTGTCCGGGGAGGAAGGCGGACCATGAGTGATCTTCAGCACATCGACCTCTCCTGGGAGGGAGAGCTGGCCATCGTCACCGTCAACCGTCCCGACAAGATGAACGCCCTGAACGCCGAGGTCATCGGAGAGCTGGGAGAGGCCCTGGACAGTCTCCGGGGCGACGATGCGGTCCAGGGGCTCATCATCACGGGGGCGGGAGAGAAGGCCTTCGTGGCCGGAGCCGACATCGGGGAGCTGGCCCAGATGGACGCCGTATCCGGGGTGAAGGTGAGCCGACGGGGTCAGGGGGTGTTCCGGAGTATCGAGCGCTACCCCAAGCCCGTCCTGGCGGCGGTGGGAGGCTACGCCCTGGGTGGAGGGTGCGAGCTGGCCCTGAGCTGTCACCTGCGGATGGCCAGCGAGAACGCCCGTTTCGGTCTTCCGGAAGTGGGCCTGGGGATCATACCCGGCTATGGGGGCACCGTGCGTCTGGCCCGGCTGGTGGGGCTGGGCAAGGCCGTGGAGATGACCCTCACCGGGGATATGGTGGACGCCTCCGCGGCCCGGGAGCTGGGGCTGGTGTCCCGGGTGGTTCCACGGGAGGAGCTCATGGATGAGTCCAAGGCTCTCCTGCGCCGGGTCACCAAGAACGGCCCCCTGGCCATTCGTTCGGCCCTGGAGTCGGTCTATCGGGCCATGGACCTGCCCCTGGCCGAGGCCATGGGCGTGGAATCCACCCTCTTCGGCGTCCTGGCCTCCACCGAGGACATGCGGGAGGGAATGACGGCGTTCCTGGAGAAGCGGAAGCCGGACTTCAAGGCTCGGTGATGTCGGCGGCCCCTCCATGAATCGTGGGGAGGGAGCTCTCCCGTGGAGGACGTGGACCCATTCGCAGGGCGCTGTCAGGAGGCCGACACTCCCATCAATGCCGGTCCGTCCCATGCCCGGCCGGGGCCCTGCCCACCGCCGTACTCTTCAGCAAGAGAAAGGGCTCGGACGCTGCCCCTTCAGAGGCCTCCTGAAGACCCCTGGACCCGGGGGCCCACACCTGTCCTTCGAAACGCCGAAAAGCACTCTCGCTCAAGGCTTTCCTCTGTTCCGTCCGGGGTAGCCAAAGAGGTCCGGATAGGCTAAATTTCTTCATGCTGAAAGGGATCCTTCCGGGCCTCCCGCCGTGTACCTGAGCGACCTGAGCATCCGTCACTTCCGGAACCTGGGCGCTCAGCGTCTGGACCTGCCTCCCGGGGGCGCTGCCATTGTCGGCGAGAACGCCCAGGGAAAGACGAATCTTCTCGAGGCGATGTACTACCTGGAGACCTTCCGCTCTTTCCGGGGGTCCCGGGACAGCCGGCTTGTGGCCTTCGACGAGGATTTCTTTCGGGTGGTCGGGGTCCTCCGGAGCCAGGACGAAGAAGAAGAGGTGGAGGTGGCTGCGGCTTTTCAGACTCCGGGTCGCAGGAAGAAGGTCACGGTGGACGGGGAGGAGCCGGATCGCCTGGGGAAGGCCCTGGGCTGGGTGGCGGCCGTGGTCTTCTCACCGGCGGATGTGAGACTGGTAAGTGAGGGCCCGGGTGGTCGCCGCCGCTTCCTGGACATCCTCCTGTCCCTGAACGTGCCCGGGTACCTGGAGGCCCTTCAGAGCTTCCGCCAGATCCTGAGTCAGCGGAATGCGGCCCTGAAGGGAGGAAACGGGGGAAGGATGGCGGAGGTCTGGGACGAGGGGTTGGCCCGGAGTGGAGCCCGGGTGGTGGTGGAACGCCTGAGCTGGGTGGAGCAGTGGCAGGAGGCCTTCGGCGACTACTTCCGCCGTGTCTCCGGCGACGAGGATGGAGGGATGGCCTACGAACCGGGCCTGAGGCTCCGAGGAGCCCGGTCCACGGAGGACGTAGAGGAGGCGTATCGGGAGGAGCTCAGGGAGGTCCGGGACCGGGAGCTCCGGGTGGGAAACACCGTCGTGGGCCCTCAGCGGGACGAGCTCTTCCTGTCGGTTCGGGAGAACGGCCAGGAGCGGGAGCTCAGGGAGTTCGGCTCCGGCGGCCAGCGTCGCACAGGAGCTCTGGCACTCCGCCTGGTGGAGGCTGCCACCATCCGTCAGGCCCGGAGACAGGAGCCTGTGGTCCTCATGGACGATGTGTTCGCCGAGCTCGATCCCGGGCGGAGCGAACGGGTCCTGGCTCTCATGGAACAGGAAGAGACGGGGCAGGTCCTCCTCACGGTTCCCAAGGAGAGCGACATCCGCCTCCGGAAGGATTCGCTGCCTCGCTGGCGGATCCGGGACGGGGTGGTGGAGACGTGAGACGGAGAAGGGACAAGGCTCACATCCGGGTGGGGGAGGGGAAGCCCATGGCAACGAGCCCGACGGAGAAAAGATAGGAGGCGGCGTGGACGGAGCTCCGGGACCCGAGAAGGTGGGCAAGCTCTTGGGGGAGTTCCTGGAGAAGAAGGGCCTGCGAGGGTCCGTGCTTCAGGCCAACGCCGCAGAGGAGTGGGATGAGCGTGTAGGGGAGGGAATCGCCCGGGTCACCCGGGCCCGGGGCGTTCGGGGAGGGGCCCTGGTGGTGGAGGTCCGGTCCAGCGCCTGGCTCATGGAGCTGAACCTCATGAAGCAGGAGATCCTCCAGCGGGTGAACCAGGGACGGCAGGAAGCTCCCATCGAGAACATCGTCTTCGTGCTGGCCGGGGAGGAAACCCGGTCCAGACACTCATCACGACAGGAACGGTTCGATGACGGCGAAGAAACAGGCCGATAAGGACAAGGGAAGCGGAGGCGAGTACACGGCTCGCCAGATCCAGGTCTTGAAGGGACTGGAGGCCGTACGAAAGCGGCCGGGCATGTACATCGGATCCACAGCGTCCCGAGGACTCCACCACCTGGTCTACGAGGTGGTGGACAACTCCATCGACGAGGCCATGGCCGGCTACTGCACGGAAGTGCGGGTGGACATCCAGCCGGACAACTCCATCCGGGTGGAGGACAACGGCCGGGGGATTCCGGTGGACATGCACAAGGAGGAGGGCATTCCCGCCGTGGAGGTGGTCATGACCACCCTCCATGCCGGTGGGAAGTTCGACAAGGACAGCTACAAGGTGTCCGGTGGCCTCCACGGTGTGGGGGTGAGCGTGGTGAATGCCCTTTCGGAGTGGTTGGAGGTTCGGATCACCCGGGACGGCCACAGCTACCGTCAGCGCTACAGCCGGGGGATCAAGGAGACGGAGCTGGAGGACCTGGGGAAGGGGCGGGGCAGTGGAACCATCACCGTCTTCAAACCCGATCCGGAGATCCTCACCGAGCTCTCCTTCAGCTTCGAGACCCTGTCGAACCGGCTTCGGGAGCTGGCTTTCCTGAACAAGGGACTCCGAATCATCCTCACGGACCAGCGCTCCGACAACGGCGAGGGCCGACGGGAGGAGTACCACTACGAGGGTGGATTGGCCTCCTTCGTGGAGTACCTCCGGGGGAGCCGCCAGCCCCTCCACGACAAGATGATCCATTTCGAGACCAGCCGGGAGGAGGCGGAGATCGAGCTGGCCATGCAGTACGGCGAGGGGTTCAGCGAGAACACCCACACCTTCGTGAACAACATCAACACCCACGAAGGCGGCACCCACCTCACCGGCTTCAAGGGTGCCCTCACCCGGTGCATCAACGACTACGCCAGGAAGAACAACTTCTTCAAGAAGGCCGATGAGGGCCTATCCGGTGACGATGTCCGGGAAGGTCTCACCGCCGTGCTCAGCGTGAAGGTCATGGAGCCCCAGTTCGAGGGTCAGACCAAGACCAAGCTGGGGAACTCCGAGGTCCGGGGAGCCGTGGAGACGGCGGTGAACGAGCAGCTCACCATCTTCCTGGAAGAGAACCCCAAGGCAGCCAAGGCCATCATCGAAAAGGCCGTCTCGGCGGCCCGGGCCCGGGAGGCGGCACGAAAGGCCCGGGATCTGGCCCGGAAGAAGAGCGCCCTGGAGAGCGGCGTGCTCCCGGGGAAGCTGGCGGACTGCTCCATCTCCGATCCCTCCCTTTGCGAGCTCTACATCGTGGAGGGTGATTCGGCCGGGGGCTCGGCCAAGCAGGGCCGGGACCGATCCTACCAGGCCATCCTGCCGTTGAAGGGCAAAATCCTGAACGTGGAGAAGGCCCGAATCGACAGGATCCTCTCCAACAACGAGATCCGAGCCATCATCACGGCCATCGGCACCGGCATCAAGGACGACTTCGACCTGGGTCACCTCCGGTACTACAAGATCATCATCATGACGGACGCGGACGTGGACGGCGCCCACATCCGCACCCTTCTCCTCACATTCTTCTTCCGGCAGATGCCCGAGCTCATCGAGGGCGGGCACGTCTTCATCGCCCAGCCTCCTCTCTACCGGGTTCAGAAAGGCAAGCAGGATTTCTATGCCTACACGGAGGGGGAGCGGGAGGAGTACCTGGAGCGTTTGGGGAACGGGAAGGAGGGCCGGAGCGGCATCTCCATCCAGCGCTACAAGGGATTGGGTGAGATGAACCCGGATCAGCTCTGGCAGACCACCATGGATCCGGAGACCCGGACCCTGCTCCGGGTGGACATCGAGGACGGGGCCATGGCTTCCCGCCTCTTCGACGAGCTCATGGGCGACGAGGTGGAGCCCCGGAAGAAGTTCATCGAGAAGAACGCCCGGTACGTGAAGAACCTGGACGTGTAGGGGGTTTGATCGGGAGGGAAATCGGGATGGGGCAAGGGCCGGATGCGAAGGGAGGGTCCTCCCGGCCCCGGGGGACGGAACCGGGAGGAATCCGGCTGGATGGGTCAGTCGTTGGTGGCCGGGAAGAACATGGTGATGGTCGTGCCGCCCTCGCTGATGCCCTCGGACAGCTGGATGTTCGGAACCTGCTGGTCCACGGCCAACGGGTCGAATTCTTCCGCGTCCCGCCAGAAGAAGTGCGTGTTGTACTGCTCCATGTATCTCATGTCGGAGGCGTTCTCCTGGTAGAAGCGGAGAACCTCCGAAGGGGGATCCTCCGACTGGAGCCCGAGTCCCTGCAGCTCACCCTCCTCCAGCTCTCTGCTGTAGCTGACCAGTGTGGCGCCGGGATAGATGGGAAACGGAACTTCCCGGATCTGCCCTTCCGTCTCTTCGGCCCAGTCCCATCCGGGCCTGGTCACATCGCGACTCGTCGCCTGCCATGCGTCCTCCGTCGCGGCCGCGACGGCTTCGGACTCCGCCTGGTCCGGAGCGCTCCCGGCCTCTTCCGCATCTCCATCTCCGCACCCCGCGAAGGCCAGGAGACCGCCCAGCATTACGCTCGTAGCCAACGTTCGATACATGCTCTCACCTCAGCCCCGTTGAAGGGTTGTCCCGGGCCACCCGGCCCGGGCTGGTTCGACATGGGAACCTGCCATCGAATACCCATGGATGGACGGGTCCCGGTCCTCGATCAGGCCCCCCCACTAGATTCTCGGGCCGCCTCCGGCAAGACGGAGATTTGGCGCCGGGCCTGAGGTCTTCGCTTCAGCCTCCCAGGGTGTCCTGGATGGCGGTGAGGAGCTCCGAGGAGGAGAAGGGCTTGGGGATGAACCGCCACGCCGCGAGGCCCTCCGGTCCGGCCTCCCGCATGCCCTCGGGGTAGCCGGAGAAGAGGACGGCTCGGTCCACCAGCCCTTCCCGGGCCAGCTCCTCAGCCAGCTCCGGGCCCCGGAGGCCGGGCATGACCACGTCCGAGAGGAGGAGGTGGATGGGGCCGTCGTGTTGCTGGGCCAGCTGGAGAGCTTCGGTGCCGTCCCGAGCTTCCAGAACCCGGAATCCGGCTCGTTCCAGGATCGTACGGGCCAGCTTCCGCACGGCGTCCTGGTCCTCTGCCAGGAGGATCACGCCTGACACCGGGGGCGCCCGCCGGGCAGGGGGTGGCGCGGCCTCCGGAGTCTCGGCGGTCCTCCGGGAGGGCAGAAAGACCCGGAACGTGCTTCCCTTGTCCGGCTCCGTTTCCACTCGGATATGGCCGCCGGCATCCATGACGATGCCGTAGACCGTGGCCAGACCCAGGCCCGTGCCTCGGGTCTCGGGTTTCGTGGAGAAGAAGGGCTCGAAGATGTGCCGGACGGTCTCCGGATCCATCCCGCTGCCGGTGTCGCTCACCGCCAACACCGCGTGGGGCCCGGGCTGGGATTCAGGGTAGTGCTGGGCGTCTTCCGGCGAGACCACCGCGTTGTAGGTCTCCAGGAGGATGGTGCCTCCCCGGGGCATGGCGTCCCTGGCGTTGACCACCAGGTTCATGACGATCTGCTCCATCTGGCTCCGGTCGGCGTAGATCCCCTCCAGCTCCGGATGCAGCTGCAGTTGGAGCTGGGCTTCTTCCCCGGCCGCACGCTGAAGCATGACCTGGATTCCCCGGATGATGGTGTTGAGCTCCAGCGTGTCCTTCGAGGTGCTGGTGCGACGCCCGAAGGCCAGGAGCTGGCGGTTCAACTCCGCCCCCCGCTCCGCCGCGTCCAGGATCTCCCGAAGCTGGAGGCGCAGGTCTTCGTCCAGGCCCGGTTCCTCCATGAGGAGAGCCGCTTGCCCCTGGACCACGGTGAGGAGGTTGTTGAAGTCGTGGGCGATGCCTCCTGCCAGCCGGCCCAGAGCCTCCATCTTCTGGGACTGGAGGTACTGCTCCTGGAGGGTCAGGAGCTCGCTGAGATCCTCTACGACGATCTCCCAGGCTGCCTCACCCTGGCTGGTCTCGATACGACGCCCGAAGAGGCGAACTCTCACCGGCGATCCGTTCTTCCGGGTCCACTGCGTCTCCACGCCCCGGAACGCTTCCCGGGTTCCGAACTCGGCCAGGATCTCCTCAACCCCATGGCGCGACGGGTAAAGGACCCTGAAAGGGGTAGCCAGGAGCTCTCTCCGGCTCTCGTAGCCCAGGAGATCGACCATGGCCTGGTTCGCCTCCAGGAAGCGTCCCTCCTCCGTCACGATGCAGATCCCCATGACGGCGTTCTCTACGAAGGAGCGGATCCGCTCGTGGGAGCGCTTCCGTGCCTCCTCGGAACGACCCCAGGCTTCCCAGGCTTCGTTGAAGCGTTGGGCAACCTGGGCAATCTCCCGGGGGCCCTCCGGGCGAAGGGGGGCCGGATCGCCCGGGCTGGCGGCGGCGGTTCCCTCTACCAGGTGGTTCAGAGGGCGGGTGATTCGCCGGTAGACCCGGATGCCCATCAGACCCGCGAGTCCCAGGACCAGCAGAGTGAGAAGGGTGGTACGGGCCCAGTGTCTCCGGTAGGGACCGTAGACCAGTTCCCGGGGGAGGCCGGAGAAGACCAGCCAGCCGGCCCGGGGGACCTCCGTGAATCCCCACACATACTCGGTGCCCCGAAAGGTCTCCGCCTCGGCGATGCCTCGGGACTCGACGTCCGGGTCCCCGGGGGAATCGAGACGGGGATCCGGAGCGACCTGACCCACCAGCTCCCCGGCTTCCCGGGAGCGGGCCACCACCCGCTGGGTCTCCTCCTCGAGGACCGTGACCACCCCCTCCACGGGGATGATCAGATCTTCCAGAATGCGCTGGAACCGTATCAGGTCCACGGGCAGAACCACACCCCCTACTTGCTCTCCGGAGTCGTCCCGGAGGGGATGGGAGATCGCTACCGTCCAGCGGTCGGACAGGAGCCCCCGATGGACCGCGCCCACATGGAAGCCCTGGGCAGCGATCCGCTCGTCCCATCCCGGGGGTGGGGGCATGGTGTCCCAGCCGGCTGGAATGGGACGAGCCGAGCAGACCGGCTCTCCCTCAAGGTTCGCTGTATAGAGATTCGTGTACGTGGGAATGAAGAGGGCTCCGAGCTCGTCGACGTAGGTGGGGCACCGCTCCGGATCCATGGACCGGAGGGCGGGATCACCGGCCAAGCCCTCCAGGATTGTTCTGGTATTGGCAAGAAACTGCTCCACGCCCATGGCAACGGCATCGGTGTCGGCCAGGAGCTCGTCTTTGGCACGGCGCAGGTCTGTGGAGACGAGCCGGTACTCGGCGTAGATGAGGAGTCCCAGGAGGGGAAGGCCCAGGGACAGAACGAGGAGGGAAAGGAGTGTGCGGATGGAGCCGTTGTGTCTCAACGCCTTTCTCCCCGGATCGTGAGTCACCTGCCAGGGGAGGGCTCGTCCTCCCCTGGCATTCCCAATATCCGGGGTTCACGCCTCGTTGTCGAGAAGAGGCGAGGGGGCGTCAGCCTCCCTTCTTGTGAAACCGGCCCTTCACTCCCCGCTGGGAGAGGTCGATGGAGTACTCCTCTCCGTCCACCAGAAGGGTGACGAACTGTGTGCCGTTGAAGGTGATCACGGTGGTGACGTCCCGTTCCCTCAGGACCTCCTCTCCTTCCTTCACGATGACGTGCACCGTGCGGGTGATGGTGCCGGAGAGAGGGTAGGGGTTCTCCCGCCGGGGGACGGCGTGGACCACGTCTTCGATCTCGGCCGTGGTGGTCATGTCCCGGGTCCGGGTCTCACCCTCCTGGGGATCGTGGCTGCGGAACACCTGACCCGCCGCAGCGCCGTTCACCGTGTGCTCCGTCTCCTCTCCGGCCAGACCGGTGATGGTCAGGTCCCGCTCCCGCTGGATGCTGGCGCTCCAGAAGGGGCGTTCCACGATGCCGGAAGCGTTCATCAGGATCTCGATGGTGGCGGTCTCCAGGGGATCGTAGGCTTCCTGGATCCCTCCGTTCTCGTCCAGAAACGTGACTTCCCGGGTGATGCTGAACTCCTTCTGCACCATTGTGGAGCACTGGAATCCCTGCCCAGGACCCTTGGACTGGCAGGCGCCGCCCGTGACCGCGGCCTGAGGAGGCGTCGCCGAGGAAGCCAGGCCGGCACCGGGGAATCCGAGTTGGCCGATGCCCGGGTTCTGCATGAGGGAGAGGTCCCGGAACATGGCGTCGGCGGCCACCAGAGCCACCTCGGCCTGGAGGGAGGCGTCGTCCACGGCCTGGTTGTCGGTGATGCCGTCCTCACAGGCTGCGCCGGCCAGGGCCAATCCGGCCAACAAGGTCAGGCCCTTCGTCCATCGTTTCATGATTCTCTCTCCTTCGGGGGGGGCGGGATGGGGTTGCCGTTCAGGGAGAGAGATGCCCCGGGGTGGGCATCTGTTAAATGCTCACCCCGGAGCTCGACCTGCGGCAGGGCGGCCGCGGCCTTTCCGCCACCGTTTCCCTCCCGCACTTTCCGGGCCTGCTTGGTCCTGCTTCCCGGTTCTACCCTCCGCCCCCGCCGGTCATGGAGACAGTGGAGAACTCCTTTCGGAAGACACCGGCACCCTCCAGGGCCCTGTAGAGATCCGGCATGATCCGGGTAACGGCCCGGTTCACCTCGTCGATGGTCTCCCGGAGCTGGGGCTCGGCTCGCTCCATCCTGTAGAGCTCGTCCTGGGTGGGTCGGCAGTGACACCCCTCTATGCCGAACATGAGGCGGAAGATGTCGCTAACCCGGTCCCCGGCTTCGTCGGCGATCTCCTCCAGCCTTTCCCGTGCGTCGTCGAAGGCGGTGCGGGTGTCCTCGGCCATCTCCTCCCGGCTCTCCAGGAAGGTGTCGATCCGCTCCACCTCCTCCTCCATGGCCTCCATGACCCGGTTGGCCCGGTAGGCCGGGGCCATGAGGTCGTAGAGGGTCATGATGGCGTCCCGTCTCGCCTGCAGGTCCGCCCGGGAGGCCTGGGTGTCCACCCTGGGATCCAGGGCTACGGACACCGATGTGGTCAGGGTATCCCCCAGGGCTTCCAGGCGCACCGTGTACGTGCCCGGGTCCACCAGGGGGCCTCCGGCCCGTCGGAACCAGCCACCGTCTTCCTCCTCCGCTTCGAAGGGAGGATCCATCCGGAGGTCCCAGGCCACCTCGTGCATTCCCCGACTGCCCGAGCCGGGCTCCTCCAGGGTTCGGACGACGTCGCCGTTCTGGTCCAGGATGGTGATGCGAGCCCGGAAGTGATCCGGAGAGGGGGTGTGGCCCTCCTGGATCTCGTGGGTCTCACCGTGGACGTGGTCCGGCTGTCCGCTCCGGTGCAGGAGGTAGCGGATCCGGGCTCCCACCGGGGGATTCGGGGCGCTGTACATCCCGGCGTTTCGCCCCATCCCGTCGTTCAGGATGGTGATTCGTGCCTCCTTCACCGGGAAGAGGTGGGTCATCTCCGCCTCCAGGGCCGTGCTGAGCTGCTCCAGGGGCGTCAGGTCCTCCAGGATCCAGATGCTCCGGCCGTGGGTTCCCACCACCAGGTCGTTCTCCCGGGGGTGGATCACCAGGGCGTCCACCGGGACGGTGGGGAGGTTGGTCTTCAGTCGCTGCCACTGCCCTCCCCGATCCAGGGTGAAGAAGACACCCACCTCGTTGGCCAGAAAGAGGAGGCCCGGGGTCCGGTGGTGCTCCACGATCCGGTTCACGGAGGTGGCCGGGAGTCCGTTGGTGATCTCACGCCAGCTACCGCCGTAGTCCTCGCTCACGAAGGCGTAGGCCGCGTAGTCGTCGTTACGGTGGCCGTCGAAGGTCACGTAGACCCGCCCCTCCTGGTGTGCCGAGGCGAAGACCCCGCTCACGTAGGTCCGAGGGGGGACACCCTGGATCCGGTCCACCACGTTCGTCCACGTGGCCCCGCCGTCCCGGGTGACCTGGACGTTTCCGTCGTCGGTGCCGGCGTAGATGACCTGGGGGTTCAGGGGCGACTCGGAGATCTGGGTGATGGTACCGTAGTAGCGGATGCCGTCGTTCCGGGAATGCCGGATCTCGGAGACCGTCTGTCCCATGATCACCAGGGTGTCCCGGTCGATCTGCTTCGTCAGGTCAGGACTGGCCTTCTCCCAGGACTGGCCCCGGTCCGGCGTCTTCCACAGGACGTTGGCCCCGTAGTAGAGGACCGCCGGGTCGTGCTGGCTCATCTCCAGGGGGGAATTCCAGTTCCACTGGAGTTCCGGCAGCTCGCCCCCCTCCTCCTCCGGGCGTCCCAGGGGCTGGATGGACTTCGTCTCCCCGGTGGTCCGGTAGATCCGGGACGGGCGTCCGGTCTGGGCTTCGGCGTACACGATGTTGGGGTTCTCGGGATCCATGGGGGTGTAGAATCCGTCGGCCCCGTAGGTGTTCACCCAGTGGGCGTTCATGATCCCGTTCTCCGAGTAGGTCCGGCTGGGTCCGCACCAGGAGCCGTTGTCCTGGAGTCCGCCGCACACCCAGTAGGGGTCCTCCATGTTCACCCCGATCTCGTAGAACTGCCCCAGGGCCATGTTGTCGTACATCCGCCAGCTCCGGGTCCGGTCGAAGGTGGCGTAGACCCCGCCGTCGTTGCCCAGGAGGATGTGGTCCGGGTCGTCAGGGTCAATCCAGATGGCATGGTGGTCCACGTGGACGCCGGGCCACCGGAGGCTCTCGAACGTCTTGCCCCCGTCGCTGGAGCGATAGAAGGACGTGCCCCCCAGGTAGACCTGCTCCGGATCCCGGGGGTCGATCCGGATCTGGCTGTAGTACATGGGACGGGGATTCGTATCGCTCTGCTTCGTCCAGGTGTCCCCCCGGTCGTCGGAGCGGTAGACCCCGTCCTCCTCGATGGCCTCCACGATGGCGTAGACGATGGAGCCGTCACCTCGGTAGATGTCCAGCCCGATGCGCCCCATCTCCTCCTCCGGGAGGCCCTGGCTGAGCTCCACCCAGGTGTCTCCCCCGTCGAAGGTCCGGTAGATTCCGCTGCCGGGTCCGCCGCCGTTGAACCCGAAGCCCGTCCGACGGCGCTGGTACATGGCGGCGAAGAGGGTGTTGGGATCTTCCGGGTCCATGACCAGGTCGATGGCTCCCGTGTGGGGATCCACGTAGAGGACCTTCTCCCAGGTCTCCCCTCCATCCGTGGTCCGGAAGACCCCCCGCTCGGCGTTCGGTCCCCACAGGTGACCCACGGCGGCCACATAGACCACGCTCTGGTCCAGGGGGTGGATCTGGATCCGGGCGATGTGCCCCGTCTCCCTGAGGCCCATGTGACGCCAGGTCTTCCCACCGTCCAAGGACTTGTAGACCCCGTCTCCCCAGGGAGAGCTCTGACGGTTCTGGGGCTCACCGGTTCCCACCCACACCAGGTTCGGATTCCCCGGGGCCAGGGTCACGTCCCCGATGGAGGCGTTGGCCTGGTCGTCGAAGACCGGCTGGAAATCGGCGCCGTGGTTCATGGTCTTCCAGAGTCCGCCGGTAGCCGTGCCCACGTAGAAGGTGGAAGGATCGGACGCGTCCACGGCGAGGTCGCTGACTCGTCCTCCCATGACGGCGGGCCCGATGGGTCGGTACTCCAGGGCTTCCAGGAACTCCAGGGGAACCTGGGCCCGGATGGGCTCCCCGGGCCCCTCCAGGAGGACCAGCACGGCGGCCAGGGGGAAGAAGGAGAGAAATCGAAGGGCGGCGCGGACGCTCATGACGTGCCTCCGGGGAAGAAGTCCGTTTCCGATTGAGTTGGAGGATGAGGGAGGATACACCCCAGAGGCGGGACGTCACAAGGGAAGGAGGGAGAGGGTCCTACCTCTCCGCTCCCAGCTCCTCCCCCACCTCCTCCCCCTCACGGGGCACCTCCGCCAGAGTCCGGATGCGGAGGGCCTCTTCCACCTCCCCCGGAGTCAGGTTCGTGGTGACGGTCACCCGTCGGGGCCGGCCGGGGAGGAGGTCGAAGAAGTTGTTCCGGAAGTGCTCTG
>CAZZEL010000008.1:0-29851 GCA_964652625.1 uncultured Gemmatimonadaceae bacterium
TTCGCCCGGCCGTCAGTCCGCCGAGGTACTCGGCTAACCATAGGCCCCCCCGCTGAACCTGAAAAAGCGTCAGGCCGGCCCCAGAGGCCGAGTCTCAGATAGAACCATGGTTCGCCCAGCGCGACCCGCACGCTTGCCCACGGCCCCCAATGGATCCGGTGCCTGAATCGAGGAGAACGATGCGGAAGAAGACTGCCCTGAAAACCCCGGAGAACCGCAAGGCCTCGCCCAATCAACCAAAGGGGCTGGTTGCCAAGGGCGAAAAACCACGGCAATCAGAACAGGAAGGGTGCGTCCTTGACAACCGCTCTCATAGAACGCTTCGCGTCGGTGCCCGCTGGCAAGAAGAGCGGCCCACCTGGATGGCCGGGAGGGAGCGGTATCCCGTGTCCGCGTCTCTGCCCCCACTGGCTGGGGAGCCGGGACCTCGGAGGCGGCCGGGGGGAGGACATCGAGACCGGAGACCTGAGCGGCTAGCGCGTTGTCCTCCTGGGCCCGTGCGGTGACCAGCGGCCTCAGGGGAGCGTTGGGGGCGAAGACCCCATGGTACCGGTGGCGGTGGATTCTGGGTGGTGGGAGGATCGTGGCCAGGCGGTCGAGAACCGGAGCGAAGCGGAGCTCGCCGAAGGGGTGGAGAGGGGTGGGTAGTAAGGGGAGGCAAACTCCAGGGCCGAGAGCCGCAGGGCCGTGCGGCCGGCTGGGTCGGGCTTGGGCAGGATGTAGAGAATCTGGTCCGAGGGGCCGCCGACCAGGTGGAGCCGTTCGAGGGCAAAGGGTGGCCGGGCACAGTAGCGGATCAGCCGTTCCAGTCCTTCGCGGTCTGTGGCCTCGATGCGGACGCTGGCGTTGAGGCTGAATCCACCACCGTGGGAGAACGCCGTCAACTGCACCTAGCCTCCAGCGCGGCAGCCTCACGAGCTGCGGCAAGCTTGGTGGCGGAGGGGGTTCTGGTTCAGGAAGCACCCGGCGCGTATCGCTTCGACAGTCCCTTCCAGCGGGGGTGGGTCATCGAGAACGCCCTTCCCGATGCGGGAATCCATCTTCCGGCCACCCTCGGGGTGGAGAAGTAGCCCTTCGAGGGATGAGAGTTCACCGACGTTCCGGCTCAAACTCAGGAGGGCTTACAGCGGCCTGGCCTTCCCCCCCGGCGGAGCCAGATAGGCCCCCAGGCCGTTCTGGAGGATCTCGGCCAGGGTGGGCAGGTCCTCCACGGCGATGGTGCGGTCCGGACTGTAGGAGGAGAACACTCCGGCCCGACTCACCCCGGGTGCTGGAAGGGGTCGTAAAACCATGCGTCCCCCAACCTCGTACGACTTCCCGTCACTTGGCAATTGACCGAGAAAGGGGGGGCTGCGTTCTGGTCTCCGGCCGGCCTCCTGGCCCCTTCGGACAGGGAGGCGTATTCTCCTTGAGGAAGCTCCCCCGATAGCCCGTGGACCCTTTCTCCCGGGGTTGCTGCGTGAGGCACCGTCACCTGACGCCGGAGTACGTGGACGCGCCGGACCTGGATTTCGGTGTCCTCAGGGCGTCCCTGGCCCAGGTGAGCCAGGTGAACCGATGGCTCGGCGGAGATCGGGGCCTTCGGTGGGCCCTGGCTCCCTTCGTTCGGCCCCAGCGCCGGCTCAGGGTACTGGACGTGGGAGCCGGGGATGGCACGACGCTGGACCGCCTGGGGCGTTGGGCGGAGAAACGGAGATGCCGCCTGGAGGGAGTGGCCGTGGACGCCCACCGGACTGCCTGTCGAGTGGCTGCGGAGAGGCTGGCTCGCCCCGGGGCCATGGAGACCATGGAGATCGTCCGGGCCGACGCCTTCCGCCTCCCCTTCGCCGACAATGCCTTCGACGCCGTGGTGGCCACCCTCACCCTCCATCATTTTCATGACGAGGACGCCGTCCGGGTCCTGGAGGAGATGATCCGGGTGGCTCGCCAGCAGGTGGTGGTGAGTGACCTGGAACGGTCCTGGCCGGCGTACCTGGGGGCCCGCCTCCTGGCGGCCACCGTGTGGAGGAACAACCCCTATACCCGGCACGATGGACCCATTTCCGTGCAGCGGGGCTTCAAGAGAGGCGAGCTCGAGGACCTGGGTCGGCAGGTGGCCCTGGAGGACCTCCGGGTAAGCGTGCACCTGCCCTTCCGGCTCACCCTGGCCGGAGCCCCGGCCACCGGGGGCTGAGGCCGTCGTTCCCGAAGAAGACGTCCGGAAACCATGAAACGAGGACCAGGAGCCTTGGGAGGACTGCCATGAGAACCGTGGACGAGGGCCGGGCCCGGGCCCCGGCGGACCTTTGCTTCCGGGTGGCCGCCGACGTGGAGCGTTGGCCCGAGATTCTCCCCCATTACCGCTGGGTTCGCTTTCAGCGCAAGGACGGATTCGCCCGAGGCGTGGTGGAGATGGCCGCCTGGCGGGACTTCCCGGGGCCCCTCCGCTATCCCACGTGGTGGCTGTCGGAGATGGAGCACGACCCGGAGGCCCGGCGGGTCTACTACCGCCACGTGGACGGCATCACCCGGGGCATGGACGTGATCTGGGAGGTGGAGCCGGCAAGTGATGAGGAGAGCCGCCTTCGCATCGTCCACGAATGGACGGGTCCTGACTGGCCCCTCATCGGTACCCTGGCGGCGAACCGGGTGATCGGGCCCCACTTCATCAGCTTCATCGCCCAGCGCACCCTGGCCGGGGTCATTCGGGCGGCGGAGGGAAAGGCTGGAAAGGGAGTGGTGGAGCAGGGAAGGGGCGACAGGGCTCCCGGCGAAAAAGAGGCCGGGGAAACCCAGGACGTCCAGGAGAGAGCCCAGGGCGGGACCAGCGGGAACGACGGAAGCCAGGGGAGGGAAGGAGGCCCGTCAGGGTGAGCAATCCAGGAGACAACACTCGACGGGTCGTGATCACGGGCATCGGGCCCATCACGGCCTCGGGAATCGGAGTAGAGGGCCTCTGGCAGGGCCTCCACGGGACCCTATCCCCCGTCCGGTGCATCGACCGCTTCGATCCCTCCCCCTTCCCCAGCCAGGTGGCGGCCCAGATCGAGGACTTCCGGGCCGAGGATTACATGGACGCCAGGGAGGCCCGGCGCCTGGACCGCTTCGGGCACTTCACCATGGCCGCCACCCGCCTGGCCCTCCATGATGCCTCCCTGAATCCCGACGACGTGGATCCACCCCGGGGCGGCGTGCAGATGGGCTCGGCCCTGGGAGGGATCGCCCTGGCCGAGGAAGAGGTCCATACCTTCCTGGAGCGGGGCCTCAAGGGTGTGAACCCCCGACTGGCCCTCTCCGTCTTCTGTGGGGCCGCCAGCTCCCGGACGGCCATCCACACGGGCTTCACCGGCCCCAACTCCACGAACGCCATGAGCTGCGCCTCCGGGGCCATGGCCGCCGGGGAGGGATGGCGGTTGATCCGGGAGGGACAGGCCGACGTGGTGCTGGCCGGCGGGGTGGAGGCTCCCCTGGCTCCCTTGAGCTTCGGGGCCTTCGCCATCATCAAAGCCATGAGCACCCGGAACCACGATCCCGCACGGGCCTGCCGTCCTTTTGACGGGGACCGGGATGGCTTCGTCATGGGCGAGGCGGCCTGCGTGTTGGTTCTGGAGGCGGAGGAGCACGCCCGACGACGGGGCGCCCGCATCTACGCTGAGCTGGCGGGCTACGGCACCACCAGCGACGCCCACCACATGGCCGCACCCCGTCCCGACGGTACCAGTGCCGCAGCCGCCATGGCCCGGGCCCTGGAGACGGCCTCCCTGGGCCCGGAAGAGGTGGACCACGTGAACGCCCACGGCTCCTCCACTCCCCTGAACGACTCCACGGAGAGCCGGGTCATCCGCAGGGTCCTGGGCCCTCGAGCCGACGAGGTCCCCGTCACCGGAACCAAGCCCTTCTATGGCCATGCCCTGGGGGCTTCCGGGGCCCTGGAGGTGGGGATCGTGGCCCTCACCCTGAGGAGGGGCTGGATTCCCCCGACCCTGAACCTGGAGAGCCCGGGAGAGGACTGCGATCTGCGATACGTCACCACCTCCGAGGGGGGAGACGGGGGCGGGGACGGGCTACGCCATGCCCTGAGCAATTCCTTCGGCTTCGGCGGTGTGAACGCCTGCCTGGCCCTCTCTCGCTGGGAGGAGGAAACGGCTGAGACCCGGGGAGACCGGAATCCCCGGAGCTGAAGGTTGCTGGCCTGGGGGCCGACGAGCACGGTCTCCGGCACCCTCTCCACAACCCGGCCTCATCTCTTACCTTTCATCCTTGCAGAGGGGCGGCAGGGTACCGGGCCCCGGCGGATCCATGGGTCCGGGGCCGGGAGCCCGTACGGCGGACCCGCCGGCGGGCCACGAGATGCCACGCGGACCCAACCAGGACGAGAGAGGACAGTCATGACCGCTGGACGCGCCGGCGAAGGGGACGGCCGGGGTCGTCGGGAGGGCACCGACTTCATCCGGGCCATCGTGGAGAAGCACCAGGCCCAGGGTACGTACGGGGGCCGGGTGGAGACCCGCTTTCCCCCGGAGCCCAACGGCTACCTGCACATCGGGCACGCCAAGTCCATCGTCCTGAACTTCGGGTTGGCGGAGGAGTACGCCGGGGTCTGCCACCTGCGTTTCGACGACACGAACCCCCTCACCGAGGACATGAAGTACGTCCGCTCCATCCAGGAGGACGTGCGTTGGCTGGGCTACGATTGGGGGGATCATCTCTACTTCGCCTCGGACTACTTTCAGCGACTCTACGAGTGCGCCCTGGTCCTCATCCGGAAGGGGAAGGCCTATGTGGACTCACTCACCGAGGAGCAGATCCGGGAGTACCGGGGCACCGTTACCCGTCCCGGGCGGGAGAGCCCCTATCGGGACCGGAGCGTGGAAGAGAACCTGGACCTCTTCCAGAGGATGAAGGCCGGGGAGTTCGCCGAGGGGGAGCATGTCCTCCGGGCCCGGATCGACATGGCCCATCCCAACATGATCATGCGGGATCCGGTCCTCTACCGCATCCGCCACGCCTCCCACTACCGGAAAGGGGACGACTGGTGCATCTATCCCCTCTACGACTTCACCCATTGCCTTTCCGACGCCTTCGAGGACATCACCCATTCCCTCTGCACCCTTGAGTTCGAGAACAACCGGGAAATCTACGACTGGATCCTGGACGAGGTGGGGTTCAGCGAGCCCCGTACCCACCAGTACGAGTTCGCCCGGCTGAACCTGGACTTCACGGTCATGAGCAAGCGAAAGCTCCTGAAGCTGGTGAAGGAAGGGCACGTGGACGGGTGGGACGACCCCCGGATGCCCACCATCGCCGGCATGCGCCGGAGGGGCATCACCCCGGAGGCCGTCCGGAAGTTCTGCGAGATGGTGGGGGTGGCCAAGGCCGACAACCGGGTGGACATGGGCAAGCTGGAGTTCGCCGTCCGGGATCACCTGAATCGGACCGTCCCCCGGGTCATGGGCGTGTTGGATCCCCTGAAGGTGGTGATCACCAACTACCCGGAGGGGAGGGAGGAGGAGCTGGACATTCCCTCCTACCCCCACGACGTGCCCCTGGAGGGATCTCGCCCCGTGCCCTTCTCCCGGGAGGTCTACATCGAGGCCGACGACTTCATGGAGGATCCCCCGGAGGGCTTCCACCGCCTGGCTCCGGGCCGGGAGGTCCGGCTGCGTTACGCCTACTTCATCACCTGCGACGAGGTGGTGAAGGACCCGAAGTCGGGCGAGATCGTGGAGCTCCGCTGCACCTATGATCCCGAGACCCGGGGAGGAAGCGCCCCGGACGGGCGGAAGGTGAAGGGGACCCTGCACTGGGTGTCGGTGGCCCACGGCCTTCCGGTGGAGGCTCGCCTCTACGACCGCCTCTTCCGGGTCCCGGATCCGGAGGACGTGCCCGAGGGGCAGGACTTCACGGTGAACCTGAATCCCGCTTCCCGTATCACCGTGGAGGGGGCGGTGGTGGAGCCCAGCGTGACCGGGGCCGAGCCCGGGACACGCTATCAGTTCGAGCGGGTGGGCTATTTCATGATCGACGAGTTGGACTCCCGGCCCGGGTCCCTGGTCTTCAACCGCATCGTCACCCTCCGGGATACCTGGACGAAGCGGGTCAAGGAGAGTGTCCGGGACGGTGTGGTCCTGGGTGATCGGGCCGAAGGAAGGGCGAGGATAGAGGCGGTGGAAGGAGATCCTGCGGGTGGAGCTCCCGGAGCCCCGGGGGCCCCCGGCACGGACACGGGCCGGGAGGAGCGGGACCGGGTCCGCCGGGCCCGGCCGGAGCTGGCGGAGGCCTACCGGAGCTACCGGGAGGAGCTGGGCCTGGCCGAAGAGGACGCGGACATCCTCTCCGGGGTCCCGGAGCTCTCCGGGTTCTTCCGGGAGGCCCTCCAGGTTCACCACGACCCCCAGGGGGTGGCGAACTGGATGGTGAACGAACTCCTGCGGGAGACGAAGGACCGTCCCCTCTCGGAGCTCCCCGTTACCCCCCGGACCCTGGCCGAGCTGGTGGCCCTCCTGGCCGAGGACACCATCTCCCAGCCCGTGGCCAAGGAGATCTTCGCCGAGATGGTGGAGGAGGGAGGCGATCCCCGGGAGAAGGTGAAGGAGCGGGGACTGGAGAAGATGTCCGATCCCGACGATCTCCGACCCCTGGTGGAGGAGGTTCTGGAGGCCCACCCTCAGGAGGTGGACGGCTACCGGGGGGGCAAGACGGGCCTCCTGGGCTTCTTCACCGGTCAGGTCATGCGTCGCACCCGTGGCAAGGCCGACCCCCAGACCGTGCAACGGCTCCTCCGGGAAGCTCTGGAGGGCTGATGAACCCTCGAACGGGAACGACTGCCGAAGGCTCCTCATGACACTCCGCGTCCGATTTGCTCCGTCGCCCACGGGCTTCCTCCATGTGGGAGGGGCCCGCACGGCCCTGTTCAACTGGCTTCTGGCCCGGAAGGAGGATGGTGTCTTCGTCCTGCGGGTGGAGGATACCGACCGGGAGCGGTCCCGGGAGGAGCATACCGAGGCCATCCTCCACGGCCTCCGGTGGCTGGGACTGGACTGGGACGAGGGCCCCTTCTTCCAGAGGGAAGGACTCGAACGCCACGAGGCTCATGCCCTGGCCCTCCTGGAATCGGGCCGGGCCTACCGGGACTTCTCCACGCCGGAGGAGGCGGCCCGGGACCGGGAGCTGGACCAGGAGGCGGGCAAGCGCCTGCGCCGGGCCCGGGAGCGTGCCCGGGCCCGGACCCGGGAGGAGGAAGAGGCCCTGCTGCAGGAGGGAAGGCCCTTCGCCCTGCGGTTCATGGTGCCCCCCGGGGAGACGGTGTGGAAGGACCGGGTGCACGGGGAGACCCGGTTCCGCAACGAGGAGATCGACGACCTGGTGATTCTCCGGAGCGACGGGACGCCCACCTACAACCTGGCCGTGGTGTCCGACGATCTGGAAATGGGCATCAACCTGGTGCTCCGGGGAGACGACCATCTCTCCAACACCCCCAAACAGATTCTCCTGTGTGAGGCCCTGGGGCACCAGGCCCCGGACTTCGCCCACGTACCCCTCATCCTGGGGCCGGACGGAAAGCGCCTCTCCAAGCGGCACGGGGCCACGGCGGTGGGCGACTACGAGGGACGGGGCATCCTGCCGGAGGCCATGGTGAACTTCCTGGCCCTCCTGGGCTGGTCTCCGGGAGACGACCGGGAGGTCTTCAGCCGGGAGGAGCTGGTGGAGGCCTTCAGCCTGGAGCGGGTGCTGAAGAAGAGCTCCGTATTCGATTCCCGGAAGCTGGAGTGGCTCAATGGTCAGCATCTGGCTCGGATGGCCACCGACGTTCTCCTGGACCCGGTGGCCCGCCACCTGATTCAGGAGGGCCTTCTCCCCTCGGAGGCCTCGGAGGTGCTGGAGGGAGGATCCGTTCCCCCGGAGGATCTTCCGGGCCTCCCGGTGCACCTTCCCACCCTGGTGGGCCTCCTGAAGGTCCGGGCCCGGACCCTGGCGGAGCTGGCCACCCAGGCTCGTCCCTACCTGCTGGAGGAGCTGGAGTTCGACCCGGCGGCGGTGAAGAAGCACTGGGCGAAGGACCCGGAGACGGCCCTGGCCCGGCTGGAAGCCCTGGAGGAGGTCCTGGAGGGGTGCCCCTGGGAGGAGGAAGCCCTGGAGAAGGCCATCCGGGGCCTTGCCGGGAGGCTGGACGTGGGGCTGGGCAAGGTCATCCACCCTCTTCGAGTGGCGGTGACGGGTCGCATGAGCAGCCCGGGGATGTTCGAGGTTCTGGTCCTCCTGGGCCGGGAGCGTTCTCTTCGGCGCTTGAGGGCCGGGATCCAGCACCTGCGAGCGGACAACCTTCCCGGGGAGGGCCGAAACGAAACCCTTTCTTGACACTGGGAAATGGCCCACATTAGGATAGCCGTCCGTCCCAATTTCCTGCGGCTTTCTGGCCCATCACCCAATACAGGCCAGCGGAGACCCGGATGCCCGTCACTCTTTCGGCGATCGAGCGGAAGATCCTCGACTACATGGTGGAGTATCTGCGTAGCAACACCTACCAGCCCTCCATCCGGGAAATCGGGGAGCAGTTCGGGATCAAGAGCACGAAGACCGTCTCCGAGCACCTGCAGGCCTTGGCGGACAAGGGATTTCTGGAACGGGACCCTTCACGGTCCCGGGGCGTGAAGATCCTGGGCGTCGATCTGAACGCCCACGCCATCTCGGTCCCATGCTTCTCCAGCCTTCCCCAGGACCGGAACGGACAGCGGGCATCCAGGGCGGACACCTTCCTCACCCTGGATCGCCGCCTGGCCGGCGAGAAGGGGGCTTTTTTTGTCCAGGCCTCCGCCGGCGAGCTGGCGCCCCTGGGATGCATGGAGGGAGATTACATCCTCCTGGAGCCCGTGGGGGTCGGGGAGCTCACCGACGGAGCCCTGGTGGCGGCTCGATTGGGGAACCAGGCGGCCTACTACCGGTTCAGTCGGAATGGAAGCGCCCTGGCTCTGGACCCCCTCAGGGGCGGTGAGGCTGCCACGGTAGTGGAGGATCCCCAGAAGCTCGTGGTCCTGGGCCGGATCAAGGGGATGTACCGCCGGATGGACCAGATGGCCGTCTCCGCGGCCACCGTGGCCCATTAGGAAGCCCGTCGAACCCTTCCGCCGTCCGGGCCGGGCGGCCCCCCCGGCCTTCGTCTCCTTCGCACTTCGTAGACGTGGATCTGTCTCTGAGTCCTTCCCGGGAGAGTGACGTTCTCTGGATGGCACGGGCCCTGGAGATGGCTCGTCTTGCCGGTCTCCGAGGGGAGGTGCCCGTGGGGGCCGTCCTGGTCCGTGGTCGGCGGCTGGTGGCGGAAGGCCACAACCTCACCGTGACCCTGCAGGACCCTACGGCCCACGCCGAAATCCTGGTCATCCGTCAGGGTGCCGCAGCCGGCGATTACGCCCGGCTGGACGATGCCACCCTCTATGTGACCCTGGAGCCCTGTGCCTGCTGCGCCGGAGCCATCGTCCTGGCCAGGATCCCCCGGGTGGTCTACGGCGCGGCGGATCCCAAGGCCGGGATGGTGGGAAGCCTGGGGAACCTGCTGCAGGACCCTCGTCTGAACCACCGGGCGGAGGTGACGGCCGGGGTGCTCTCCGGGCCCTCTTCCCGTCTCCTCACCGCCTTCTTCCGGGCCCGGCGCCGCAGGGCAACGACGGCCCGGGACGACGGGAACCCCGGGGAGGCGTCATGCGGTTGAAGGCCCTCCTGGTGGCTCTGGTCTTCCTCCCGGCCCTTGGGGCTTGCACCATGGTGAGGCCCGGTGGAGAGCCGGGGCCTCGGCCGCCGGAAAGGGCGACCCCGACACCGCCGCCGGAAGAACGCCCCCGGCCTCGGGCCCGGCCGACCCCGCCGGCCCCGGTTCCGGACCATTTGCCCCGGGAGGTGAGGGCCCTCTGGGTGGTGAGGACCACCCTGTCCCACCCGGATTCCATCCGGCGCATGGTGGAGCGGGCCGCCCGGGCCGGCTTCAACACCCTCCTGGTCCAGGTCCGGGGACGGGGAGACGCCTACTACCGGAGCCGCTGGGAGCCCCGGCCCCGGGTGGTACTGGAGCAGGGAAGGGCCTTCGATCCCCTGGATCTGGTCATTCGGGAGGCCCACGTCCGGGGCCTGGGGGTCCACGCCTGGGTGAACGCCCACCTGGTGGGGGGATTGGGAGCCCTTCCTTCCGATCCTCTCCACCTGATCCGGGCCCGGCCGGATCTCCTGGCGGTACCCAGAGAGCTGGCCCGGGAGCTTTTCGACGCGGATCCGTACGCCCCCTTCTACGGCGAGGCTCTCCTGGAGTACGCTCGGCGGAACCGGGACCGTGTGGAGGGGATCTACACGAGTCCCTCCCACCCCGAAGTCCAGGAGCACATCTACTCCGTGTGGATGGACCTGGTGGAGACCTATCCCCTGGACGGATTGCACTTCGACTACGTCCGCTACCCGAATCCGGACTTCGACTACTCCCGGGATGCTCTGGAGCGCTTCCGAGAGTGGGTCTCACCCCGATTGAGTCCTGTCCGCCGGGGAGAGCTGGACGAGGCCTACCAGGCCGACGGGTTGGCCTGGGTGGAGGCTCTGCCGGGGCCGTGGGCGGAGTTTCGCCGGGCCCAGATCACCGGGCTCGTGGAACGGATCTACCACGGGGTCAAGAAGCGTCGGCCCGACGCCGTGGTCTCAGCGGCGGTCTTCGCCAACGCCGAGGACGCCTACCGGAGCCGGTTCCAGGACTGGCGAGGGTGGATGGAGCGGGGAATCCTGGACGCGGTGGCTCCCATGGCGTAT
This sequence comes from uncultured Gemmatimonadaceae bacterium, assembly GCA_964652625.1. Classification (GTDB taxonomy): domain Bacteria; phylum Gemmatimonadota; class Gemmatimonadetes; order Longimicrobiales; family Gaopeijiaceae; genus CAZZEL01. The sequence continues at coordinate 10,762 of CAZZEL010000008.1, forward strand.
ACGGCGGACAACGACGCCTTCAGGGATCAGGTGGGTACGGCGGTGGAGGCCGCCGGGGCCCACCGGGTGTGGGCCGGCATCGGGGTCTACCGGAACACCTTCCGGGGGACCCTGGACAAGATCCGCATCGCCCGGGAGCTGGAGGCTCGGGGAGTGGTCCTCTTCTCCTACGACTGGGCGGTGACGGAAGGGCCCTCCGACGGTGCCCGGTCCTTCCTGGACCGGGTGGGGGAGGCGGTCTTCCACCGTCGGTGACGAGCCTGTGGAGCCCCCCGGCCATGACCCCGGGAGCGGCGGCTCCCCCCCCTGGGTCACCGGCCCTCTACCGGGTCCCCGACACCTCCTGCCTGGTCTCCGGCACATCCTCTCCCTCCTCCGGATGGGCCAGCTCCTCGTGCTGCGGAGGCAGCTCGTCCTCCTCCACTCCCACAAGACTGTCCGGATCGTCCTCGATTTTCTGGATGGTGATGCCCGTGAAGCCGTAGAACATGGAGATCATGGGGGAGAGGAGGTTCAGGAACGCGAAGGGGAGGTAGGTGAAGCTGCTTACCCCGAGGACACTGGACATGTACGCCCCGCAGGTATTCCAGGGGATGAGAGGAGAGGTGAGGGTGGCCGAGTCCTCCAGGGCACGGGAGAGGTTCTTCGGATGGAGACCCCGCTGAAGGAAGGCGCGCCGGTACATCCGCCCGGGAACGATGATGGCCAGGTACTGGTCCGAGGCCAGGGCGTTCATCCCGAAGCAACTCCCCACGGTGACGGCGATGAGGGAGCCGGTGGAGTGGGCCAGGGTGAGAATGGCGGCTGCGATGCGCTCCAGCATCCCGGACTTCTCCATGATGCCGCCGAAGGCCAGGGCCACCATGATCAGGGCGATGGTGTCCATCATGTAGGAGAGCCCACCCCGGGTCAGGAGCTCGTCCACGCTCTCCACGCCCGTCTCGCTCACGTAGCCCGTGTAGAGGGAGTCCAGGAGCCGGCCCAGGATGCTGGACCACCCTCCCTCACCCCATTGAAACAGAACCAGGAGGATGGCTCCCGCCACCACACCCGCCGCCAGGGCCGGGAGGGCCGGGGTCTTGCGCCATACCATGAACAGAACGATCCCCGGGGCCAGGAGGAGCCAGGGCGTGAGGTTGAACGACTCCGACAGTGTGGAGAGCATGAGGTTGTAATCCGCCGTCTCCACTGCTCCGGAGGCGGGCCTCACGATCCCGATGACCGTGAAGATGAGGAGAGCGCCGATGAAAGCCGGCACCGTGGTATAGACCATGTGCCGGATGTGGGTGAAGAGCTGGGTGCCGGCCACGGCCGGGGCCAGGTTCGTGGTGTCGGAGAGGGGCGACATCTTGTCACCGAAGTAGGCTCCGGAGATCACGGCTCCTGCCGTCATTCCCGGGTTCATATCCAGAGCCTGACCTACCCCCATGAGGGCCAGACCCACGGTGGCTGCCGTGGACCAGGAGGAGCCCGTGGCGATGGAGATGAGGGCGCAGGTCAGGGCCGAGGCCACCAGGAAATATCCAGGGGAGAGGATCTCCAGTCCGTAATAGATCATCACCGGCACCACCCCGCTGGCGATCCAGACGCCGATGAGGAGTCCCACGATCATGAGGATCAGGATGGCGGGCAGGGCGGTGACGATGCCCCCGGTCAGACCCTTCTGGATCTCATCCCAGGGCATCTTCAAGACGGTTCCCGCCAGGAGGGCGGCCACGATGCTCCCCAGGATCAGGGGAATGTGACCCGAGCCCTCCAGGAAGACGATGGTGTAGAAGAGGCAGGCGATGAGAAGGATGACGGGAACCAGGGAGATCCCCAGGCTCGGCTTTGGCTTGGTGTCGTTCGGCACGCTGTGTCTCCTGTAGTCGGAGCCGGCGGTCCCCGATAAGCTCTGACGACCCGCCACGGCCCCGCCTCTCCGGCAGAAAAAACCGTCGGTCATCATGACCCTCTCTCCGGGGGATGTAAAGTCGGGAGGCGGTTTGACACGTCCTTCCGGACCGATCTACTTTGCCGCCGCCGAGGCAGGGCCCTGCCCTCCCGGGGAGTTCTACCGGAATCACGAAAGGCCAGCCGCCGCCTCCGCCTCGGGCGAGCGCCGGACACAACGACCGAAGACAACTACCCACGCGGGAAGATCCATGAACGACTCGAAGCGCGTCTGCCTCCTGGACAGGGGGGCTGTTGAGAGAGTCCTGGCCCGAATGGCCCGGGAGCTGGTGGAGAAGAACGGGGGAACGGAGGACCTGGTCCTCATGGGGATCCACCGCCGGGGGGTGCAGCTCGCCTCCCGTCTCAAGGAGGAGATCCAGGAGGTGGAGGGAGGCTCCATCCCCACGGGGAGTCTGGACATCACCTTCTACCGGGATGACCTCATGACCATCGGCCCCCGGCCGGTGGTGGGCGAGTCGGAGCTGCCCCAGGAGGGCTTCGACGACAAGGCCGTGGTCATCGTGGACGACGTGCTCCATACCGGTCGGACGGCCCGGGCAGCCATGAACGAGCTCATGGACTGGGGCCGTCCGGCCCGGATCCTCCTCTGCGTGCTGGTGGACCGGGGAGGCCGGGAAGTGCCCATCCAGCCCGACGTGGTGGGGAAGGTGCAGGAAGATCTTCCCGACGCCCACGTGGAGGTTCTGGTCCCGGAGCTGGACGGGGAGCTGGGGGCGTACTTGTTGAAGAACCCGGAGGCTGAATCGTGAGTGGAAGTCCGTCGGTCCTGGGAAAGGACCTGGTGGGTCTGGAGCCCCTCTCCAGGGATCAGATCCTCACCCTCCTGAACACTGCCGAGCTGTTCAAGGACGTGTCGGAGCGGAAGATCAAGAAGGTCCCGGTTCTCCGGGGCAAGACCATTGTCAACCTCTTCTTCGAGGCGTCCACCCGGACCCGGGTCTCCTTCGAGTTCGCCGAGAAGCGACTCTCCGCCGACACGGTGAACATCTCCGCCGCCGGATCCTCCGTGGTCAAGGGGGAGACCCTGGTGGACACGGCCCGGAACCTGGAGGCCATGCGCATCGACATGGTGGTCATGCGGCACGGGGCCTCCGGCGCCGCCCGCTTCCTGGCGGAGCGCATCCCATCCAACGTGATCAACGCCGGAGACGGCCGGCACGAGCATCCCACCCAGGGGCTGCTGGACATGCTCACCATCCGGGATCACATGGGGACCATCGAGGGCCTGAAGGTCTGCATCGTGGGGGATATCCTCCACTCCCGGGTGGCCCGTTCCAACATCTTCGGCCTCCTCAAGCTGGGGGCCGAGGTGGCTGTCTGCGGGCCCAAGAGCCTCATTCCCCTTCGCATGGAAGAATTGGGTGTGAGGGTCTTCCATCGGGTGGAAGAGGCCCTGGAATGGGCTGACGTCCTCAACGTGCTGCGCCTGCAGCTGGAGCGGATGAAAGGGGGCTTCATCCCCAGTCTCCGGGAGTACAACCGGTTCTACGGCATCAGCCGGGAACGTCTGGACCGGGTGCCCCGGGATCTTCTCATTCTCCACCCCGGGCCCATGAACCGGGGTGTGGAGATCGACAGCGACGTGGCCGACGGGCCCCACTCCGTGATCCTTCAGCAGGTCACGAACGGAGTGGCCGTCCGCATGGCCGTCCTCTACCTCCTGGCCGGAGGAACGCCGGAGAAGGCCGAGAACGTTAGCGAGGTGGCAGAAGCATGACGCATCGACCGCTTCTCATCCGGGGGGGGAGGGTGGTGGATCCTTCCCAGGATCTGGACGCCGTGAAGGATGTTCTTCTCATGGAGGGCTCCGTGGCCGCCCTGGGAGAGGATCTGGAACGGGTGGAGGGAGCCCTGGACGTGGACGCCAGGGGCCTGGTGGTGACCCCGGGGCTCATCGACGTCCACGTGCACCTGAGGGAGCCGGGCCAGGAGCACAAGGAGACCATCGCCAGCGGTGCCCGGGCGGCGGCTGCCGGAGGGTTCACAGCCGTGTGCGCCATGCCGAACACGGATCCGCCCATCGACGATCCGGCGGCGGTGGGATTCGTGGTGGCCGCCGGGACCCGGGCGGGAGCCGCCAGGGTCTACCCCATGGGAGCCATCTCCATGAACCGGGAGGGAAAGGTTCTCACGGAGATCGGCGAGCTCGTGGCCGCCGGAGCCGTGGGCGTGACGGACGACGGCGATCCGGTCATGGATTCGGGACTCATGCGTCTGGCCATGGAGTACGCCCAGGCCTTCGACATCCCCGTGGTGGATCACCCCGAGGATCTGACCCTCGCCCGGGACGGGGCCATGAATGAAGGACTGGTCTCTTCCCGGCTGGGGCTCCGGGGCAAGCCCAACGCCGCCGAGGACCTCCACATCCTTCGGGACGTCCTGCTGGCCGAGCTCACCGGGGGGCGGGTGCACATCCAGCACGTTTCCACCCGGCGCGGTGTCGAGGCCATTCGCCGGGCCAAGGCCCGGGGTCTGGCGGTGACGGGAGAAGCCACGCCCCACCACCTCCTCCTCACCGACGACGCCGTGGAGGGATACCGGACGGAGGCGAAGATGAACCCACCCCTCCGGTCGCCGGAGGACCGGGAAGCGGTGAGGGAGGGGCTCAGGGACGGCACCCTGGACGTGGTGGCCACGGACCACGCCCCTCATCATTACGACGAAAAAGAGGCAGCGTTCGACGACGCCCCCAACGGGGTGGTGGGATTGGAGACGGCCCTGGGCCTGGTCTTCGGACACCTGGTCATGGGGGGAGTCCTGGACCTGGCAACCATGGTGGAGCGGATGAGCGTGGCGCCGGCCCGGATCTTCAACCTCCCCGGGGGGACGCTGGAGCCGGGAAGCCCCGCCGACGTGACGATCTTCGACCCTGAGGAGGAGTGGACGGTGGACCCCACCCGGTTCCTGTCCAAGAGCCGGAACACCCCCTTCCGGGGCTGGCAGCTCAGGGGTGGGCCCCGCTACACCGTGGTAGGGGGAGACGTGGTCTGGAAGAAGTAGAGCTGGGGGAGGGTCAGGACGAGGAGAGCTCGTCCACCCGGCGGTAGAGCTGGCTCTTGATCCGAGCGACCCGGTTCGGAGGCATGAGGCGCTTTGTGGCGGCCCGGTCCAACAGGGATACGGCCCTCCTGAGGAGCTCCCGGGCGGTCTCCGGATCCTCGGCCTCGTGAACCTTCCGGACGGCGGTCCGAAGACGGGAACGAACGGCCCGATTCCGCTCCCGGGCCTTCCGGCTCAACTCCATGCGCTTCTTCGCGCTCTTGATGTTCGGCATCGTCACCTCGAAAAGTGCATCCTACGAACGAGCCTCGAAAGCTACCCGAAAACAGGTCCCTGATCAACGGGTGACGCGGCAGGATCTTTCGGAGCCCTCTGCGCCTTTTCCGGGGGCGAAGGGTCGGGGAAAAGGAGGGCTTCCGGAGAAAGGCCCTGGGAGGATACCTTTCCCTGTCTATGGATGTCCTTCTGCTCCTTGCCGTCCTGTTGTTCTCCGTGGTGGTCCACGAGGTGGCCCACGCCCTGGTGGCGAAATGGGAAGGTGACGACACGGCTTACCGACTGGGCCGGATCACCCTGAATCCCATTCCCCACCTGGACCTGGTGGGCTCCATCATCGTGCCCCTCCTCCTCTACTTCCTCCCGGGTCAGTTCATCTTCGGGTGGGCCAAGCCCGTCCCCGTGAACCCCGGTCGCTACCGGGACCGGAAGTGGGGAGACATCCGGGTGTCGCTGGCGGGAATCACGGCCAACCTCCTCCTGGCGGTCCTGAGTCTGGCTGCCCTGTTGGCCCTCCTTCAGGCGGCGTCTTTCACCGGCCCCCTGGGGGGTGTGCTTCCCCTCCTGCAGCAGGGGGCCCTCTACGGCATCTTCCTGAACCTGATCCTGGCCTTCTTCAACCTTCTTCCCCTGCCGCCCCTGGACGGCTCCCACGTCCTCTACCACCTCCTGCCTCCGGCCTGGGGAGCCCGGTACCGGGAGGTGGGCAAGTACGGAATCGGCATCCTGATGCTCCTGGTGTTCTTCTTTCCCGGGGGCTTCCGTATCCTCCTCTGGCCCGTGGAGTTCCTCATGGTCCAGGTGGACCGGCTGGTGAGCCTGTGGATCTGAGCGACCTGGAACCCCCGGCCGCGCCGGGCCGGCCCTTCGCCAGGGGCGATTTCCTCCTGGTTGAGCTGGATCGGTTCCAGGGACCCCTGGATCTCCTCCTGCACCTGATCCGGCAGCAGGACATCGACATCTTCGATATCCCCATCGCCACCATCACGGAGCAGTTTCTCAGGGTGGTGGACGGGATCGCCGCCGAGGAGTTGGACGAGGCCGGGGAGTTCCTGGAGATGGCGGCAACCCTGGTGCGCATCAAGGCCCAGATGCTCTTGCCCCGTGGGGAAGAGGAGGAAGACGAGGATCCCCGGGCCGAACTGGTGCGGCGGCTCCTGGAGTACGAGCAGATCCGGGAGATCTCCGGCCGTCTCGCCCTGGCGGAAGCCCAGCGCGCCAGGCTCTTCGGGAAGGGGTACGTGGAGCCCAGGATCCGGGAAGCCGCCGATGATACCCCCCTGGAGACCACCTGGGAGGATGTGATGGAGGTGGCCATGGGTGTGGAGATGCCCCGGGCCGGAGTCCGGAGTCATCGGGTGACCACCGGCCTGGTGGCCCTGGAGGAGAAGATCCGGTTGATCCTGGATACCCTGGAGGAGCTGACCCGGGTGGAGTTCAGCCAGCTCCTGACGCCGTGGAAAGACCCCATGCACGGAGTCATGACCTTCCTGGCGGGCCTGGAGCTTTCCCGGCAGCGAGCCATCTCCCTGCGTCAGGCCCGACTGTTCTCCGAACTCTGGCTTCTGCGCAAGGACCTGGACGCCTGGAGAGGAGAGGTGGGGGAGGAGATGAAGGGGATGGAGACGGGGCTCGAGAGTCTACCGGACATGAGCGAAGGGGAGGAAGGTCCGTGAAGGCGTCCCAGATCGTGGAAAGCGTTCTCTTTGCCAGCGATGCCCCCCTGAAGGCCGAGGAGATCGCCCGGGCCGACGAGTCCTTGGACGAGGACCGGGTGGAAGAGGCCGTTCAGGAGCTCCGGACCCTCTACGACGAGTCGGAGAGGGCCTTCCAGGTGGTGGAGCTGGGGGAGGGCTATCAGATCCTGACCCGCCCCGAGTTCGCTTCCTACCTGGAACGATTCGATACCGTCCCCCGGCCCTCCCGGCTCTCCGGGCCGGCCCTGGAGACCCTGGCCATCATTGCCTACCGGCAGCCCATCGGGCGCATCGAGGTGGAGTACATCCGGGGGGTGGGCTCTGCCGGGGTCATACGCACCCTCCAGGACCGTGGGCTCATCGAGGTTCTGGCCAGGGGCGAGGGCCTGGGACGTCCTCTCCTCTATGGGACCACTCAGCGTTTCCTGGAACATTTCGGATTCACCTCCCTGGAGGAGCTCCCCCGGCCCGACGAGCTTCCCGTGGTCCTCCGGGACCGGTCTCCCCTGGAGGAGGAGGAAAGCTCCCCCCAGGATCCGAGCCAGGGGGAGCTGGGCCTGGATCAACGGGAGGAGAATGAGTCGGCCCCAGGGAATGATTCGGTGTCAGGGGATGAGCCGGCCCCAGAGGAGGAGCCGGCCCGGGAGGACCATGACCCCGGCTCTTGAGGGTGCCCCTGTCCGGATCCAGAAGTACCTTTCCCGGACCGGGGTCGTCTCCCGGAGAGAGGCCGAGCGGCTTCTCCTCCAGGGAAGGATCCGGGTGAACGGACAGGTGGTGACCACCCCGGGCACGAAGGTTCGCCCCGGTGGGGATCGGGTGGAGGTGGACGGGGAAGTGGTGGAAGAGTCCCCCACCCGCTGGGTCCTCTTCCACAAGCCTCCGGGGATTCTCACGACCCGGGATGATCCCGGGGGCCGGCGGACGGTCTACGATGACCTGCCGGCGGCGTTGGAGGGGTTGCGCTACGTGGGGCGTCTGGACCGGGACACGGAGGGGTTGTTGCTCCTCACCAACGATGGCGACATGGTGCACCGCTTGACCCATCCCTCTTTCGAGGTGGACCGGGAGTACCGGGTCCGGGTGGAAGGGGCGCCCTCCCGGGAGGTGCTGGACCGACTGGGGAAGGGCGTGGAGCTGGAGGATGGCCTGGCCCGGGCCCATGATGCCCGGGTCCTGGAGCGGAGGGGAGAGGCAACCCTCCTGTCCCTGGTCCTCCGAGAGGGGCGCAAACGGGAAGTACGCCGGATGCTGGACGCTGTGGGCCATCCTGTCATGGGCCTGCAGCGAGTGCGATTCGGACCCGTCCGGCTGGGGGAGCTCCCGGCCGGCCATTGGAGAGAGCTGAACGACCACGAGATCAGGGCCCTGAAGGAGAGGGTTCGGCAGGAGGAGACCTCATGACCCGAGAAGTCGGCGGAACGGAGCTGAAAGGCAGCACGGTTCTCATCCTTGGTGGCGCTGGATTGGTGGGTGAAGCGGTGGCCCGGGCCATTCTGGCCCAGGAGCCCGGGCGGCTGGTGGTGGCGGGCCTGACCCGGGAGGAGGCGGAGGAGGCCGTGGAGGAGCTTCGGGCCGGGAGCTCGGGGTCCGGAGCCCGGATCGAGGCCTACTGGGGGGATCTCTTCGTTCCCGCCAGCATGAAGGACAGGCCCCGGGGGGAGATCCTCCAGGACCCGGAGGCCCGGGCCCGGCTCGTGGACGACCTCTACGGGGAGCTCACCGACCAGGTCTTTCGGCGCTCCGCCCTGGGAAGCCTCCTCCTGGAGGTGCAGCCTGACGTGGTCATCGATTCCATAAACACGGCCGGGGCCTTGGCCTACCAGAACTTCTTCGACTCGGCCATGGGACTCCGGGCGGCGGCGGAAGGGGCGGGAGCCGACCTGGAAGAAGTGGAGAATCACCTGGCCACCAGTTACCTGCCCCAACTCATCCGCCACGTGCAGATCGCCCTGGCGGGGATGAAGACGGTGGGCACCCGCATGTACCTGAAGATCGGCACCGCGGGCACGGGGGGCATGGGCATGAACGTGCCCTTCACCCACTCCGAGGAGCGGCCGTCCCGGATGCTCATGGCCAAGTCCAGCCTGGCCGGGGCCCAGACCCTGCTCCTCTACCTCATGGCCCGGACCCCGGGGGGGCCGGCGGTGAAGGAGATCAAGCCCACGGCGGCCATCAGCTGGAAGGGGTTGGGGTACGGCCCCATCGAGTTCCGGCGCAACCGGCTGGAACGCTGCGATGCCCTGGAAGCTCTTCCCCTGGAGGAGGCCTTCGCGCCCGGAGCCGAGCGGGCCTTCACCTGCCTGGAGGATACCATTGAAGGGGTCTACGTGCACTCGGGGGAGAACGGGCTGTTCAGCATGGGGGAGTTCGAGGCCCTCACGGACCTGGGGCTCATGGAGTTCGTGACCCCCGAGGAGATCGCCGCCAACGTGATCCAGGAGATCACGGCCCATCCCACGGGGAGGGATGTGGTCTCGGCCCTGGACGGGGCCACCATGGGGCCTACCTATCGGGCCGGGGCCCTTCGGAGCGCCGCCCTGGACAGAATGGAGGAGATGGAGGAGGACAAGGGAGTGGAGGCCGTGGCCTACGAGATGCTGGGGCCGCCCCGGCTCACCAAGCTCCTGTTCGAGGGCGCCATTCTGAAGCGCCTCTACTCCACCTACGAGAAGGCTCTGGAGCAGGACGTGGAGGAGACCGCCCAACAAGCCCAGGCCCTGGTGGAAGAGGATGGGGACTTCCGTCAGCGCATCCTCTCCACGGGGATTCCCATCCTGTCCCGGGACGGCGAGAAGCTACTCCGGGGACCGGTGGTGAAGGTTCCCCCTTCCTCGGAGCGTCCCCTGGACGAGAAGGCGGTGGCGGCGGGCTGGGTGGACCTCCGGCCGGAGAATTGGGCCACCTGGGTGGAGCGGGTGCAGGCCGTGATGGAGGAGATCCGCAACGAGCCCGGGTTGGAGCAGGGGTCCCGGAGCAACGTCCACTACGGCGATGCCCGGGGAATCCTCCGTCCCGGCCGCCTGGCGGGCTGGGTCTTCCGGGTGGAGGACGAGGGCGAACGAATCAAATGGTGAGGTCCGTCTTCGACGACTCCCACCCTTCGGCTCCCAGGAGGGGGACGAAGCGGCAGGACAGGAGAGGCTCGGAGCCGTAGTCTTCTCCCCGTCGGGTGACCCTGGTGAGCTCCTGGGTGAAGCGGTCCCCCACCGGGATCACCAGGCGGCCTCCTTCCGGATCCAGCTGGTTCGCCAGGGAAGGGGGGACCCGGGGGGCTCCCGCCGTAACCAGGATGGCCTGGAACGGAGCCTCCTCGGGCCAGCCCAGGGTGCCGTCGCCGATCCGGAAGTGGACATGGTGGATGTCCAGAGCCTCCAGGTTCTCCCGGGCCCGATCGGCCAGGGCCTGGATCCTCTCCACAGTGAAGACCTCCTGGGCGATCCGGGCCAGGACGGCCGTCTGGTACCCGCTCCCGGTGCCCACTTCCAACACCCGGTCCGAGGGTTCCAGGAGGAGAGCCTCCGTCATGACGGCCACCATGTAGGGTTGGGAGAGGGTCTGGCCCTCCGAGAGGGGGAGAGCCTGGTCCCGGTAGGCCTGGGAGGCCCGGCTCGGCGGCAGGAAGGCCTCCCGGGGGATCTCTCCCATGGCCTCCAGGACCTCAGGGGACTCGATCCCCCTTCCCTTGAGCTGGCGTTCCACCATCCGCTTCCGTTCTTTCGCCAGCCTGTCCTGGGACCACATCATCCGTCCTCCCGGTGAAGGGACGTGATCACAGCCCCCTGTTCGGTGGCTGTCAACGACTCTTCCACGTCTCCGGGTGGAAGAGGAGAAGCACCGTGTAGATCTCCAACCGTCCCACGAGCATGAGGAAGCTCATGACCCCGAGGGCCGCGTCGGACATCCACCCGTAGTTGTCCGTTGGTCCCACGTTCCCCAGGCCCGGACCGATGTTCCCCACCGTGGCGGCGCTGGCTCCCAGGGAGGTGAGGAAGTCCACCCCCAGGAGAGAGAGAGCCAGGGCTCCGGCCAGGAAGAGGAGAGCGTAGAGGATGACGAAGCCCAGGACGTTGGCCAGCACCTCTTCCTTCACGACTCGCCGGCCCACCCGGGCCAGGAGGACGGCCTTGGGATGGAGGTGCTTCCGGAGCTCCATTCCCGTTTGTTTCAGGAGGAGGAGAACCCGGACCGACTTCATGCTTCCCCCGGTGGATCCCGCCATACCCCCGGTGAAGAAGAGGATGAAGAGGATCACCTGGGCCGCCGGTACCCAGAGCTCGTAATCGGCGGTCACGAATCCGGTAGTCGTCCCGATGGCCACGGCCTGGAAGAGGCCGTCCCGGAGGGCGGCCTCCACACCGGCTCCGGTGAGAGCGTAGTTCCCTCCGCCCAGGTTCAGGACCAGGAGAGCCCCGGCGGCGGCCAGGAGAAGAGTGGTGAAGAACCGCCACTCGTGGTCCCGAAAGTAGTCCAGGTGCCCCGTCACCGCCCGGAAGTGGAGGGCGAAATTCACTCCCGCCAGGTACATGAAGAGGATGATGACGTAATGGATGTAGGGAGACTGGAAGTGGGCGATGGAGGTGTTCTTCGTGGAGAAGCCCCCGGTGGCCAGGGTGGCGAAGGTGTGGGTGGAGGCGTCGAAGAGGTCCATCCCCCCGGCCATGAGGAGGAGGGTCTCCAGGACCGTCATCCCCAGGTACACGTACCACAGGAGCTTGGCCGTCTGGGTGATTCGGGGTCGGAGGCGCTCCGGGGTGGGGCCCGGAACCTCCGCTTTGAAGAGCTGCATACCCCCCACGCCCAGATAGGGGAGGATGGCGATGGCCAGGACGATGATCCCCATGCCCCCGAGCCAGTGCGTGAAGGAGCGCCAGAAGAGAATGCCGTGGGGGAGGGCCTCGATCTCGCTGAAGACGGTGGCCCCGGTGGTGGTGAACCCGGACATGGATTCGAAGACCGCCGGGATAAACCCGTGGATAGTGCCGGTGAACAGAAAGGGCAGGGAGCCGAAGAAGGCGGCGGCCCCCCAGGCCAGGGTGACGATGGCGAAGCCGTCCCGTGAGGTGATCTCTCCCCTGAGGCCGGTGAGCCGGAAGGTCAGGAGGGCCACCGCCAGCGTGGCCCCCGCCGCCACGAAAATGCCCCCCGTGTCTCCGTCCATGTAGAACAGGGACACCAGGCCGGCCAGTCCCATGGAGAGGGCCACGAAGACCTGAAGCAGGGCCACAACATGGAGGATGCGGCGGAGGGACATCAGTCGAAGAGCTTCTCGATGTCGGGAAGGGCCTCCGGCAGGGCGAAGACGATGACCTCGTCACCGGGGAGGATCTGGTCCGGTCCCCGGGGAATGATGATGAGGTCGCCCCGGATTATTGTGCCAATGACCCCGCCCTCCGGGAAGTCCATGTCCGAGAGGGTCTGCTCGGCGATGGGTGACTCCGGTCCCACCCGGAACTCGATGGCTTCGGCGTCGATCCCCTTCAGGGTGGCCACGGTCATGACCCGGCCCCGCCTCACGTAGCGGAGGATGGCGTTCACCGTGGACATCCGGGGAGAGACGGCGGCGTCCAGTCCCACTCGGGGGACCAGGGGGAGGTACTCGAACTTCTCGATGTGGCTCACCACCTTCCGAGCCCCCACGGTCTTGGCCAGGAGGGAGGAGAGGAGGTTCGTCTCGTCGTGTCCGGTGGACGCTACGAACCCGTCGATTCCGCTCACGCCCTCCATGTCCAGGAGCTCCAGGTCCGTGGCGTCGGCGTGGAGAACCAGGGCCTTGGGCAGAGACTCGGCCAGCTCCAGGCAACGACGCCGGTCGTTATCCAGGATCGTGCATTCGATTCCCTGCTCGCCGAGCATGGCCGCCAGGAACTCCCCCTCCGGGCTGCCGCCGGCGATCATGACCCGCCGCAGATCGAAGGCGTCGTAGCCCAGGAGGGGCGGGATGGCCGCCACGTGCTTGGTGGGGGAAAGCATGTAGAGCTGATCCCCCACCTCGATGGTGGAAGCACCGGTGGGAATGGCGGTGCGGCCCTCCCTGAGGATGGCAACGATGACGTAGTGGTAGTCCCGGAACTCCTCACCCAGTGTGGCCAGGGTCTTGCCGGCCACCGGGGCTCCCTCCTGGACGATGAGACCCAGGAGCTGGACCCGGCCTTCGGCGAAGTTCGCCACGTCCGTGGCTGCCGCGCTCTGCAAGAGCTGGAAGGTCTCCCGGGCCGCCTCTCGCTCAGGGTTGATCATGAGGTCGATGCCCAGACGTTCCCGGGAAAGGACGCTTCCCCGGGTGTAGTAATCCGGGTTGCTGATTCGGGCGATGGTATAGTCCACTCCCAGGCGGGAGGCAGCCAGACAGGAGATGAGGTTCACCTCGTCCTGGCTCGTGACGGCCAGGAGGAGACGGGCGTCCCGGACCCCCGAGTCCTCCAGGACCGGGATGGAGGCACCGTTGCCCACTACGGTCATGACGTCCAGGAGCTCCGATGCCCGCTCCGCCCGTTCCGGGTCCGCCTCCACCACCACCACGTCCTGGTTCTCCTGGGACAGGCGCTCGGCCAGGTGGTAGCCCACCTCTCCGGCCCCCACGATGATGACCCTCATGGCCCTCCTCCCTGGCGAGGATGTCCGGAATGGCCCACCCGAACCACCTCCTGAGCGAGCCGAAAGCTACTGAAGCGCCGCCGGAGGGTCAAAGGAGGGAAGGTGGAGAAAACCTGCCTTTTCACCCCTCCAATGCATTATCTTGGAACCACTTACGCTGGGGCGGAGTACTCCAGGGCGGGAATCGTTACCCAGGATGAAGGAACTCGGAGGAGAGGCTATGCTGACCAGGGACGAGCTGGCGGAGCTCTATCGGAATCTTCAAGCGGAGAAGGTCCTCTCCGTGTACCTGGACGGGATGGGAAAAGATCCTGCCCACCGCAGGGTCTGGCGTCGTCGTCTGGACCACGAGATGGAGCGGGAGGCCCACCGGGTCAGCCAGGAACGTCCTGAGGAGGAGGCGTCTTTCGGGAAGGCCAAGGAGCACATCCTGGCGGAGCTGGGCGGGTACGAGGCTTTCCTGCCCGGAAAGGGCTGGGTCGCCTTCGCCACGGAAGACGGCATCCGGTACGCCGAGAGCCTCCCGGCCCAGGTCCCCAACCTGGTCCGCTGGGAATCGGGGCCCAGAGTAGCCCCCTACATCCGGGGCTTGAAGCAACTTCGCCCCATGGTCACGGCCCTCCTGGACAGCCAGCGGGCCCGGGTCTTCCTCTACAAGGAAGGAAAGGCCGAGGAGGTGGCGGATCTCCGGGCCGATACCTTTCTGGGAGACCTGATGGAAACGGCTGTTCCTCCCCGTGCATCGAACTATTCCGGCACCCGGGGAGAGGCCGTTTCCGATGCGGCCCAGCGATACCTGGCGGTGGGGACCACCCGGATGATGAAGCGGGTGAAGGATCTGGCGGTGGAGCTCACGAACCCGGAGGGGTTCTTCCTCATGGGTGGCACGGCGGAGGCCCTGGGGGTCCTGAAGCCCATGATCCCCCGCGCTATGGAGAGACGGGTCCTGGAGCGTTCGAATCTCCACCTGGACATGACCCTCCCCGAGGTGGAGGAAGCCACGGCGGAGGGAGCGTCGGCTCTTTCCAAGCGACGGCAGGAAGCCCTTCTGGACCAGGTGCGGGAGCAAGCACACGCCAACGGGAAAGGGTGCCTGGGAGGGGAAGCCACCATGAAGGCTCTGGAGGAACGGAGGGTGGATACCCTGCTTCTGTCCAGGGCGTTCGTGGAGACCAACCCGGACTACGCCGACCAGGCCGTCACCAGTGCCTTCGAGCAGGACGCCGACGTGCGGGTCTTCGGGGGACTTCCTTCGGAGAAGTTGGATGCGGAAGCCGGTGGGATCGCCGCCCGTCTTCGTTACCTCGTGAAGTCCGCTACCGGGTAGGGGGCCGTTCACCTTCCCTGGAGGGAAGACCCCGGGGCTCGGTTTCTTCTTGGCGAGGGTCCCGGGCCGGACTACTTTTCCCCTCAAGGGACCCCCTACGGCACCCGCCTTGGGGGGCTCGCGGGCCCGTAGCTCAGGTGGTCAGAGCACTCGACTCATAATCGAAGGGTCGCAGGTTCGAGTCCTGCCGGGCCCACTGCTGTAAAGCCAAAGCCCCCAACGGTTTACGCCGCTGGGGGCTTTGTCGCGGGGTGCAGGGTTTCTTCCGGAAGCCCCAGGGCCTTTCGGCTGCCAGGCCCCCGAAGATGGTCCGTTGAACCCCTTCGGTCGTGGGGATCGTAGGGGCTTCTGTGGTCCCCTGAAATGGAGACGTGAGCCCGTGATCGACCAAGCCATTCACGTCCTGACGAACAGTCCCTTCCTCCTGCTGCTTGCGGCGTTCCTCCTGGCCCTTCTGGCCTACGCCCTGGTGAAGCGCCTTCTGAAGATGGCTCTCTTCGTGGCCATCTTTCTCGCCGTCTACCTGGGCCTCCTCCATCTGCTGGGCCATCCCCTGCCTCGGGTGCCTCTGTAGCCTGCCGCTGGGAACGATCCGGCACGGTCCACTTGACCGAGGGGCGCGCCCCGACCCCCCTTGTTCAACAGTCCTTTGACAGCTCTCGAGGACACCCCTGGAATCAGGACACCAGGATGGGGTTGCCCAGGGCCTTCAGGCCCCAGAACACGCAGGTGAGGAACCAGGCTACGGCCACGGTGCCGTGGTAGACCCGGTTCCTGGTTCCGATGGCCACCAGAAACGTCACGGCATAGACCACGATCAAGGCCAGCCGAAGGCCATTGACGTCCGAGCCCAGAGCCCGGGCTTCCAGGATGACGTTGGCGAAGTCCACCACCTGGAACGCCAGGGCGAGGATGAAGAACCGGACCCGGTTCGCCTCGAAGTGAGCCCCGAAGTCCACCACCTCGGATCCCCGGACCGGGTATAGAAGGCCGCTCAGCAGGTAGAGGACCACCGAGTAGGCCACCAGATCCAGAAAGAAGGGCAGGGTCCACTCCGTGATCCCGGTGAGTCGGAAGTTGTGCCACCACACGAGCACCGTGGTGATCAGGACGTTGCCGGTCCAGACTCCGTGGATCCAGTCCGGGCGGGCTCGGATCCTGGTATCCAGAAGGAGTGCCACGCCGCTCAACAGGTGGATGACGGCGAGGCCCAGGACTACGGAGATGAAGACGGTGAGGTACTCGTAGGGCGTCATGGGCACTCGGTGAAGGAGTTGAGGGGCGCGGGCACCGGGGAGCCGGCTGGCCGGGGGACTCCGCCCTTCAACGGGGCTCCATGGCCACGTCGTCCAAGAGGATGACCAGGTGGTCGGGATCCCCTTCCCGGCTCCGGACCAGGGCGGTGGTCGTCCGGGCCCACGCCTCCGATTCCTCCCGGGTTTGGAAGCGGCGCTCCGCCTCCAGGTGGGTCCGCTCTCCCCGGCCCAGGGCGGCGAGCTCCCGGAGCACGGCGGGTCTGTCGTCCTTGTCCAGGAGATCGGGGTAGGGCACGCCCTCCATCTCCCTCTCCGTTGCGGAGAAGATGCGGGCGAAGGCCGGGTTCGCCTCGATGATCAGACCGTCCAGGTCCACCAGGGCGATTCCGCTTCGGGAGGCCTGGAAGACCGTGCGGAACCGGGCATGGTTTCCCCGGAGCTCTTCGGCGGCTTCCTCACGGCTGATGTCCTCCAGCGTCCCTTCCAGGTAGAGGATCTTCCCTTCCCGGTTTCTATGGAGGCGGGCTGTGTTCCGGACCCGCACCGGAACACCGTCGGCCCTCCGGATGGTGGTTTCGAAGCCCCGAACCAGGCCGTAGCGCTCCAGGAGCCCCCAGAACCGGTTCCGATCGTCCGGATGGACGTAGAGGGCGCTGGAGTAGAGGCGTTGCAGAGCGTCCCGGTCCGGGTAGCCCAGGATCCGGATCAGGGCTGGATTGGCGTCGATGAAATTGCCTTCGGGGGTGCTCCTGTAGAGGCCCACGGGCAAGTGGTCGAACATGCTCCGGTGCCGTTCTTCGCTCTCCCGGAGGGCCCGGGCGGCCCGGTGGCGCTCCAGGGCGTAGCGGATGGACCGCTCCAGGAGCTCCGGGTCGATGCTCCCCTTGACCAGGTAGTCTGCGGCCCCGGCTTCCATGGCCTCCAGGTCCACCGAACGGCTTCCCCGTCCCGTGAGCATGATCACCGGGGCGTCCACCCCCCGATTCTCGGCCTCCCGGAGGAGATCCAGTCCCGTTCGGTCTTCCAGGAAGTAGTCCACCAGGTAGACGTCATGCTCCCCTCTCTGGAAGGCGTCCAGGGCTTCCTCGTAGCTGGCGACCCAGTCCAGATGGAAGTCTCTGTGCTCCGCCCGGGAAAGGAGTGCTCGGGTCATTTCGAAGTCACCCTGGTCGTCGTCCACCAGGAGTACCTTGGTGTTGTCCTGTTCCACGGCGTCGTCCTCGGGTGTCAGCGTGGCTTCCAGAGTACCGGAGGGGGTGCCCGGCGAGATAGTCTGAAGAATAAGGAGGCTCGGTGAGGGGCTCAAGCGGATCCCTGCCGGGCTGGAGGATTCTCCTACTCCCCCCGGTCCACTTTCGGCTTCTTACGAAGCTGTTTGATTCGGCTTCGGTGCTTCTTGTTCCGGAGCCGCCGTTCCTTCTCCCGGCGGGGCACCCGGGTGGGAATCCGCCGTTTGGGGCGGCGGTTCCGCTTCCGCAGACGCTCCCGGAGACGCTCCAGGGCAATGGCCCGATTTCGGTGTTGGCTTCTCTCGTCCCTGGCCGTCACCATGATGCCGGTGGGACGGTGGGTCAGGCGAACGGCGCTTTCGGTCCGGTTCTGGTGCTGGCCGCCCTTTCCACCGGCTTGGAACGTGTCCACCCGACACTGGGAGAGGAGCTCTTCATCGGAGTCGGGAACGGGAAACTTCTCCGGCGAATCTGGGGAATCGGACATGATGGCAGATGGGGCCTGAGACCTCCGGGCGTCCTATGGCAAGGAGACGGTGCCGGGGATTATCTTTCAAATTCTAGCACTTTTGTCACCTGGAAGATCCTGTCTCTCCCGGGGCCCGGGGGAGGCGCGAACGGAGCACCATGATCCTGGACCGGATGGAGAAGGACCCGGGGACTCGATTCCTTTTCATCATGGCCATGGTGGTGGTGGTGGTGAGCGGCCTCCGGTTCGGGGCTCCCATCCTCCTCCCCTTCTTTCTCGCCCTCTTCCTGGCGGTCCTCACCCTTCCCATCGTTCTCTGGCTCCAGCAGCGGAGGGTGCCCACGAGCCTGGCCATCTTCCTGGCCGTCCTGGTGGATGTGGCCATCTTCGGACTGCTGATCCTCTTGGCCAGCCAGTCCATGACCGAGTTCCAGGACCGTCTGCCCCGGTACGTGATTCGTCTCCAGGATCTCTGGACCTCCTGGATCGAGGGAGTGCAGGGGGCGGACTTCCCCGGCGCCGGCATCCTGGCCGAGGCCCTGGACACGTCGGACATGCTGGATCCCGGCCAGCTCGTGAACCTGGCGGGAGGCACGCTCACCCGGGTCTTCTCGTTTGCCTCCAATGCCTTCCTGGTCTTCCTCGTCCTCATCTTCATCCTGGGGGAGGCCACGGTGTTCCCGGCCAAGTTCCGAGCCATTCTGGGACGGGAGAAGGGCCACTCCAGTCGGCTGACGAAGATGGTGGTGGAGGTTCAGGAGTACCTGGGCATCAAGACCTTCATCAGTCTGGCCACGGGAATCCTCCTGGGCTCCTGGTGCTGGGTCATGGACCTGGACTTCCCGGTGCTCCTGGGCCTCGTGGCCTTCGTCCTGAACTACGTTCCCACCATCGGCTCCATCATCGCCTCCGTCCCGGCCGTTCTCCTGGGTTTGATCCAGTTCGGCGTGGGGCAGGCGGTGGTGGTGGGACTGGGCTACGTGGTGGTGAACACCATCTTCGGGAACCTCATCGAGCCGAACCTCCTGGGGCGCCGCCTGGGCCTCTCCACCCTGGTGGTGATCCTCTCCCTCATCTTCTGGGGGTGGGTCTGGGGGCCGGTGGGTGCCCTCCTGGCCGTGCCTCTGACCATGGTGGTGAAGATCATGCTGGAGAACACCTCGGACCTGCGCTGGGTGGCGGTGCTCCTGGACAAGGCTCCGCCGGAGACCGGGTACGAGGGCGCCGGAGGAAGCGGCGACGAGGGGAGCGACTGAGACCCGGAGGCCGCCGGGGTAGAAACC
>CAZZEL010000008.1:29951-73357 GCA_964652625.1 uncultured Gemmatimonadaceae bacterium
TCGAAGAACTGCTGCATCCGGATCATCCAGTCCTTCCGGTTGGCGTCCCGGCGGAGGCCGTGGGGCTCCCCGTTGTAGTTCAGCAGCCACACGGGCCTCTCCAGCCGCCGCATGGCCATGTACATCTCGATTCCCTGGTACCAGGGCACCGCCGTGTCCTCGTCGTTATGCATCATGAGGAGGGGGGTCCGGATCTTGTCGGCCTCGAAGAGGGGGGAGTTGTTGAGGTAGCGGAGGGTCTCCTCCCACAAAGAGCCCCCGATCCGGCTCTGGGTGCGCTCGTACTGGAACTGTCGGCTCATGCCGCTGCCCCAGCGAATGCCCCCGTAGGCGCTGGTCATGTTGGAGACCGGGGCCCCGGCTTCCGCGGCGGCGAAGAGGTTCGTCCGGGTGATCATGTAGGCGATCTGGTAGCCGCCCCAGGAGTGCCCCTGCACGCCGATGCGGTCCGGATCCACGTACCCCTCGTCCGCTACCTTGAGCACACCGGGCACCACGGCGTCCAGGGCGCTCTCCCCGGGATGGCCGATCTCGTAGGGGATGTCCGGGATGAAGAAGACGTAGCCCCGGCTCACGTAGAAGGCGGGAATCACCGAGGAGCCCCCGGGTCGGATCGTGGTGTAGCGGTGCAGCCGGTCCGACATCCGCTCGTAGAAGTACACCATCATGGGGTACGTCTCCGAGGGATCGAAGTTCTCCGGCTTGATCAGCACCCCCTGGAGGGGAATCCCGTCGTTGGAGGTCCACTCCACCAGCTCCGCCGAGCCCCAGAGGTACTCGGCCTGCTGAGGATTGGCGTGAGAGATCCGGTCCCAGTCCTGGAAGTCCAGGTCCGTGACCCACAGGTCCGGGTATTCCTCGAAGGTCTGCCGGGTGAGGACGTACAGGTCGGCCTCATCCGGCTTGCGGGGCATGGAGAACGCGAAGTCCTCCATGAGGAGTTGCCGGGGCGGTTGGGCCCCGTCGAAGCGGTCCCGGTAGAATCCGTCCTGCTTGGTGTAGATGTGGAAGGCGCTCAGGAGCACGTCTTCGTCGGCGGGGATGGGATCGGAGTCATCCAGGGCTCCGCCGAACCCGGAGTAGTCCGCCTCGGGATCCACGTACCGGAACCGGATATCGTTCTCCCGGCCCACCCCCTCGGTGAGGTTCTCCGGTGGCCGGCTGTTCAAGGGATCCACGCTCCAGAGGTCGAACCGGTCATAGACCAGAAAGGCCTGGTCGTCTTCCAGCCACCCGGCGGCCCCGTACGGTGGGGGGGTCTGGGGATGGTCATCCAGCTCGTCCCAGACGGGGTGAGGCAGGTCTTCGGTGACGTTTCGGGCCACCCGTTCCTCCACGTCCATGACGAACCAGTCCTCTACGAAGCCTTCCCAGTAGTAGAGGTAGCGTCCGTCGGGAGAGAATCCCCCCCGGTAGGAAAGACCCGGATTCCGGAGCTTCTCCACCACCAGCTCCGCCTCCCCGGTGGCCATGTCGATGAGGTAGATGTCACCGTAGGTGGCGTCGTGGGAAACCAGGGGTCCGTACTTCAGGGTGGCCAGGCCCGCCGCCACGTCCCCTTCTCCCTCGGCCGGTACCACCACCTCCCGGATCTCCTCCGTGGCCAGCTGGACCACCCTCCAGTCTCCGGTGGAGGCATAGGCCAGGTAGGTGCGTTCCCGCTCCCGGTCGGCCCGGACCTTCTGCATGGGCTGGATGAGGGGATCCTTCCAGTTCCAGATGTCCACCACCACGCGCTCGTCTTCCGGTACCTCCTCCTCCGGCTCGGGCTCCGGGCGGGGGGCCGTACCGAAGAAGAGACGGGTGCCGTCGTCGGAGAAGGCCGGGTCCCCGTGCTCGCTCACCCACCAGCCGTCGGGGATCCCCGGGGTGCCCTGCCGGGCCACGACCTGGGCTTCTCCCCCGTCCAGCATGGCGTGGTAGAGAGTGAACTCGGGCTGGTCCGCCTCCCAGTCGTCCCGGTTCGTGAGGAAGGCCAGACGGTCCTCGTCGTCGGCGATGGTCATACCCGTGTACTCCCCTTCGCCGGTGAGAACGCCCCGGGCCTCACCCGAGCCCGTGTCCATGGCGTAGATCCCGTCCGCCGTTCCGTCCTCGTTGGAGGCCGTGTAGACGAGCCAGGCCCCTTCCTCGGAGAAGGCGTAGGCCGTGACGTCCTCGAACCGGGTCTCGGTTCCGGACTGCAGATCCCGGAAGACGAGGGGGGTTCCCTCTTCCTTGTCCCGCTCCTCCTCTTCCTCCGCTTCCTCCTGACCTTCGGGCTCCGGCCCCCGGGGTTCTTCCATCTCTTCCTGCGAGGGTTCCCCTTCCTCCTCCTGTGCCTCTTCCTCCTCCAGGAGGTAGGCCAGGTAGGCTCCCTCATCCTCGGGAATCTCCCAGGACCTCACCCGGGCCCTGCGGACGACCTCCGCCGACCCCGACGCCAGACGGGAGAGGTCCACGATTCCCAGGGAGTCCTTTGGGAGGTCGTCTCCCCTCGTTCCCTCGGCTTCCAGGGAGTCCACCACGGCTTCCATGGGCTCGATGGTGAAGATCAGGAACCGGGAGTCGGGAGTGATGGCGGGATCGGCGCCCCGATCCACCACCATGGCCTCCTCTCCGCCATCCGACAGGGTCCGGATGCGGAGGATCCCGTCCCCTTCACCCGGATTGACCTCGTAGACCACCCAGGTGCCGTCGGGGGAGATCACTCGGGATCCAATGGAATTCCAGATGTCGTAGGCGTCGTGGTCCAGGGGCTTCTTGGAGCCTTCCTGGGCCCATGCCGCCGCCGGAAGGGTCAGAAGGAGGAGAAGGGCGAGACAGCGCGCCAGAGCTCGTGTGGAGTCCATGATCAAACCCAGAGCGTTGGAGGGATCGGATTCCGGGAGGTCGTTCTCCTCCCGGCGTCCAGCTTCGGGACATGATCGGCCCTCCCGGCCGGGGAGGCAATACGACGGAGGAAAGGGGCGGAAGGGCCCCGGGTTGCCAGGTGGGCCGCCTCTCGGGATATTGCCCCGACTCCCGGAGGCTCACGACACGCTGATCATGGCTTGGATCCCGGGTCCGCCTTCGTTCGCCGGGAGCCACCCGGGCCCCCGGGCGTGTCCCCAGGAAATGCAACCAGGAGCTTGTAATGCCCGATCAACCCCAACCGTCATCCGGTCCGGTAGAGGGAGGGTTCTTCGGCCATCCTCGCGGTCTGGCCACCCTCTTCTTCACCGAGATGTGGGAGCGCTTCTCCTACTATGGCATGAGGGGCATCCTCATCCTCTTCATGGTGGACGCCATCCAGACGGGGGGGCTGGGGATGACCGACGGGAAGGCGGCGGCCATCTATGGCCTCTACACCGCCGGGGTCTACCTCATGGCCCTCCCGGGGGGATGGCTGGCCGACCGCCTCATGGGGGCCCGCAACGCCATCTTCTACGGTGGTATCCTCATCGCAGCGGGCCAGTTCTCTTTGGCTTTCGCCTCCACCGTTCCCGTGGGGTTCTACTCCGGGTTGGCCCTCATCGTCCTGGGTACGGGCCTCCTGAAGCCGAACGTGAGCGCCATCGTAGGGGATCTCTACCCCGACGGGGGCTCCCGACGGGATGCCGGGTTCAGCGTCTTCTACATGGGGATCAACGTCGGGGCCTTCGTGGGACCCCTGATCTGCGGCTACCTGGGGGAGCAGGTCGACTGGAAATACGCCTTCATGGCCGCCGGGATCGGCATGGTCCTGGGGCTGATCCAGTACCGGGTCGGGGCCGGGCTGGCTGATCTCGGTGGGGTTCCCGAGTCCAATCCTAAGGAGAAGAGGGAGGCCAACCGGACCCTGGGGGGCTCGGTGGGGGGCATCCTGGCCCTGGCCGTGGTCCTCTTCTTCCTCCAGCGACAGGGCATCACCTCCTTCACCGTGGAGCAGGCCGCCGGGGCCACCGGAGCCATCATCGTGGGGCTGGCCATCGTCTACTTCGCCGTCCAGCTCCTCTTCGGAGGTCTGGATACCGTGGAGAAGAAGCGGCTCGTGGTGATCTTCTTCCTCTTCATCGGGGCGGCCCTGTTCTGGTCCGGCTTCGAGCAGGCCGGGTCCTCCATGAACCTCTTCGCCGAGCGGCTCACGGACCGGAACGTCCTGGGGTTCGTCATCCCGGCCAGCTGGCTCCAGTCCGTGAACCCCATCTTCATCATCATCTTCGCCCCCATCTTCGGTTGGCTGTGGGTGGCCCTGGGCTCCAAGAACCCGTCCATTCCGGCCAAGTTCGGTCTGGGCCTCCTCCTCCTGGGAATTGGCTTCCTGGTCATGGCGTGGGCCGCTGCCTACGCCACTCCAGAAGACGGAGTGAGCCCCATGTGGCTCGTGGTGACCTACTTCCTGCATACCAGCGGCGAGCTCTGCCTGAGCCCGGTGGGTCTGAGCAGCATCACGAAGCTGTCGCCGAAGCGCCTGGTGGGGCAGATGATGGGGATCTGGTTCATGGGAACGAGCCTGGGCAACCTCATCGCCGGCCTGGTGGCGGGGCAGATGGAGACCCTCCCCGTCACCCAGCTGTTCGGGGCGGTGGCCACCATCGTCATCGCCTCCGGCTTCCTCTTCCTCCTCTTCAAGGGGCCCATCCACCGACTCACGGAGGGGGTGGAGTAGGTAGGCTCGCCGTCTCAGGGGCCGGGGGTCTCTCGGGCGCCGGCCCACAGGTGCTCGAGAAAAAAGCGGAGGACGGCGGCCTCCGCCCAGAACCCGGCACGCCAGGGAAGGGGGCCGGACACGAACCCTACGTGGCCGCCCCGGGGGAGGAAGAGAGTGGTCAGGGCCGGGTTCGCCTCCAGCGGGCCTCGGGGAAGGGCCTGGGGAGGCAGGAAGGGGTCGTCCAGGGCGTGGACCAGGAGGGTCGGGACCCGGATGCCGGCCAGGAAGCCGGCGGAGGAGCACCGTCGGTAGTAGTCCGGTGCCCCCTGGAATCCGTGGAGGGGCGCTGTGGCGGCATCGTCGAAGGCCCGGAGACTCCGGGCCCGGAAGACGGCGGGGAGATCCAGGAGAGGGGTCAGCATCTCCTCTTTGGCCCGGATCTTCCCTTTCAGGGAGCGAAGGAAGTACCGGGTGTAGAATCTCCCCATGAGACCCCGCTCCAGTCGACGGGCACCGGCCTCCAGGTCATAGGGCACCGAGATCACGGCGGCACCCCGAAGGAGGTTTCTTCCCCCGTCCTTTCGTTCCCCCATGAGCTTGAGGAGGACGTTTCCCCCCAGGGAGAACCCGAGGGCCCCCAGGGGCCGATGGGGCCAGCGATCTCTGAGCCTTTTCAAGACGAGGAGAGCATCCCCGGTTTCGCCGGAGTGGTAGAGACGGGCCCGGCGATTCGGCTCTCCGGAGCAGCCCCGGAAGTTCAGGGCTACGGGCATGAGGCCGGAACCGGCCAGAAGGCTCGCGGCGTAGAGGACATAGGGTCTTCGGGAGAACCCCTCCAGGCCGTGGAGGATGAGGACGATGGGTCCGTGGGGATCGGGATCGGGTCCGAAGTCCAGGTCCAGGAAGTCCCCGTCCGGGGTTTCCACGCGTTCCCGGTCCAGGGGGAGATCCGGGAGAGGGCGGAGGTACTTGCCCCCAAGGGTCTGGAGGTGGGCCCCGGGGAGCCACCAGGCAGGTCGGAACGGGGGGTCGGAGCTCATGGCGTTGGTGGAGGGCGGTGGTCCGGGAGAACGGGGACCCCCTCAGGGTAGGATCTCGGGAGGAAACGTGCCACAGCCGCCGGGAAGACAGAGACCCGAGAGGGCCGGGGCGGATCGTAGGCCCGGGGTGGCCCAGGGGGGACGTCCCGGAGGAGGGGAGGGTTCGGCTGACCCCCTGGTGCCCCCGGGTCTGGCCCTCTTCGGGGCCGTGGCGGCCGTCTCCTTCGCCGGGCCCCTGGTGCGGTTCTCCACGGCGGCGGCCCTGGTGATCTCCACCTGGCGCCTCCTGTTTTCCATGGCCTTCATCCTCCTTGTCCTCCTTCTCCGAAGGGGGTTCCTCCGGGGGGTGCGCCTCTCGGTTCGGGAGTGGGCGTTGGGCGCCGGGGCCGGGGCCCTGTTGGCCGGACACTTCTGGGCCTGGATCGCCTCCATTCAACTCACCACCATCGCCTCGTCCGTGGTGCTGGTGAGCACCCAGCCTCTCTTCGTGGCCGGCTTCTCCGTGCTCTTTTTGGCCGAGCACCCGGCCCGGAGGCAGTGGCTGGGGATCGGGGTGGCGGTCCTGGGAGCGGGAGCCATCGGATGGGGGGATTTCGCCCTGGGCCGTCGGGCTCTTCTGGGAGACGCTCTGGCCCTGTCCGCGGCAGTCATGGCCGCCGGGTACTTCACCATTGGCCGAAGTCTGCGGCGGAAGCTGGACCTGTGGGCCTACGTCGCCGTGGTGTACGGGGTGGCGGCGGTGGTCCTCACCCTGGCGGTGCTCCTGCACCCCGATCTACCCCTCACGGGATATCCCGCCGGGGACTGGCTGGTCTTCCTGGCCCTGGCCGCCGGCCCCATGATGCTGGGCCACACCGGTGTGAACTACGCTCTTCGCTACGTTCCGGCCTACGTGGCGAACCTGGCCTCCCTGGGGGAGCCGGTGGGAGCCACTCTCATCGCCTGGCTTCTTCCGGCCATTCGGGAGGTCCCCCCGCCGAAGACGGTCCTGGGGGGGGTCTTCATCCTGGCGGGTATCGCCTTGGGGACGCTGGGCTTCGGCTCCCGGGCCGGAGCCGGGCGTCGGTCGCCGGGAAGGGATCCCTGAGTCGGCTGGACGGGGGAGCCCCGGGATCGCAAGTTCCTCCGGGTCCTGTCGCTCCTCCTGTCGCTGAGGTTCTCATGCATCCTTCCCCTTGCTCCTTCACACTCCCGGGTCCGCGCCGATTCCGGTGCCGGGCCGGTGCCTTCTCGCTCCTACCGGTCCTGGCATTCCTCCTCCCGGGATGCTCCGGGGACGGGGTGCCGGACGCGCCTGTGGGCACGCCACCACCGCCTCCGGCTCGCCCCGGGGACGGGCTCCTGGAGCGGTCGGTGCTCCAGGATGTGGTGGACCGGCAGGTGGAGCGGGACGGACAGGCCCTCCGGGCGTTTCTCGCCCACGAGGATCCGGGAGTCCGGGCACGAGCCGCCTTTGCCCTGGCTTCGGTCCAGGACCCGGAGGCGGGACAGGACCTGGCGGGGCTTCTGGAGGATCCGGTTGCCGCAGTGCGCGAGGACGCCGCCTTCGCCCTGGGGCAGCTCCCGGGTGAAGGCTACGGCGCTGTCCTCCTCCAGGCTTTGGCCGACGAGGAGGATGCCGCTGTTCGGCTCCGTCTTCTGGAGGCTGTGGGGAAGGTGGGAGGCTCCAGCGCTCTGGCCGGGTTGCTGGAGGCCGAGCTCCGGGGAGAGGAGACGGGGGCTCTGCACCTGGCTCTGGCTCGCATGGGGGTCCGTGGGGTGACCAGCCCGGCCTCCGTGAGCCTCCTTGTGGAGGGGCTCCGGAGCCAGGCAGAGGGAGCCCGGACCCGGGCGGCCTACTACTTCGGCCGATCGACAGATGCCGAGCCCTGGGCGGCTCGAGCCCGGGAGATCCGGGGGGTCCTGGACTCCCTTCCTCCCAGGGATCCGCTGGCAATGCATCTGCTGAAGGGATTGGCTCGCCTCGACGACCCGGCGGACACCCCCCGCTTCCTCTGGTGGATGGAGAGCTCGCCGGACTGGCGTGTCCGGGCCGAGGCCGCCGCAGCCAACACGGGGCGGACCGCGGATCCCGCCGTGCGCGGGGAGGTCTTCCAGGCCCTGGAGGATCCCAGCACCCATGTGGCCGTGAACGCTGCCAGCGTTCTTGCCGGCAGTCGGCAGATCCCTCCCCGGGAGCGGGAGGAGTTGAAGGACTGGGTGGAGAACCACCCGGACCAGTGGCGGCGAGCCGGTCCGATCCTGGACCTCCTGGGGCGCATGGGAGAAGGGGCCTTTCTCCGCTCCTGGCTGGAGAGGTGGGAGGAGAGTCAGGTGGAGCCCCGTACCCGGGGCCTCGGGGCCATGGCCTTCGTGCCGGGTGACGAGACCACCCGGACCCTTCTGGAAGCCCTGGAGTCTTTTCGCCCCCGGATCCGTGCCACGGCCATGGGAGCCCTGGCCCGGCGCTGGAGGGTGGAGCGGCAGGATTCCTCCAAGCACGAGCTCTATTTCCAGGCCTTCACCCGGGGCGTGGGCATGGGCGACCCGGGCACCGTCTACGTGGCCGCCCCGGCTCTGGCCGACTCCATCTTCCAGTCCATGGGGTCGGTGGACCTCTTGATCCGGGAGTATGGCACCCTGGAGCTGCCGGAGGACCTGGAAGGAATGCAGGCCATCCTCCGGGCTCTGGGTCAGACGGGGTCCCCGGCAGCCGAGGTCTTCCTGGAGGAGGTCCTCCGTCGTCCGGACCGGGCTCTTCGGCAGGAGGCTGCCCGGGCCCTTTCGAATCTCCGGGGCCAGGAGGTGGACGTGGGGGTGGAGACCGGAGAAGCGGAGCGACGGGTGAATTGGGAGGGTCTGGCGGCCCTGGGTCCCCGGCCCCGACTCGTCCTGGAGACGGAGAAGGGCGCGGTGCGCCTGGTCCTTCTCGCCGAGAGCGCACCCCTCACGGTCCAGACCATTGCCGGATTCGCCGCGGAGGGTCTCTACGACGGGGTCCCCTTCCACCGGGTGGTTCCCAATTTCGTGGTTCAGGGGGGCGATTTCGCTCGACGGGACGGATTCGGGGGGCCGGGCTTCTCCATCCGGAGCGAGTTCACCCACCTCCCCTACCAACGGGGTGTCGTGGGAATGGCCAGCGCCGGGAAGGACACGGAGGGGTCCCAGTTCTTCATCACCCATTCCATGCAGCCCCACCTGGAAGGCAGCTACACGGCCTTCGGTTGGGTGGAGGAGGGGATGGACGTGGTGGATCGGCTCTACCTAGGAGATCGGATCGTCACTGCCCGGGTTGAGGATGGAGGATCCTGAGGCCACCCGGGGCGTGGGAGCCGGGGGAGGGTCCGTGACGGAGGCCTTCTCCCGGGGGATCCGCTACGCCGCCGCCGGCGCTTTCTCATTCTCCGTCATGAGCGCCTTCGCCAAGCTGGTGGGAGGCCGCATTCCCACCCAGGAGATCGTCCTGGCCCGGGCCCTGGTGGTCGTCCCTCTGAGTCTGGCGAACCTCCGACGACGCGGTCTCTCTCCCTGGGGAACGGAGAAGGGCCTCCTCCTCCTCCGTGGTCTCTTCGGGTACGGAGCCCTGAGTTGCTTCTTCTGGGCCGTCATGCGCCTTCCCCTGGCGGACACCACGGTCATTCACTTCACGAATCCCGTCTTCACCGCCCTCCTGGCGGCCCTGTTTCTGGGGGAAATCCTGGGGGGACGGGAGATTCTCCTGGCCCTGATGGCCCTGGCGGGTGTGGTCCTGGTGGCCCGGCCCGGCTTCCTCTTCGGGGAGGTCTCGGCTCTGGACCCGGTGGCTGTGGGCGTGGCCCTCTCCGGGGCGATCCTGGCCGCCGGGGCCTACGTGACGGCTCGTCGCCTCACCCGGACCCACGACCCCATGGTCATCGTCTTCGCCTTCGCCGTCGTGATGCTGGCCGGCTCCCTCCCGGCCACCATCCCCGTCTTCGTCCTGCCCGCGGGAAGGGAGTGGATCTTCCTGCTGGTCATGGCGTTGGCCAGCTACGCCGGCCAGGTCTTCGTGACCAGGGCTCTTCAGACGGAAAAGGCCGGCCGGGTCATGGCTGTGGGCTATCTCCAGATCGTCTTCGCCGCCGTCTGGGGGCTCGTCCTGTTCCGGGAGATCCCCGACCTGTGGACGGCCACCGGGGCGGGGGTCATCATCGCCTCCACCTTCCTCCTGGGCCGGATTCGCCCTCCTGCGGGCTCCCGATCAGCCTTCTAGAGGCTGACGGCGCACCGCCAACCGGCCCCGGATCCGGCACCGGGCCCCGCCCCCTGCCAGAACCCCTGGACTCCTTGAACGCTGGCCCGAATCGTCGAGTGCCTGCCGGACCCCTGCCGGTCGGCCGTGACGGGGGGCCCATGGGTTGCCCCGAACCGTATGTCTCCCCCTGGTCCAACGCCAGAAGGGCGTGATTCCGGGCTGAAAAGCGGCTTTTGGACCGAATGGTCTAAACGTATCAGTGCTGTAAAATGCCTATCCCCCCTTGAAACCTTTCAGAAGGAGTTTACGTTGTTCACACTATGAGCATTCAGCGCGAGCAGATTCTGCACTGTGCCCGGGATCTCTACCTGAGAGACGGGATCGATGGGGTGTCCATGCGAAAGCTGGCGGACTGCGTGGGCTGCACGGCCCCCGCCATCTACCGGCATTACGCCAACAAGGAAGAGGTGATGCAGGACCTGGTGGGGGAGGCCTATCGCCTCTTCGCCCAGTACCTGTACCGGGGCTTGGAAGCACCGACGCCCATGGAGCGGTTCATGAAGTCGGGCCGAAGCTACGTGGACTTCGCCCTGGAGCAGCCCGCTCTCTACGAGATCATCTACGTGCCGGCGGATGTGCTGGGTGTCAGCAGCCATGCCGCAGCCGTTGGGGACCGGGCCTGCGCCATCGGGCAGTTCTGGTCGGATCGTGTCCGGGAGATGGTGGATGCCGGATACCTCCGGGAGGGGGACCCTCACGCCATCTCCATGACCCTGTGGGCTCACGCCCACGGGATGGTCTCCATCTACCATCGGGGGCTCCTGCCCGCCGAGTCGGAGGAGGAGTTCCGGGAGATGATAGTGGCCTCCTTCCTTCGGATCATGGCGGGGATGGGGACCGAGGCCTTCCGGCAAGAGATGGAGGAGCGGGATCGGGAGATTGAAGATTCAGTCAGTGAACGCCGTTAACAAGACACCAACGGTCATCAGACATGTCACATAGATTCGCCGCAGATCGTCGAGGTTCGGGACACCGGGCCTTGGAGAAGGTTGTTCACGGGACTCTGCCGGTCCTCCTCCTGGCCATTCTCTTCCCGGTGGGAGGGCTTTCGGGGCAGTCCGAACCCTCACCTACGACCCTGACTCTCTCCCAGGCCGTCCGCACGGCCCTGGACCAGAGCCAGGACCTCCGGGACGCCCGGCTGGCCCTGGAGGAGGCGGGAGAGCGGGTGTCGGAAGCCTGGGGAAGCGTGATGCCCACGGTGGATTTCAGCGCCAACTACACCCGGAACATCGCGCCGGCGGTGTCCTTCCTTCCGGCCCGGATCTTCGATCCCGAGGCACCGGAAGGGGAGTTCATCAAGGTCCAGTTCGGGGCCGACAACGCCTGGACGTCCACCCTGAATTTCGAGCAGCCCATCTTCCAGGCTCAGGCCTTCATCGGGGTGGGGGCCGCCAGTCGGTACCAGGCTCTCCAGGAGGAGACCTACCGGGGTCGGGCACAGAGCGTGGTGACCCGGGTCCGGCTGGCCTACTACCAGCTTCTCCTGGCCCAGGAGGATCGACGGCTCATCGAAAACTCGGTGGCTCGGGTGCGCCAGTCCCTGGAGGAGACCCGTGCCCTGAATCGGGCCGGCCTGGCATCGGACTACGATGTCCTTCGACTGGAGGTGGAACTGGCCAACCTGGAGCCGAACCTCCAACGGGCCGAGAACGCCATCCTGCAGGCCCGGCGGCAACTGTCCATCGAGTTGAACCTGGACGCCATGGAAGCGTTGCAGGTAGAGGGTAGCCTGGCCTCCATGGACCTGCAGGACCCGGAGGCCAACGACCCGGCCAACCGGGAAATCCTGAGCTTCATGGGTGTAGAGGGGCCCCTGGATGCCGGGTCGGAGAGGATGCTGGGCACGGCTCTGGAAGCCCGCTCGGACCTGAAGCAGCTGGAGCTCACGGAACATCTGCGCACGGCGGAGCTTCGTGCTGAGCAGGTGGATTACCTCCCCAGGGTCAGCGTCTTCGGCAACTACCAGGTCAACGCCCAGCAGAACGGCTCCCCGGACTTCTTCGGCGACGAGGATTCCCGGGCCACTTCCAAGCTCGTAGGGGTCTCGGTGTCCCTCCCGGTCTTCACCGGCTTCAAGCGGGACGCCCGGGTGGACCAGAAACGGGCCGTCCTGAACCAGGCTCGCAATCAGAGCAGTCTGGCCAGGCTCCAGGCCGAGAGCCAGGTGAAGAGCCTCAGGGAGCAGGCTCGGGAAGCTCTGGAGCGGGCCCGGGGTCAGCGACTGGCGGTGGCCCAGGCCCAACGGGGTTTCGAGATCGCCAGCGCCCAGTATCGGGAGGGTTTGGGGAGCCAGCTCGAGCTTACGGACGCCGAGGTGGCCCTGCGGCAGAGCGAATTCAACTACGCCCAGGCCGTCTACGACTACCTGGTCTTCCGGGCCCGGCTGGACGAGGCCGTGGGGGTCGTCCCCCTGGTGGGCCAGGCGGTGAACGGCCAGTGAAGACACTCGTCAGAACATCACGGAACCCAATTCGGCAACAGGAACGACAGGCCATGACCATAGAGACCAAGAGCAGCGTGAACGGCAAGACTCCCGGGACGCCGGGCCTCCGGAGGCGGCGCCGGCTCACCACCGGTCTACCGGCTCTCCTCCTCCTTCCTCTCATGAGCGTGTGGGGCTGTGGAGGACAGGCCGAAGCCCGGGGAGCCGACGGTCAATCCGGGGATTCGGGGAGCGACACATCGGCTGGCGCCTACACCCGGGTCATCAACGTGGAGGTGGCTCCGGTGACGAAGACCTCCTTCACCGAGATCATCCGGCTCACGGGAACGGTCCAGGCGAATCAGGACGTTCGAGTCTCCGCTGAAGAGAGCGGCGTGGTGGAAGCGATCCTGGTGGAGAAGGGGAATCCCGTTGAGCCCGGGCAGGCCATCATCAAGCTGGACGACGAGATCCTCCGGGCCCAGGTGGAGCAGGCCCGGGCCCAGGCCGCCCTGGCCCGGGAGACCTGGGAGAGACGACAGCGTCTCTACGAAACCGACCAGGTGGGTTCGGAGTTGGAATACCTCCAGGCCAAGTACAACGCAGAGCAGGCGGCCGCGAACCTGGATCTCCTGGAGGCCCGTCTCCGGCGGACCACGATACGGGCCCCCATCCATGGAATCCTGGACACCCGGGAGATCGAGGTGGGGAGCATGGTGGGTGCCGGGACCCCGGTGGCCCGGGTGGTGGAGCTGGACCCGTTGAAGATCACGGCCGGTGTGCCGGAGCGCTACGCGACGGATGTGCGTCCGGGAGCGTCCGCTACGGTGAGGTTCGATGTCCTCCCCGGCCAGGAGTTCCGTGGACGAATCACCTACGTGGGCTCCGTGGTGAACTCCAGGAACCGGACCTTCCCCGTGGAGTTCACCCTCCCCAATCCGGGGGGGGGTATCAAGCCTGAGATGGTGGCCAACGTCGGGGTCGTCCGGCGCACGCTGAAAGAGGCGGTGGTGGTTCCCCAGGAGGCCCTGGTCCGGGTCGAGGAGGGCTACGTGGCCTTCGTCGTGGAGGAGCTGGACGGCGAGGAGCGGGCTGTCTCCCGACCGGTGGAGCTGGGACCGGCTCAGCAGAACCGGGTGGTGATCCGTTCCGGCCTGGAGCCCGGGGAGTCCCTCATCGTCGTGGGGCAGCAGTCCGTGGCCTCCCGGGACCGGGTCCAGGTGGTCAACGAGCAGACCGGGCAGGAAGGGTAGGGACGAACCATGGCCGACCAGAGCAAGCGCGACGGAAAGGGTGTCCGGGGGACGGGGAAGGGTTCCATGCCCGAGAACGGACGGGGCAAGGCTCCGCCGAGCTCCAGGGAAGAGCTGAAGAGCTTCAAGGAGTTCCGACTCACCTCCTTCGCCATCGACCACCGGACCAGCGTCATGGTCCTGTTCTTCATCGTGGCCGTGGCGGGGCTCCTGGCCTACCGGGCCATTCCCAAGGAGTCCTTTCCGGAGATGGAGATCCCCATGATCGCCGTGAACACCGTCTACGCAGGGGTGTCACCGGCGGACATGGAAACCCTGGTGACCCGTCCCCTGGAGGAGGAGCTGAACACCATCGGGGACATCAAGGAGCTCACCTCCACCTCCGTGGAGGGTTACTCCAACATCACGGCGGAGTTCGAGACCTCGGTGGATCTGGATGTGGCGCTACAGAAGGTCCGGGAGAAGGTGGACCTGGCCAAACCGGAGCTCCCGGAGGACGCCGAGGACCCCTCCATCATGGAGTTCAACTTCGAAGAGGTTCCCATCATGCAGGTGAACCTCTCCGGGGAGTATGGGCTCGTGCGTCTGAAGGAGATCGGCGAGGACCTCCAGGAGCGGCTGGAGCAGATCCCCTCCATTCTGCGAGTGGACCTCAGGGGGGGACTGGAGCGTGAGGTGAAGGTGGACGTGGACCTGGCCAAGCTGAAGTTCTACGGTCTGGCCCTGGGGGATGTCATCGAGGCCGTCCAGACGGAGAACGTGAACATCCCCGGCGGCTCCATCGACGTGGGCTCCTTCAAGTACCTGGTCCGGGTGGACGGGGAGTTCGAGGATCCCACCGTCATCCAGGACCTGGTGGTGACCACCGTGGAGGGCCGACCGGTCTACGTGCGTGACGTGGCCTCCGTGGAGTTCGGTTTCGCCGAGCGGGAGAGCTTCGCCCGGCTGGACGGTACTCCTGTGGTGACCCTGGACATCATCAAACGGACCGGTGAGAACATCATCGAGACGGCGGACGCGGTGAAGGCCACCATCGCCGACATGGAGGCTCTTTTCCCCCCGTCCACCGTGGTGAAGATCACCGGAGACCAGTCCGAGGACATCCACATGATGGTGAGCAGCCTGGAGAACAACATCATCTCCGGCCTGCTCCTCATCGTGGCCGTCCTCTTCTTCTTCCTGGGGGTGAGGACCTCCTTCTTCGTGGCCCTCTCCATCCCCACCTCCATGCTCCTGTCCTTCCTCCTGTTGGCCCTCCTGGACGTGAGCATGAACATGGTGGTCCTGTTCAGCCTCATCCTGGCCCTGGGCATGCTGGTGGACAACGCCATCGTGGTGGTGGAGAACGTCTACCGCTTCCTGGAGGAGGGGTGGGACAAGGTGACGGCCTCCAAAAAGGCCACCGGAGAGGTAGCCCTCCCGGTGATCGCCGCTACCCTCACCACCCTGGCGGCCTTCACGCCCCTCCTCTTCTGGCCCGGCATCGTAGGGGAGTTCATGGGCTACCTGCCCCTGACCCTCATCGTGACCCTGTCCAGCTCCCTCTTCGTGGCCCTGGTCATCGTCCCGACCCTGACCAGCATGTACATCCGATTGGACCGGGAGCCCCGTAAGGCCATGACGCCGGTGGCTCGACGCAGCATCATCGGCGCCGCGGTTCTTGCTTTCATCGTCATCGGGGCCCTGAACTGGGTGGCCGCTCTCCTCCTCCTCCTCCTGGGGGCCGTGGCTCTGGCCGCCCATTTCTTCGTCATGGACCGGTTGGGGCACTGGTTCCAGGAAGAGGGGTTGCCCCGGATGCTCCGGGTCTACGAGAGGCAGCTCCGGTGGGCCCTGCGCCACCGCCTGGCCATGCTCGGCGGCGCCGCAGTCGTCCTGGTGGTGACCTTCGCGGTGTACGGGAGGTTCAATCAGGGGGTGGAGTTCTTCCCCGAGTCCATTCCCCCCAAGCAGGTCTGGGTGGACGTGGAGGCCCCGGTGGGGACCCGGGCGGAGTTCACCAACGAGGTCGCCCAGCGACTGGAGGGGGAGGTGAAGGGTTTCCAGGGCTTCAGCGACGCCGAGTCCGTGGTGGCCACTGTGGGAGGTGGTGGTGGAAACATGCTGGCCGGCGGGCCTTCGGGTCCGGAGAACGGTCGGGTCACCATCACGTTCCTGGATTTCCAGGACCGGCAGTACGATGTCTTCGAGACCCTGGCCCGGATGCAGGGAGACGTGGGAGAGGGTGTGGCCGGCGTGGAGGTCACCGTGGACAAGATGGATGAGGGCCCGCCCACGGGGGCCCCGGTGAACATCGAGATCGTGGGGGAGGATCCCCAGGTCCTGAAGAATCTCTCCGACCAGGTCATCGAGATCCTGGAAGCCTCACCGGTCTACCCGAAGCTCGTGGGGCTGGAGAGCGACCTGGACGAAGCCCGACCCGAGCTCGCGGTGAACGTGGATCGTGAGAAGGCGGCTCTCTACGGCCTGTCCACCTCCCAGGTGGGCATGGCGGTGCGGGGAGCCATCAACGGGATCGAAGCCGCCAAGTACCGGACGGGCAACGACGAGTATGACATCGTGGTCCGCCTGGCCCCGGAATGGCGAAGCGAGCTCAACGCTTTGGAGGAGTTGACTGTCATGGCAGAGGGGACCCAGGTCCCCCTGGTGTCCGTGGCGGACTGGCAGGTGGATGAGGGCCTGGGCTCCATTCGGCGCAAGGACATGGACCGGGTGGCTACGGTGGGCTCCGACGTGGCCTCGGGTCAGAACAGCAATGCGGTGCTGGGAGAGGTCCGGGCGATCCTGGGGGATTTCCAGGCGGCCCTGCCTCCGGGCTACACCATGAAGTACACGGGAGAGAGCGAAGAGCAGGCCGAGGCCCAGGGATTCCTGGCAACCGCCTTTCTGGCGGCGCTGGCCCTCATCGGGTTCATTCTCATCTCCCAGTTCAATTCCGTGGTGAAGCCCGTCATCATCCTCACCTCGGTCATCATGTCCACCGTGGGCGTGTTCATGGGGTTGATGGTGTTCCAGATGCCCTTCGTGATCATCATGACCGGGGTGGGGATCATCTCCCTGGCGGGAATCGTCGTGAACAACGCCATCGTGCTCATCGACTATATCGACATCCTCCGGGACCGGGACGGCATGGACCGGAAGGAGGCTCTGGTCCAGGGAGGCAAGACCCGGTTCCGTCCCGTGATCCTCACGGCCCTGACCACGGCCCTGGGCCTGGTGCCCCTGGCCATCGGTCTGAACTTCGACTTCTTCGGTCTCTTCGGATCCCTGGACCCGGACTTCTACTGGGGCGGAGACCAGGCGGCCTGGTGGGGCCCCATGGCCGTGGCCGTGATCGTGGGCATTCTCTTCGCCACCTTCCTCACCCTGGTCCTGGTGCCGGTGATGTACTCCCTGGTGGATGACGTGAGCGACATCGCGAGGCGAGTCTTCCTGGGATCCCGGGAGGGCGAGGACGAGGAGATGGGGGAAGTCTCGGAAGATGGGGAGATCGACGAGCCTGTGGGAGCGCCTCCCCGGGAAGAGACGCCGGAACCGGAGCCGGCTACGGTGTACCGGAAGGGAATCCGTCTTCCCGGCACCCCTCGCCTCCGGCCCCAGAACGAGTGAAGATAGGGGTGATCTGACCGGGGACGGTTCCGGTGATGAGACGGAGCGCCCGGGAGGCTTGGCTTTCTCGGCTATGAAACGAAAACACCGGAGGCCGGTGGGCACCCCCGGGTGCACCGGTCCAGGACGCCCCTGGAGGCGTAGATGACAAGAAGAATGAAACCGGCGGCCCTGGCACTCATCGTTCTCTCCTTCCTGGTCCCCCTGGCCTCGGGGGCCCAGGAGGAAGGCGCACAGAGCCGGAACGGCGCTCTGCGGATCTACCTGGAGTGCGCCACCTGGGGCTGTGACTCACGGCATTTCCGAACCGAAATCACCTTCGTGAGCTGGGTCCGGGACGTACAGGATTCCCAGCTCCACGTGATCATGACGAGCCAGAGCACGGGCTCGGGCCGGGAGTACGTCCTGGATTTCCTGGGTCGGGAGGAGCTGGAGGGTTACGAGGAGCAGCTCACCTATTCTCATAGCGGCACGGACACGGATGACGAGCGAACCCGGGGGCTCACGGGAGTCCTGGCCGTGGGATTGGCCCAGGCCTCCATCGCCGCCGGCTACCAGGGCCCGTTCACCGTCATGGCGGAGGATTATCCCGGGACCGAGGTCCCGGACCTGCCGCCGGGTCTCCAGGGTGAGGTAGACGATCCGTGGGACTACTGGGTCTTCAGCATCGGAGGCAACGTGGAGGTGGAGGCGGAGAGCCGGCAGGACGAGGAGTCCTTCTCCGGCCGCTTCAGCGCAGACCGGACCACGGAGAAATGGAAGATCGACATCGGAGCCTACGGCTCCTTCTCCACTCGGGACGTGGAGCTCTCGGAAGGAACCCGGACCTACGATCGAGAGAGCTGGGCGGGCTCGGCCCGGGTGGCCTACTCCGTGGCGGAGCGCTGGTCCGTGGGTGTGGAGATGGGTAGCAACGCCAGCACGTCCCGGAACGTGGACCTGAGCGTGGCCGGAGGAGGGGGCCTGGAGTACTCCTTCTTTCCCTACCGGGAGTGGACCCGTCGGCGCATGACCCTCCAGCTCCTCACCTTCGCCCGATACTACAACTATGAGGAACGAACCATATTCGAGAAGCTCTCCGAGACGGTTCCCGAGGCCTCCCTGCGCTGGAGCCTGGGGTTCCGACAGCCCTGGGGGAATGCCAACTTCGGAGCGTCGGCCCAGACTCTTCTCAACGACTTCGACAAGAACAGTGTGGAGGTGGGCGGAAGGCTGAGTTTTCGCATCACCAGGGGCCTGGAGTGGAACATCAGCGGAGATTACGAACGGGTCCGAGATCAGCTCTACATCTCCGCCGAGGGGGTGTCGGACGAAGAGGTCCTGATTCGCTTGCGGGAGCTCCAGACGGACTATGAGTTCAGTCTCAGGACCGGCCTCTCCTTCACCTTCGGCTCCATCTACAACAACATCGTGAACAATCGTTTCGGTGATCTGCACGGGAGAGGACGGTAGACGGTAAGAGGCGTTCCAAGGGGTTGGATGCCCCAGGAGGTCCTCTCGGGGACTTCCGGGAGGAACAGACTCAAGGGGGGGGTGTCCGAAGGACCGGGGCACTTCCCCCTTCTTTCGTTCAGGCGAGGTGGGCGTTCGAGTCCCGGAGCGGATCCCGGACGCCGGGAGGCTGGCATGACATTTCCAGGTTCGCTCTTCCTTCCTTTCCCCCAGTTCCCCGCTTGGTCCCTGTTTCTCCTTCCGGGAGTCCTCATGATGACCCTGGCCCCCTTCGCCGGATCCCCGGAACCCGTTCACGGTCAGACCCTCTCCCTGCCGGAGCCGGATACCCGAGGCACTGTGTCCGTGGAGAGGACCCTCCAGGACCGGAACTCGGTCCGGGAGTTTGCCACCGGCGCCTTGCCCCTGGCCGACCTCTCCCAGGTTCTCTGGGCAGCCCAGGGAATCACCCACGGGGATCGAGGTCGGACAGCTCCTTCCGCCGGGGCCCTGTACCCCCTGGAAGTCGTGGCCGTGGTCGGGCACGTGGAGAGTGTGCAGCCCGGCGTGTACCGGTACCGGCCCCGGGACCATGTCATGGAGCGGATGAGGGAGGGAGACCTCCGAGGCCAGGTGGCCCGGGCCGCCCTCCGGCAGAGCTGGATGGCCCAGGCCCCGGTGATCCTGGTTCTCTCCGGCGTCTACGAGCGCACCACCGGGAAATACGGGGAGCGGGGGATCCGTTACGTCCACATGGAAGTGGGGCACGCAGGCCAGAACATCTATCTCCAGGCCGAGGCCCGGGGCCTGGGAACCACCATGGTTGGGGCGTTCCGGGATGAGATGGTGAGGGAGGTGCTGGGCCTGGAGGACCGGGAACGACCTCTGGGAATCATGCCGGTGGGACGGCCCCGATGAGTCCGGGGCGCTGTCTGGTCTTCACCGACCTGGACGGGACCCTCCTGGATCACGGGGACTACACCTTCCAGGGCGCCCTCCCTGCCCTGGAGCGGATCCAGCAGGAGGGTTGGCCCCTGATCATGGTGACGAGCAAGACCCGCCCGGAAGTGGAAGAACTCCAGGAGAGAATGGGTCTCGTCCAGCCCTTCGTGGTGGAGAACGGAGGAGGGATCTTCTTTCCCTCGAAATACGGTCACCTGGACCTCCCCCATGCAGGGGCCCGGGAGCACTACCGGGTCCTGACCCTGGGGAGGCCCTACCGGGAGATCAGGGCCTTCCTGCAGGACCTTCCGGAGGATCTCTCCGTGAGGGGCTTTGGTGACATGTCTCCCCGGGAAGTTCAGGAGGCTACGGGCCTGCCGGAGAAGCGGGCTCGCATGGCCCGGGCCAGGGAGTTCACCGAGCCCTTTCTTCCCCCGGACGGCGGCAGGTTGGAGGCCCTCAAGGCCCGGGCCCGCGAGGCCGGACTGACGATTGCTCGGGGCGGCCGCTTCTTCCACCTCATGGACGAGGGACAGGACAAGGGCCGGGCCGTGCGCATCGTGAGGAAGGCGTTCGAGGCGTACTGGAACGAATCCTGCAAAGCCGTGGGCCTGGGAGACAGTCGGAACGATCTGCCCATGCTCCAGGCAGTGGATGTGCCGGTTGTGGTGCCCAACCCCGACGGGAGCCCCCCGGAGATCTCCCGGGACGATGTGGTCCGTGCCAGGAAGCCGGGGAGCGCCGGTTGGAACGAGGCTCTGCAACGGATCCTGGACGGGATTGTGTAGATCGGGCGACGGCTTACCTTCTGTTAACGCTGAAAACGGGCTTGCTGGAGCCCGGCAACAAGACTCAGGACTTCCTGGATATGGAATCGATCGCCACCATTCCCGATACCCTCGACTTTGTTGCCACGGACCCGGAGGAAATCCGGAAGGAGCTGGATGCCCTGGGCCCGGTAGACCTGGTCGTTGGCATCCCTTCCTACAACGAAGCGGACAACATCGCCTTCGTGGCTCAACAGGTCGACGCGGGTCTCCGGACTTTCTTCCCGGACAAGAAGGGCCTGATCCTGAACGTGGACAACGATTCCCAGGACGATACCAAGGGTGCCTTCCTGGGCGCCGAAACCGAGAGCCCCAAGTACTACCTCTCCACGCCCCCCGGCGTCCGGGGGAAGGGGAACAACTTCCTGAACCTCTTCCAGGCGGCGGTTCTCCTGAAGGCGAAGGGGATCGTGTGCGTGGATGCGGACCTGGAGAGCATCGGCCCGGACTGGGTGGATGACCTGGCCTCACCGGTGATGAACCAGGGCGCGGACTACGTGACCCCTGTCTACTCCCGGAACGAGTACGACGGCGCCATCACCAACCACATCTGCTATCCTCTCATCTACGGTCTCACAGGACGGGAGGTCCGGCAGCCCATCGGAGGGGACTTCGGGCTCTCCACCCGCTTCGCATCGGCGGTCCTGGCCCAGGACTGGGAAGACACCACCCACGAGTACGGGATCGACATCTTCCTGACCCTGTCGGCTCTCTTCGGGGGATTCCGGGTGGGACAGACCCGTCTGGGAGCCAAGATCCACAAGCCCAGCGCCCCCAAGCTGGGGCCCATGATCACC
Organism: uncultured Gemmatimonadaceae bacterium; assembly: GCA_964652625.1. Classification (GTDB taxonomy): domain Bacteria; phylum Gemmatimonadota; class Gemmatimonadetes; order Longimicrobiales; family Gaopeijiaceae; genus CAZZEL01. Next base: position 51,119 of record CAZZEL010000008.1, read on the forward strand.
CAGGTGCTCAACACCCTCTTCTCCATGCTGGTGGATCATCGGGCGGACTGGCGCTGGAGCAACGGCGGTGCGGCCACGGAAAGGACCTACGGAGACAAGCGCCTGGAAGAGCCCCAGGCCTTGCCGGTGGATTACAAAGCCATCAAGGAGACGGCTCTGGACGGCTACGAGGACCAGCGGCGGAATCTCAGGGAGTACCTGACTCCCATGGTCTTCGACAAGATCGACGAGATCATGGTTTCCGGAAGGATGCGCCTCACCTCGACCCTCTGGACCCGGACGGTGTACGATCTCCTCTACGCTTTCGACTCCTCGGGGCAGGACGAGGCCGTGGTGGAGGCTCTCAAGCCCCTCTTCTTTGCCCGGGTGGCCTCCTTCATCCGCTACACCCTGGACCTGGACCACGAAGAGTCGGAGGTGGAGATCCGGTTGCAGGCCCGGGAGTTCCGGCGCCTGCGGCGCTACCTTCGGAAGCGGTACAACGGGGAGGCCTGACGCCTCCACCGGTCCGGGAGGGACCACGTGGCAGATTTCTTCCAGAACGGGGTGATCTCTACTCTCCAGCGCCTGAAGGATCGGCCGGCAGCGGATATCGAGAGGGAGATCAAGGGGTTCTCCCAGCAGCAGAAGATCTGCCTGATCCTTCCGGCTCTCTACTCCGAGTTCGAGGGGCCGGCCATGCCCCGGATCGTGGAAGAGCTGAAGGAGGCCGACTACCTCCACCGCATCGTCCTTTCCCTGGATCGAGCCACGGAGAGCGAGTTCCACCGGGTCCTGGAGATCATGTCCGAGCTCCCGGCGGAGGTCAGCGTCCTGTGGAATGACGGGCCCACCATCCAGAGCTTTCTCCGGGAGCTGGAAGAGGCGGATTTCGACATCGCCGAGCAGGGGAAGGGAAGGGGTGTGTGGATGTCTCTGGGCTACACCCTGGCGGACAAGGATGTCCACACCGTGGCCCTTCACGACTGTGACATCGTGAACTACCGCCGGGAGATGCTCACCCGGCTCGTCTACCCCATCGCCCACCCGGGCATCGATTTCGAGTTCAGCAAGGGCTACTACTCCCGGGTGGAGGAGAAGCTGCACGGCAGGGTGACCCGCCTGTTCTTCACACCCCTGGTTCGGGCTCTTCGCCAGTTGCTGGGCGACGTCGCCTTCCTCCACTTCCTGGACAGCTTCCGCTATCCCCTCTCCGGAGAGTTCGCCTTCGTACGGAATCTGGCCAAGACGGTTCGCATCTCCCCCACCTGGGGCCTGGAGGTCTCCCTCCTGGGGGAGGTCCACGAGCATACCACCGTGCACCGGGTGTGCCAGGTGGAGATCGCCGACACGTACCACCACAAGCACCAGCAGCTCTCCAAGGACAACCCCCAGGCGGGTCTGGTGCGGATGGCCACGGACATTGCCACCACCCTCTTCGGGATCCTGGCCCAGGGAGGCATGGTCCTCTCCAAGTCCCTCTTCGACACCCTGTTGGCCAGCTACCTCCGTTTTTCCCGTCTGGCCATCGAACAGTACAATGCGCTGGCCCAGCTGAACGGGCTGGCCTACGACCGGCACGAGGAGGTGGAGGCGGTAGAGACCTTTGCCCAGTGCCTCAAGACGGCCCAGTTCTCCTTTCGGGAAGATCCCATCGGAGCCCCCCTCATGTCCTCCTGGGTCCGGGTCCGGGCCGCCATCCCGGAGTTTCCCACCCGCCTGCAGGCCGCCGTGGACCGGGAGAACAGCTGAGGAGGCCCAGCCCTCTGGCCGGTCCGGAAGTTTCGGACCCGGATGGTCTCGCCGGTGCCCGGGATCGGCAGGCGTGGAGGAGGGTAGATACAGGCGATGGAAGACGAACGCGGCTGGATGAGGGTGCTCCGCTTCCTGATCAGCCTCCTCCTGCCCCTCATGGTGGGGGCGGCAGGAGGTTGGGCTACGGCCCAGGGCGTCCAGGATTGGTATCCCGGGCTGACGAAGCCATCGTTCAATCCTCCCTCCTGGGTATTCGGCCCTGTATGGACGCTTCTCTACGTCCTCATGGGGCTGGCCGCCTTCCTGGTCTGGGAGGAGGGTGTCAGGAGCCCGGGGGTCCGGAAGGCGCTGACCCTCTACGGGGTGCAGCTCTTGCTCAACGGTCTGTGGTCCTTCGTCTTCTTCGCTGCAGAGGCCCCGGGTTGGGCCTTCCTCGAGCTCCTGGTCCTCCTGGCGTTCCTGATCTGGACCACGGTCCTCTTCTTCCGGATCCGGACCCTGGCCGGCTGGCTGCTGACGCCGTATCTGCTGTGGGTTACCTTTGCCGGTGTCCTGAACTTCGCCATCTGGTTCCTGAACGGGTGACGTCATGCTATCCACGGCCAGCAGGGTGTTCCTCCTGGGAGGTGTCCTCTTCGTCATGGGGGTGGTTCTCATCTTTCTGGCGTTGGACCGGGGGCGCGGCACCCTGTTGTGGATGGGGCTGGCCGCCATGATTCTCTCCGTGGCCGGTCTCGCGGCGGGGAGCTGGCTGACCAGGAAGAAGACGAGCCTGGTGGACCGTCGTCGGGAGCAACAGCTCTGGCGAAGCGGACCCCTGGGTCGGCGGTGGTTGGAGAACCGGAACCGGATGCGCTGAGTTGCGGGACGCCTACCGGAGCTTTCGGGAGCTCGAGGCCCGGGAGGTGGAAGGTCGGGACTGGAGCCGGGAGTTCATCCCCCGGGGAAGCGCCACCCTGGTCATGGCGCCTCACGGGGGATGGATCGAGCCCTACACCACGGAGCTTGCCCGGGCGGTGGCCGGAGGGGATTTTTCCTTCTATACCTTTCAGGGGCTCTCGGAGGATCGGCATCGCAGCCGGGGGACCTCTCTCCACATCACCAGTCATCGGTTCGACGAGCCCGTGGCTCTGGAGGCTGTGGCTCGGGCCCGGCGGGTCCTGGCCATTCACGGGGAGAGGAGCCGGGACGGGGCGTTCGTCATGGTGGGGGGCGGGTCTCGACGGCTCCGGCAGGCTCTGGCCCGGAGGCTGGAGGACGCGGGGTTTGGCCTCAGGGAGCCTCGAAGGGGGCTCGCGGGGGTGGACCCCCGGAACCTCTGCAACCGTGGAAGGGAGGGAGGGGGAGCTCAGCTGGAGCTCAGCGAGGCGCTCCGGAAGCGACTCCGGGGGAGCCCGAAGGACCGCCGCGCCTTTGTGAGAGCGGTGCGGAGGGTCCTCCTGGAATTCTGATCCCTGACAGGCATGATCTCTCAACACCCCTGAAGGCCCGAAGGCCTGGCGCACGCAAGAAGGAGAGAGGAATGAAGGACAGAGCTTCCTGGCTCGTGGAGGGCCTGGTGACAGGCCTGGTCGGCTACCTCACCGTCGTGGTTTTCTTCATGATCACGAACCTGGCGTCCGGGCACGACCCTTTCCACACCCCGGCCCTCCTGGGATCTGCCCTCTTCTTCGGCGTCCGGGAGGCGGCATCGGTCCTGCCGGGTCCCGCCCCCATCATCGCCTACAACGGGGTCCACATGGTCGTGTCCGTGCTCATCGGCCTGGGAGCGGCCTGGCTCGTCTTCCAGACCGAGAAGAACCGGCCCCTGTGGTACGTGGTCTTCTTCATCTTCCTCATGGGCTTCATCTACAGCGTGGTGGTGATGGGAGTCCTGGCCTCGGAGCTGGCCCATCTCCTCTCCTGGTCTCCCATCCTCCTGGCCAACGCCCTGGCGGGGATGGCGGCCGGAGGATATTTGTGGCGACGACACGCCACGCTGATCCGGCGGGCCTCGGAGGAGATGGCCGGGGAGCACTGACGAAGGAAAACCCCGGCAGGGTATGACTCACTCACCCCGCCGGGGCTTCCGGAGGTGGGTACGATAGTGTTCCCCGCAGGTGTCCAGTCCCGGGGGCTAGTTCCCTTCTTCCGCCCGCAGACCTTCCAGGATGTAGATGGCCACCGCGTCGATGTCTCTCGGCGGCAAGCCCACGAGACCCCAGTGGGGCATGTCTTCGGCGGTTCCCACGAAGACCTGCTGCCGGACGCCTTCCTTGTCTCCGGCGTAGGCCCAGTCCTCAGCCTGGAAGGACGGTGGCATCAGGGTGTCTCCCCCCCGGATGAAGCCCGCATCGCCCAGGCCCTCCTCCCCGTGACACTTCCGGCAGCTGAATTGATAGACCACCTGGCCCCGCTCCAGGGCCGCCTGCTGTGAGTCCCAGGTAACGGTGTCGAAGGCCGCCGGGTCGTAGGCATCCATGGCGATGGCTGCGGAGTCGGGCCCGGTCTGGGTTTCCGCCTCCTCCTGAGCCGCCTCCTGGCCGCCACATCCCGCCGAGACCATCGCGAAAGCCGTGAACACGGTGATCCAGCGCATGCTGTTCTCTCCGTTTCAATGGTTCCCTTGCGTACTCCGTCCGTCCCGCACCTCGGAACATACGCCGCCCGGGAGCCTTCCTTCAAGTTGACGCTGTATCCATCTCCAACAGAGACCGTCCGCCGCGGGCTCCACACCCTTCATTGGTCGGCCGGAGCCCCGGTAGTAGCGGGCATCGGCGGCGTGTCTCCGGAGCCCGGACCCGGGGCAGACCCGCCCACCTCCCTCCAGGCCTCTCTGGCGGGCCGTCTCCACGGTCACCATCCCCGTGGCAAGGGCGATGATCCCGCAGTCCAGGATCATGGTAGGGGCCCGGTCGAAGGCCTTGCCCCCGGGGCTGTCGGCCTCGAAGATGATCTTGAAGAGACGGGCCCTCCAGGCCCCAACCTCCGCCGGTCGATGTGCGGGACTCACGGTTCGATCCCCGACCCGATCTGAGACTCCGAGACGTGACGACGCTTCGAATCATCCAGTCCTACTACCTGGGCTCTCCCCTCTTCTTCCTCGTGGGCCTGTGGTGGGGCGTGGAGCTCCGAACGGTTTTCCTGCCGGATCCCCTCCACCGTTTCCTCTACTATCTGGCCCTGAGTGCTCTCGGAGTCCTCACTTATCTTCGGCCCGCCAGCGCCCCCTGGGTGGCCATGGGGGAGAGTGCCCTGAACCTCCTTCTCCTGGTGGCCGGCATCCTCCTCCCCATCTACGGCCTGGCGGAGAGAGCCCTGGCCGGGGCCCCCATGACCCTCCCCTATTCTCCGGGTGAAATCCTGGTGAACGGGCTCCTGGCCGGCTCCTTCTTCCTTCTGGGCTTCTACCGTGGTCAGGCAGCGGCTCAGCGCCAGGTGGCCCGCTGGATCCGGGGGGAGGTCCCGAAGGGGCCCGGACGGACGGGCTCTTGAAGCTCCTCGCTCTATCGGCGCCTACCAGCTGGTTCCGATCCGCCAGCTACCGGGATTGTCCGGAGACGTGCTCCCCGATGAGGATCTTGCTGATCTCGTCTCGCTGGATCTGGTTCGTGCCTTCGTAGATCTGGGTGATCTTGGCGTCCCGCATGTACTTCTCCACGGGATAATCCTTCATGTAACCGTAGCCTCCGAAGACCTGCACGGCGTTCGTGGTCACCTCCATGGCCACGTCCCCGGCGAAGCACTTGGACATGGCCGAGTACATGGTGGGCCGGGTCTTGGACCCGGAGTCGATGTGCCGGGACACGGCGTAGATCAGGGCCCGGGCCGCCTCCACGCTCATGGCCATGTCGGCCAGCATGAAGCGGAGGCCCTGGAAGGAGGAGACGGGGTGGCCGAACTGTTTGCGGCCGATGGCATAATCCACGGCCAGGTCCAGGGCGCCCTGGGCGATTCCCAGGGCCTGGGCGCCCACCCCGGGCCGAGAGGCGTCGAAGGTCTTCATGGCGGTTATGAAGCCGGTTCCCTCCCGACCCAGGAGGTTCTCCGCCGGCACCCGGCAATCCTCGAAGATGAGCTCGCGGGTGGTGGATCCCCGGATTCCCATCTTGTCTTCCTTCTTGCCGAAGGAGAAGCCGGGCGTGTCCTTCTCCACCACCAGAACGCTGGCGCCCCGAGGGCCCTTCTCCGGTTTCGTGAGGGCCACCACGGTGTAGATCTCCGCCTCCCCGCCGTTGGTGATCCATTGCTTGGTTCCGTTCAGGACGTAATGGTCGCCATCCCGAATGGCTGTGGTCCGGATGCCCCCGGCATCGGACCCGGCTGCCGGCTCCGTGATGGCGAAGGCGCACAGACGCTGTCCCGCGGCCACGTCCGGCAGGTACCTCTCCTTCTGCTCCTCGTTGCCGGCGATGAGGATGGGAAGGACTCCCAGGGCCGTCCCGGCGTACGCCAGGGCGATCCCGCCGCAGGCCTTGGAGATTTCCTCGGTGACCAGGACCATGTTCATGGTCATGGTGCCCCCGAATCCACCGTACTCTTCCGGCACCAGGGTGGCGAAGAGGTCCACCTCGGACATCTTCTTCACCACGGGCCAGGGAAACTCCCCCGTGACGTCGTATTCCGCCGCCACCGGTCGGACCTGCTCGTCGGCGATGGTCCGGGCCAGTTCCTGGATCGCCTGTTGCTCTTCCGTCAACCCGTAATCAAGCACCTGTGTATCTCCTCCCCGTCATGGGCGGGGCGCCCTCGATGTTCTGGTTGTGTTCAGGAGGTCTCGTTGGACCAGAGAAGGGGGTGTTGGACCCAGGTTTCCCCGTCCTCGAAAAGGAAGCGTAGCTGGTGCTCCGGGTGGTCCTTTCCGAAGGAGCTCACCTGGAATCGCCCCGAGAGAGTTCGGGGCTCGGCCAGGGACTGCAGCAGGGCCACCAGGGCCGCAGCGTCCAGGTTCACGTCCGTCATCCGGAGCTCCATCGTTCTCCCTTCGGAGGTCTCCACGGTGTAGTCCCCCTCGGGGTAGAGACCTTCGAAGGTCTCCACCAGGTCCTCCAGCCGCCGGGCCGCCTCCTCCGGATCCGAGCTCCGCAGGGTCACCGAACCGTTCAGCCGTTGGATCTCCGGGTCGATGAGCAGCTCCGAGCCCCCGGCGTAGGGTCGCCGCAGGGACTTCTTGAAGTCTGGATGGGCCCAGTGGATGTGGATGGCCCCGCCGGGCTCCACCCGGAGCCGAACGAGCTGGCCCTGACCGTCCTCGGTGTGGACGAAGAGGTCGCCCCCGGGGATGGCCTCGTGAAGCTCGACGGGGATGAGGGAGAAGATGCGAACGAGCTCGCAGGCAATGGCCGGAAGGGGACGGGAGCCGGTGGGCTCCACATGTCTCACCACGATGGCTCCGCTGGGGGGGTCGAACTCCAACCATTCCCCGGGGGAGCCCCCGATGCGGGCCACCACGTCCGGGGGCAGATCTCCCAGCTCCACACGTCCGAAACATCCTTCGTCGTAGAACATTCCCCTCCTTCGGCTTCACGGGCCGGCCGGCTTCCCTGGACGGCGAAACGTCGTAAAGGATAGGGACAAAGAAGGAGCCTGTCACGCCGGGGGGGATCAGTCTCCCGGGGGCGGTGGAATCGCAGGGACGGGATGCCTACATTCAAGGCTCTTCTGGTCTTGCTCATTCCTGTGGAGGTCTTGGTCCGGTGACTGATCGAAGCGAAGCGTTTTTCAATGCCGTAGCCGTGAACGACACGGAGAAGGTCCGTGAGCTCGTGGAGGCATCACCGGAGCTGGCGGCGGCCCGGGACGCGGAGGGGCGTACACCCATTCTCCTGGCTCTCTTCTTCGGGCATCGGGAGGTGGCCCAGCTTCTGCGGGAGAAGGTCTCGGAGCTGAACCTCTACGAGGCTGCCGCCCTGGGGGAAACCGATACCCTGAAGAAGTGGATCGAGAAGGACCCGGAAAGCCTCGACCGGTCGGCTCCCGACGGGTTCGGAGCCCTGGGTCTGGCCGTGTTTCTCGGCCAGGAGGAGGCGACCAAGGCTCTCCTGGACGCCGGAGCGGACGTGGACAAGCCGGCGGACAACCGTTTCCAGGTTCGACCCATCCACAGTGCGGCGGCGAACCGTGATGCGGAGAAGGCCCTCTCTCTGGCCCGCCTCCTGGTGGACCGGGGAGCCGACCCGAACGTGGTCCAGGGTGGAGGGTGGACCCCCCTGCATCAGGCGGCGGCTCACGGAAACCGAGAGTTGGTGGAGTTCCTCCTGGACCACGGAGCGGACCCGAAGGTGGAAGGAGAGCGGGGCCTGAAGGCCGCCGAAGTGGCAAAGGCCAAGGGGCATGATGAGCTCTCCGAACTTCTGGGGGGAGTCGAGCCCTGAGTGCCGGGTCCTTCGTGATGAGACGTCGCGTCTTCACCGTGGCCGAGGCCAACGCCCTCCTGCCCCATCTGGAGGAGATCCTGAAGAGGATCCAGGAGCTCCGGGGCCTCGTGGGGGAGCGAACGGACCAACTCAAGATCCTGGATGTGATCTGGGGAAACCGGGTCACGGAGCCGGGCAACCCGGACCACCGCGAGTTCCGCCAGCACCGTCGGACCATCGGGGGAGCCGTGGAGGAGATCGAGCAGCTCATCCGGGAGGAGATTCTGGCCCTGGGCGTCCGGTTCCCCCAGGGGGGCCTGGAGCACGGACTCCTGGATTTCCCCACGCTCCTGGACGGGCGTTGGGTCTACCTGTGCTGGCAGCTGGGCGAGGCGGAGGTCATAGCCTGGCACGAGGTGGACGGGGGGTTCGAGGGCAGGAAGCCCCTCACCGAGGACCTGGTCCAGCGCATGGGCCGGGACAGCTCCGGGGAGGCCTCCGATGACGTCTCCCCCGGGGACTGAGCCCCTCCCCGGCAGCCACATCCTCCGCCAGATGCTCCCTTCACGCAGGGAGCTGCGAGAAGTCGTAGGTCTGGCCCTGCCGGTGGTGGCCGTCCAGGTGGGCATGGTGGCCCTGGGGGTGGTGGACACCATCATGGTTGGCCACTTCTCGGCACGGGACCTGGCTGCGGTGGCCCTGGGGAATCTCTACTTCTTTACCGCCACCGTCTTTCCCATGGGGATTCTCCTTTCCCTGGATCCGGTCATTTCTCAGGCCGTGGGAGCCGTGGACCAAGTGGGGGTGACCCGGGGCCTTCAGCGGGGGGGCATGCTGGCCATGGCCCTGGCCGTTCCGGCGGTCCTGGTCCTCCTCCCGGGGCATCTCGTCCTCACGCTCCTCAACCAGCCCCGGGAGGTGGTTCCCGTGGCTGCCGGCTACGCCCTGGCGGCCGTCCCGGGGGTAGTCCCCTTTCTGGGCTTCATGGTCCTCCGGCAGACCCTTCAGGCCATGGGGCGGCTGGCTCCCATCGTGGTCACGATCGTGGCGGCGAACGTGGCCAACCTCTTCTTCAACTGGGTTCTCATCTATGGCCGGTTGGGAATGCCTCCCATGGGCGCGGTGGGCTCAGGGTGGGCATCGAGTCTCTCCCGCTGGCTGATGCTCCTGGCCCTTCTGGCCCTGTCCTGGCCGGTCCTGGGTCCCCACCTCCGTTCCCTCCGGGCCGACGCCCTGCAGCTCAAGCCCCTGGTGCGGATGCTTCGCCTGGGTGTGCCCATCGGCATTCAACTTTCCCTGGAATTCGGGGCCTTCGGAGCCATCGGGGTCCTCATGGGATGGCTGGGCACCCTGGCCATGGCCGGTCACCAGGTAGCCCTGAACCTGGCATCCCTCACCTTCATGGTCCCCCTGGGGATCTCCCAGGCCACCGCCGTCCTGGTGGGCCGGGGGGTGGGCCGGGGCGATCCCCCCGGAGCCCGTCGGTCCGCCGGGACGGGGCTGTTGCTCGGGGCGTCCTTCATGCTCCTGGCGGCCCTGGTGTTTCTGGCCATCCCCGGGCCCCTGGCCCGGCTGTACTCCTCCGAGGCCCCGGTGGTGGCCCTGGCGGCGGTCCTCATCCCCCTGGCGGGCATTTTCCAGGTCTTCGACGGACTGCAGGTTGTGGCCTCCGGGGTCCTCCGGGGGGTGGGGGACACCCGCTCGCCCATGGTCATCAACCTCCTGGGGTTCTGGTGCATCGGCATGCCGGTGAGCGTCTGGCTGGGATTCCGGACCGCCGCGGGCCCTGTGGGGCTCTGGTGGGGTCTTGTGGCGGGTCTGGCCGGTGTGGCCGTCTTCCTGCTCCTCCGGGTGGGAAATCGCATGGGGCGGGACCTGCGTCGCATCCTCATCGACGAATCCTGAGACCACGGGGAGTGAACTTCTGACCCTCGGCAGGGTTACCTGACACTCATCCCTGCATGGTCTCCCCTGGGTGGGGGGCCGTCCGAACCCCACAACCGGACCGCGCCATCATGGATTCTCGCCGCCTGCCCCTCTTCCCCCTCCCGGTGGTCCTCTTCCCGGAGAACGGGATGCCCCTGCACATCTTCGAGCCCCGATATCGGGAGATGGTAGCGGACATCATGGATGGGGACCGGCGTTTCGGGTTCATCTACCACGATCCTGACGAATCCGGCCCCTTCCTGAACCGAGAGGGACAGGTGGGAACCGTTGCCGAGATCCGAAAGCACCAACCCCTCCCGGACGGCCGGTCCATGCTGGTGGTTCGGGGGCTTGAGCGGTTCGTGATCCGAAACGAGGTGGAGGACGACACCCCCTACTATCAGGCGGATGTGGAAGAGTATGGGGACGAGTCTCCGGCGAGCCCGGAGAAGTTGGTCCAGCGCCGGGAGCGCTCCTTGGGCCTCTTCCGGAGCATGCTCCAGGCCCTGCCCCACGTCCCTGACGCCCTTCCGGAGCTCCGCGCCGACAAGGAGGTGTCCTTCCTCCTGGCCGGCGTGGTGCAGATGGAGCCCTTCTGGCAACAGGAGCTCCTGGAGATGCGGGACGAGGTGGCCCGACTGGAGCGCCTGGAACCCATCTTCCGCGTCCGTCTGGAGCGCCTGTGGGAGGGTGGGGGAACGGAGGCCTGAATGGCATTTCGTTTCGAAGAGCTGACCATTCCCGGGATGATTTTGGTGAAGCCCACCATCCATGGTGATGACCGGGGGGCCTTCCAGGAGACCTATCGCCGATCGGCCTTCCGTGAGGGAGGGATCGAGGCGGAGTTCGTCCAGGACAACGCGGCCCGCTCCCGCCAGGGTGTTCTCAGGGGTCTCCACTTTCAGCATCCTCCCCGGGCCCAGGGGAAGCTGGTGAGGGTGAGCCGGGGGCGGATCCTGGACGTGGGCGTGGATCTCCGGAAGGACCTTCCCACCTACGGGCACTGGGTGGGTGTGGAGTTGGACGAAGCCTCGGGCAACGCCCTCTATCTGCCTCCGGGCCTGGCCCACGGCTACCTGGTTCTCTCCCGGGAAGCCGATGTGAACTACAAGGTCACGGCGGAGTATGCTCCAGAGCTGGAGGCCGGAGTCCGGTGGAACGATCCCCGGCTGGCCATCGACTGGCCCCTGGAGAAGCCCATTCTATCGGAGAAGGACCGGGAGCTGCCTTCCCTGGACCAGGTGGAGTCGACCCTCCGCTGGAGGCGAGAAGAATGACGGAAATGGCGCGGCAGGAACCCTGGATCGAGACGGGTCCCGGTGGGTGGTTTTTCGTGAACGCCGTCCTGGTGGCCCCGGAGATCATGGTCCTCATTCCCCTGACCCTGCAAAGGGTGATCGGGTTCTTGAATCCGGCCCGAGAGCCCTCTCCCTACCTGGATACCATCCCCTTCGTGGCGGCTCATGCTCTTCCCATCGTAGGGTGGCTCCTGGTAATCCCCATCTGGACCACGGTGAAGAACCTGCGCATGGATCTCCATCCCCTGGCCCGGGCCGCCCTGGTGGTCTTCCTCCTCCTCCACGCGGCCTTCCTGGGCTATACCGTCTTGAGCGTGATGGGCTGATGGTTGGAGGTGGGGGACGGCTCAGAACTCCCCCACCAGGCTGATCTCCGGCTCCAGGGTGTGGCCTGTCTCCCTGAGAACGGTCTCCCGGGCCAGATCCATGAGGCTCCGGATGTCCGCCGCCGTGGCGTCTCCCAGGTTCACCAGGATGTTGGCGTGGCGGTGGGAGATCTGGGCTCCCCCCAGAACCCGGCCCTTCAGGCCGCATTCGTCGATGAGACGCCCGGCGCCCACACCCTCCACCTTCTTGAAGACGGATCCGGCCGAGGGGTAGAGCCAGAGGTCCGGGTGCCGGTCCTCTCGCCACCGGAGGTTCTCCCGGATCACCCGGCGCAGCTCCTCCCGGGGGGTAGGGGTGAGGCGGAAGGTCACGGAGAGGACCACGTCGGCCCGGTGGTGCAGGATGCTCTCGTCATAACCGAACCGGAAGTGCTCCACGCCCACCTCCCGCTCCTCTCCCTCCTCACTCAGGATCCGGGCGGAGTCCACCACCTCCTCCACGAAGACCGTCCGCTCCCGGGCAGGAGCCGGGGAGAGGAAGTGCAGATTCTGCCACATGGCCCCTCCCACGGTACTGGGAATGCCCACGAAGTGATGCAGGCCTCCCAATTCCCGTTTCAGGGTGGCCGAGACCAGGTCCGGGAACACCTCCACCCCGGCTCCCGTCTCCACCCGGTGATCCTCCAGAAACCGGATCCCCCCCGCCCGGCTCCGGATCACCAGTCCCCGGATGCCGGCGTCGCCCACGAGGATATTCGCTCCCCGCCCCAGGAGGAAATGCGGGAGGGCCAGCTCCCGGGCCAGCCGGATGATCCGACCGAGCTCCCGGGGGCTGCGGGCTTCCACGAACAAATCCGCCGGGCCCCCGATGCGGAAGGTCGTGAAGGGGGCCAGGGGAACGTCGGTCCGGACCCGGTCCGGACCCAGGTGGCCCTCCAGGGCCTCTCGCCAGCCTCGAGGATCGGGTTCCATGGTTCTCCGGAGCGAGTGGAAGGGACAGGCCGAGATCCGGCAGACCTCCCTGCTGGGCGGGCCTGGCCGGCGACCCCTGGGGTAGATCCCAGGTAGAAGCTATCAGGTGGGGGCGGCAACGGGGAAGCTTGGAGGGGGGAGGGTGGCGGACCCGTCCCTTCGGCACCAATCTCAAGCTGTGGGTCCCCGGTGCAGTCTCACCTTCCGGGAGGAGAAAGCACGGCTTCATGGAAGAGAAACGGCAGCCCTACACCGTCCTCTACGACGGGGACTGCCCCATCTGTATCCGGAGCGTGGAGCAGCTGGAGAAGTGGGACGGGGACAAAGTCCTGGAGATGGTCCCTATCCAGGATCCGGAGGTCCCGGAGCGCTTCCCCGGCCTGTCTCGCCGGGCCCTGGAGGAGTCCATCCATCTGGTGGGGGCCGACGGGAAGGTGTGGACCGGAGCGGCTGCGGTGGAGGAGCTCATGGGCATCCTCCCCCGATGGCGGTGGCTGAGCTGGTTCTTCCACCTTCCCCTGGTCCGGCCCCTGGGAGACCGGGTGTACCGCTGGGTGGCCCGGAACCGTCATCGCCTGGTGTGAGGAACCACCGCTTCCAACCCTCCTGCAACTTTCGTCATCTCAGGGCCGTAGGGATGCACCCGGGGCGGAGAGTCTGCGCCGGGATCGATGGAATCGTCGGCTTCCCGCCCTTCGTGCCAAACGAGGGCCGAACGGGAGGCCGATTGCTCAAAGAACACCCGAAGGAGTCCACACGGTGATTCAAGGACGATACGGCGCAACGGGGCTCTTCCTCATGGCTCTGCTCGCCCTGACCTCCGGGCCCGGGAGCCGTCTCCAGGCCCAGGAGATCCAGGGCACCCTTACACTGGACGAGGCGGTTCGCCTGGCCCGAAACCACAATCCCGGCTTCCTCCGGGAGGCCAACGACCAGGGGGCGGCGGACTGGAGCGTCCGGGAGTCCTATGCAACCTTCCTTCCGGACGTGAGCACGAGCCTGAGCGGGCAGTACCTGGCCCCGGGGATTCCCTCCACCGGTATCTACACCGGTGAGGACTTCGGTATCGGGAGCACGGACTACTACTTTTCCGGCTACAACCTGCAGCTCTCCTACCAGCTCTCCGGGAGCTCCCTCTTCCAGGTGTCCAGCGCCCGGGCCGACCGGAAGGCCACCCGGGCCCGCATCGAGGCCGAAGCCTTCAACCTGGAATCGGCGGTGACGGCCCAGTACCTGGCGGCCCTCCGGGCCCGGGACGAGGTGGAAGTGGCCCGGCGGCAACTGGAGCGGGCGGAGGAGAACGAGGAGCTGGCCAAGGCCCGGGTGGAGGTGGGAGCGGCCATTCCCACGGACGGGAAGCAGGCCGAGGTGGAGCGAGGGCGGGCGGAGGTGGCCCTCCTGGAGGGGGAGAGTGCCCTGCGCACCGAGAAGCTGAGGTTGGCGGAGCAGGTGGGAGTGGACGCTCCGGGGAGCTATGAGCTGGTGAGCGAGTTCGCCGTCTTCGAGCCGGACTGGACCCGGGAGGAGCTGGTGGAACAGGCCATGGGCCGACACCCCCAGCTTCGAGCCTACCGGGCCCGGGAAGACGCCCGGAAGGCCGGGGTGCGGCAGGCCTGGAGCAGCTACTTTCCGAACCTCTACCTGTCGGCCACCTGGTCGGGTCGGGCCCGGGAGATCGGAGACCGGCAGTACCTGCTGGGGCAGGCCCGGAGCTCCGTGAGGAGCCAGCGGGAGAGCTGCCAGTTCATGAATCAGCTGGTGTCGGGCCTGACCCACTCCATCGAGGGCTACCCGAAGGACTGCACGGCGGACCCCTATCAGCTGACGCCCGCCGAGGAAGCGCAGATCCTGGCCAACAACGACGTCTTCCCCTTCGATTTCCGGGAAGAACCCCTGTCCATCTATCTTCAGGTGTCCTTCCCTGTCTTCCAGGGCTTCGGCCGGGAGCGGGAGCTGGAAGAGGCCCGGGCCGCCGCCGAGGATGCCCGGTTCGACCGACGGGCCGAGGAGCTCCGGCTGAAGACGGCAGTGACCCAGGCCTTCGACGAGCTGGAGACGGCGGCCAGGGTGGTGGAGATCGAGGCTCGTAACCGGGAAGTGGCCCGGGAGCAGCTCACCCTGGCCCAGGAGCGGTACCGCCTGGGGGCGGCGCCCTTCCTGGAGCTCCTGGAGGCTCAGAGCTCCATGGCGGCGGCGGAGCGTGACTACCTCGACGCCCGGTACCGTTTTCACGGGGCCATCTGGGCCCTGGAGGCCGCCGTGGGCGAACGCCTCCGGCCCCAGGACTCCGTCGGCGCAGCCCATCGCCTCAGTCAGTTCTAGACCGGGAGGATTCACCCTTGGATATCATTCGCGAGCAGAAGCCGAAGAAGAAGAAGCGAGTCCTCCAGGTCAGCGCGGTGGTCGTGGCCCTGGTCCTGGTCACCGTGGGGCTCAGGAGCCTGAAGCCCGCCGCTCCCTCCGTGGATCGGGCCACCATCTGGACGGACACGGTGAAGCGGGGAACCATGGTCCGGCAGGTCCGGGGCCCCGGGACCCTGGTTCCGGAGAACATGCGCTACATCACCGCCGTCACCGCGGGCCGGGTGGAGCAGCGGTACCTGCAGCCCGGAGCCACCATCGACTCCAGCACCGTCATCCTCCGGCTGAGCAACCCGGACGTGGAGGTCCGGCTCCTGGAGGCGGAGCAGCAGCTCAGTCAGGCCCAGGCGAACCTCATCAACCTCCGGGCCGATCTCCAGACCCAGCGCTTGAACCAGGAGGGGATCGTGGCCCAGATCCGCACCCAGTACCTGGACGCCAAACGGGTCTACGAGCAGAACCAGATGCTCTATGACCGGAACCCGGACCTGGTGGCCCGGGCGGAGCTGGAGCGGAGCCGGGAGGCTGCCGAGGAGCTGGAGACCCGTCTGGCTCTGGAACAGGAGCGACTGGCCGTGATGGAGTCCACGGTGGAAGAGCAGATCGCGGCCCAGGAGAGCCAGGTGGAACGGCTTCAGGCCATCGTCCAGTTCAACACCGATCGCCTGGCTTCTCTGGAGGTCACCGCCGGGGTCAGTGGAGAGCTGGCGGAGCTTCCGGTCCAGGAAGGGGAATGGGTTCAGGCCGGCGGGACCCTGGCCCGGGTCATCCAACCCGGGCGCCTGAAAGCGGAGATCCGCATCCCCCAGACCCAGGCCCAGGACATCACCGTGGGTCAGGTGGCCTTCATCGACACCCGGAACGACACCATCCTGGGTGAGGTGGCACGGATCGATCCCGCTGTTCAGGGCGGAACCGTGACCATCGACGTGCGGCTCCCGGAGGAGCTCCCCCGGAGCGCCCGGCCGGACCTGAGCGTGGACGGGACCGTGGAGATCGAGCGCCTGGAGGACGTGACCTACGTGGGACGTCCCGCCTTCGGTCAGGCCGACAGCCGGGTGGGAATCTTCCGCCTGGTGGAAGACGGCAACTTTGCCGAGCGAGTGAACGTCCAACTGGGCAGGAGCTCGGTAAACGACATCGAGGTGAGGGAAGGGCTCCAACCCGGAGACGTGGTCATCCTGTCCGAGATGTCACAGTGGGACGGCTACGACCGGATCCGGCTCCGGGGTTGAGGGCCAGGGGCGGGACGGCCGTGAAACCCGAGGCAGGACCGGACCGTAGGGGGGCCCGGGATGGAGCTGACGCCCGGTCGCCGACCCCGGCAACCATGGTCCCATGGTATCCGGCCATCCGCTCCCGCGAGTTTTGAAGCGCACCAGGTTCAAGAAACCCAGGGGAAAGGCCATGACGAACGATTCCCAGTCGCTCATTCAGCTGCAGGGGCTGAGCAAGGTGTTCTACACCGAAGAGGTGGAGACCCACGCCCTGTCCAACATCGACCTGGACCTCGCCAGGGGACAGTTCGTCTCCATCGCCGGACCCTCCGGGTGCGGCAAGACGACCCTTCTGTCCATCCTGGGGCTCCTGGATTCTCCCACTGGCGGGAAGTACATCCTGGACGATGAGCCCGTGGAGAACCTGACGGCCTCCACCCGGGCCAAGATCCGAAACCAGGCCATCGGCTTCATCTTCCAGGCCTTCAACCTCATCGGCGACCTCACGGTCTACGAGAATGTGGAGCTCCCCCTCACCTACCGGGGCATGCCCGGCAAGGAGCGGAAGGAGCGGGTGCAGCAGGCTCTGGAACGGGTGGGCATGGCCCACCGCATCAACCACTACCCCTCTCAGCTGTCCGGCGGACAGCAGCAGCGGGTGGCCGTGGCCCGGGCCATCGTGGGCCGACCCCTGATCCTCCTGGCCGACGAGCCCACGGGGAACCTGGACTCGAAGAACGGGCATGCGGTCATGGAGCTTCTCAAGGAGCTGCACGACGAGGGAGCCACGATCTGCATGGTGACCCACGACCCCCGCTACGCCCACATGGCCCAGCGGCAGGTTCACCTCTTCGACGGCCAGATCGTCAGCGAAGAGGACGCCCGGAAGATGGCGGAGCTGGAGGAAAGCGGCTTCGACGTGGCCTGAGGCCCGCCCATGCCCCTCATCAGCCTGAGCAACGTCGACAAGTCCTTCAAGACCGGGGCCGGGGAGACCTTCGTCCTCCGCCGCATCACCATGGACGTGGAGGAGAGGGAGTTCATCACCATCATGGGCCCCTCCGGAGCCGGGAAGTCCACGCTCCTGTCCATCCTGGGCATGCTGGACGCCGACTGGAAGGGGGAGTACCACCTCATGGGGCAGGCGGTCCACGCCATGCGCCCCAAGGACCGCATCGGCCTGAACCGTCAGCACATCGGCTTCGTCTTCCAGCAGTACCATCTCCTGGACGACCTCACGGTCTACGAGAACCTGGAGATCCCCCTCTCCTATCGGAATGTGAAACGGAAGGACCGGCAGGCCATGGTGGCCGACACCCTGGACCGGTTCCAGATCGTGGGGAAGAAGGACCTGTATCCCAACCAGCTTTCCGGGGGACAGCAGCAGATGGTGGCCGTGGCCCGGGCCATCATCGCCGAACCGAAGGTGATCCTGGCCGATGAGCCCACCGGCAGTCTCCACACCTCTCAGGGCAGGATGATCATGGACCTCCTGAAGACGCTGAATGAGGAGGGAACCACCATCATCCAGGTGACCCACAACGAGGAGTGGGCCGGCTACGGGAACCGGATCATCCAGCTCCAGGACGGCTGGATGGTGGATTGACCTCATCCCGGGACGGGGCCTGGCCCCCCCGGGAGCGGGTCTTCAGAACACCCTGGTCTTTTCCATTTGGGGCCGCCTTGCCGGAGCGGAGCCACCACCCCACCAGGAGGAGGGGTAGGAGGGCCGCGGTGAGGATGATGAAGGGATTGCTCAGGGGGCCCGGCTCCTGGACCCGTACCTGGAATCGAACCTCCCCCTCACCCCTGGGGCCCTGGAGCTGCACCTGGATCTCCCACTCCCCCACGAATCCCGGGGTGAACTTGGCGGCGTAGTAGCGGGGATCATCCGCCTGTTCCCGGGTGGCTGGATGTCGGATGCGGGGTCCGGCGCTGTCCGTCCGGACGGCCACGACCCAGATCTCCAGGTCCGGGGCCACTTCCCGGCCCCGCTGGAAGGTGGCCAGGACCGAGACGTCGATGGAGTCCGGAGGAATGGGTGTGGGAGCCGTGTAGACGCTGACCCGGTACTCCCCCATGGGCACGTTGGCCACCCGGAGGGTGCCCCCGTCAGCCACCATGAGACTGGGAAGGGTACAGATTCCCATGAGGCCCAGGGCTCCGGCCACGACCAGGCCCACGACCATGCCGGGGAGGGATCGGGATGCCCGGTGGGGACGGCGGGGGTGGTCCGGTCTCTCCTCTACCCCATGACCGTACCCCTCATCTCCATGGGCTGCATGAGAAGCCAGATGCCGGCTCCCGAAAGGAGGAGGGCCAGGAGCCCCCAGGGCAGGAAGGCGCGGAGGGCCCGAGGCCCGGCTCCCACCTCCCGGACAGCGATCCGGTAGGCCACCACAAGGGAGACCAGGAGCCCCAGCTCCAGGAATAGAAGCTCCAGGGGAAGGAGCCACGCGTCGGGCAGGACCGGGCCCAGGGTCCACTGGGGAGAGCCCAGGAAAGGAAGGCCCAGGTCCGCCAGGTACTCCTGGGTGAGGGGAATGACGGCCAGCCCCCCCACCAGGAAGTGGAAGAGGTAATGGGCCACCCACATCCCGAAGCCCACGGGGACGAGAGCGTACCCGTAGAGGGTCGCTTCCCGGACTACCGAGGTGCCGGAGCCGGAGAGACGGGACGATGCCCAGGCCGCCAGCCCCACCAGGGCCCCGGGAATCACCACCGTTCCCGCCAGGAAGAGGATGGCCAGGATGACCGGCTCCGAGGCGATCCCCAACACCCGCCCCATCCAGGCCTCCAGGGCGTAGACGGGGGTCACCATGCCGAAGGCGTTCATGAAGGCGGCGAAGGTGAGGAAGAGGGCGAGAGCCGCCAGGTCGGGGCGCTGGCTGAACCGTCCGACACCGGCCCGGAGGGGGTCCTCCCAGAGCTCCCGGGCCGGGGAGCGACCCAGGATCCCCACGTTGTCGTAGGGACAGGCCTGGATGCACTCCATGCAGAAGGTGCAGTCCATGTTCCCGACCTTGGTCTCCTGGTAGAGCCAGAGCTCACAGCCCCTCTGAAGAAGCTTGCCCCGTTCCCGGGGTCGCCGGGGCCCGTGTGGATTGCCGGTCTCCGGGGACTCCCTCTCAAGGGTGGCGGACGTCCCGGAGGCTTCCGAGGCCGGGGCCTCCGGATTGCCTCCCACGCCCAGGGGCACAAGGGCCCGGGGCTCCTCGTAGCGACCGACGATACAGTCACGGGTCCGGCACTGGGCGCAGATCTCCGGCTCCCGGACGGCCACCTCCACCGGTGAGGCCAGAGAGTTCACGAAGTGGAAATGCCCGATGGGGCAGACATACTTGCAGAAGGCGGCGCCCCGGAAGAAAGCATCGATGACGAAGGCTGCCACGAAGTAGGTGATGGCGAGCCAGGCCGTGAGCCAGGGGCTCGCCCAGAGATCGAAGGCTTCGTAGGCCCAGAAGAAAAGGAGGAGGAGGCCCACGGCCAGCCACTTCGTCCGGAGGGCCCGAGGCCAGTGTCGGTGGGCTCGAAAGAGGGCCTTGGCCGGTCGCCGGGTGAGCATGAAGGGGCAGGCCATGCAGAAGAGATTTCCCGCCACCAGGAGAGCCAGGGCCACGAATCCCCGCCAGTGCACCCATGGAAGGACTCCGGCCATGTTCTTCGGAGCCAACTGGGGTCCGAAAAGGCCGTCCAGGATGACTACGGCAGCCGCCGCAAGGAGGACGAGCTGGAGGGTGGTCCTGGCGTGCTTCCAGCGGAGGAAGGGACCCAGGACCGGGACCCGCAGAAGATCGACTCCCGGGGCCTTCGGGGCAGAACGGCTCAAGGGTTCCCCCCGGTCAAGGGGTGCTCCCATGACCCATGGTGTCGTGAGCCGCCCCATGACCCGCCGTGTCCTCCATGAGTCCGGGAGGGCTGCTCACCACTCGGGTGGCGTGCTCCAGCCGGGCCTGCCGTCCGTCGGGAAGCGTGGCCTCCACGGTCAGCACCCAGTCCCCGGCCATGGTGAAGTCGAAGTCCTCCACCACGTACTTCCCCGGTTCCCGGGCCTGGGCCGTGTCCAGGACCGGCACCATTCCGGCATGACTCATGTTCCCTTCCACTGTGATCCGGGCTTCCTCCAGAGGGTGGCTCCCGGTGTCCTGGAGGGTGATGAGGAGGTGGGCCGGACCTACGGCCGGGGGTGTGGGGGAGATGGCCAGGTCCATCTCCAGGCCCGGATCTCCGGATCCCCCCTCCCCCCGGCAACTCCCCACCACCAGGAGGACCACCACCAGGAGAGCCATTCGGGACCATGGACCGCTCCCTGGACGGGAGGGGCACAGCGAGGGGAAAAGGAAAGCCCGGGGGGAATGCTGCCGGGCGCCCGGGGGGCTGGAGCCAGGAGCAGAGTTCTCGAAGCAACGCATGGATGGTTCTCCTCGTCTCCAGGTAGCGTCGAATGTCCGCAGAGGACGGGGAACGAGAAGAAGCTAGAAGAAGAGCTCGCAGAGGGCTACCGGCCCCCGGGCCCGACGGTCTCGGACCTGAAATGCAAGAGCCGAGCCGCAGGGCATCCGCGGGGGCCCGGCCGGGTTGCCGTGGACCGACGTCCCGGCGCGTGGCGAATCCATCCCGGGTGGGTTATTTTCACGCCTCTGATACCATGTGTTTCCTCGGTCCTTCGGTGCCGGTTCCGGATTCTATCGTACTCGACTTCCTGGCTTCTTTCGCCCCCGGCTTCCATGAGCTTCACTCCTCCAATCGGATCTGAGACAGGGAAACGCCCCGTCAGGGTTCTTCTCGTGGAGGCCGAGCCCGACGGGCTCTCGGGCCTCAAGGAAGCCCTCTCCCGGTCGGACAGGGGCGCTGTGGAGCTGGAGTGGGCTGACCAGCTGGCTTCAGCTCTGGAGCGACTCTCCCGGGGTGGGATCGACCTGGTCCTCCTTGACCTCACACTCCCTGACAGCGAGGGCATCGCCACCTTCGAGCGGGCCTACGCCTTCGCCCCGGATGTGCCCATCGTTGTCCTCACGGAGCTGGACGACGAGGAGCTGGCTCTGGCCACCGTGAAGGGGGGTGCCCAGGACTTCCTGGTCAAGGGAGAGGTCACCGAGGCGCTGGTTCTCCGCTCCATCCGTTATGCCGTGGAGCGCCATCGCCTGACGTCGGCTCTCCGGAGCCTGTCTCTCATCGACGACCTGACGGGGCTCTACAACCGACGTGGCTTCGCGGACCTGGGGGAGCAGCACCTGGTTCTGGCCCGGAGAACCGGGAGGGCGGTGCTCCTGGTGTACCTGGATCTGGATCGACTCAAGACCATCAACGACACCCTGGGGCACCACGTGGGAGACCGGGCCCTGATGCGGGTGGCGGATCTTCTCCGGGACACCTTTCGTCAGTCCGATATCATCGCTCGGATGGGGGGCGACGAGTTCGCCGTCATGGCCCTGGAAGCGTCACAGGAGAACGAGGGGGACCTGGTGCACCGGCTTCGGGAAGAGGTCCGGGAGTTGAACCGGAAGAGCCGGGAGCCCTATCAGCTTTCCGTCAGCATCGGCACGGCCCGGTTCGACGGGGAGGGGAGGATCCGCCTGGACGACCTGTTGAGCTGGGCCGATGAGGACATGTACGAGGAGAAGCGTCGGAAACGGAAGGATCCGGAGGCCCGGGGATGACGGAGGAATCGTGGCGAACCGGACGGACGAAGCTCGAACTGGACAGCCCTGGCGTCTCTCCATGAGCAGAGGTTCCTCGATGGCGGCGAATAGCTCTCCGGAGGGCGGGAAGACCACTCGTCCCAGGGGAAGCTCCGTTCATTGGCTTGTACGCATCGCGGAGCGGGCGGGCCTGCTGGGTGAGGAGCGCCTGGAGGTTCCTCCGGACACGGCCGCCGAGGACGCATGGGGCACGGTAGGCCGAGCCCTGGGAGTTTCGGACGAGAAGCTGGCTGCGCTGGTGGCGGATTACTTCCGCCTCGACGTAACCGACTTCCAAGCCGCCGATCCCAATGCATTCCTCCTGGTGCCGGAGGCCATGGCCCGGAAGCACGTGATCTTTCCCGTCCTGGAGACGGACCGGCATCTGG
>CAZZEL010000009.1:0-13469 GCA_964652625.1 uncultured Gemmatimonadaceae bacterium
GATCTTCCTCGTACACGTCCTGGGCCTCGTCGTCGCCCCCGCCGCCAGCAGAGGCACATCCTGTCACGGCCAGAAAGAGGCCGATCCCCAGGGCAGACCAACGGAAGGTTCGTAGCGGAATTCGGTTCATCTGTCGGCTCCGGCTGTGGGAGTGGCTAGTCAACAACGACTCGTAGCGACAACGTACCGCCCGGGGCGTATGCGCAATCGCAGGATGCGGAAACGGGCCGCCGCGTGCCTCTGCGACGGCCCGTTCCAGGTTCAGGTCAGAAAGCTACCCCCGTTCCACCCTAATGGCGGGTACCGGGGTCTAGGGCCTCATCGGTGCCAAAGTACTCGTCGAAGCGCTCCAGGGCCCGACGCTTCATCTTCAGGGTTTCGGGGCTGAAGTCGTCGATGATGGCCGGTGTCACCCCACCACCCGGGGCGGCGGTGTCGTCACCGGGTCCGCCGAAGGTGTAGATGTCCATGAGGAGGAGCAACAGCTCACTCCCGGGGACCGGCAGGTGGATGAAGGTGTCCTCCACCAGGTCGCCCCACCCCCGGTCGTCGAAGAACTCCACGCCGAAGGAATGGTGGAAGCACTCGATGCGCTTCTCGTACTTCAGGGCTTCCCAGAGGTCCCCGCAAGAGCCGTCGGGCATCTGGGGCACACACATGTCCGGCCCGGCCGGGTTCTGCTCCGACGTGAAGGGGGGCAGGTCCCCGTTGGCCCGGTACTGGTTCACGATGGCCATGGCCTCGTCCACGTTCCCCAGCCTGTAGTGGGCCTCGGCCCGGAGCAGGTCCACCTCGGCATCCACGAAGTCGGGATAGAAGGCAATGTAGCCCTGCTGCCAGGTGTAGTTGTATCGGTAGTCGATGTAGTGCCCGTAGTGGTAGATGCCCCGGGCGGCCGGGAAGGGGCTGTTGCCGTAGTACGTGAAGTACTTCCCTTCCGTCTGGGGCTGCATGGGCTGGGTGATGCGGGAGTCCGGTGTGGTGATGTCGAAGGGATCCTTGGTGTCGGGTCCCTGAGCCAACCAGTTCTCCCAGTTCCCGCTCACGTCCGCCGGCCCCACCGTCCGGTTGTCGATCCGGGCCCAACCGTCAATCCCGGCGGTGTGGAGCTTCTTCCGGTCCCACCAACTCGTGGTGACCCCGTCATAGTACCCTCCGAAATCGAAGGGCAGGCCGGCCGAAAGGTCCGTGAGCACGGAGTTCCAGTCCACGGCATCCCGCTCTGCCGGCGTCCTGGGGATCTTGGTCCGCCAGCGGGCCCGGAAGGCCTTGACGAACTGGACGAAGTCGGCGGAGGTCCACTCCCGATTACCCCCAACCCACTGCTCCGGGAAGACGAAATTCGTGCCCTGGGCCGCAGAGATGGCCTCGGCAAACTTCTGCTCGGCCGCGGCCCACACGTCGGTGTAGGGCACCAACTCCAGGGCTTCCAGGTCCGTGTTTTCGTCCATGACGAAGGCCTGATCGAAGATGGAGGCCAGAGCCGCATGGTTCATGCCCTGCATGAACTTCCCGAAGGCCACGGCCCGCTGGGTCACGTCCTGGCCCCCGTCTTCGATGACGATGCCCCCGTCGATGGCGGCCAGACCGTCGCGGACCCCGGCCAGAGACCGGTAGGCCAGAGCCCAGGGGTCCTCGGTCATGTTGTTGTAGGAATAGGCCGGATCGTTGTTGAACGCTTTTCTGGGCTCCCACCCCGAGTCCCGCATCCCCCAGTTCCCCCAGGAGGACGTGTGGGCGTCGGCGGCGGTGCTGAAGGCTGCGTTGGGATAGCCTCTGTGGGTGACTCTGTAGAAGGAGTAGTAGGCGCCGCTGATGAGCGTCTCTACGTCCGACGGCGTCGTGATGGCTCGCTGCTGATCGGGATCGTTGAGGTTCGTCACCTCCAGATCCGCACAGGCGGAGGCCCCAAGGGCAACCAGGCCTGTCAGCGCGAGGGCTTTGAACAGTCTCATGGTAGTCTCCAATCGTTGCCCTTAGAAGATCGTCTCGAGACTCACGCTGATGGTCCGGTAGTTCGGATATCCGAAGTCGTCCACCCGACCGATGGCCTCGGAGCCGCCGGAGCCATATCCGGCCTCGGGGTCGTAGCCCCGGTAGTCGGTGAAGGTGAGGAGATTCCGGCCGATGACGTTGATGGAGAGATTCTCCATTCCGAAGGCGCCACCGAACCACCGCTGAATCTGATCCCGGTCGAACTGGTACCGGAGGGAGGCCTCCCGGACCTTCACGAAGGTCCCGTCCTCCACGAACCAGCCGCTGTTGGCGTTCACGTTGTAGAGCAACTGATGGTAGTCGATGGGCTTCTTCTTGAAGTCCGGAAGCCCGTACATGTCCTGGTCACCGGAGGTCTGGTCCCGGTAGCCGTACTGGAGCGTGTGGTTGTAGATGTCGGCACCGAACTCCCCGTCCAGCAGGAAGTAGAGGCTCAGGTTCTTGTACCGGATGTTGTTGCTCCAGCTCAGGTTGAAGTCGGGAGTGGTGTTCCCGAGGCGGAGGAAGTTGGAGTTCTCCTCGCCCAGAGGCCCGGTGCCCACGGCCTTGATGGGAAGACCCCACTGGTAGGCGTGCACATCGCCGTTGGCATCCGTGAGCTCCGTGTTGGTGCCCCAGAGGTCGTTGGCCAGGCCGTCCTGCCAGCTGTTGCCGGTGCCGACCCAGACCAGGTGGCCCAGGTCGTTGACCTGGAACTGGTCGCAGGGGATGCCCTCGTAGAGGTCGCCGCACTGGGAAGCCCACTTGTCCCCGTAGAAGGTCCCCATGACCTCCCCTTGCCGGATGTAGAAGTACCCCGTCCGGAAGGGGGGGATGTCCAGCCTGGTGATCTCCTGGTCCGTCCGGTCGAAGTTCACCCGGCTGATCCAGCCCATCTCGGGCCGGTCCACCAGGGCCGCCTCCAGCCAGAGCTCGATGGTATTGGACTCCAGGTTCCCGGCGTTCACCCACTGGGTGCTGAATCCCGCCGGGCTGAGAAGGGGCCGCCGCAGGAGCTGGTCCTCGGTCCGGTTCCACGCGTACATGGCCCCACCGTTGAGCTTGTTGAAGAGGAGGAACTCGATGCCCGCCTCCTGCTCCGTGGAGAGCTCGGGCTTCAGCTTCTTGTTCCCCAGGGTGCTGGGGAAGATCCCGGACGTGCCGACGCTGTAGGTTTCGTACTGGGCGCTGAACCCAGGCCGGCCGCCGGCGGTTCCGACGGAATAGCGGAGCTTGAACTCGTCGATGGCTTCGAAGGGCCACCAGCTCTCCTGGGACAGGCGCCAGGCACCGGAGGCACGGTAGTAGGTCTGCCAGCGCTCGTCGGGGCCGAAGAGGGAGGACCCGTCACGGCGGACCATGACGTCTCCCACGTACTTGCCCTGGTAGTCCAGGGCCGTGATGAAGAAGTACCCCTCGGAGATGACGTCGCTGATGTAGGATCCGCCGTCGAAATCCTGAGTGTTGTCCAGGACCGGCACGCCGAAGGCCTGGGTGTTGGATCCCAGGACGTCGAAGGACTCGTAGTGCTGGTCCTCCATGAGGTAGCGGAGCCGGGTCCGGGTGGTCAGGTCCCCGAAGGCCTTGTTGATGGCCGCGGTGATGGAGCCGTTGATGTCGTTGGAGATGTTCTGGTCCTTCCAGATCTCCCCCACGCTGATGGACTGCTCCGTCTCGTATCCCTTGGGTGTGATGTTGGACTGGAAGAAGTCCGAGCGGTCCAGGGAGAAGTTCCCCTCCAGGTTGAACCAGGACGTGGGGGACCAGGTCACGCTGGCGCTTCCCAGGAAGCGGCTCCGGTCGTCGAAGCGGTCCAGGAGCTCCAGGGAGTACAGGGGATTCTCTTCCTGGCTGAAGGGATCGGGCACGTTCACCAGACAGCCGTTCTCGGGGCAATGCGGAAGCCCGATGGTCTCCGGATCCCGACGAAGGAGATCCACGAAGGGGTTCTGGTGGGCCAGGGCGTAGAAGGGACTGCCGCCCAGGTCCTCCTGCCAGGACTGGGAGTAGTAGGTGCTCAGGCTCACGTCCAGGTAATCACGAACCGCGTGGTCCACGTTCAGGCGGAAGCCCTTCAGGCGGAACCCGTCGTTGAAGTCGGGAATCACGCCCTGCTCGTTCTGGTACGTGAAGGAGGCCCGGTAGTTCGTGCTCCCGGTGCGGCCTTCCACGGCCGCGTGCTCCGAGAGGTACGTGCCGGGGTTGTAGAGCTGCGCCAAGTGGTCGTAGGTCTCGATGTAGTCCGGGAAGGGCTTATCGTGGAAGTCCGTCTCGGCGATGTTGTTCCCGGTGGTCTCCCTGTGGGTGAGGATGTCCTGGACGACGTTGCCCTCCACGTCCAAGATGTCGCCACTTTCATTCGTCTCGAACCAGTGGTTCATGGACTTGGGGACCGAGCCCTCGATGTCCTGGATGCCGGCCTCGGAGCGGAGGATGATGCGGCTCTGGTCCACCCCCAGGTTCTGACCCCGCTTCGTGGTGATCTGCACCACGCCGTTCTGGGCACGGGAGCCGTAGAGGGAGGAGGCCGCGGCCCCCTTCACGATCTCCACCGACTCCACGTCCAGGGAGCTGATGTCCGCCAGGGTGTTGTCGGTGATGACCCCGTCCACGATGATGAGGGGATCCTGGGAACCGGTGATGGTCGTGGGTCCCCGGAGCATGATGTCGGCATCGCTGCCGGGCTGCCCGGAGCCCTTCACCACCTTCGCTCCCGCCACTTTTCCGGTGATGAGTCCCTCGGCGGAGGGCGTGGGCACCGGCATGTCGGTGAGGTCGATCTTTTCCACGGTGAAGGGCAGCTTGACCCGGGGAGTCTCCCCGGCCACGCCCGTCACCACCAGCTCCTGCATGCGCAGGGCCGTGGAGTTGAGGTCGAAGTTCACCTGGGTCGTCTGACCGGGCGTCACCGTGACTTCCTGCTCCGCCGAGGTGTAGCCGATGAGATCGACCCGGATGGTGTGGGTACCCGCAGGGACGCTCACGATGAGGAACCGGCCCTGCTGGTTCGAGAGACCCCCCAGACTTAGCTCAGGCAGGGAGACCTGGGCCGACTCCAGGGTCTGTTCGGTGGTCGCGTCCTGGACCACCCCGGTGACAATGCCCCTTTCTTGGGCCGTCGCCGGTGCTGCCAGGGCGAGCATGAACAGGCTCGCCCCCGCAGCCAGACTGATACTCTTACACCAAGTTCTCATAGGGTGCCTCCTGGTGAGAAACGAAACACGGTCACAAGGCCTGTCTTGGTGCCGCCCAGGTCTCATGACAAGGCGGTTCGGCTGCGCGGTAGGGAACGCACAACATGAACCTCAATCGACTCCTGGTCAGGGAGGGATTGTCACTTGTAACTGGATTAACCACCCAGTGTCAGCAAGTCAAGTATAGAAATACGACGCGGAAACGGATGGTGCAAGTCAGCGGATGTCCCCCATCTCTCCACCACCCTTCCCCAGTCCCCTGTAATGCCCGCCGGCCGGGATCGTATAGACACGATTAGCGAGCCTTCTCGGGAAGCGGATCTCCCGGCTCGTGCCCTCTCGCAGCACGTCACGAACCGCCATTGACGGAGTGGTGACGTGCCGACAACTTGGGCGCATTCCGCTGGCGGGCCTGTCCACGCAGCGTAACCAAACCTAACCAACAGACGCGAACCGGAGGGGGAACCGTGACGGGACAAGGGCGACACGGGCAGTGTCACGGGCAGTGTCACGGGCCATGGGTGATTTCGGACCATCCGTTCTTCCATCACCTCTTCTCTCACCTCTTCTGTCTCCTCTTCCGCCGGCTCCTTCGAGTGGTCCCTCGATTCCTTCCCGGCGTCTCCGTCTTCCTCCTGGCCTCCGTGTGGCTCGGGGTGGCCCCGGAAGCACTGGCGGCTCAGTCCAGAGCGACTTCGGTAGTTCGGGGCACGGTGGTGGCCCCGGACAGCACGCCTCTGGAGGCGGCCAGCGTCACCATCCGCCACCTGGAGACGGGGGCCGTGCAGAGGACGGCCACCAACGACCTGGGACGCTTCCTCTTCCCCCTCCTGCAACCCGGGGGTCCTTACCGGATGGAGGTGTCCCTCCTGGGGTACGGTCCCCAGCAGCGGGACAGCATCTACCTGGCCGTGGGGGAGATCACCACGGTGGACGTGGAGCTCCGGGAGGAAGCCATCGAGGTGGAGGGGATCGACGTGGTGGCGGACCGGGCCGAGATCTTCAATCCCAGCCAGGTAGGGCAGGCCACCCGGATCACGGAACGCACGCTGGAGGCCATGCCCATCCTTTCCCGGAATGTCATGGAGTTGGCCGTCCTCTCGCCCCTGGTGAAGACCACCGAGGGCGGGGGATTCAGCGTAGCGGGCCAGAACGACCGCTACAACGCCATCATGGTGGACGGCATCCTGAGCAAGGACGTCTTCGGGCTCACATCCGGTGGCGTTCCCGGAGGCCAGGCCGGGGCCAAGCTCATCCCCGTGGACGCGGTGGCCCAGTACGAGGTCCTCATCGCCCCCTTCGACGTCCGTCTGTCCGGATTCACGGGAGGCGTCATGAACGCCGTGACCCGGACGGGCACGAACGAGTGGCGGGTACGGGGAGCCGCCGTGCACCGGGCCGAGGCCCTCATGGGGGACCTGTCCCTGCCCACCGGGCCCGTGGAGGCATCCGGAGTGGACCGGACCCTCTTCGCCCTGTCCGTGGGCGGGCCCATCGTCCGGGACCGTGCCCACTTCTTCGTCACCGGAGAGTTCGAGGAGCGTCACCAACCTCCCACGGGGTTCAACCTCCTGAGGGACGACCCCGGGCTGGTGCGGATTTCCCCGGCGGCCATCCAGGGGATGGGCCAGATCTTCCAGGACGATTTCGGCCTGGACATCGGCAGACCCGGCCCTTACCCCCTCGGTCAACAACTGGCCAACATCTTCGGCCGGATGGACTGGAACTTCGGCGACGGAAACCGGCTGACGGTGCGCAACATCTTCGCCCGGGCGGAGAACGACGAGACTCCCAACCGCTTCTCCGTGAATCCCTACGAGCTGTCCTCCAACGCCGTCTTCCGCTCATCCACGAACAACACCACCTCGTTTCAGCTCTACTCCCAGATGGGGGACTGGGGGCACAACGAGCTGGACGTGGACATCCAGTACACCTCGGACCGCACCGAGCCGGCCAGCGACTGGCCCCAGGTGGAGGTGGAGCTGCTGAGCGACCTGGAGGACGTGGCCTTCCGGCGGCCGGTCCGGGCCGGAGCCCAGTTCTTCGGCCAGCGCAACGACCTGGAGCAGACCACCTTCCGGTTCACCAACAGCCTGAACATCCGCACGGAGGCGGGGAACAACGTGACTCTGGGCCTTACCGGGTCCCTCTACGACATCCGTCACGAATACCTCCCCGGAGCCCTGGGGGAGTACTACTTTGCCAGTCCGGTGGACCTGGAGAACAACGCCCCCCAGCGCTACCAGAGAACGGTCCTGGCCGAGGGACAGGAACCCGGGGTGGACTTCCAGG
This sequence comes from uncultured Gemmatimonadaceae bacterium, assembly GCA_964652625.1. GTDB lineage: Bacteria > Gemmatimonadota > Gemmatimonadetes > Longimicrobiales > Gaopeijiaceae > CAZZEL01. The sequence goes on from CAZZEL010000009.1 coordinate 7,461, forward strand.
TGCTGGAGTGGGGGGCCTTCGCCCAGAACCAGATCGATGCCGGCAAGGGACTGACCATGCGGTTCGGGATTCGCATGGACGTGCCCCATGTGTTCGGCAGCCCGGGGAAGAACCCGGATATCCTGGACGTCCTGGACCTGGACACCTCCAGGGTGCCCAGCGGAAACATCCTCATCTCCCCCCGCTGGGGATTCAACTGGCAGAGCTCGGGACGCCTCACCACCCAGGTCCGGGGAGGAGCCGGGGCCTTCGCCGGCCAGTTGCCCTACGTGTGGCTTTCCAACGCCTTCCACTCCGACGGCTTGCGATCCCTGACCCAGTTCTGCCAGGGACGCTGGACGGACGATCCCCAACCCAACACGGCGGTGCCCGGCTTCGACCCGGGGAACCCGCCCACGGGGTGCCTCGAATCCCCCTTCATCCAGCGCCGGAGCGTGGTGGTCTTCTCCAAGGGCTTCAAGTATCCCCAGGACATCAAGTTCTCCCTGGCCGTGGACCAGGAGCTGTCGGAACGGATCAGCTTCTCTCTGGGCGGGATGTTCAACAAGCGCTTCAACCAGGTGGGCCTGGAGGAGTTGAACGTGGAGCGGGGAGGATCCACCCACAACCTGGGGATCAAGAGCGGGCTGGGAGACCCGGATCGGCGCTACTACCGCCGGCTCACGGAGAACCACGCCGGCCGGGTGCCGCTTCTTCCGGACTACGACCATGTGGTCCTGGTGACGAACCAGGGAGAGGACTGGGGCGTGTCCATCAACGGTGAGCTCCGGGGGGCCATCACGGACAGGCTCCGGTTCCAGCTCGGCTACGCCTGGGCGGGAGCCTGGGACCGGAGAAGCCTGGTGGACACGGACATGATCGCCAATCTCGGGCTTACCCCCAACGAGGCGAACATCAACAAGCCCAGCCTCACCAGCTCCAACTTCCACCGTCCCCACAAGGTGGTGGCCACCCTCTTCGGCGCCCCCTTCCCGGGTCTACCGGACACGGAGGTCTCCCTCCTCTACACGGGGCAGTCGGGCCTTCCCTTCTCCTACGTGTACCGCTTCGACCTGAACGGGGACGGCTACCCGGGCCGGGGCCGGGCCTACGACCGGAACAACGACCTTCTCTACGTGCCCGAGTCGGGAACGGAGCTCCCGGCGAGCTTCACCACCCAGGGCCTTGTGGACCGGGCCCTGGAAACGGACGAGTGTCTGGCCAGATACAAGGGGAGGATCATTCCCCGAAACGGGTGTCGGGCGCCGTGGCAGAACCGCCTGGACCTGCGCCTGACCCAGAACCTGCGCCTGGGAGGAGCCGAAGTCCGCTTCCAGGGAGATCTCATCAACGTCTTGAATCTCATGAGCTCGAACTGGGGCAAGATCGAGTCCATCGCTCCGGTGGTTCCGGTGATGGAGGGGTGCACGGACTGTGTGGGCGGGGGTCTGGGAGCGGCGGGGAACCCTGGGGTTTGGTGGGGAAGCGCCGTCATCACCGCACAGGACGAGGAGGGGCGGCTACGGACGGCGGACCCCTGGAACGTCCTCTCCCCGGACTCCCAGTGGCAGGCCCAGTTCGGCCTCCAGGTGACCTTCGGGGGACGACGGTAGGCCCACCATGAACCGTAGCTGGAGCCCGGCACTGTGAGCGGGGGCGCTGTGTATAACAAGGGGATGTCGTTTTTCACGTTCTCTTTTCCGTCTCTTCCGAGTGCAGCCGTGTCCCGTCTCTTCTCACGTTCGTCGTCAACGCCAGCCATGGTGGTGAGCCCCAGGATGCCCGCCGACGCCAGGCCAAGGACGGTCCTCCTCTCCTACCCGCCCTGCACGGCCCTTCTGATCTTGCTCCTTCTTCTGGCTCCTCTCTCGGCTCTCCGGGGCCAGTCCGTGGAGGGACGGGTCACCTGGGCCGACGGAGGTCCGGTGGAGGGAGGAACCACGACCCTTGTGGACGCCTCCTTCCAGCAGGTGGACCGGAGCACCACCGGCCCGGAGGGCCGCTACCGGATGACGGCCCCCGAGGCCGGGGAGTACATGGTGGTGGTGGACGTGGAGGGCTATACGAGCCAGGTGTCGGAGCTCCTGACCCTGGAGGACGGGGCCACCGCAACCCTGGACGTGGAGATTGCAGGACAGAAGGTGGGGGAGCGGAACCTGGCGGCGGCGGACACCATGGGAGACGCCGAGCTCCTGGCGGCCCTCATCGCCGACGCCTGCCGGGAGGAGTTCATCCGGAACATCCACGGCATCCTCTTCGGCTCCGTCCGGGACGAGGCCACCAACATCGTCATCCCCGGCGCCGACATCTCGGTGGAGGGGGGACGGCGCTCCACCCTGTCGCCCTTCGGTACCCGGCTCCAGGTCCGCTCGGACAACTCCGGGATCTTCCTGGTCTGCAAGGCCCCGGCGGGCCAGGACCTCACCCTCCGGGCCCGTGCCGAGGGCACGGCCGGGGAGGAGGTCGTGGCACGGGTGAAGTCCGGCACCATGCGGAGGGTGGATCTGACCATCCCCCTCTACGATCCGGACCAGCCCGGGGACATCATAGGCCACGTGGTGGACCAGGACAGCGGCGATCCCGTGGCCGGCGTGGAGGTGGAGGTGGAGGGGCTGGACGCCAGGAGCGTCACCAACGGGCGCGGGGTGTTCCAGATTCCGGACGTGCCCTGGGGGACCCATACCCTGGTCCTGCAACATCCCTTCTACGGGGAGCAGACCCAATCGGTCCGTGTGGTTGGAGGCCGGGCCCACGACCTCAGGGTCTACCTCACGCCCAAGCCCGTGGAGATGCCTCCCATCCTGGTCCGGGTGAAGCCTCGCTCCTGGTACCGGGAGATGCAGGAGCTGGAACACCGGATCAACCTGGGCCTGGGCCACATCATGACCCGGTCCGAGATCGAGAACAAACAGCCCCAGCACCTGGCCGACGTTCTCCGGGACATCCCGGGGGTGGAGGTGGAACAGCGGGGCAGCTCCATCTCCGGGCAGTTCCTGGTTCAGATGCGCAACGCCCAGAACATGGCCGGTCAGCCATGCCCTCCGGCCATCTGGATCGACGGGGTGAAGTGGCGCTACTCCAACGATCTCTTCACCAACATCCTGGGCATCGAGCTGGACGTTGTGGAGGTGTACCGCGGGCCGGCGGAGGTGCCCGGCGAGTTCCTGGATTCCTCGGCCCAGTGCGGGGCCGTCATCGTGTGGACCCGACGGGGCCGGGACTATCCCGGCTGAGGCTCGCGCCATGAAACCCTCTCCCTGCTGTCGGCCGCCCTCCGGATCGTCACCGTCTTCCGGGTGTGCCGGATTTCTCTTCCGGGCTCTCCTCCGCTTTCTCCCTCTCCTCCTGCTCCTGACGTCCCGGGTGCCGGGAATGGGTGCCGTCCCCCTCACCGCCCAGCAGATCGGGGGCGTCGTCTTCGACGAGGCCACCGGCGCCCCGGTCCAGGGGGCCTCGGTCAACGCCCTGGATGCCCGGCTCCAGGCCGTGGGCCGGGTGGTGACGGACGCCACGGGCCGCTTCGGACTGGCCCTTCCGGACACGGGCTACTACGTGGTCAGCGCCTCCAGGTCCGGGTACGCCGCCAGCGCACCGGAGCAGGTCTGGCTGGGGCCGGGGGAGGAGGTCACCGTGATGCTGGCCCTCCGTAGGTCCGTCACCAGCGCCGACTCCGCGGCTACGGCCGAGGTCCAGGAGGTCACGGCCCGGAGAGCCGCCGAGGGTGCCCGCACCGGCTACCTCTACGGCCAGGTGCTGGACAACGACGGGGGCCAGCCCATCGTGAACGCCGACGTGCAGGTGGACGGCCAGGCGGGAGGGACCATCACGAACGGCGACGGGCGCTTCGCCATCCGGGCCGTGCCGCCGGGACGGGTACGTCTCCGGTTCCAGCACCTTTCCTACGCCCCCCGACAGACCACCGTGGAGGTGCAGCCGGGAATGGCCTATGAAGTGCGGGTGCGCCTGGACCCCGATCCCCTGGAGCTGGCGGGCATCGAGGTCACCACCCGGTCCCGCTTCGTGGCTCGCCGCCTGGAGCCCGTGTACCAGAGGATGGGCATGGGAACGGCGGCCAACTTTCTCACGAAAAGGGACTTCCAGACCCGGGGGATTCCCCCTATCGGCCAGATGCTCCGGGGGCTTCCGGCGGTGCGGGTCCGGAACAGCGGGCACTGGTGGACGGTGCACATGGGCCGGGCCGGCCGCTTCGGCGAGAAGGGCTGCAAGCCCACCGTCTACCTGGACGGCATGCGGGTGGCCCTCCCCGACGACAACCCGGCCCTCTCGGAGTTCCTCTCCATGTCCACCTTCGACGTGGAGGTCATCGAGGTCTACAAAGGCCCGGCCAGCCTGCCTCCGGAGTTCAACGACCCGGGCACCATGTGCGCCATCGGCATCTGGACGCGACGGGGCGGGTGAGGATTCCGGAGGCGGCCGGACCGCCTCAGATGCCCCCCTCCTCCAACAGCCCCGCCACCTCTTCCGCCGTCACGTAGAACTCCCCCATCTCCAGGCCCCGGTCCGGGCCGTGCCAATCCGAGCCGCCGCTCCGGAGAAGCTTCCAGGCCCGGCAGAGGGCTTCCAGCTGCAGGGTGTAGCGGGCGGAGTGTCGGGGACGGTAGACCTCCAGGCCCCGGAGCCCCGCCTGCACCAGCCGAGGGAGAAGGCCTTCCACCTGGTCCATGGGGGGATGGGCCCAGACCGGAATGCCGCCGGCCTCCAGGATCAGACCCACGGCCTCTTCCGGAGAGAGGAGGGAGGTGGGAATGAAGGCCGGGTGCTGGTCGCCGATGAACCGATCGAAGGCCTCGGGAACCGTGCTCACGTAGCCGGCGTCCACCATGGCCTGGGCCAGGTGGGGACGGCTCACGGCTTCTCCCTCCGGGCCCACCACCTTCCGGACATCCTGGAAGCTCACTTCCACACCCTGCGCCTGCAGGCGGCGGATCATGCCCCGCATCCGTTTCTCCCGAAGCCGGACGGCCCGCTCCTCGTGAGCCAGGATGCCCCGGGCCCGGGGATCCACGAAGTAGCCCAGGACGTGGAGCTCCCGTCCCTCCAGGGTGCTGCTCACCTCCAGGGCGGGAAGAATCTGGATGGTGCCGGGGTCCTGGACCTCCTGCAGTCTCCGGGTCCCGGCGCAGGTGTCGTGATCGGCCAGGGCGATGACGTCCAGGCGCGCCTTCCTGGCCACCTCCACCACGGCCCGGGGAGAGAGGGTTCCGTCCGATGCCGTGGAGTGGATGTGGAGGTCGAGTCGCATGGGTTGGCATCCGGCGCCTGGAGCCTACCCCGCCAGGGGCTGGCGGCGCCGGAGGACGTCAGACCAGGGGATCCGCCGGAGTGGCCGCCTCCGTAGCCACCTTCAGGAGGTCGTCCGGGTGGAAATCCGCCTCCACCGGCAGGACCTCCGGTGGGCCTTCTCCGGCGTACTCCACCAGGATGGTGGCCTGGTTCCCTTCCACCTTCATCACCCCCCCGGCCACGTAGAGGGTGTTGCTCCCCCCGCCGGGCAGGTCCACGGTCAGGGACCCGTGCCCCAGGAGGGTGATGTAGGCGGCGTGGCCCGGGAGGATGCCCACCAGGCCGTCCCAGGCCGGGGCCACCAGACTCGCCGCCTCCCCCTTGAAGACCTCCTTCTCGGGGGAAACCAGCCGGACCGTGAGGGTGGAGGCCATGGCGCCCTACCCTTCCATTTCCTTGGCGGCCTCGATGACCTCGTCGATGCCGCCCTTCATGTAGAAGGCCTGCTCCGGCAGGTGATCGAACTCCCCTTCCGCCACCCGCTCGAAGGACTCGATGGTGCTCTCCAGCTCCACGTACCGGCCGGCCGTTCCGGTGAACTGCTCCGCCACGTGGAAGGGCTGGGAGAGGAAGCGCTGCAGCCGGCGGGCCCGGCCCACGATGACCTTGTCCTCCTCCGAGAGCTCGTCCATACCCAGGATGGCGATGATGTCCTGGAGGTCCTTGTAGCGCTGGAGGATCTCCTGGACCTGGGTGGCCACCCGGTAGTGCCGTTCCCCCAGGAAC
>CAZZEL010000009.1:13479-70713 GCA_964652625.1 uncultured Gemmatimonadaceae bacterium
GATGACGTTGGCATCCAGCGCGCGCGAGGTCGAGTCCAGCGGGTCCACGGCCGGATAGATGCCCAGCTCCACGATGGCCCGGGAGAGCACGGTCGTGGCGTCCAGGTGGGCGAATGCAGCAGCGGGAGCCGGGTCGGTGAGGTCGTCGGCGGGGACGTAGATGGCCTGCACCGACGTAATGGAGCCGTCGCGGGTGGATGTGATCCGCTCCTGGAGGTCACCCATCTCCGTGGCCAGGGTGGGCTGGTAACCCACGGCGGAGGGCATCCGCCCAAGGAGGGCTGAAACCTCCGAGCCGGCCTGGGAGAACCGGAAGATGTTGTCGATGAAGTAGAGGACGTCCTGCTTCTCCACGTCCCGGAAGTACTCCGCCACGGTCAGGCCGGAGAGGCCCACCCGGAGTCGGGCCCCCGGGGGCTCGTTCATCTGCCCGTAGACCAGAGCCGTGGAGTCGATGACCCCGCTCTCGGTCATCTCGAGCCAGAGATCGTTGCCCTCCCGGGTCCGCTCACCTACGCCACTGAACACCGAACGTCCCCCGTGCTCCATGGCGATGTTGTTGATGAGCTCCATGATGATCACGGTCTTCCCCACCCCGGCCCCACCGAAGAGCCCGGTCTTGCCGCCCTTCACGTAGGGGGCCAGGAGGTCCACCACCTTGATCCCCGTCTCGAAGATCTCGGTCTTGGGCTCCAACTCGGTGAAGGTCGGCGATTTCCGGTGGATGGGCCACCGTTCCACCTCTCCCCCGTCCTTCGCCGTCACCGGCCCTCCCTCGTCCACGGGGTCGCCGATGACGTTCAGGATGCGACCCAGGGCCGGCTCGCCAACGGGCACCGTGATGTAGTCCCCGGTGTCGGTGATCTCCATGCCCCGAACCACGCCGTCCGTGGAGGACATGGCGACGGCCCGGACCTGGCCCCGACCGATGTGCTGCTGCACCTCGGCCACCAGGCTGATCTCCGTACCCGTGTCCGTGGTCGTTTCCAGGCGCAGGGCGTTGTAGATGTCCGGGAGCTGTTCCGGATCGAACTCCACGTCCAGGACGGGACCGATGACCTGCACCACCCTACCGACGTTCTTCTCTGGCATGTTCTTCCTTCTCCGGTCGACGAGTGCCCGGATCCGGCCGTCTCCCCCGGCGGGGGAGCTTCAGGACAGACCCTCGGCACCTCCAACGATCTCGGAAATCTCCTGAGTGATCTGAGCCTGCCGGGCCCGGTTGTAGTTCCGGGTCAGGGTCTCCAGCATGTCCCCGGCATTGTCCGTTGCGTTCTTCATGGCCGTCATCCGGGCCCCCTGCTCGGCGGCGGCGTTCTCCACCAGGGCCTTGTACACCGTATTCCTCAGGTACGAAGGCAGGAGCCGGTCCAGGATGATCCTGGAGCCCGGAGAGAGTATGTAGGCGTCCGCCGACGGCGCCCCGCTGGGCGGCCGGATGGGCAGCACCTCCGTGACCCGGGGGGGGGTGGAGAGGGCCGAGCGGAACTCGGCGCTGACCATGAGGAGCTGGTCCAGCTCCCCGGCCTCGAAGCGCCGGCGGAAGGGCTCCACGATGCCCTGGGCATCCTCCACCGAGGGCCTGTCGCTCACGTCCGTGTTCGTGAGGGCCAGGGGGATCTCCCGGAAGCGGAAGTAGGCGATTCCCTTCTTTCCCACGCCGTGGAGCTCCGGGTCCAGCCCCTTCTCCATGAGATCCTCCCGGAGGAGCCGGGTCTCCCGGATGAGGTTCGCGTTGAACCCCCCGCACAGCCCCCGGTTCGCCGTGAGGAAGAGGACGGCCACGTTCCGGATCTCCTCCGGCTGGCGCAGAAGGGGGAACTCCTCGGCGAACTCCGGGGCGTAGAGGCTCCGGACGATGCCGGCCAGAGCATCGCTGTAGGGCTCGGCGGCCCGGACCCGGTCCGTGGCCTTCTTCAGCTTGGAGGTGGCCACCATCTCCATGGTCCGGGTGATCTGCCGGGTGTTCTCGACGGATCGGATCCGTCTCTTGACCTCTTTGGCCTTCTGCACTGTCGGCTATCCCCTTCTCGACTGTCCGCTGTCCCCTGGTCGTCTCAAGGACCCCGACCCCGGTCTCCGGAATGGCGCCGGAACCGGGGCCTCAGGCCGTGGCCGCCGCCGGTTCCTCCGCACCCTCCTGGGCGGCGAAGTCCTCGTTGTAGGCCTTGATGGCCTTCACCAGACCCTCCTTGATCTCGTCCGTCAGGGTCTTTTCCTTCTTCAGGTCCGCCAGGAGGTCCGCCTGCTGCTCGTCCAGGTACTGGTGGAACCCGTGCTCCCACTTCTTGATCTTGGCCACCGGAAGGTGGTCCAGGTAGCCGTTGGAGACGGCGAAGATGACTGCCACCTGGTGCTCCACGGGCATGGGCTGATACTGACCCTGGTTCAACAGCTCCACGGTCCGCTCCCCCCGGGCCAACTGCCGCTGGGTGGCCGGGTCCAGGTCCGAGGCGAACTGGGCGAAGGCCTCCAGCTCCCGGTACTGGGCCAGGTCCAGGCGCAGGCGGCCCGCCACCTGCTTCATGGCCTTGATCTGGGCATTCCCCCCCACCCTGGACACGCTGATCCCCACGTTCACCGCCGGCCGGACACCGGAGTAGAAGAGGTCCGGCTCCAGGAAGATCTGGCCGTCGGTGATGGAGATGACGTTCGTGGGGATGTAGGCAGAGACGTCGCCACCCTGGGTCTCGATGACGGGCAGAGCCGTCAGGGAGCCGCCCCCGTGCTCGTCGGAGAGCTTCGCCGCCCGCTCCAGGAGCCGGGAGTGGAGGTAGAAGACGTCCCCGGGATAGGCCTCCCGGCCCGGAGGACGCCGCAGGACCAGGGAAAGCTGTCGGTAGGCCTGGGCCTGCTTCGTGAGGTCGTCGTAGATCACCAGCGTGTGCTTGCCCTGCCACATGAAGTACTCCGCCATGGCGCAGGCGGCGTAGGGGGCGATGTACTGCATGGGGGCAGGATCCGAGGCGTTGGCCGCCACCACGATGGTGTAGTCCATGGCCCCGTGCTCCCGGAAGGTCTCCACCACGCTGGCCACCTTCCCCGCCCGCTGGCCGACGGCACAGTACACACAGATGACGCCCGTGTCCCGCTGATTGATGATGGTGTCGATGGCGATGGCCGTCTTCCCGGTGCCCCGGTCCCCGATGATGAGCTCCCGCTGACCCCGACCGATGGGAATCATGGAGTCGATGGGCTTGAGTCCCGTCTGGAGGGGCTCCTTCACCGGCTGGCGCAGGACGATGCCCGGGGCCACCACGTCGATCTGCCGGCTTCCCTCGATGGGCTCGATGGGGCCCTGGCCGTCCAGGGGCTCACCCAGGGGATCCACCACCCTGCCCCGGTAGCCGTCCCCCACGGGAACCTCCAGGACCGTCCCGGTTCGCCGGACCTGGTCACCCTCCTCCAGGTGGGTCCATTCCCCGAGGATCACGGCCCCGATGTTGTCCTCTTCCAGGTTCAGGGTCAGGGCCGTTTCCGTGTCCCCGGTGGAGGTGGAGGTGATCTCCAGCATCTCGCTGGACATGGCCTTGGTGAGGCCATAGATCCGGGCGATCCCGTCCTTGACCTCCAGGACCTCCCCCACCTCTTCGGCGTGGAGCTCCTCCTCGTAGTTCTCGATCTCCGAAAGGAGGACGTCCTTGATCTCGCTGGGTCGAAGTTGGGACTCGTTGGCCATTTCCTATTCGGTCCTCATGAAGGGGTATCGGACTGGTCGTCAGAGGCCTCACCGCTCTCCGAAGAGACGGTGAAGTCCATCTCGGGCAGCTCGGCGTTGACCATCTGTCGTCTGAGCTGCTTCATTCGCCGACGAAGGGTGCCGTCGTACACCGTATCGCCGGTCTTCAGGTGCACACCTCCCAGGATGGCCGGCCGCACCCGCAGGTGGGGAATCGCCTCCTGACCCAGGAGCTCCGATAGCTTCCGGGCCAGCTCCTCCTGGGCTCCCGGGCCCAGGTCCCGGGCCACGGTCACCGTGACGTGGGTCCGGCCCAGGTGCTCGTCCAGCAGGCGGTGAAAACCCTCCGCCACGGCGCCCAACAGGCGCTGGCGGCGTTTGTCCACCATGACCAGGAGGAAGTTCAGGAAGGGACGGGGAACCGCCTCGCCGAACACCTTTTTCAGGAGGGCCTTCTTCTGGGCGTCGGCGATCCGGGGGGTCTCCAGGAACACGCGGAAGCTGGGGTTCCTGTCCTCCAGCTCCACCACCGTGTCCAGGGCCTCGGCGAAGGTCTCCAGACCCTCGTGTCGTCGGGCCAGCTCGAAGAGAGTGGCGGCGTAGTTCCGGGCGATGGTGTCGTTGGTCACGCCTCAGCTCCGGGTTTCCGGGCCGCCAGGTCGTCCAGGTAGCCCATGACGAGCTTCCGGTCCTGCTCCCCGTCCAGCTTCTCCCGGAGAAGCTTGGAGGCGGCGGCCAGGGCCAACTCCACCGCCTCCCGGCGGACGGCGTCCAGGGCGGCTTCCTTCTCCCGCTCGATCTCCGAGCGAGCCCGGGTGAGGATGGCCTCCCCTTCCTCCCGGGCCCGGGTCTCCAGCTCCTTGCGGAGGCGGTCTCCCGCCTCCCGGCCTTCGGCGACGATCTCCTGAGCCTGACGGCGGGCGTCGGCGAGCTGCTTCTTGTGCTCTTCCAGGAGCTTCTCCGCCTCGACCTGCCGGCTTCTGGCCTCGTCCAGGGCGGTCTGGATGCCTTCTTCCCTGGCCTCCACGGCCGAGAGAATGGGACCCCAGGCGAACTTCCCCAGAACGATGAGGAGGATCAGGAAGACCACGACGGTCCAGATGCTGAGACCGACGTTGATGCTGAATAGCCCACCGCCCCCGTCCCCCCCATGCTCCTGGGCCGCCAGGGCCATGGGAGTCAGGACGAGAAGAGCCGCGGGCATAAGCGTGCTGAATCGAAGTCTCATGGTTCTCATTCCCGGGACCATCGGGTACGCCCCAAAGATCCGTCGATACGGCAGGTCGTCCCGGATTCGGGACCCCGCCCGGGCACCGACGGCCGCGGGCAGGCCCCTGACCGGGGCCCCCGCTCCTCTCCGGGGCCGAAGCTCCGGAACGGTTAGAGAAGCTTGAAGAGCAAGCCGATCACCAGCCCGAAGAGCGCCACTCCCTCGATGAGGGCGGCCAGGATGATTCCGGCGGTCTGGATGGCGCCGGCAGCCTCGGGCTGACGGGCGATGCCCTGTGTGACGTTCTCGCCGATGCGGCCGATTCCGATGGCGGCCCCGATGACCGTGAGGCCGACGCCCAGACCGGCGCCCAGGAGGCTTAGATAGTTCTTGGCCGTCTCCGCATCCATGGTGGCGCCCATGTCCTGAACGGCGGTGAGGAAAGCGTGCAGCATGGTTTCTCCGTCTCGTCTATGAAGGGTTCGTGAAAACTGCCTGCGCTACGTGAAACGACGTTCTCTCCAGCTCTCGAAAGCCCCGATCCTCAGTGAGCGTGTCGGATCAGGCCGATGAACACCGAGGTCAGCATGGCAAAGATGTAGGCCTGAAGGAACGCCACGAAGATCTCCAGAATCATCATGGCGATGGACATGCCCACGGACCCTGCAGCGACCCCCCAGCGTCCCAGGGTCAGGTGCCCGAAGACGAAGATGAGGCCCAGAAGGGCCAGGATGACCGTGTGCCCCCCGGTCATGTTCGCGAAGAGTCGGATGGCCAGAGCGAAGGGCTTGGCCAGCTTCCCCACGAGCTCCACCGGGGTCATGATCACCAGCATGAGTGCGCTTCCCACAGGGCCCATCCCCTTCGGCGCATAGAAGATGGTCTTCATGTATCCGCCGGGACCCAGGGCCAGAAATCCGCTGACCTCGATGACGATGAGGCTCACCACGGCGAGACCCGCCGTCACCGAGAGATTCCCGGTGGCCGTGGCTCCCCAGGGGACGAGCCCCAGGAGGTTCATGGTCAGGATGAAGAAGAACAGGGTCAGGATGAAGGGGGTGAACTTGTCCGCCCCGTGGCCGATGTTGCGCCGGACGATCTCGTCCCGGAAGTAGAGGATGATGGCTTCCAGGGCGTTGGCCAGCCCGCTGGGGGCCCGGTCCCGGTACTTCCCTGCGATGGCCCGGCCCACGGCGAGGAAGAGCAGGGTGCAGAGGATCCCGGCCAGCACCAGGAACACCACGTGCTTCGTGGGGGAGAGGTCGATGGTGAGCCCGGCCACGTGGACGGGATCCCACTGGGGGAGGTGGACCTCACCGACGATGGGCAGCTCCAGGTAGTGGGCATCCACCAGGTGATGCATGAGCATCCCCCCCACGTCCGGCCCACCACCCCCGGCGGCGTGGGCCGCCTGCTCCGCCCCGTGGGCCGCGGCCTGCTCGCCGTGCCCGGCCCCTTCCTGCAGGACCCTGAAGAAGGTCATCAAGCTCATCCTGTCGTCTCTGTTCTCTCAATCCCCCGGGGCCTCAGGAAGAGAGGCTCCAGCAGGAGGAGTCCAAAGAAAAAACCCGCCAACGCCAGCAGCGTGGGAGCCGGCGGGAGTTCCCCTGTCCGGACGATGGCCAAGGCCGCCGCCAGGATCACCGCCATCCGGACCACCGTCCCCCCCATCCACACCAGCAGGAAACGCTTCGCCTCCTGCCGGTACCGGACCAGGAGGCCAAAGGCCAGCACCTGGACCGGAAAGGCCACGGCAGCCGCCACCACGATCCCTCGTCTGGCCGGCGAGGAGAGCCACGGCCAGAGGCCGACGATGACCAGCGAGAGAGCCAGGAGGCCCGTTGCTCCATACCGGATCACCTGGCTCACGGCTCTCCCTCGCCGTTCTCTCGTTCCCGTCGTTCCCGGGACTCCACAACCAGGTGCTGATACAGGCTGTAGAACCCGGCCCCCGCTCCGACAAAAGCCCCCAGGATCGTGAGGAGGGGCGTCGTGCCCAGCTTCCCGTCCACCCACCAACCACCCAGAAGGAAGAGCAGGGTCGAGAGGGCCCACGTGAGCCCATATCCCGCATACTGCCCCGCAGCCTGCCAAACGGTGGGTTGCGGCGTCTCCTTCCGAGGGTGCTCCGCCATCCCGCGCAATCCTTGGGGCCATCTCAAAAAAGCGGCCGCAAGTTAGGGGATCGTGAATTTTTTCGCAACTGCCGATAGGGGGGGTTTTCCCACGGCTGCCGGAGCCGGAAGGCAGGGCTCGTTGTGGGCCGGCTTTCCGGGGCTCGGTTCCCCCGTTGGCGGGCTTCGACCTACCCTTCCCGGCCCCGGCCCCACCTCCCCCGGGGAGGGGCTCCGGGGAATAGGGACTTGGCCGAACGACACCTGATTCGCCATCTTTGAGGCGAGGACCGATCTCGGTCGGCTCTTCTGGACCGTGGTCCCTTCGGGACCGGGTTCGGGGAGTGGCCCCTCGATCCTTCCCCAAGACGCCCAGGAATGGACGCAGACAACACCAACGATACCGGCGAGAGACCACCGAGTACCCGGGGACGGCCATGGGACTCCTGATCCCGGCAGCGGTCGTCCTGGTCCTCCTCTCCGCCTTCTTCTCCGCCTCCGCCACGGCCATCTTCTCCGTGGGGGGATCCCGTCTTCGGACCCTCCTGGAGGAGGGATTCAAGGGCGCCGGGGTCTTGTCGGAGATCCGGGCCCGGTCGGGAAACCTCCACGGCCGGCTCCTTCTCCTCAACGCTGCGGCAAATCTCGGGGCCGTGGGCCTGGCCACGGGCTGGGCGGCCTTGCGCTGGTCCATGGTCGGTCTCCTGGTGGGCCTCGCCGCCTCTCTTCTGGCGGTCCTCCTCATCGGAGAGATCCTGCCCCGGGCCCTGACCGTCCGGCGTTCCATCCGGGTGGCTCTGGCCACGGCCCCTGCGGTGAAGGCCCTGGAGCGCTTCCCGGGTCCTCTCCTCACCCCTCTTCTCCGCCTGGAGGGCTTCCTGGCCCGCACCACCGGGGAGGAGGGAGCGACCCGGGAGGAGCGGGAAGTGCGGGAGATCACCTCCCTGGGGCAGGAGGAGGGCGTGGTGGAGATGGAGGAGCACGAGCTGGTGGAGCGGGCCTTCCGTCTGGACGAGCTCACCGTCCGGGAGGTCATGACGCCCCGGGTGGCCATCTTCGCCTGGAACGACTCCCTCACCCTGGAAGAGATACAGGACGAGCTGGAGAGGGTGCCCTACTCCCGGGTCCCGGTCTACGGGGAGAGCATCGACGACATCACGGGCATCCTCTACGTCCGGGAGGCCTACCAGAGCCTCATCGCCCAGCGGGGCCGGACGGCCCTGAAGGCCCTGGCCCGGGACCCCTTCTTCATCCCGGGCTCCCTTCCTCTGACGAGCCTGCTGAAGGACTTCCAGGCCCGTCGGATCCACATGGGCATCGTGGCCGACGAGTTCGGTGGCACGGACGGTCTGGTGACCCTGGAGGATCTCCTGGAGGAGCTGGTGGGGGACATCGTGGACGAGACGGACCTCCCGGAGGAGCCTCTCATCCGGATCTCCAAGACGGAGATCGTGGCCGACGGAACCCTGGACCTCCGGGAGATCAACTACGCCTTCAACGTCTCCCTGCCCCAGCTGGAGCACCGCTCCCTGAACGGATTCATCATCGAGGAGTTGGGCTACGTCCCGGAGAAGGGAGAGTCCCTGGAGCACCAGGGCGTGCGCATCGATGTCATGGACGCCACCGAGACCCAGGTGCTCCGAGCACGGGTCCGGAAGGTGTCCCAACCCAGCCTGCAGGAGGAGGAGGCTTGAGGGAGTCGACCTCCTGAGATGGCACTCCTCCTGCCCTTCCGGGGACAGCACCCCCGGGTGGCCCCGGACGCCTTCCTGGCTCCCAACGCCGTCCTGGTGGGGGACGTGGAGGTGGGTTCCCGGGCCTCCGTCTGGTTCGGGGCCGTGCTACGTGGCGACCACCCGGAGCACGGCATCGTGGTGGGGCCGGAGAGCAACGTCCAGGACAACTGCGTGATCCACGTGGGCGACTGGCAACCCACCATCGTGGGACGGGGCGTCACCGTGGGACACGGCGCCGCCTTCGAGAGCTGCACCATCGAGGACCGCTGCGTCATCGGGATGAACGCCGTCATCCTCCAGGAGGCCCGGGTGGGGGAGGGGTCCCTGGTGGCGGCCCACGCCGTGGTCCTGGAGGGCCAGGAGATTCCTCCGGGAAGCCTGGTGGCGGGGGTGCCGGGGCGGGTCCGGAGAACGCTGGAGGGACCCGCGGCCCGGTGGGTGGAGCGAAGCGCGGCCCATTACGTGGAGCTCTCCCGGCGCTACCTGGAGGGCTGTTGAACAAGGGGGGTGCGGCCGTGCGCAGCTCCCTACCATCCGAATCATCCCATTTCCGGAGTGGAGTACTCAGTACACGAGGAACGTGTCGGTGTACCACTGGATGAGGTCCGCTCCCCACCCCCAGGTCACGGCCGCTCCCGCGGCCAGGAAGATCCCGAAGGGCACCAGCTTGCCGGTCTTCCAGGCGATGGGCCCGAAGACGACCGATCCCAGAAGCGCCCCCAGGAAGACGGTGAGTAGGACCCCGGGGATCCCCAGGAAGGCCCCCACCATGGCCATCATCTTCAGGTCGCCGCCCCCCATGGCATCCTTCTTCAGGAGCCATCCCCCCAGCCGGGCCACGAGCCACAGGAGCCCGAAGCCCACCAGGGCACCCAGCAGGGAATCCAGGAAGGCGAGGCCCCCGGGGAGGGGCGAAAGGGCCAGGCCCAGGACCGCTCCCCCCAGGGAGAACTGGTCCGGGATGATGTAGAAGCGGGCGTCCGTGATGGCGATGCCCAGGAGGAGGGTCAGAAAGAGGGCCCCCCGGAGGGCCTCGAAGGTGAGGCCGTACTGGAGGAAGGCCCCGGCCCAGATCAGTCCCGTCGCCAGCTCCACCAGGGGATACTGGGGAGAGATGGACAGGCCGCAGCTCCGGCAACGCCCCCGGAGGACGAGGTAGCTCAGAACCGGAACGTTGTCGAACCAACGGATGGACGATCCGCAGCCCGGGCACCGGGACGGAGGCCGGACCACGGACTCGTCCGTGGGCCAGCGAAGAGTGCACACGTTCAGGAAGGACCCCAGAACCAGACCCAGGACTCCTGCCAGGATCGCCAGGGCCCACCCCGTCTCCAGGACGTCGCTCATCCACCGGGCCTTTCGTCAGATTCCACGGAAGCCTCCCCGGCCGGGGCCTCGGGAGCCTCTTCGTTGGCGGCCTCGGGAGCCTGTTCGTCGGCGGCCTCGGGCGCTGCTTCGTCGGCGGCCTCGGAAGCCTCCCCGGCAGATTTCCCGGAGAGCTCGCCGTCGTTGGTCAGGGCGAAGAGGAGGATGGATCCGGCCACCCCGGCGTTCAGGGACTCGGCCCCGGGGGCCATTCCCACCGAGACCATCCGCCCACCGGCCTGCCGAACGGCCTCCCGGACCCCGGCCCCCTCGTTGCCCACGGCCAGGGCCCAGGCTTCCGGTGCCCTCATTCGGGTCACGGGCTCCCCGGAGGTGTCGGCCACCAGGAGGGCCATGCCCCGCTCCGCCAGAAGGGCGTCCACCTCCCGCCAGGCGGCACGGGCCACCGGAAGGTGGAAGAGGGCGCCGGCAGCAGCCCGGACCGCTTTGGGATTCCAGGGGTCCGCCGTCCCCTCCAGGACCAGCCCCCCCCGGAGACCGAAAGCCCACGCTCCCCTCAGGAGGGTTCCCACGTTCCCCGGATCCTGGACTCCGTCCAGGAGGAGGAGACCCGGCCCCGGGCCCTCCACCACGTCTCGGGGCTCCACCTTCGGCTCCTCCGCCACCAGGAGCACACCCTGAGGGTGCTCTGTGGCCGAGAGCCGGGCCAGCTCGTCGTCCTCCACCTCCTCCACCACCCGCACCGGCCCCGCCTGGAGGCGCAGGCGATCCTCCAGCCTCCGCCCTCGCGGGCTCTCCCGGAGACGGGGCGAGACCAGCACGAAGGGAAGACCGTGGGGCAGGCGGGCCTCCAGGGCCTCCTCCACTCCTCGGATCCCCTCCACCAGGAACGCCCCCTCCCGGCTCCGGAACCGTGGGTGCTGGAGGCGCTCCAGGAGTCGGGTCTTCGCCTTGCTCAAGACCATGGTCCCTCGTGACATTCAGGTGCGCAACCCTCAGGTCCGCAACCCTCAGGTCCGCAACCCTCAGGTGCGCAACCCTCAGGTGCGCAACCCTCAGGTGCGGAACACTCGATCCTCTCGTCCTCGAACACCGCCATGGCTTCCCACAACCTTCCCATCGCCCTAACCGTCGCAGGTTCCGATTCCGGCGGGGGTGCCGGAATCCAGGCCGACCTCAAGACCTTCCACGCCTTCGGCGTCTACGGAACGTCGGCCCTCACGGCCATCACCGCCCAGAACACCCTGGGGGTCCAGGCCATCCACCCCATCCCCCTGGACGTGGTCCGGGCCCAGATCGACGCCATCGCCCTGGACCTCCCTCCCCGAGCCATGAAGACGGGGATGCTGGCTACCTCTGATCTGGCGGACACCGTGGCCCGGGCCATCCAGGATCACGGCCTGGAGAATTATGTCATGGATCCGGTGATGGTGGCCACCAGCGGTGATCGCCTCCTGGACGAGGACGCCGAGGAGGCCCTTACCACCCGACTCCTCCCCCTGGCCACCCTGGTGACCCCGAACCTCCAGGAGGCCCGGATCCTCTCCGGCTTGCCCGTGGACACCCTGGACGACATGCGCCGGGCCGCCGAACGCCTGGTGGAGATGGGCGCCGGAGCGGCCCTGGTCAAGGGCGGGCACCTTCAGGAAGCCGAAGCCACGGACCTGCTGTGGGACGGTGAGGATGAGCAGGTCTGGCGTCGGCCCCGGTTGGAGACCCGACATACCCACGGGACAGGCTGCACCCTCTCCGCCGCCGCCGCCGCGGGTCTGGCCCGGGGTCTGCCGCTGGTTCGGGCCGTGGACGAAGCCCTGGACTTCGTGGCCCGGGCCATCCGGACGGCCCCGGGTCTGGGATCGGGGCACGGCCCCGTGAACCACTTCGCCGGCACACCCTATCTCCGGGGCCTGTGAAAGGCCGCTGAACAAGGTGGGGTGCGGCCGCGGATCAGGAGGAGTCGGCAGGCAGGCGGCGGAGGATGCCGCGGATCAGGCCCTGGAGCCGGTGTCCGGCTCTCCGCCCGGTCTCCAGCACTTCCTCGTGACTCAAGGCCCCGTGGCCTCCGGCCCCCGCCGCCCGGTTCGTGATGAGGGACAGGGCCAGCACCGGAAGGCCCAGGGCAGCCCCGGCCAGGACCTCCGGGACCGTGGACATCCCCACGGCGTCGGCCCCCATCCGCCGGAGGGCCCGGACCTCCGCCGGCGTCTCGTAGCTGGGCCCCAGAACGGCGGCGTAGGTCCCCCCCTCCAGAGGGACCCCCTCCTCCCGGGCCGCCTTCCGGGCCAGAGCCTGGAGCTCTGGATGGTAGGGCCACCGGGTCTCTCCCCCCCCGTCCCTCCCGGAGGGCCAGGAACCCATGAGGTCCAGGTGGTCCCGGATGAGAAGGACGGCGCCGGGCTCCACCCTCGGGGCGATCCCCCCGGCGGCGTTGGTCAGGATCACCGCCCGGGCGCCGAGTCCGGCGCTCAGTCGCACCGGCGCCGTGACCAGCTCCCGGGTGTGTCCCTCATAGAGGTGGAACCGGCCGGACTGCACCAGGACCCGACGACCCTCCAGCTCTCCCCACAACAGTCGCCCCTCGTGGCCTGCCACTCCGGCGCCGGGAAAGCCCGGGACCTGGTCGAAGGGGATGGCGAGGGCTCCGGAAAGTCCCCGGGTCAGCCCCCCCAGACCCGAGCCCAGGACCAGGAACACCTCCGGTCTGCCCGGGAGCCGGGCCTTCAAGGCCTCCCGGGCGTCCTCCAGGGGGAAGGAGGCGGGCATCACAGGAGCATGCCGGCCACCGTGGCCGTCATGAAAGCTGCCAGGGAGCCGGCCACCATGGCCCGGAGCCCCAGGCGGGAGAGGTCGTGGCGCCGGGAAGGAGCGATGCCGCCGATGCCCCCGATCTGGATGGCGATGGAGGAGAAGTTGGCGAAGCCCGAGAGGGCGTAGATGGTGATGACCACGGACCGGGGCTCCAGGGCTCCCTCCTCGGCCAGGAGGGAGGAGAGCTGGAAGAAGGCGACGAACTCGTTCAACACCGTCTTGATGCCCAGGAGGGAGCCCACCGTGGCGGCGTCGGACCAGGGAACGCCCATGAGCCAGGTCAGGGGGGCCAACGCGGCTCCCAGGATTCCTTCCAAAGTGAGCTCCTCCAGCCCCACCCATCCCCCGGCCCAGCCGATGAGGGCGTTGAGGAGTGCGATGAGGGCGATGAAGGCCAGAAGCATGGCGCCCACGTTCAGGGCCAGGCGCAGGCCATCCGACGCGCCCCGGGATGCGGCGTCGATGACGTTCACATCGGGCTGCTCCAACTCCGTCTTCAGCCTCCCCCGGGTGGCCGGCTCTCCGGCCTCCGGAACCATGAGCTTGGCCATGACCAGGGCTGCCGGTGCCGACATCACGGAGGCGGCCATGAGGTGCCCGGCGATGTCCGGGAAGTAGGCCATGAGCATGCCCACGTAGGCCGCCAGGACCCCTCCGGCCACCGTGGCGAAGCCCGCCGTCATGACGGCATGGAGCTCGGACAGGGTCATGGACTGGATAAAGGGCTTGATCATGAGGGGGGCCTCGGTCTGCCCCACGAAGATGTTGCCCGCTGCCGACAGGGTCTCGGCCCCGGAGGTTCCCAGGGTCTTCTGCATCACCCAGGCCATGCCCCGGACCACCCACTGCATGATCCCCAGGTGGTAGAGGACGGTCATGAAGGAAGAGAAGAAGATGATGGTGGGCAGGACGTTGAAGGCGAAGGAGGCCCCGGTCCGGGCCACCCGCCCGGGCACGTCCTCCACCGGGGCGTTGCTCCCCGCCTCCCCCAGACCCACCGGAACGTTGTCGTAGACCAGGTCCCCGAAGATGAACCGGGCGCCCTCCACGGTGAAGCCCAGAAGGGCCACCACCATCGTGTTCAGCCAGTCGAAGATCTGCTCTCCCAGGGGAGTCTTCAGGATGAAGAGGGCGAAGAGGAGCTGGAGAGCCACGCCCCACAGGATCACCCGCCAGGCCACCCGGCTCCGGTCCAGGCTGAACAGCCAGGCCAGGAGCCCCAGGACGAGCATCCCCAGCAGGGACCGGAGTCGGGAGAGGAGGGGCGTGTCCAGGCCCTCGCCGGCCTGGTCCTGGAGGCGGGTCTGGGTGGTCAGGCCCGGCGACGGCGAGGGAACGGACGCCGCCCCGGCCGCCTCCACCACCCGACCCGGAGAGGAGCCGGGGGATTTCAGGGTGGCCCCCAGAATCCCGCCGCCCAGGAGGAGGGCGGTGAGGGCCCACAGGACCAGAACCGGGGGGGAGGGGCGTTTCATGCCGCCCCAATATGTCCGGGGGCGGGGTCCGCCACCACCCGGGGTTTCGCCAGCACCCGGCGGTCCCCTACGACCCGGAGCCCTGGCATCGTCCGGAGTCCTACCACCACCCGGAGTCCTACCACCACCCACCATGCCGGATCTGGCCCCGCTCCAGCCGCACCCCGGAGCGCTTGGCGTCCACCAGGATCCGGTTCTGGAACACCTTCACCAGGACCAGGCCGGCCACGAACCCTCCGATGTGGGCCCAGAACGCCACACCCCCGCCCCCTGCTCCCACCTGGATGGAGGAGGACGCCACCTGGAGGAAGAACCAGTAGCCCAGGAAGAACCAGGCCGGAATGGGAAAGACCCGGATGATGATGATGATGATGAAGAGGGTGTAGACCCGGGTCCGGGGATAGAGGACCAGGTAGGCCCCCATGATGGCGCTGATGGCCCCGGAGGCCCCCACCATGGGCAGGACGGAGGAGGGCTCGGCGGCGATATGGCTTCCGGTGGCCACCAGTCCCGTGAGGAGGTAGAAGGCCAGGAATCGGAGGTGGCCCATGGAATCCTCGATGTTGTTCCCGAAAATCCACAGGAACCACAGGTTCCCGATGAGGTGCATCCACCCCCCGTGGAGGAACATGGAGGTGAAGAGGGTCTGCCAGGTGAGCCCTCCCAGGCGACAGGGGCCCTCGCCCCGGGCGGGGAGCTCCCCGGTCAGCGTGCCGGTGATCTCGGCGGGGATGGTCCCCAGGCCGCAGACCGATCCCATGAGGGCCTCCTGGCTGAGGCCTGCGCCCTGCAGGTAGATCCAGGCCCCCACGCACGCCCCCATGAGAAGGAGGGTGATGATGGGGAAGATCTCCGTGGGGTTGTCATCGTAGAGTGGGAACATGCAACGGCCCGGAGCGTTGTGGAGGGGCTGTGGAACGCGGAGGAGCGGATCTCCCGAAAACGAGACGGCGGCTTCCTGCCGCTTTCAGCGTGTCAGCCCCGGAGAGAAGGTGGGACAAGGGCCACGGTTCTGCCAGAGCGGCGGAATCGGCAGAATTCTCCCGCCATTTTGGCGGAAAAACAGGAGAAACCGGCGTCCTTGCCCGGCATGGAGGTTGCTCCTTCCCCTGAGAATGGACAGGTGGGGTGCCCGACGACGCCACCCCCGAACATACATCGGACAGCAGGCGAGGAGCAGACATGGGTAAGGTTATCGGGATCGACCTGGGTACCACGAATTCGGTGGTGGCCGTCATGGAAGGTGGGGAGCCGGTGGTCATCCCCAACTCGGAAGGGGGCCGGACCACGCCTTCGGTGGTGGCCTTCACCAAGGACAACGAGCGTCTAGTGGGTCAGGTGGCCCGTAGGCAAGCCATCACCAACCCCAACAACACGGTCTTCTCCATCAAGCGGTTCATGGGCCGCAAGGCCTCGGAGGTGGCCCACGAGAAGGAGCTCGTCCCCTACGAAGTCACCTCGGATGCCCAGGATCGGGTGCAGGTCAACCTTCCCAACGCGGGCAAGGACTACAGCCCCCCCGAGATCTCCGCCATGATCCTGCAGAAGATGAAGCAGACGGCGGAGGACTACCTGGGCCAGGAGGTGACCCAGGCCGTCATCACCGTGCCGGCCTACTTCAACGACTCCCAGCGTCAGGCCACGAAGGACGCCGGCAAGATCTCCGGGCTGGAGGTCCTCCGGATCATCAACGAGCCCACCGCCGCCTCCCTGGCCTACGGGCTGGAGAAGAAGGAAGACCAGAAAGTCGCCGTCTTCGACTTCGGTGGCGGTACCTACGACATCTCCATCCTGGAGCTCGGTGAAGGGGTCTTCGAGGTCAAGAGCACGAACGGAGACACCCACCTGGGCGGAGACGACCTGGACCAGCGGATCATCGACTGGCTGGTGACGGAGTTCAAGAAGGACCAGGGGATCGACCTCTCCAAGGACGCCATGGCGCTGCAGCGGCTGAAGGAGGCGGCGGAGAAGGCGAAGATGGAGCTGTCCAGCACCATGCAGACGGACATCAACCTCCCCTTCATCACCGCCACCCAGGAAGGGCCCAAGCACCTGAACTACAGCCTGAGCCGTTCCAAGTTCGAGCAGCTGGTGGAGGAGGAGCTGAACCGGCTGAAGTCCCCCATGGAGAAGGCGCTCCGGGATGCGGGTCTTTCCGCTTCCGACGTGGACGAGGTGATCCTGGTGGGCGGATCCACCCGGATCCCCAAGGTCCAGGAGATCGTCAAGGACTTCTTCGAGAAGGATCCCCACAAGGGCGTGAACCCGGATGAGGTCGTGGCCGTGGGCGCCGCCATCCAGGGCGGTGTGCTGGCGGGAGACGTCAAGGACGTCCTCCTCCTGGACGTGACCCCCCTCTCCCTGGGCATCGAGACTCTGGGCGGGGTCATGACCACCCTCATCGAGCGGAACACCACGATCCCCACGAAGAAGACGGAGACCTTCTCCACGGCGGAGGACAACCAGACCACTGTGGAGATCCACGTCCTGCAGGGTGAGCGGAAGATGGCGGTGGACAACAAGACCATCGGCAAGTTCCAGCTCACCGGCATTCCCCCGGCGCCCCGGGGCATGCCCCAGATCGAGGTCACCTTCGACATCGACGCCAACGGGATCCTCCACGTCTCGGCCAAGGACCGGGCCACGGGCAAGGAGCAGAAGATTCGCATCGAGGCGTCCAGCGGTCTGTCGGAGCAGGAGATCGACAAGATGGTGAAGGACGCCGAGGCCCACGCCTCGGAAGACGAGGAGCGCCGGGAGAAGGTGGAGGCCCGCAACCAGCTCGACTCCCTGGTCTACCAGGTGGAGAAGGACTCGGAGGAGTGGGGCGACAAGGTGGCCGAGCCCACCCGGGAGCGCCTGAACCAGGCGGTGGAGAAGGCCAAGGAAGCCCTGAAGGGCGACGACACCGGCGCCATCAACCAGGCCCGGGACGAGCTCATGCAGGCCTTCAGCGCCGCCGGTCAGGAGATGTACCAGTCCCAGGCCGGTGAGGCCGAGGGTGCCGGGCCCGAGATGGGCGACATGGGCGACATGGGCGCCGCTGCAGGGGCTGGAGCCGGTGCCGGAGCCGACGCCGGGGCGGAAGCGCCCGGAAAGGAAGAAGAGGAAGAGGAAGTGGTGGAAGCGGACTACGAGATCGTGGACGAAGAGAAGGAGAAGTAGCCGGCCCACGACAGGTGCAAGACCCGGCGCGTCGAACCGCTGCCGGGACGGATAAGGCTCGCGGGCGCCATCCGCTGCCACGTCGTGAAGGACACGCTGTCGAGCACCCCCGGAGGCGGAAGGCCGGACAACGGTCGGCCGCCTCCGGCTCGTCAGAGAGATGGGTCCGCAGAGTGACGGGTTCGCAGAGTGACGGGTGCGCCCGGGAGGGATCACCCCGGCCCGGACCCTACCCGGGAGAGGCCGGGTAGAAAGGCGGGCTCATGCGAGATGAGGGAAACAAGCGAAGGAAGCGGAACGAACGTAATGAAGACAGACAGCCGGCGTCCCTCAGGGACGTCGGGTCCTCGTCCATCGGTATACCGGTATCCTGAGGAAGGAACGTGAGGGAGCGCACTGATGTTTGATCCACTCCGGGCCAAAGCCCGTATCATCGTCTACACGGCCGTGGCCTTTCTCTTCGGGCTGGGGCTGGCCTCGGGCCTGGGATGGACGGGCTCGTCCTTCGCCATGCCCACGGTGACCCACACCCCCCAGGTCTCCCAGGAGGCGGTGCAGCCCGCCCTGGACCTGAGTGAGGCCTTCGCCAACGTGGCCGAGTCCGTGACCCCGGCGGTGGTGCGCATCGAAGTCCGGTCCACCGCCCGAGTTCCCCAGCGAATGCGGATCCCCGAGGGGTTTCGGGATGAGTTCCGACGGTTCTTCAACATCCCGGAAGACGAGGATCTGCAGGAGCACCCCGAGATCCCCCGCCTGGGCGGCGGGTCCGGTTTCATCGTCTCCGAGGACGGCTACATCCTCACCAACAACCACGTGGTGGGAGACGCCGAGGAGATCACCGTCTACCTGACGGACCGGCGGGAGTTCGCGGCCGAGGTCGTGGGAACGGATCCCACCACCGACGTGGCCGTCATCAAGATCGACGAGGAGGGGCTCCCCTTCATGAGCCTGGGCGACTCCGACGAGCTCCGGGTGGGGGAATGGGTCCTGGCCATCGGCAACCCGGGCTTCGGAGGCGATCCGGGCCAGCTGGATTACACGGTGACGGCGGGAATCGTCAGCGCCAAGGGCCGTCCCCTCCAGCTCATCGGGAACGAGCTGCAACAGGAAGGGGCCGTGGACCCGGGCTTCGCCATCGAGGACTTCATCCAGACGGACGCCGTCATCAATCGGGGCAACTCCGGGGGGCCCATGGTGAACCTCCAGGGCCAGGTCGTAGGCATCAACTCCGCCATCCTCAGCCCCACGGGCTACTACCAGGGCTACGGCTTCGCCATCCCCGTGGACCTGGCCAGCCGGGTCATGGAGGACCTCATCGAGTACGGCCGGGTCCGCCGGGCCTGGCTGGGGGTGCGCATCGAAGAGGTGACCCCTGAAGACCAGGAGTACTACAACCTGCCGGAGGTGGCCGGGGTGGAGATCCAGTCCATCACGGAGGACAGTCCCGCCGAGGACGCGGGACTTCGGCCCCGGGACATCATCTACCAGGTGAACGGCCGGACGGTCTATACCCCCAACGGCCTGCAGAACCTCATCGCCCAGCAGCGCCCCGGCGAGGAGGTGACCCTTCGGGTGTACAGGGATGGTTCCCCCAGGACCGTCCGGCTGGAGCTGGGCGAAGCTCCTCTCACCGTCCAGGAGCAGCCGGCAGCGGAACCGGAGCCTGAAGAGTCCCACGCCGAGAAGCTGGGAATGGAGGTCCAGGACATGGAGGAGATTCCCTCTTCCGTGCTTTCCCGGTGGGGATGGGAGGAAGCCGATGGCGTCATCATCACCGGCCTGACGCCCCTGGGGCCCGCCGCCCGGCAGGGTCTGGCACAGGGGCTGAGGATCAGGGAGATCGACGAAGAGACCGTGGAGAACAGCGGAGACGTGGAGCGGCTGCTCAGGGACGTGCAGGCCGGCGAGATCGTCTCCCTCCTGGTGGAATACCCGGACGGCTCCACCCGCATCGTGAACATCCGGGCCGGAGGATAGCCGGCCCCCACGCCCCTCCGGCTCCGGTACCTCCGGGAGGCAGGTCAGGACGGGAGGACGGGATCCGGAGGACGGAATACCAGTGGAACAGGAGAACAGGCCCGCGCCGGGGCGCTTCCCGGGGCGGGCCTTCTCTGTCCGGGTTCGGGTTCCTTCCGGACCGGGTCCGAATCCGGGACAGGAGCGGGGGATGGGACCCGTATGGACCGTCGTTCGACGACGCCCCGAAGCCGAACCCTGTGTTGATGCCCCCTGAGGGCGGTTTTATCTTTGATTTTGGCGGCTTTTCGGTTTCCTCCATGCGAAAGTGGCGGAACTGGTAGACGCGCGAGACTTAGGATCTCGTGGCCTCGGCCGTGGGGGTTCGAGTCCCCCCTTTCGCATTTGCTGCACCGGGGACCTTCTCCGGGCAGAGTTCTCAGTCACGCATCGAGATCGGCTTTGTAATGGCGATAGATCCCTCGACCCTCCAGGTGGATGTGGAAGAGCAGGAAAGCTGGAGGCGACGTCTCACGGTGACCGTACCCGCGGGCACCGTACAGAAGGAACGCAACAAGATCATCAAGAAGCTGGGCGGAAAGCTGAAGTTGCCCGGCTTCCGGAAGGGGAAGATCCCGGCCCAGGTGGTGGAGCAGCGCTACGGCCAGGCCGTGGACCAGGAGATGATGGACAACGTCATCGGTGAAGCCTACCGGGAGGCTCTCCGGATGGAGTCTTTGGAGCCCATCTCCCAGGGGCAGATGGACGACCTGGACTACGCCCCCCGGCAGGACCTGACCTTCTCCATCACCTTCGACGTGGAACCCCGGCTGGAGCTCTCCAGGCTGGGGGGATTCGTCGTCCGGCGTCCGGACATCCAGGTTGCCCAGGAGGACGTGGACCGGGTCCTGGAGCGCCTCCGGGAGCAGCAGGGCGCCTGGAAGCCCGAGGAGGAGGGGGCGCCCCGGGACGGGGACCAGGTCACCCTGACCATCACCAGGCTGGAGGAGGGGGAGCCAGTGGACGAGGGCCGGCCCTACGAGATCATCCTGGGAGACGGAGAGGCCATTCCGGACGTGGAGGACGCCATCCGGACCCTGGCCGTGGGGGAGACCGGCGAATTCAGCGTGGCCTTCCCCGAGGACTTCCCGGACGAGGATCGCCGTGGGGAGAAGCAACACCTGCGGATCACCCTGGAGGAGCGGAAGAGCAGGGAGCTGCCCGAGGTGGATGACGAGTTCGCCCGCTCCCTGAACGAGGATTTCCAGGACGTGGAGACCCTCAAGGAGAAGATCCGGGAGGACCTGGGCAAGGAGGCGGCCCAGCAAACCGAGTCCGCCGTTCGCGGCCAGCTCGTGGACCAGCTCCTGGAGGCCAATCCCTTCGAGGTACCCCGCTCCATGGTGGAGCGGTACATGGAATCCGCCCTGGGGGACACCTCGAAGCTCGACCCCGACATGGTGGAGCGGACCCGGGAGAGCTTCCGGCCGGAAGCCGAGAAGGCCGTGAAGCGGATCCTCCTCATCGACCGGGTGGCGGAGATTCAGGGCCTGAAGGCCAGCGAGGACGAGCTGGACGAGAGGGTCCAGGCCATCGCCGAGGCCAATGACGTGTCCCCGGCCCAGGTGTACGCGAACCTGCAGAAGGCCGGGACCCTGGAAGGTCTGGAGCGGGAGATCACCGAAGAGAAGGTCTTCGAGTTCCTCAAGGACGAGTCGACCATCGAGGAGGCCTAGGGGTATCATGATCGGAGCGGGAGCCCGCCCCCCCCGCTCCGGTCCCCGGGGCCGACCCTGGACCAGCGCAGACGTAGAAGAGACGAACCGACGCATACCGAAAAACCCATCGACTACGAGGTACGATGCCCATCTATCCGCCTTACGTCATCGAGAGGACCAGCCGAGGCGAGCGGAGCTACGACATCTTCAGCCGCCTCCTCATGGACCGGATCGTGTTCCTGGGGAGTCCCATTGACGACAACGTCGCCAACATCATCATCGCCCAGCTCCTCTTTCTGGACGCCGAGGACCCGGAACGGGACATCTACCTCTACATCAACTCCCCGGGAGGCAGCGTCTACGCTGGCCTGGCCGTGTACGATACCCTGCAGCACCTCCGGGCTCCGGTGGCGACCTTCTGTGTGGGCATGGCCGCCTCCATGTCCGCCGTGCTGGTGGCCGCCGGGGACGAGGGCAAGCGGGCCGCCCTGCCGAACTCCCGGATCATGATCCACCAGCCGTCCAGCGGAGCCCACGGCACGGCGGCCGACATCGAGATCGCCGCCAAGGAGATCCTTCACATCCGGGAGCGGCTGAACGAGATCCTGGCGGAGCACACGGGCCAGCCTCTGGAAAAGATCGCCGAGGACGTGGACCGGGACCGATTCATGGGGCCGGAGGAGGCCCGGGAATACGGGATCATCGACCGGGTGCTGGAGCGGGGCGAGACGGGACGGGACAATGCGAAACCGAAGGATTCCGATCACCCGGACTCGGGCTCGGATTGACGATCAGGAAACAGAACCGATACTGAGGGAAGAACTCCCCGGTACGGAGGGAAGTCATGAGCGTGACCGGCGACAAGCATCTCCGCTGCAGCTTCTGCGGGAAATCCAAGGATTCGGTGGAGAAGTTCATTTCCGGACCATCGGTCTACATCTGCAACGAGTGCGTCTCCCTGTGCAATGAGATCCTGGCGGAGGAGGAGGAGCGGAAGGCGGAGGAGACTCAGATCCCCAGCCCCACGCCCCAGGAGATCAAGGAGATCCTGGACCAGTATGTCATTGGCCAGGACGAAGCGAAGAAGGCCCTGGCGGTAGCCGTCTACAACCACTACCAGCGGGTGAACCACCAGGGGATGCTGGACGACGTGGAGATCGAGAAGGCCAACATTCTATTCATGGGTCCCACGGGCGTGGGCAAGACCCTCCTGGCCCAGACCCTGGCCCGGACCCTCCAGGTCCCCTTCACCATCGCCGACGCCACCACCCTCACGGAGGCCGGGTACGTGGGGGAGGACGTGGAGAACATCCTGGTTCGCCTGCTCCAGGCCGGAGACTTCAACATCGGGGAATCGGAGCGGGGCATCGTCTACATCGACGAGCTGGACAAGATTGCCCGGAAGTCCGAGAACCCCTCCATCACCCGGGATGTCTCCGGGGAGGGGGTCCAGCAGGCCCTGCTGAAGATCCTGGAAGGCACGGTGGCCTCCGTCCCGCCTCAGGGGGGACGGAAGCACCCCCAGCAGGAGTACATCCAGGTCGACACCCGGAACATCCTCTTCATCTGTGGAGGAGCCTTCGACGGCCTGGAGAAGATCGTGGAAGCCCGGGTGGGGAAACGCCGGATCGGCTTTCTGGGGGAGGACAAGGGACCCACCCGGGAAGACATCCTCCGCCTGGTGGAGCCGGAGGACCTGCAGCGCTACGGATTGATCCCGGAGCTGGTGGGTCGACTCCCGGTGACCGTGACCCTGGACGCCCTGGACGAGGACGCCCTGGTGCGGATTCTTCAGGAGCCCAAGAACGCCCTGGTGAAGCAGTACACGAAGATGCTGGAGCTGGAGGGGATCGGCCTCACCTTCGAGCCCGCGGCCATCCAGGCCATCGCGGCCAAGACCCTCAACCGGGGCACGGGTGCCCGGGGGCTTCGGGCCGTCATCGAGGAACGCATGCGGGAGCTCCTCTTCGAGCTCCCCTCCCGAAACGACATCCGCGAGGTGGTGATCACCCGGGAGGCCATCGAGGACGGAGTGGCGCCCCTCCTGGTCCTGAGACCCGAGGCGGACAAGAAGGAAGCCTGAGGAGGCCGCTCCTCCATGCCCACCCTGCACCGGACCGAAGGGCAGATCCAGGTTCCCTCCGAGCTCCCCGTGGTCGCCCTCCGGGATCTGGTGTTCTTCCCCTACATGGTCCTGCCCCTCCTCATCGGGCGCCGTCCCTCCGTGGCCGCCCTGCAGGCCGCCGAAGAAGGGGAGGGTCTCCTCCTGTTGGTGGCTCAGAAGGACGCAGCCATGGAGGATCCCGGCCAGGACGACATCCACCGGCTGGGGACGGTGATCCGGGTGGTCCAGAGCACCCCCCTGCCCGACGGCACAACCCGGGTCGTCATGGAGGGCCTGGGCCGGGGGCGCATCCGTCGATTCCTCCCCGCTGAAGAGGGGTTCCGGGGCCAGGTGGAGCTTGCCCCGGGTCGGGAGGTGGAGGATCCGGAGGAGGCGAGCCCGGACCTGGAAGCCCTGGCCCGGGGGGTCCGCCGTCTCTTCGAGGAGTACATCGACCTCAACGAGCGCCTTCCCAGAGAGCTTGCCGGCACCCTGGCCAACATCCAGGACCGGGCCCGCCTGGCTCACATGGTGGCGGGCCACGTCCTGGTCACGGCCCAGGAGAAGCAGGAGGTCCTGGAGGCCCTGGAGCTCACCCGTCAGTTCGAGATCCTCCGGGAGATCCTGGTCCGGGAGCTGGAGATCCTCCGGATCGAGGAGAAGCTGGACGAGGAGATCAAGGCCCAACTCGACACCGGCCGGCGGCAGATCTACCTGCAGGAGCAGCTCAAGGCCATCCACAAGGAGTTGGGGGAGACGGAGGCGGAGGGAGAGTGGGTGGACATCCAGGAGGCCCTGGAGACGACCCTTCTGCCGGCCCACGCCCGGGAACGAGGGGAAAAGGAGCTGGACCGGCTCCGGCGCCTGAACCCCGTGGCCCCGGAGGCCGCCGTGATCCGGACCTACCTGGACTGGATCCTCGCCCTCCCCTGGATCGAGAAGAAGGACGACAACCTGGACGTGGCCCACGCCGGGAGGATCCTGGACGACGCCCACTTCGGCCTGGACGAGGTGAAGGAGAGGATCCTGGACCACATCGCCGTCCTCTCCCTGGTGGAGGAGCTCCAGGGGCCCATCCTGTGTCTGGTGGGTCCCCCGGGGGTGGGAAAGACCTCCCTGGGGCGGAGCATCGCCACGGCCCTGGGCCGGGAGTTCATCCGGGCCTCTCTGGGCGGGGTGCGGGACGAGGCGGAGATCCGGGGTCATCGGCGGACCTACGTGGGCGCCCTACCGGGGCGCATCATCCAGGGCATGCGACGCAGCGGCACCTGCAACCCCGTCTTCCTCCTGGACGAGGTGGACAAGCTGGCCCGGGACTTTCACGGGGATCCCGGAGCCGCCCTCCTGGAGGTCCTGGACCCGGAGCAGAACAGGAGCTTCACGGACCATTACCTGGAGCTGGAGTTCGACCTCTCCGACGTCCTCTTCCTGGCCACGGCCAACACCCTGGCCGGGATTCCCGAGCCCCTCCGGGACCGGATGGAGGTCATCCGCATCCCCGGCTACCTGACCACGGAGAAGAAGGTCATCGCCCGGGAGTTCCTGTGGCCCAAACAGGCCGGCCGCCACGGACTGGACGACCTGGAGGTGGAGATCCCGGATCCGACCCTGGAACGGATCATCGGGGCCTACACCCGGGAGGCCGGCGTCCGGGAGCTGGAGCGGAGGATCGGCGGCGTGGCCCGGAAGCTGGCCCGGAGGGTGGCGGACGGAGAGCCGGGAGCCCGCCAGGCCCGGAGGGTTCAGCCCGACGAGCTCAAGGAGCTCCTGGGACCCCCTCCCTACAACCCGGAACCCCGAGAAGAAGGAGAGGCCCGGGCGGGGATCGCCAACGGCCTGGCCTGGACCGCCGCCGGGGGAGAGATTCTGGACGTGGAGGTGGCCGTGGTGCCCGGGTCCGGGAAGATCCAGCTCACCGGCGCCCTGGGGGACATCATGAAGGAGTCGGCCTTCGCCGCAGTCACCTTCGCCCGCTCCCGGGCTCTTCCCTTCGGACTGGATCCCCAGTTCCACCAGAACGTGGACCTCCACATCCACATTCCGGAGGGGGCCACTCCCAAGGACGGTCCTTCCGCCGGCATCACCATCGCCGTGGCCCTGATCAGCGCACTCACGGGGATCCCCGCCCGGGCCGACGTGGCCATGACCGGAGAGATCACCCTTCGGGGGCGGGTGCTGGGTGTTGGCGGAATCAAGGAGAAGGCCGTAGCCGCCTACCAGGGGACGATCAAGCGGATCATCCTTCCCGCTTCCAGCTCCGGCGAGCTGGAGCGGCTGCCCGCCGAAGTGCTGAACGGCGTGGAGTTCCTCCAGGTCCATACCATGGACGAGGTGCTGGATGCGGCCCTGGCCTCCTCTCCCCGGACCCGCTCCCCCGCCGACCTGGTGGGAGGTGCCCAGGACACGGGCATCCAGCTCTCCCAGTGATCATCCGGTCCGTGGAGTTCGTGGGCTCCGTGGGAACCCCGGGAGGAGAGCTCCCGGAAGGGCTTCCCCAGGTGGCCTTCTCCGGACGGTCGAACGTGGGGAAGTCGTCCCTCATCAACACCCTCCTGCGAAGGACCCGTAAGAAGCTGGCCCGGGTGTCCGGCACCCCGGGCAAGACCCAGAGCCTGAACTTCTACCGGGTAAACGACCGGTTCTTCCTGGTGGACCTGCCGGGATACGGCTACGCCCGGGCCCCCGGCGACGTGAGGGAGAGCTGGAGGAAGCTGGTGGAGGACTACTTCTCCCGCGAGGAGGGCCCCACGGGAGTGGTCCACCTGGTGGACGGCCGTCATCCCCCCACCCGGCTGGACCTGGAGATGATGGAGTACCTGGGGGCTCTGGCGTTGCCGGCTCTGGTGGCTCTCACCAAGATGGACCGGGTGCCCCGGGGCAAACGGGAACGGACCCTCCAAGAGGCCGCCGGGGTCCTGGGACTGACCCGGGAGCAGATCCTCCCCTTTTCCGCCAAGACCGGCGAGGGGCGGGACGCCCTCCTGGAGGCCCTGGATCATCTACTCGCCGGAGACCAGGAGGAGGACCGGCCATGATCCCGCTCCACGCTGAGAATCCCCGACCCAGGGCCGGAGGCCATGGTCCGGCGTTGGCCCTGATCCTGGCCGTCCTGGGCTGCGGCCCCCTACCCCCTCCCGGGGAGGGCGGGAGTCCGGGGGAGCCGGCCGGGGCCCGGGCCGAAGAGGGAGCAGGGGCCGCAGTGGAGGCGGGGCAGGACACGACCCTCCTGGTGCCCCCGGGCTACGGCACCCTCCGGCAGGACGACATCACCCTCCATCTGCAGCGGGGAGATCTCCTGGTCAAGGTGACCCCCCTGGAGGAGTGGGTCATCCGCCTCACGGCTCCGGACACGTACGAGCGCCTCCGGGGCCTGGCGAAAGCCCACGGGCCCCGGGCCACGAGCCGGACCTCGGCCTCGGGGGCCACCCTCTTCCTGGTGAGCTTCTTCAGCTACGAGCCGGATGTGACCTACCAGCCCGAAGATCTCCTGCTGGTGAACCGGGGGCTCCGCTACCGGCCCCGGGGGATTGCCCCCGTGACCCCCTCCTGGGGCACCCAGCGCCTGGCTCAGCAGGAAACCCGGATGGCCGTCTACGCCTTCGACGGGGACATGGACCTGGAGACGGACCTGGTGGTGGAGTACGAGGACCTCAGGAACGACGCCTGGCGCGAGCGGATCGTCCCTCTCCTGGAAGCGGAAAGGGCGAAGGTGAAGGCACGGGCCGGCTACTCGTCCAACCCGTACTTGCGGATCTTCCGGTAGAGGGTGCGCTCGCCGATGCCCAGCTGCTCGGCGGCCTTCCTCCGGTTGCCCCCCGCCTCCTTCAGGGTGAGACGGATGGTCTCGGCTTCCACGTCCTCCATGGTCATTCCGGGCCGGTAGACCACGCCGAGACCGTCTCCCTCCACCGCCTCGTCTCCCATGGCCCTCTCCGCCGCCTGACCCGGGCTCGGGAATGGCTCCTCCTCCTCGGCACCGTCGACCTCGGCACCGTCGACCTCGGAACCCCCCGCTTCGTCCCTCTCGCTCCTCATGTCCCCGGGGAGGATCTCCCGGAGGAAGGAGGACTCCCGCATGTCTCCGGAAGGCAGAACCTCAACCTCTCCCCCTCCGGGCCTCTGGGTCTCCTCCTTGTAGCGCTGGAAGTCCCTGCGGAGATCGTCGATGTCCATGCGGAGATTCACCAGGGTCCGGAAGACGAATTCCAGCTCCGGTCGTATGGAGGGTTCCTCTTCCTTCGCCTCCCCCCGGGTGATGCTCATGGGACGGGGAATGGGCGCCGGCAGGATCCCCCGACTCCGGGGGTTCCGGACCTCGTCGGGGATGTCCCGGGCCTCGATGCGTCGGCCCGGAGCCAGAACCACCATGCTCTCGATGAGGTTCCGGAGCTCCCGGACGTTGCCGGGCCAGTCGTAGGCCCCGAGGATTTCCATGGCCTCCCGGGACATCCCGATGAAGGGCCGATCGTGCCGGTCGCTGGCCTCCCGGATGAACTCCTTCACCAGGAGGGGGATGTCCTCCTTCCGTTCCCGGAGGGGCGGCAGCTCGATTCGGAGGACGTTGAGCCGGAAATAGAGATCCCGGCGGAAGTCTCCCACCTCCACCCGCTGCCGGAGGTCCTGGTTCGTGGCGGTGATGACCCGCACATCCACCCGGATGGGCCGTTCCCCCCCCACCCGGAAGAACTCCCGCTCTTCCAGGACCCGCAGGAGCTTGGTCTGGGTGGAGAGGGGCATCTCTCCGATCTCGTCCAGGAAGATCGTTCCTCCCTGGGCCAGCTCGAAGAGACCCTTCCGGGTGTCCACGGCCCCGGTGAAGGCTCCCTTCTCGTGGCCGAAGAGCTCGCTCTCCAGGAGGGTCTCGGAGAGGGCGGCCACATTCACCGGGATGAAGGACTCGTGCTTCCGGGGGGAGAGGGCGTGGATGCCCCGGGCCACCAGCTCCTTGCCCGTCCCCGACTCCCCGGTGATGAGGACCGTGGCGTTCACCGGGGCGATCTGGACCACCCGCTCCAGGGCCTCCCGGACGGCATCCGTCTCCCCCACGATCCCCGTGATCTCCTGGAGACGGTTCCGCTCCACCAGGGTCCGTCCCAGGAGGGCCACTTCCCGGGGATCCGGGGGATAGGGGAAGACCTCCTGGAGGTCCAGGGCCCGGGCCGCCTGCCGGATGCCCTCCTCTCCCTCCCGTGCGATGCCGAACACGGGGATGTGGTTGGCCTCACGGGCCTGCCGGGCCTGGGTGGCGGCGGCCTCGTTCTTCAGGCCCCCGGTGAGGATGAACAGGAGGGGGTTCTCCACGTCGGAGAGGTCCTCCTCCGGGGTGACCAGCTCCACCTCGTAGCCCGCCTCCTGGAAGGCCTCCCGCAGCGGGCCGGCGGTCTTCAGGTCGTGGGTTGAGATGAGGACGGATCCGCTCTGATCGACCATGGCAGGCATTCCGTCAGGATGGGCGGTGAGGGGTGTCGGCGTCCCGGAGCAGGGACGACAGGTGCTCCAGGAGGGGACCCAGGACCTCCAGGCCGTCCCGGACCCCGCCGGGGCTGCCCGGCAGATTGGCCAGGAACACGGGTCCGCGGGACCCGGCCAGGCCCCGGGAGAGGGCGGCGAAGGGCGTGGCGCCCTCCCCTCGTCGGCGGAGAGCCTCCGCCACACCGTCCGAGCCCCGGTCCAGGACGGCCCGGGTGGCCTCCGGCGTGACGTCCCGGGGCCCGAAACCCGTGCCTCCCGTGGTGAGGACCACGTCCACCTCGCCGCCGTCGGCCCAGCGGAGGAGGAGAGGCACGATCCGGGCGGTCTCGTCCGGGACCGTGGCCCGGGCCGCCACTTCGTGGCCCTTCTCCCGGCACCAGGCCTCCAGGAGGGCGCCACTCCGGTCCTCTCCCCGGCCCTGGCTCAGGGTGTCGGAGACCGTGAGAACACCCACCCGGAGAGCCCTCCTCTCGGCGGCGGCTGGCACCATCCCTTCCTCCACCTCAGCGGCGGATGGACCCCTCGGTGTAGAAGGTCGGACGTTGCACCACGGCGGGAATGACCTTGTCCCGGATCCGGATTCCCACCTCCGTGCCCTTCTTGGCCAGAGCCGTGGGGAGGAAGCCCATGGCGATCCCCTGCCCCAGGGACGGACTCAGGATCCCGCTGGTCACCTCCCCGACCTCCCGGTCGTCGTGGACGATGGCATAGCCGGGACGGGGAAAGCCCCGCTCAGTGAGCTTCATGCCCCTGAGCCGTTGTTCCACCCCTTCCTCCTTCTGGGCCGCCAGGACGTCCCGAGCGATGAAGTCACCCTTGTCCAACTTCGTGACCCAGGCCAGTCCGGATTCCAGGGGAGTGTGCTTCTCGTCCAGGTCGTTGCCGTAGAGGGCATAGCCCATCTCCAGGCGCAGCGAGTCCCGGGCTCCCAGACCCGTGGGAATGAGGCCTTCCGGCTCCCCGGCCTCCATGAGGGCGTTCCAGAGCTTCAGCCCGTCCGAGGCCGGGACGTACAGCTCGAAGCCGTCCTCTCCGGTGTAGCCGGTGCGGCTCAATCGCCCCCGGACCCCGGCCACCTCGCCCATGGCGAAGCGATAGTAGCCGATGTCGTCCAGGTTCGTGTCCGTGAGGGTCTGGACGATCCCCGCCGCCCGGGGCCCCTGGATGGCCAGGAGAGCCGTATCGTCGGACTCGTCCACCACCTCGGCGTCGAAGTCTCCCTCGTGCTCCCGGACCCAGGCCAGGTCCTTCTCCCTGTTCGCCGCGTTCACCACTATCAGGTAGTGGTCGTCCCCCCGGTAGACCAGGAGGTCGTCGATGATTCCCCCGCTCTCCAGACACATGGCCGAGTACTGGGCCTGGCCCACACTCAGCTTGGAGGCATCATTGATGGTGAGGGTCTGAAGGAAGTCCAGGGCCTGGGGGCCCCGGAAGATGAACTCACCCATGTGGGAGACGTCGAACAGACCCGCCTTCTCCCGGACGGCCTTGTGTTCCGCCGTGATCCCCGTGGGGTACTGGACAGGCATCTCGAAGCCGGCGAAGGGAACCATCTTTCCCTCGGCAGCGACATGAGCCTCGTGAAGAGGGGTCTTCTTCAGCTCTCCAGCCATGATCGTTTCCTTTCCGTTTTCTCGTTCCCGGTTCCCGGGATGAGGATCAGGCCATGAGCTCCAGCATGATGGCCTTCTGGGCGTGCAGTCGGTTCTCCGCCTCGTCGAAGACCCGGGACTGGGGCCCGTCGATGACGCCGGCGGTGACCTCCTCCCCCCGGTGGGCCGGAAGGCAGTGCAGGAAGATGGCGCTGTCGTCGGCCGCGGCCATGAGGTCCTCGTTCACCTGGTATCTCTCCAGCTCCTTCCGCCGGTCCGCAGCCTCCTCCTCCTGCCCCATGGAAGCCCACACATCCGTGGTGAGCATCTTCGCTCCCCGGGCGGCCTCCTTCGGATCCCGAGTCAGGGTGATGGTGGTGGCCTCCCGGGCCCGGGTCAGGATCTCGGGATTCGGGTCGAAGCCCTCGGGGCAGGCCAACCTCAGGTCCAGGCCGAAGGCGGCGGCGGCGTTGAGCCAGGAGTTGGCCATGTTGTTGCCGTCTCCGATCCACGCCACGGGAAGTCCCTCCAGCTCCTCGCCGAACTCCTCCTGGACCGTCAGCAGGTCCGCCATGACCTGGCAGGGGTGCAGCAGGTCCGTGAGCCCGTTGATCACCGGGATCGTGGCGTGCCGGGCCATCTCCTCCACCTCGGCATGATCGAAGGTCCGGATCATGATGCCGTCCACGTAGCGGCTCAGGACCTTGGCCGTGTCGGAGACACTCTCCCCCCGGCCCATCTGGGATGCGGAGCTGGCCAGGAAGAGGGCGTGTCCCTCGAGCTGGGTCATGCCCACCTCGAAGGAGACCCGGGTGCGGGTGGAGCTCTTCCGGAAGATCATGGCCAGGCTCTTGCCGGCCAGGTTCCGGTCCTTCACGGCACCGGACTTCAGGTCACGGGCCAGGGAGAGAAACCGGTAGAGGTCGGCCCGATCGTAGTCGGAAATGGCGACGAAGTGGTGAGTGGACATATGAGAGACTCCCATTGAATTCGGGTTGGACGAGTGGTGTCGGCTCGGCAGGGAAGCCTTGGCTCCCCGAGCCCTGGAAGGTACCACGAATCGGGCCGGGGAGGAAAGGCAGGACGGAGGCGGAAGACGAGCTCCGGAGCGGGAGAGCCGTGGGCCCGGGGCAGGAGCCGGCCCGGGTTCGGTCCGGCGAGCCCGGCCGGAGGAGATCCGGACGCCCGGCGGCGGCTACCGCAGGCCCCGGAGGATGAGGCCGTCGTCCCCTACGGCCAGGACATGGCCCTGGGAGGTGGTCCAGATGCCGAAGAGGTCGGAGGCCTGCCCGGCGGAGCGGATGAGCCAGGAGTCGCCCACGCCACCGTACCGGCGGATGGTCCCGTCCTCGCCCACGGCGAAGACATGGTCCGGTCCGGCCCCCCGGGTGTTGCTCGCCCTCGATACCGCGGCTGTCGAGGCGCAAGCCAGGCCGGAGGGCCGTCATGGAGAGACGAGGCGGGCACCAGCCCACGCCGAGCCACCGAAGGGGCCGGGGAGAGTTCTTGCTGGACATGACGGAAGACTCCGGAGTGGCTGCAAAACGGTGGCTATGACATGTCGTTTGCAGCCCTGGGCGGAGTCGGAGGCATCGTTGGCTGCAAAGAAGGTGATAATCATCCCGTTTGCAGCCCTCGAGGAGGCGTGAGGCATTCAGGGCTGCAAAGAAGGGCCTCGAGCACCCTGTTCGCAGCCGTCGTCGGAGGCGAGGGCGTTCAGGGCTGCAAAGAAGGTGATAATCATCCCGTTTGCAGCCACGGGCGGAGTCGGAGGCATCGTTGGCTGCAGAGAAGGTGAGGCTCCGCCGGTTCGCGGGCTTCCCCGCGTAGGGATGGGACCACGGAGAAGACGGTGACCAGACCGGCGACGAGCACGGTGTCCCCCGCAAACGAATGGGGCCTCGTCTGGAGAAACCTGGGCGGCCGCCGGGTGGCCACCGGGCTGAGGCAGTCGAGGAGTGCCTGGAAGAAAGCCAGCGCCGCCTGAGACCTGGAGCTGCGGCGCCCGAGACCCGGCTCGCTCCTGCTGTTCGGCAGCTACCGAGAAGCCATCGGCCCGGAAGACGCCCGGACCGCCGCTTTCTCCGTCGGAGCCGGAGGTGCAGGTCGCACAGAGGGCCGGTGGCAGCCGGAAATCCATCGCCAGCCCGCAGATGTTCGGCTGCAAGGAGACCGCCGGCACCCGGCGGGTCGGCTGATCGGCGGGTCCACAACCCGCAGCTCGTCGGAAGCCGGCAGCCAACAGTTCACAGGATGTACTTCTGCAGGTCCTCGTCCTCCATGATGGAGCGGAGGCGCTTCTGGACGAAGGCCAGATCCACGAGGATCTTCTCCCGCCCTTCTTCCGGGAGCTCGAAGAGGATGTCTTCCAGGACCGTGGTGAGGACGGTCTGGAGACGCCGGGCTCCGATGTTCTCCATGCGGTTGTTGAGCTCAGTGGCCACCCGGGCCACCTCCTGGATTCCCTCCTCGGTGAACTCCAGGGTGGCTCCTTCCGTCTCCACCAGGGCCCGGTACTGGGACAGCAGGGCGTTCCTGGGCTCCTGGAGGATCCTCACGAACTCCGCCTCCCCCAGGCTGTCCAGCTCCACCCGAATGGGAAGGCGGCCCTGGAGCTCGGGGATGAGGTCGCTGGGTTTGGAGACGTGGAAGGCTCCGGCGGCGAAGAAGAGCATGTGGTCCGTGCGCACCAGGCCGTACTTGGTCTGGACATTGGACCCCTCCACGATGGGCAGCAGGTCCCGCTGGACCCCCTCCCGGCTCACGTCCGGCCCGGCCCCACCCCGTTCTCCGGCGATCTTGTCGATCTCGTCCAGGAAGACGATCCCCGTCTCCTCGGCCCGGTCCAGGGCTTCGTTCACCACCTCGTCCATGTCCACCAGCCGGTCCAGCTCCTCCTGGATGAGGATCCGCCGGGCCTCGGCCACCGTCACGGACCGACGCTTCGTCTTCTTGGGGAGCATGTCCTGGAGCATCTCGGTGAAGTTGTGGTCCATCCCCTCCATCCCCCCCATGGGGATCATCATCCCCTCCAGGTTGGGGCTCTGGGAGACCTCCACCTCCACCTCCCGCTCCTCCAGCTTCCCGTCCCTCAACAACTTCCGGAGCTTCTCCCGGGTCCGGGCCCGGCGCTCCCGGGGGCCGGCGGGCTCCGCCACCTCGCCCCTCTCCTCCTCCTGCCGGACGCCCCCGGGTCCGGCCACGAAGACCGACCCCTCCGGCGTCCAGGGCCCGCCAGGCTCTCCCTCGGGACCAGCAGGCGTGGGGCCCGACTCCTCCGGCTCCGGCTCCGGCTCCGGCGCCCTCCGGTCCTGGGCCGTCATGGGCAACAGCAGATCCAGGAGGCGCTCCTCCACCCGACCTTCCGCCTCCTCTTCCACCTCTTCTTCACGCTCGGCCCGGACCATGTTCACCGAGGTGTCCACCAGGTCCCGGATCATGGACTCCACGTCCCGGCCCACGTAGCCCACCTCGGTGAACTTCGAGGCCTCCACCTTCACGAAGGGGGCTCCGGCCAGGCGGGCCAGGCGGCGGGAGATCTCCGTCTTCCCCACGCCCGTGGGGCCGATGAGGATGAGGTTGTTGGGAAGGATCTCGTCCCTGAGGTCCGTCTCCACCCGCTGGCGACGCCAGCGGTTCCGGAGGGCGATGGCCACGGCCTTCTTGGCCTCGTCCTGGCCGATGATGTAGGTGTCCAGCTCCCGGACGATCTCCCTGGGCGTGAGCTGTTCACGCCAGGCCTCGTCGCCTTTTCCAGCGACCTCCTTCGGATCCTTCTCTTCCCGGGAGGGTCCGGTCTCCGATACCTCGTCGTGTTCAGTCATTCTCGTTGTCCTGCTCCATATCCAGCACGGTGATCCGTTCGTTGGTGTAGATGCAGATCTCGCCGGCGATTTCAAGGGCTCGCTGTACGATGTCCCGGGCCGACAGGTCGGAGTGGGTCTTCAGAGCCCGGGCCGCCGCCAGGGCGTAGGAGCCCCCGGATCCGATGGCCACGATCTCGTCGTCGGGCTCGATGACGTCCCCCTCCCCACTCACCAGGAAGAGGGTGTCGGCGTCGGCCACTACCAGGAGGGCATCCAGCCTCCGGAGGTAGCGGTCCGTTCGCCACTCCTTGGCCAGCTCCACACAGGCCCGGGTGAGGTTCCCCGGATAGCGCTCCAGCTTCTCCTCCAGCTTCTCGAAGAGGGTGAAGGCGTCGGCCACGGCGCCGGCGAACCCCGCCAGCACCTTCCCCTCCTTCAGGGTACGGACCTTCTGGGCCGAGCCCTTCATGACGGTGTCGCCCATGGTCACCTGACCGTCCCCTCCCATGGCGATCTTCCCGTCCCGGCGAACGGCCAGAACCGTAGTGGCGCGGATCTCGGGTCTGTTCATGACAACTCCATAGCCTCCCTGCGATGGCTTGTGGTCCTTGAGTCCGTGTGCTCCGTGTCGGCCCCGTGAGCCGTTGGCGTTTCCCTGGTTACCATACCCCGGAGCCTGGCCCACGGGAACCGGCGGACTCGTCCGGAGCGGGGAAGGGCCCGGCCCGGTGGGCGCCCTCCGGTGCTCATGCGACGCGGCCCCTCAGGAACGGGGATGGGCCTGCTTGTACACACGCTTCAACCGCTCCCTGGAGGTGTGGGTGTAGATCTGGGTCGTGGAGAGGGACACGTGGCCCAGGAGCTCCTTCACGGCCATGAGGTCCGCCCCGGCATCCAGGAGGTGGGTGGCGAAGGAGTGCCGGAGGGAGTGGACGCTCAGGTCCTGATCCGATGCGGCCTTCTCCAGGAGCCCCCGGACCGACCGCTGGATGGAGCGGCGGGACAGGCGGCCTCCCCGGGCGTTCAGCAACAGGGCCCGGGGGTCCGGGTCCTCCCCCTCTTCTGCCTCGGTCAGGACCTCCATGCGTCGAGGCTCGTAGCGCCCGAGGGCATCCAGGGCCCGTCGGGTCAGGGGGACGATGCGCTCCTTCCGACCCTTCCCCATGACCTTCATCTGAGCCGTGGACAGATCCAGGTCTCCCATGTTCAGATCGTGAAGCTCCGAAAGGCGAACCCCGCTCCCGTAGAGGAGCTCCAGGATCACCAGGTCCCGGGCCCCGGTGAGGGTGTTCTCCCGGGCCCCGGCTTCCGCCAGGGCGAAGAGAGCCTCGATTTCGGTGGACGTGAGGTGACCGGGCAAGGGCCGGGAAAGTCGGGGGGAGCGCACGGCCCTGGCCGGATTCGCCGGGACCCGCTCCTCCAGGTGGAGGAAGCGGAAGAAGCCCCGGACGGCGGAGAGCTTCCGGGCGATGGTCCGCTTCGACAGCCCTCGACGGTGACACCAACCCAGGAAGCTCCGCAGCGCCAGGCGGTCCACGTCCGTCCATCTCCAGCCCGCCCCCCCCAGGTAGTCCGTGAGGAACTCCTGGAGATGGGTC
Organism: uncultured Gemmatimonadaceae bacterium; assembly: GCA_964652625.1. Classification (GTDB taxonomy): domain Bacteria; phylum Gemmatimonadota; class Gemmatimonadetes; order Longimicrobiales; family Gaopeijiaceae; genus CAZZEL01. Next base: position 49,239 of record CAZZEL010000009.1, read on the forward strand.
AGGTCCCTCCGGTAGGCGTCCACGGTCCGGGGGGATAGCTGTCGCTCATCGCTGAGGACCGTGAGGAACTCCTTCACCCCGTCATCGCTCCTCACGGCCTCACCTCCTCCTGAGGCCTCCGACCTTCTCTCCCCTCTTCCCCAACCTCCTCCAGCCACTGTAGGAAGTCCTCCTGGGCCCGCCGGGCCAGGGTCTCTCGCTTCTTCCGCTTGTCCCGGATCCGGGTGGGAAGGGGGTCCACCAGGCCCCAGTTGGAGTTCATGGGCTGGAAATGCTTGGGTCGGGCCTCCCTGAGGAACCGGTAGAGGCCTCCCAGCATGGTGGTGGCCGGGGGCAAGGCCGCCGGCAGACCCTCCAGGATCCGGTGGAGGCTCAGGGCCGCCAGGAGCCCGCTGGCCGCCGACTCCGTGTAGCCCTCCACACCGGTGAGCTGACCGGCGAAGACCAGGTCCGGCCGACGGGGAGAGGAGCCCCAGGGCGTGAGGCGCTCCGGGAAGTTGAGGTAGCTGTTCCTGTGAATGGACCCCCAGCGGAGGAACTCCGACTCTTCCAGCCCGGGGATCATCCGGAAGACTCGTCCCTGTTCTCCCACCCGGAGCCGGGTCTGGAACCCCACCATGTTCCACATCTGTCCCCCCCGGTCCTCCCGGCGGAGCTGCACGACGGCATGGGGCCGCCGGCCCGTCCGGGGATCCTCCAGCCCGATGGGCTTCATGGGTCCGAAGCGGAGGGTGTCCTCTCCCCGGGAGGCCATGACCTCCACGGGCAGGCAGCCCTCGAAGTAGGGGACCCGGTCCCAGTCGTGGCCGGGATGGACGTCGGCGTGGGTAAGTGCCCGGAGGAAGGTGTCATACTCCTCCTGGCTCATGGGGCAGTTCAGGTAGTCGGCGTCCTCCCCGAAGCGTCCCGCCTGGAAGACGACGCTCCCGTCCAGGGAGTCCCGGTGCACGATGGGGGCGATGGCGTCGTAGAAGGAGAGGCCTTCATCCCCCAGGTGGTCCTGGACGGCCCGGGCCAGGGGCTCGGAGGTCAGGGGGCCGGTGGCGACGATGGCGGGTCCTTCCGGCAGCTCCCGACGCTCCTCCCGAACCACCTGGATGCCCGGGTGGGAGGTCATGGCCCGGGTCATGGCCTGGGAGAAGAGGGTCCGGTCCACGGCCAGGGCCGAGCCCGCCGGGACCCGGCTCTCCTCGGCGGCCCGGAGAAGGAGGGAGTCCAGGGCCCGCATCTCTCGTTTGAGCTGCCCGTGGGCGTTGGCCGGGTCCTCGCTCTTGAAGGAGTTCGTGCAGACCAGCTCCCCCAGGCCCTCGGTCCGGTGGGCCTCGGTGGCCCTGGTGGGACGCATCTCCACCAGGCGCACCCGGTGTCCCCGGCGAGCCAGGAAGAGGGCCGCCTCGCAGCCGGCCAGACCTCCTCCGATCACTTCCACGCTGTCAGCCACGTTCTGCCTTCCGCCCCCTCACGTGGACTTCTTCTTCCTCCCCCGTCCCTTCTTCCGGCCCTTCTTCCCCTTCTTCCTGGCCCGGGCCCGGGCCAGGAGCTCCAGGGCGTCGTCCATGTCCACCTCCTGGGGATCCGTCCCCTTGGGGATGCTGGCGTTGACGGATCCGTCGGTGACGTAGGGGCCGTAGCGTCCACTGAGGATCTTGAGCTCCACGTCCTTCGTGGGGTGGGAGCCCAGGTCCTTCAGGACCTCTCGGCCGGGCTTCGTCTCCAGGAGCTCCAGGGCCTCGGGCATCTCCAACTCGAAGAGCTGGGCCGGGGATTTCAGGTTCCGGTACGTCTTCCCTCGGTTCACGTAGGGGCCGTAGCGGCCGATACCCACGGTGACGTCCTTACCCGTCTTCGGGTCCTTACCCAGGGTCCGGGGGAGGGACAACAGGAGAAGAGCGTAGTTCAGGCTCACCTCGTCCAGGCTCATGCCCTTGGGAAGGCTCACTCGCTTGGGCTTCTCCTTCCCGTCCCCGTTGCCCAGCTGGACGTAGGGGCCGTAGGGACCGTCCTTCACCCGAACGAGCAGGCCCGTGTCCGGATCCTCACCCAGCTCCCGCTCCTGGATCTCCGGAGCGTCCAGGGGCCGGGTGTTCTGGCATTCCGGATACCCGGAGCAGCCCAGGAAGCGGCCGAACTTGTTCCAGCGGACCTGCATGGGGCGCCCGCAGACCTCGCAGGTCTCCCCCTCGGCTTTCAGGATCTCCTTGACGATCTCCTCGGAGCGGGCCTTCCCCTCCTGGAGCTGGGACTGGAAGGGACCGTAGAACTCCTCCAGGAGCTCACGCCACCGGACCGCTCCCTCCTCCACTTTGTCCAGCTCTCCTTCCATGCGGCTGGTGAAGTCCACCTCGAAGATGTTCGGGAAGACCTTCACCAGGAGCTTGGACACCGTGTCTCCCAGGGGCGTGGGGTGGAAGCGGGCCTTTTCCCGCTCCACGTAGCCCCGGTCCTGGATGGTGGAGATGATCTGGGCGTAAGTGGAGGGCCGGCCGATCCCGAGCTTCTCCAGCTCCCGGACCAGTGAGGCCTCGCTGAAGCGGGGGGGTGGCTGAGTGAAGTGCTGGTTCGGACGCAGCTCCTTGAGCCGGCTCTCGTCTCCCTCCTCCAGCTTCGGGAGAGCTTCCAGGTCGTCCAACCGCCGATGATCCCCGGTCTCCGTGGCCTCCTGGTAGAGGCGTGTGAAGCCCGGAAACTTCACCACCGAGCCCGTGGCCCGGAAGCGGTAGGTCTTTCGGGATCGGCCGGTGAGGTCGAAGTCCACCGTGGTGGTGTCGTAGACGGCGGGGGCCATCTGGCTGGCCACGAAGCGGAGCCAGATGAGCTCGTAGAGCTTGGCCTCATGGGGCTCCAGCGCCCTCCGGACCTCGTCCGGGTGGAGGGAGGCATCCGTGGGGCGGATGGCCTCGTGGGCTTCCTGGGCTCCCTTCTGCTGCTTTCCGGCGAAGAGGCGGGGCTTGGAGGAGAGGAAATCGCTCCCCAGCTCCTTCTTCAGCCAGTCCCGGGCCCGCCCCACCGCCTGGGCGGACACCCGGGTGGAGTCGGTGCGCATGTAGGTGATGAGGCCCACAGAGCCCCGCCGGCCCAGCTCAACCCCTTCGTAGAGGCGCTGGGCCACGCTCATGGTGCGACGGGTGGAGAAGCGGAGGCGCTTGGCCGCTTCCTGCTGGAGGGTGGAGGTCGTGAAAGGGGGAGCCGGGTACTTCCTCCGCTCCCGGCGCTTCACCCCCGAGACCTGGAACGGCTCCCCTTCCAGGTCGTCCAGGACCTTCTTCGTCTCCTCCTGGGAGGAGAGGGTGAAGGCCTTGCCTCCGATGTGGTGCAGCTTGGCCTCGAACGCCTGGCTCTCCTTCTCCAGGAGGGCCACGATGGACCAGTACTCCTCGGGCTCGAACGCCTCGATGGCGTCTTCCCGCTCGCATACGAGGCGAAGCGCCACGGTCTGGACTCGCCCGGCAGACAGACCCGGCCGGATGGGCTTCCACAGGAAGGGGCTCACCTTGTAGCCCACCAACCGGTCCAGGATCCGGCGGGCCTGCTGGGCTTCCACCTTCTCCATGTCCAGGTCGTGGGCATTCTCCAGGGCCCGTTGGACGGCGTCAGAGGTGATCTCGTGGAACGTCACCCTCCGGAAGCGGTCCGGGTCCTTGTCGTAGCCCAGCTGCGCGGCCACGTGGTAGGCGATGGCCTCCCCCTCACGGTCCGGGTCCGTGGCCAGGATCACGTCCTCCGCCTGCCGGGCCTTCCGCTTCAGCTCCTGGAGGACCTTCCCCTTGCCCCGGATGGTCACGTACTTGGGCTCGAAGCCCTCTTCCACCTCCACCCCCAGCTCCTTGGCCGGGAGGTCACGGACGTGGCCCACCGAGGCCGCCACCTCGTAGTCCTTCCCCAGGTAGCGCTCGATGGTCCGGGCCTTCGCCGGAGATTCCACGATGACCAGGTGTTTGCCCTTCGTTCCCTTTGCCATACCCCTCACGCTGATGAATTGCAACGGCCCCGACCTGCGGAGACAGCTCCCCGGCAGGGTCCGGGCCTTCACCGGGGTGGAGCGAGCTCCCTCCCGGTCTCGTTCACGAGTCCCTCGATGGTCCGGGCCAGATCCTCCGGGTCCCGGCCCTCCGTGTCAACCGCCAGCTCCGCCAGACGGTAGAAGGGTTCCCTCTGGTCGAGGATCCGGCGAGCCTGTCCCACCGGGTCGTCCACCGCCAGAAGGGGACGGGTGGGGCCGTCGTGCCGGACCCGCCGCACCGCCTCCTCCGGACCCACCCGAAGCCACACGGACACCGTACCCGGCGGAAGGTCCTCCAGCCGCTTCGGCGCCGCAGACCATCCTCCCCCGGAAGCCAACACCACCCCTTCCTTCTGGAGGAGATCCCGCCCCACCTCCGCCTCCATGGTCCGAAAATGGCCCTCACCATGCTGACGAAAGATCTCCGGAATGGGAAGGCCCACCCGGGACCGGACCTCCTGGTCGAAATCCCGGAACTCCCAGCCCAGGCGCCGGGCCAGGGCCTGGCCCACCAGGGTCTTTCCGCTTCCCATGAACCCCACCAGGAGGACGCGCCGAATGGGCTCCGACGGGCTCATCGCTCGCCAAACCCCCTGGCGCCCAGGTATGCGAGGTAGGCCTCGAAGTTCCTCCGGATCTCGGCCACGGCGTCCCCTCCGAACTTGTCCAGAAAGGCGTCGGCCAGGATGAGGGCCACCATGGCCTCGGCCACGACGGCAGCCGCCGGCACGGCGCAGACGTCGCTCCGCTCCACAGCGGCGTTGGCCGGCCGGCCGTCCCTCAGGTCTACGCTTCCCAGGGGCTTGCGCAGAGTGGAGATGGGTTTCATGGCCCCCCGGACCCGAAGAGGCTCTCCTGTGGTCACGCCTCCCTCCAGTCCTCCGGCCCGGTTCGAGGCCCGTCCCAGCCCCCCGGTGCGAGGACGCTCCGGCGCCGGCACGATGGCATCGTGGACCTCCGAGCCCCTGCGGCCGGCTCCCTGGAACGCCTCTCCCACCTCCACCCCTTTGACAGCCTGGATGGAGGCCACGGCCTGGGCCAATCGGCCATCCAGCTTCCGGTCCCAGGACACGTAGCTCCCCAGGCCCACCGGGACCCCGGTGGCCACGACCTCGAACACCCCACCCAGCGTGTCCCCCTCCTCTTTGGCCCCCTCGATGGCCTCCATCATGGCGGCGGCGGCCCCCGGATCCAGGGTCCGGACCGGGGAGGCGTCCGCGGCTTCGTTCAATGCCTCGGGTAGAGCCGCCGGAGGCTCTGCCCGGACCGGTCCGATGGATAGGACGTGACTGCCCACGGAGATCCCGAACTCCCCCAGGAGCCGCTTGGCCACGGCGCCACAGGCCACCCGGGCCGCCGTCTCCCGGGCGCTGGCCCGCTCCAGCACGTCCCGGGTGTCCCTTCGATGGTACTTCAGGACGCCCACCAGGTCCGCGTGCCCCGGCCGAGGCAGGTACATGGGCCGAAGGGCCTTGGGGTTCTCGTCCGGTGCGGGAGACTCGTGGGCCATGGCCTTCTCCCAGTTCTCCCAGTCACGGTTCCAGACGAGGATGGCCAGGGGGGAGCCCAGGGTCTCCCCCAGGCGCACCCCGGAGAGCAGCTCCCCCCGGTCCGATTCGATCTGCATCCGGCGTCCCCGGCCATATCCCTGCTGTCGCCGGGCCAGCTCCGGATCCACGTCCCGGGTCACCTGGAGATCCAGGCCTGCGGGGATCCCCTCCAGGAGGGCCACCAGACCTTTGCCGTGGGATTCGCCGGCGGTGCGGAAAGCGAGATGGGTCAAGCTCATGCTGCGTCAGGGCTCCTACCTGTCATGGAGGGCGGAGGCCGCTCGTGTCCGGGGACGCCCAGGGACCGTGGGCACTCCCGAGGAGTAGGCGGCGTCGGAATCGTCAGAAGGCCGTTCAACGGCCGTCATAGGATAGAGGAGCCGGGGCGACTCTCAAAGGGCCTGTGAGAACTCTCCTCCGCCGGAGCCACCCCCAGCGCCAGTCACGGCGCTGCGCGTCCCGCCTGGCGCACCATGAGTGAGGGCCCCCGGCGATCCTTCGCCGAGGGCCCCGGGCTGCGGGAGGGAAAGGGAAGCGAGTCCCCCCGATCCACCGTCCCGGAGGAGGCTGATCGGGGGGGCGCCCCGGGAGTCTACGAACCAATCCGGTTCGGGTGGTACTTGAGGATGTCGGACTTCCTCACTGGAACCACCACCACCCCTCCCGCCGACGTGATGGCGTAGAGGTTCACCACGATGCACGACTCGTCCGTAACCCCGTCCGTGGAGATGGGCAGAGTGAAGTCCTCGTTCTCATAGAGTCGGATCGTCTCCCCGATGGGATTCCCGGCCTGATCCTGCACCGGCAGGGTCGGACAGGTGAGACCCACGTTCTCGTCATCGAAGGGCAGCGTGGCCCGAAGGGGTCCGCTCACCACGTCTCTCAGGGTGATCTGGCCGATGCGCCGGAACTTGAAGGTGTCGATGATGTCGATGGTCCCGTCGGCCGTCCCCACGAAGGCGATGTGGCTGTCCGGGCGGTACACCCCGTCGTAGTTCTCCAGGGTCCGCTGGTTCGCGTGGAGGGGATGCAGGGCCGCGCCGGTCCCTTCCCCGGCTCCGGGCAGATCCACCCGCCCGTTGAGCTGAAGCTCGGAGTCGAAGAAGTAGGCGCTCTGTCCCCGGGCCACGCCCAGAGTGCCGTCGTAGTTCAGCCCCACGCCGCTCACCCGGTCCGCAGCGTTGATGAGGTCGTCCCACACCCGGAGGATGGTGGACAGACCGGTGATGTCCCCGGGGGCGGCCCGGTGCATGAGGACCCGTCCCAGGGGCGACGTCCCACCCTCACCGATGAGAACCCAGCCGCCGTCTCCGGACGCCGTCACGAAGGTGGTGTCCGCGAAGCCGAACTCGGGGATGTCCCAGCGGGCCCCGGCGATCATGTGGACATCCGAGCCCTGGAGGGCCAGGTCGCCGGTGGCGTTCTCCACCGGGTTGAACACCGTCGTGTTGGAGGATCCGCTGATCACCTGGTTCGGGAACCCGGGCACGTGATCGTAGAGGGTCACGCCGGCGGCGTAGAGGATGTTGCCCTCGTCGTCCTGGCCGATGGGAAGCTGGCCCACGCGGATGCTGTCGATGTGGGCGAAGGCCCAGAAGTCGTCCGTGGGCTCGCCGTCACTGTGCTCCACGAAGAGCTTCACCTCGGAACGCTCCGCCCCCTCGGGGAAGTAGGCCTTCCGGGCGGTGCCGATGTCCCCCACCGGAGTCGTCTTCGTGCTGTAGATGATGTTCCCGAAGGAATCCACGGCGATGTACTGGGGCCGGTCGCTGAAGGAGGGCGAGGCCGGTCGCGGGAAGGGGTAGATGACGAACTGCAGCCCCGTGTCCGCGTCCTCCAGCTCCAGGTCGAAGATCACGGCGTCCGGAGCGAAGAACCGTCGCTGCTCGATCTCACGCTCCAGCTCCGCGTCCACCATGGAGATGTTCGTTCCCCCGGAGTTGGCCACCATCAGGGTGTCCCCCGTCCGGTCCAGGGTCATCCCCCAGGGCTCCGAGCCCACGCCGATGGACTGGGGATGGAACTCCTCGGTGACCAGGTCGAAGACCTCCACCACGTTCTGGTCGATGTTGGAAAGGAAGAGCTTGCGCCGCACCGTGTCCGCTACGGCGTCCATGATCTGCCCGGTACCCTCCAGCATGACCGTCCGGCCGGCCACCATGGTCCGGCTCACCCTCTGGCCAGTGAAGCCGCTGGCCACCGTAACTCCCTGGGGCCCGGTAGCGCAGGGCAGGGTCATGACCGTGTCGGCCAGAATGGCCGCCGAGCAGTTGCCCTCTCCGTCGAAGGCCCAGCCGGTGAACTCGTACAGGACGGTGTCCGGTAGGTTCAGGGAGTCCACGAACTGCTGGCCCATGGGAGGCAGGAAGGAGAAGGACTCGGTCTGGGTCCCGGAGCGAGCCGAGCTGTACGGCTGTTGATCCGTGTACCAGGCGGTGTCCCCCCGTCGGGAGGAGATGGCCCGGACCGTGAATCCCACGCTTCCCACCCCGCTGCCCTGGGTGTTGTCCAGCCCGGTGACCGTCACGTTGATGGGGTCGGTGAGCTCCAGGCGGGGGTTGGAAAACTGGACGAAGGAGACGTCCGGAGGAATGGCATCCCCGGCCTGGGTGGGAGCCAGGGTCAGAGACAGGGGACCGGCATCGGCCTCGATGAGGAGGCCGTTCTTGGCTTCGGCGGAAACCTGGATGCTACCCGTGGCCCCGTCCGGGGTCTGGAGGACCGTGTCCACCTTGACGGAGTCCGGCAGGGGGAGGCCCGGCGTCACCGAATACTCCTGGGAGATGGCCCCACCGTTCACCTCTCCCGTGACCCGGACCGTGAGCTCGGCGACTCCCTCGGAGTCGAAGGCCCAGACCTCGATGGACGGCCGCGCCCCCAGCTGGTCTCCATCGGAGAAGCTCCGGAACTCGATCCGGGGAGCCCCCAGGCGCAGAGCCACGCTGTCGGCGGCGATGTTGCCCTGGGTGTCGTAGGCGATGGCGAAGAGGGCCGCGTCGTCCCGGACGCTGTCGGACGTGGCCAGGAGCTCCCTGGTGATGACGGTGTCCTGCGTGGCCTGGGTGAAACGAACCATCTTGGGCTCGTAGCGCTGGACGATGGTATCCGTCCCCAGGTCCGGGTCGCCCCGGAAGGAGACGCCGGTGAAGAGCACCGAGTCCACCCCCAAGTCGTCGGAGATCCGGGCCTCCACGAACACCGGGAAGCCGATCCCGAACCCGGTGCTGTCGTCCGGGGTCTGGATGTCCACGGTGGGGGGCACGCTATCGGAAATCCGGGAATCGGGGGCGAAGAGGTTCTGGCCGTCACAGGACCAGAGAACCGCCAGTGCCACCAACCCTGCGCTCAATGGAAGCAGGCGCCGTCGGTCAGCTTTGCCTTGAGACATCGGGTTCCTCCGTAGCCCTTTCTCAGTCCCACTCACCCCGAACGATGGTCGGCGTGACGAGGATCATCAGGTCCCGCTGATTGGTGGATTCCCGCGTGACTCGAAAGAGGCGTCCGAGAACAGGGATGTCCATGAGGAGGGGAATTCCGGACCGGACTTCGCTCTTCTCCGTGACCGTGAGCCCTCCGATGACTACCGTCTCTCCATCGTCCACCAGAACCCGGGAGTCCGCTTCCTGGGTCTGGAAGATGAAGCCGGCGTCCGATTCCGCCGGGATGGCGGCGGACCGCTCGGCGTGCAGCTGCAGGAGGATCTTCCTGCTGGCCGTGACGTGGGGCGTTGCCTGGAGGATGATCCCGGTCTCCCGGGTTTCCACCTGAGCGGTGGGGAAGGTGGTTCCCTGGCCGCCCGCACCACCGCCGCCGGCACCGGCCGCCGCCACGTCGATGACCCGGATGGGGGTCTCTTCACCCACCAGGATCCGGGCTTCCTGGTTGTCCATGACCGTCACGTTCGGGGCTGCCTGGATGTCGCTCAGGTTCACCGACTCCAGGGCCTCGATGAAGTTGACGAGGGTGTGGCGCCCCACGATGAGGCTGGTGAGGAGGGACATGTTGGGGTTCGGGATCCGGGCCCGGGCGTTGCCCAGGGCGGCGATGGAGCTCCCGCCCAGGGAAACCACGTCGGTCCCGATGTCCACCTGCTCGTCCGGCAGCTCGATGACCCCGTCACCGTCCTGGTCCACCGCCCCCGGGGTGATGACGTTCAGCTGGTTCCCTTCCGAGTCCTTCAGGTCGTAGGTCACCCCGAAGTCACTCAGGTCCGTCCGGTTCACGAAGATGATCTTCGCGTTGATGGCCACCTGGGGCGTCTCCCGGTCCAGCTCCTCCACCAGACCCTCCACCCGGTCCAGGACCCGCCTCACGTCCGTCACCACCAGGGTGTTCGTGGACTCTCCCACGGCCACACGGCCACCCATCCGACCGGCCCCGCCCTGGCCACCACCGGACTGGGTCAGGAGGGCCTCCACCGCCGTCTGGAGCTCCGAGGCCCGGGCGTAGTTGATCTGGAAGACCCGGGTCTGGTACGGCTCCATCCGCTCCCGCTGGGTGATGTTCTCCAGGTTCTCCACCCGGATGATCCCCGATTCCAGCTCCTGGGCCACCAGGCCATGGGCCGTCAGAATGGCCTCCAGGGCCTGATCCCAGGGCTGATCCCGGATCTCGGCGGAGACCTGGGTCGTCACCTCGGCGCCGGGGATGATGGAGCGGTTGGCGAACTCGGCGAAGGTGAAGAGGACCTCGGAGATGGGGGCGTTGGAGAAGGTGACCGTAATCCGCTGCGCCGCCACCTGGGGAAAGGGATCGGTAGAGGAGACGGGCAGGGGCTGGGCAGCCAACTCCTGACCGTTCCCTCCGGCCCGGACCCGTGGACCGGACTCAGCCGCGCTCCAGGGTTGGAACGTCCCGGCGTCATTCTCCAGGACGACCCGTATCTCCCCGGGAGTCCGGAGGATCTGGTATCCCACCAGTCGGTCCAACTCGATGACCAGTCGAACGATGTCCTCCGAGTACTGGCTGGTCCGAATGGCACGAACCCCACCTCGATGGATGTCCAGGAAGTTCTCCTGGGGAAGGGCGTGCCGGGCACCCATGAGGTCCACCACGAGCCGGTTGGGGGCTTCCATGGTGAAGTCCCGGTACTCCGCCTGCCCCTGGACAGCGATGAGGACCTCGGTCCGCTCCGGGGCCGGTTGCACACTGAGCCCCGTGACCGGGCCTCCCACTGCCATGAGGAGACCAGCCAGAAGGGAAAGGAACGAGGTCATGAGAGGCCTCCTTGACCAGGTCGCTGCAGCTCCATGACGCGCTGCTCCGTTAGGCCGAATTCATTGACTTCCACGACGACACGTGTTCGTTGGATTTCCAGAACCCTGACGTTCCCCAGGACATCGCCCCGACGGACTCGATAGGTTCTGGGTAACTGCTCCTGGGCCTGCCGCGGGTCCTGGGCCACGGCCTGGAGCTCTCCCCGGCTACCGAAGAGGGCCACGGAGGCATCCGGGTTGGGGGACAGGACCACCCCCAGGAGGATGAGATCCTCGAAACGGGGTCCACCGTCGGCGCTACCCACCAGGGGAACGAAGGGGTTCCGCCGCTCGAACTGCGGGTAGCTGAAGACCTCCCGCTCGAAGACCAGCTCCGCGCTGTCCGGGAGCTGACGCTGGGTAGGCGGGGGCTCCTGGGCTTCCAGGGCTGGTAAGGCCAGGGCAAAGATGCCCAGGAGAAGGATCAGGCCGCGCCTTGCACGTCTCATGCTCAACCTCCCTCCTGGCCCTCCCCACCCTCTTCGGGCGGGGGCTCAGGGGCGGGAAGGATGTAGGTCTGGATTCTGAGACGTCCCGTGAGGGGGTACTCCAGGCTCTGGTCCAGAACGGCCCGGTTTCCCTCGAAAGGCCTCAGCTCCAGGTCCACGGGCGTGATGATCCGGGGAAGGGATGCGATGGACGAGAAGAAGCGTCCCAGGTTGTGGTAGTCGCCCACCACGTCCATGGAATAGGTCTCCTTGGTGTAGAACGCCCCGGCTTCCTGAGGCTCAGGAGCCAGGGAGGAGACCTCCACGTTGGTCCGAACACCCTCCGCCTGGATATCGTTCAACAACGCCGGGACTTCTTCGTTCTGGGGAATGAGCTGTTCCAGCTCGGCCACGTGCCGCTCATACTGGGCCAGACGTTCCTGCAGCTCGCTCCCGCCCCGGGTGGCGATGATCTGGGCTCGGTTGTTCTGTGATTCCAACTGCTCCAGCCGGGATTCCATCTCCGTCACCTCGATACTCCGGGGGGAGTACCAGTAGGCCCAGAAGAAATAGAACCCCGCGGCTACCAGGATCCCCACGATGAGGGCGTTGCGCTGTCTCGGCTGGTCAGGTATCAGGGCCATGGTTCAATCGGGTCTCGGGGCCAGGACTCAGCTCGTAGAGGCCGCGGCCGTGTCCGGGGGTACCTGGGGCTCCGGTTCGAAGAGGGGCACGGTCTGCAAGAGCTCCGGAGGGGGCTGGTCGTAGAGGGCCTCCAGGATGAACTCGTTCACCAGTCGGCTTCCCCCGCCGGCGGTCTCGATGACCTGCTCCGTGGAGATGAGGTCCACGTTCCGAATGAAGAGGGATGCCTCCAGGTTCTCCATGAACTGGGTCAGGGCGAAGTTGTTTCCCGCCCGTCCTTCGATACGGAATTGAAGGTCCTCACCCAGGGACACCTGCATGAGGGTGGTCAACCAGGTGTAGTCCGGGAGATTCCGAGCCACCTCGTCCATGATGTGGGACCAGACGTAGCGGTCGCTGTCGATCTCCTGGATGATGCTGACCCGCTGGGCAATGGAATCCCGCCGGGCCATGAGGGCATCGTTCTGCTCGATGAGATCGGCGTAGCGGGCCGAGTCGGAGACCGCCTCCTCGATGGCGACGGAAAGCTCACTCTGCCGGCTCGTGGTGGCGAAGAAGAGGTAGGCGGTGATGGCCACCAGAGCCACCACCAGCACCCCGACGCCCAGGAGCCAGCGATCGGTGGGGAGGGTATCTGCGCTCGGCAGCTTGAGCGCGAGCTTCGGACCTCGGGCGGTCCGTTTCTTTCCGCCTGGGAGTAGATTGACCTCAATCAAGGTTCCGTCACCTCTGGTCTAGGCCCTGAGGGCCAGACCCAGTGGGAGGAGGAGCATGGGAGCCGCCTCCTCCAGGTTCAGGTTCACCGCCGCGTCGGGCCGCACCGGGGTCTGCTCGAAGGGATTCACCTGGTGGGTCTCCACGTTCATCCGCGTCCCCAGAGCCTCCGTCATACCGGGGATGCGAGCCCCACCTCCACAGAGGTAGACCTTTCCCAGACCCTCCCCGGACTGCCGGGTCATGAGGAAAGCCGAGGCCCGCTCGATCCCCACCGCCACCTCGTCGGCGCTCTGCTCCACGAAACGGGGGAGGTCGTCCACCTCCTCCTGTCCCTGCACCGCCTCCTCGGCCTGCTCCGCCGTGAACCCCCGCTCCCTCTGGAGGTCCTCCCGGAGCTTCCTGGACCCGAAGGGGATGTCCCGGGTCAGGATGGGAACGCCGTCCTCCAGGATGTTCACGTTCGTTGTTTCGTGACCCACGTTCACCAGGGCCACGATGCCGTCCATGGCCTCCGGGTAGTTGTGCTCGAAGGCGTTGTGGAGGGCGAAGGCGTCCACGTCGATGACGCTGGGGTTCAGGCCGGCGTCGCCCAGGAGGGACACCTTGTTGTCCACCAGCTCCCGCTTCGCCGCCACCAGGAGGACCTCCATCTGAAGCCCCTCCTCCAGGGGATTCAGGATCTGGAAGTCCAACTCCACGCTCTTGATGTCGAAGGGCACGTGCTGCTCGGCCTCCCAGCGGATCACCTCTCGGGCGTCGGACTCCTTCATCCGATCCATCTCGATCTTCTTGATGATGACGTCGTGGCCGCCCACGGCCGTCACCACGTCTCTTCGCTTGATTCCCACTTCCTGGAAGAGACCCTTGATGGTATCGGACACCAACCCCGGATCCATGACCTCTCCCTCCACGATGGCGTCGGGGAGGAGGGGCCGCATGGCGAGCCGAGACACTTCCGGCTGATCACCGGAGCGGTCCACTTCCACGATCTTCACGAAACCGCTGCCGATGTCGAGCCCTACCGTGGTCTTCTTTCCGAACAGGCCCATTGTGAATTACTCAGAGAAGAGGGAAACAGATTTTCCCCAGAATGCTGAAACCACCATACCACCAAAAAACCAGGCTTGTCAAGAATGATGTCCGCCTCTGCCTGATCCGAAGAATTGGTAAACATTTGATGCATCCAGTTCCGAGAACACCAGCTTTCCAGAAAGACGGGCCCCTGCAGGCGATTGCCGAATCGGCAGGCCCGCAGAGGCCTAACAGAGTCCCTCGAGACTCCGGTGGCGCCGGCACTTCCTGGAAATCCTAGTCCATCCGCCTCCTGGAAAAGAAGTGAACTTCCAACGCCTTCCAACTCACCGGCGGCCTCCCCTGCCGAAACCTCATCCCGGCCCCCATCATGGCCTCCTCGCCAGAGACAGGTCCACCCATCCCCTGGTCTTCAGGGGACGGAGCCGGGTCAGGGCCGGATTGGCCATCACCGCCCGGCGCACGGCGCAGCGGGAGAATTGAACCAGGGCCGGGCCCTCCATGGACGAGGGCTTCGGACCGGCGTTCCCGGTGCTCAACGCCCCGTAGATCCGTCCTCCCCCGCCGGAGATCTCCACCCGACCCTTCACCAACACCAAGCCGTGGAAGCGAAACCCCTCCTGGATGGACAGGTCTCCCTCCACCATCAGGATTCCCTGACCGGCATCGTTGGAGCGGATGTCCAGATCGCCGGCGGCGTAGATGAGGGGGAAATCTCCTCCGCAGGTCCCGGAGGGGTGGTCCGGATCTCCCCAGCCGATCCGGGAGTTCCTCCCACAGACCCACCGCCCGTCCACAAAGACCGAGTCCGGATGCAACCCGGTCACAGTGGTGTTCTCCGGAAGGACAATCTCTGCTCGCTTCCGGGCCTCCATCCAGCTCAGGCTTCCCAGGGTCAGGAGGGAATCGGACGTCAGCTCCGCCTGCTCCTGTCCGGGGGGGTCCCCTCGAAGATCCACCGCACCTCCCAGGTACGTGATGCCGTCCAGGTTGTCAACCAGGATACCGGCACCGGCCGGGCCGGGAGAATCGCATACGTCGTCCCAGGCCGGTGGAATCCGGTCGTTGCCGTCGATCCGGGAGGAGGCCCCTATGGCGAGCCCGCCCCATGCGCTCACGGCCCCTCGGGGGCGGACCTCCGCCGGGCTCAGGCGGGTCATGATTCCCAGCTCACGGGTCGGGGTCCGGGCCAAGCCGGGTCTCGGGTTCGTGGAGCCCACCGAACGGAGGAGGAAGCGTCCCGGAGCTACCGGGGTCAGAGTCACCGACCACGAGCCCTCCCCTGTGGTGCCCCGGATCGTCGTGGAGCCACCCGGGGTGAGGGACTCGAAGGCGGAGGGGTCCCATTCCGACATGACCTTCATGGCCCCAAGCTCCGCCAGGTAGAAGGAGACGGCGGCCTCCCGGGAGATCTCCCGGCTCTGGACCTCCTGTCGGGCGAAGTAGAACCCGCTGGTGACCACCAACCCGATGACCACAAGAGCCGACACGGCGGCGGCCAGGGCGAACCCGCCGGTGTCCGGCAGGGCCCTCCCCGCTCTCTCCGGGGGCGCCGGAGCCTTGAAGCCAGGCCATCCGCTCATGGGGTGTTCCTCGGGACCACCCGGGCCACCAGGGAATCCGGATCGGATCCGGACTCCGGGTCCCCGGAGGAGGATTGGAATCGAAGAGTCAACTGGACCTGGGCCACGGACGTGTCCACCCGGGTGGGAGCCCCCATGGCATCCAGGTACTCGAACTCCACCCCCCCGGAGGGAAGAAGGGGACCCGCCACGGGGTCCGGACCCGACGCCCCGGGGAGCTGGCGAGCCAGGAACGACTGGCCTCGCACCTGGAAGAGACCGTACGTCACTGTGCGAAAGCCCCGGACCACGGCTCCGGGCCGTACGACATCACCCCCGTCGTCCAGCCCCGTGTCGTCCAGGTCGGGAAGAACGAGGATCTGCGCCGGCTCGCCAAAGCACGACTCTCCCTCTTCCACCGCCTGGACGCGCCTTGCCAGCCACCTGTCGTCCCCCTCCCGGCCGGGGTCGTTTTCCGCCAGCACCAGGACCGAATCCCCCGTCTCGAAGGCCGTTCCCAGGGTGACAACCCGGATTCCCGGTGCCCCCGAGGGAGCCCCGACGCCATAGGCCGGAAGCTGGCATACGACGCCGAACTTCCCCGGGGTTCTCACCGTCAGGGAGCCCTCTGCCATCCGTCTCAGGTCCCCGCCTTCGGGACTGATTTCCCGGAGCTCCTGGAAGACCGCCTCCATTCCGGCCCTGAGAGCCTCCCGACCCAGGCTCTCGCTGGCGTTCAGGGCCTGGGTACGAGAGTGGGTGGCCAGGACCTGGTAGGTGGCCAGGAGGAGGAGCCCCCCAACCACCCCGGCGACCAGCAGCTCCGAGAGGGCGAATCCCCTTCGGCATCCCGGCGTTCGATGGCGAGGACTCATGGTCGGATGATCCGGTAGTGCAGGGTGTCGGCGGCGGCCGGACCGGAGGCCCCGGCCACGATCCGGATGGTCTTCCACTCCTCACCCGGGGCTTCCACGGTCCACCGGATCCCCACCCCGTCCAGGGAATCGGCGCCTGACGTCACACGGTCGAAGGGGAGAGCCCGGAGTCGCTCCACGGTGGTCTGCATGGCCACGGTCTGGCGGGCGGAGACGCTGGCCAGGGAGATCTGCCGGACTACCACGGCGGTGGTCCCGGCCATCCCCAGGAGACCGAAGGAGAGGATCACCAGAGCCACGATGACCTCCATCAGGGAGGACCCCCGAGTGGATCCGGGATTCCCCGGGCCCATGTCCCGGGCCCAGAGACCTCCGGCTCGGCTGCGGGCTGCGGTGTGGGAACCCCGAAGCCCATCCCCAGGTGTCGTCACGATAGAGCCCGCCGGCAAAGAGGAAGAAGGACCTGTTCCACCCTGACAGGATACCATTTTCATGCCACGGACCCGCGGCTCCGGGGTTCCCCCGAAAGAACCCGCGCCAACAGGCCTTTTCCGGGATTCCCTGGCCCCCTGTCCCCTCCCCCCCGGTGCCGGAGCCGGAAACACCTTCAGCGGAAAGAGTTTTCCGGTCTGCAAAATGTTTGCAGGGTCCGATGCGACCTTCTAGAACACCCAGAACCCGGCGGCATGGGGCAGGAACACCGGCTCCCTGAGCTCCCGGATGTCCGCCAGGGCTCGGAACACGGGACAGGCCCTGCCCTGGAGACGGCTCCGGGGACCCATGAGGAGGTCCCCCCGGACCCGGACCATTCCCTCCAGCCGGCCGTCGTCTTCGATCCGAAGGGTCCCACCCACCAGGGCCAGGCCCTGGAAGACGGCGTCTCCCGTCAGGATCAGGTCCCCCCCCACCACCAGGAGTCCGCAGTATCGACCTCCAGCGAGGCGGAGAGATTCCCGGTTGCCCCGGAACAGGGGCCCGGAGACCCCGGGGCACCCCACGCCGTCCCTGCCCCCGAGCCCTCCACCCCCCCCCAGCTCTCCCCGGGAGCGGGCCAGAAGCTCCCGGCCCGGAAGCACACCCAGGGAGGGGATGTCCTCCTCGTGGGTCTCCCCAGACCCCTCGGGTGGCCATAGGCCCGGGGGGTTCAAGGGTGCCACGGTGGGCAGAGCGCCTCCGGGGAAGAGGGAGTCCGCCACGGACACCCCCTCCCGACAGTCCCGGGGGGACCAGTGGGCGGGAACGCCGCCCAGGCCAACACCGGTGAGCCCGGCTCCGGATTCCATCCTCACTCCACCCCCCACCTCCGCCACCCCTCGCCGAGCCCCCAGGCGCTCCACCGGGTGCAGGCTCCAACCCACCCACCCCCTCCGCTCCCGCCCCTCCCATCGTCCACTTCCCCCGGCCCCCTCCACCAGGAAGAACTCCCGGGACATCCACCGGACCATGGCCTCCACCCACACGCCTTCGTCCCACCGGCTCTCCAGGGGCCCCAGGACCTCTCCCTGCCGCCGCTCCCTCCAGTCGGCGGGGAGCGCGCCTCCCACCAGGTCCACCGCCCCCCGGGCCGCCCAGCGCGCCCGGACGGCCTCCCGGAAGGCCAGGGATGCCTGCAGCTCACGACGAGCCAGGACCAGGGCCCCGTGGGCCAGAGCCGTGAGGGCCAGGAGGAGAACCAGCGCCAGCGGAAGGGCGAACCCCCGGGCCCGGACCGTCATCCGGAGGCCCCCTCCCAGGCCAGGGTGTCCACGACGTCACCCGGCCAAGAAAGGAGGACTCGCCAGGAGAGGTGCCCGCCACCGGTCCGGCGGAAAGCTCCGAGGTGGATCCGCTCCGGCGTCAGAGGCTGACGCCCGCCCCCACCCCTCCGGTACCGGAAAGCACCCTCCACCAGGTGGTAGGTACCGGACTCGAAGACCCGCCCCAGGACGGAGCCGTCCGGAAGATCGGGGGTACGGCCCAGGGTCCAGATCTCCACCTCTCCCCGCCTCACGCCGGTGCAGGAGCCTCCTCCCGACACCCGGTCCTCCAGGTCGAAGGCCCGCCAGCCTCCGTCCGGACCCATGAGGAGGACGGAGTCCTTCTCCGGGGCGGGGCGCCGCACCCCTCCGTAACACACCCTCAGCCTTCCCTCCCCACCCCCGTTCCCCAGGACCGTCGCCACGCCTCGGAAGGCCCGGAGAACCACCGAGTCCGCACCCACCCCCCGCACTTCCCAACCCCACCGACCCCCGGACACCTCCCTGGCCAGGAGCCAACCCACCGTCCGGACCGTCTCCAGCCCCTCGGCCTCGTGGGCGGTCCGGAGGGCCCCGTTCCGGTGGTAGGCGAAGAGACTCCAGACCCCCGGCACCACCAGAGCCACCAGGAGGACGGCCATCAGGATCTCCGGAACCGAGAACCCTCTCTTCCCTGCTCTGTTCTCGGTGACCACAATCACGGCTTCGTCCCTCCCCCCACCGATCCCCTCCCCGCCGGCCCCCGCTCCCCCTGCACGCCCCCCGGGGGGACACGGAGGACCACCAGAGTGTCTCCTTCCCCGTGGGCCGTCCCCCGGAGGAGCAACCCGCCCCCCCTCCCCCCCACCCACTCCACCCGACCCCAGGGAAATGCCTGGCCACCGCTCCCCCCTCCCCCCGCCTCCACCAGGGAATCAGCGATGCGGTCCGCCGCCACCAGGCTCCGGGTCAAAAGCTCGGCCCGGTTGACGGTCCTCTGGCTCATGAGGAGAAGCCCCACGGTGGCCAACAACCCCACCTGTAGGAGGAGGAGGGCCACCATGACCTCCACCAGGGTGAATCCACGGATCCTCATTCCCGCCGGACCCTTCCGTAGCTGGAGACCAGGAGGCGGCGCTCCTCCCCACCCCGGCGAAACGCCAGGCTCTGGCTGGCCACCCGGCCCAGGCCCAGGGCGTCGAAGGTGAGGCTCCGGGACGCCCGATCACGGGACAAGCGCAAGGACACCCGGTACTCCCCCTCAAGGTCCTCCACGTCCAGGACCTCGTCCCCCACCCGGAGCTCCGCCCGGGGAGGCTCGGCGTAGAGGAGGAGGGTGGCCCCTCCCCGGGCCACGGCCTCCATCCGGGCCCGGTGAAAGAGGCCCACCACCGCTTCCCGTGCCGCCACCACCGCCATTCGGTCCATCTGGCGACGAGCCAGGGGCAGGAGCTCGGCCACTCCGAGACCCAGGAGGGCCAGGGCCGCGACGAGCTCCAGCAAGGTGAAGCCTCCGGCGAGGCGTGGAGCGAGACCCGAACCGCTGCTGGAGCCGGGGCTGGGAACCGAGTTCGAGGTAGCCATGGACGAACCATGGCCGGGATGGGGGGGCGCCGGGATGGCAGGACGGGACGTCCGGAGTCTATTCCAGCCCGTAGTCCCTGATCTTGTAACGAAGAGCCCGGGGACTGAGCTCCAGGAGCTCCGCCGCCTGGGTCTTGTTGCCCCCCGTCCGCTCCATGGCCCGCTGGATGAGGACCTTCTCCAGCTCGGCGGAGTGCTTCTTCACCGACAGGTCGTCGCCGGCGAAATCCAGGGGACTGCTGGCCGGACTCGGATGGAGGACGTCATCCGGCAGGTCCCCTTCCGTGATGACCTCGCCGTCGATGAGGACGGCCAGCCGTTCCAGGAGGTTTTCCAGCTCCCGGATGTTCCCGGGCCAGGAGTAGTCCAGGAGAGCTTCCATGGCGCCGGGGGTGAGGCGTTCGGCGGTCACCCCCAGGCGCTCCCGGTGTCTGTGCAGGAAATGATGCACCAGGTCCGGGATCTCGTCCTTTCGGCGAACCAGGGGAGGCAGGTGGATGGGGACGACGGCCAGCCGGTAGTAGAGGTCCTCCCGGAAGTATCCCTGGGACACCATCTCCTCCAGATCCCGATTGCTGGCGGCGATGATGCGAACGTCCAGCTTCTTGGACTCCGTCCCCCCCAGCCGCCGGACCTCCCCTTCCTGGAGGGCCCGGAGGAGCTTGACCTGGAGATTGGCGGGAAGCTCCCCCACCTCGTCCAGGAAGAGGGTGCCTCCGTGGGCAGCCTCGAAGAGCCCCCCCCGGTCCCGGTCCGCCCCGGTGAAGGCTCCCTTCACGTAGCCGAAGAACTCCGACTCCAGGAGGTTCTCCGGGATGGCCCCGCAGTTCACCGGCACGAAGGGCCCACCCGCCTCTTCCCCCTCCCGGTGGATGAGCCGGGCCACCAGCTCCTTTCCCGTGCCGCTGGCTCCGGTGATGAGGACAGGAGACGGATGCCGGGCCACCTTCCCCGCCACCTCCAGAGCCCGGATCATGGCATCGGAGCGGGCCACGATCTCCCCGAAGCGGCGGTCGGCTCGAACCTCGGCCCGAAGGCGCCCTACCTCCTCCCGGAGCTTCTCCCGCTCCTCCGCCTTCCGGAGGGTGAGGACCACCTCGTCGGCGCCGAAGGGCTTGGGCAGGTAGTCGTAGGCCCCGGCCTTCATGGCCTCCACGGCCAGCTCCATGCTGCCGTAGGCCGTCATCATGAGGACCAGGGCCTCTCCTCCGGCCTCCCGGTACTCCTCCAGGAACTCCAGGCCGTCCTTCGTGGGCATGCGGACGTCGCAGAGAATGATCCGGGGCCTCTGGGACAGGGCCGTAGCCAGCCCTTCGGCACCGTCCTCGGCCAGGAGGACTTCGTACCCGGCGTCCTTCAGGATCAGGCTCAGGGACTTCCGCAGGCCGCGATCGTCATCCACCACCAGGATCTTCACGAGCTGGCTCCTCCTCCGGCGCCCTCCTGGGCCAGGAGGGCGTCCGGATCCTCTCGGGGATCGGTTCCCGGCAGGCGCACCGTGAGGGCGGCACCTCCCTCTTCACGATTGCGTGCCAGGATCTCTCCCGCCATACCCTCCACGAGCTGAGCCGAAAGGGCAAGTCCCAGTCCCGTTCCCTTCCCCGGCTCCTTGGTGGTGAAAAAGGGATCGAAGATCTCGTTGAGCCTGTCAGGGGGAAGCCCAGGTCCGTTGTCCTCCACGGTGAGGACCACGATCCGGCGACTTCTGGCCAGGGGTTCCACGGGCACCCCCTCCTCGGCCAGGGCCATGCGGCGGCGGTGGGCGTAGTTCACCCCCGGGGGATCCTCCCTCCTCCGCTTCCGAAGGCGGGACCCCCGTCCCGGCTCCGAGGTGAGGCGCACCCGGATCTCCCCTCCGGCCACCTCCTCCACGGCGTCCAGGGCATTGAGGAGGAGGTTCACCAGGACCTGCTCCAGGCGCTGGGAGTCCATGAGGACCTGGGGAACTTCTCCCTCCTTCTCCCAGCCGACCTCCACGCCCTCCAGCCTTCCCTGGGCCTCCAGCAGCTCCCGGACCTTCTCCACCACGGGCCAGGGATCCTTCGGGGCCACCTCCGTCTCCCGGGACCGGGCGAAATCCAGCAGGCTCCGGATGATCCGGTCGATGCGAAG
>CAZZEL010000009.1:70813-72249 GCA_964652625.1 uncultured Gemmatimonadaceae bacterium
CTCGACGGCGTTCCGTCCCCGGGAGCGGAGGACGTCCACGTAGGCCAGGAGGGCGCCCAGGGGGTTGCCCAGCTCGTGGGCCACTCCGGAGGCCAGGGTCCCGGTGGAGGCCAGCCGGGCCGTCCGGACCACCTGGGCCCGGGCCTCCACCAGGGCACGGTTCGTCTCGTCCAGGGACTCGATGTTCTCGGCCAGGGTCTCCTGGTCCCGGATGAGCCGCTCGGCCATGGCGTTCACGCTGTCCGCCACCTCCTGCAGCTCCCGGGGCCCCAGAGAGCCGACCCGGTGCCCGTACTCCCCCGAGGCGATGGAGCGCACGTCCTCCACCAGCCCGTCCAGGGGTCTCAGGATGGCCCGGTCCAGGATGAGACGGCCGAAGAGGACCATCACCAGGAGGTCGGCGAAGAGGAGGGAGAAGATGTAGGCCAGGGTCTGGCCGGGAGAGGTCAGGAGGGGGAAGAGAAGGAGGATGCCCACGGAGGCCAGGAGGATGCCACCCCCGAACAGGACTCCGAAGGCAACGAGGAGCTCACGCCGAAGAGGAGCGGGAGACCGCAGAGCCACCCTCCATGATCAGAAGGAGCATCCCACGACGCTCACCACGGGCGCCGGGTCCCCGCTTCCGGGCGAGGCATCTCCATGATAGATCCCGCACTGCTCGTCGGGAATGGCCGCGTGGCTCGCCGTGGCGCCCCACCCGGTGTTCGAAGCCTCGTTGATGGTGAGGGTCACGCCCTCGGACACGGTGGCGCCCAGGTCCGTGAGGCTGGAGGAGAAGGTGAAGTTCTCGTTGTGGTGGACTTCCTGGTGGTAGGCCAGGTTCTTCAGGTCGGAGATCATGGCCGATCGGTAGGCTTTGTTCCGGGCGGAGCTGAACTTCGGGATGGCGATGGCCGCCAGAATCCCGATGATGACCACGACGATCAGGAGCTCGATGAGTGTGAACCCTCTCTGATTCCGGTACATGGTGTCATCATCCATTCTTCAGGAAAGCCGTCTCGGCCAATCGGTGATCAGGGCGCTGTGGAGGTTGGTGGATGGTCGGTTCGTTTCGTTCCGTCGTTCCTTCGAGGGCATGAGGAAGGCGCGACCCGGATCCTCTCCCGGGCCGCGCCTCCGGACCTCGTCATGCCAGGTCCTTGCCTGAGATCAGGCGAAGGGCTGCGGCCTGCGTCCCGGCGTTACGTTCCGGTACAGCCGACCTGACCCCGCTCCGTGGGCCCAGTAACAGAACCCGCCTCGCCGTAGTAGATCCCGCAGGTGATGTCCGTGCCGTCGTGGGCGGCCGTGGCGCTCCAGCCGGTGGAGTTGCCCACACCGATGGAAACGGTCACGCCGTCAGACATGGCGAAGCCCAGGTCGGCGGCGGTGGTGGAATATTCGTAGTTCCCGTCGGCGTAGTAGATCTCCTGCTGGCTCGCCAGGTTCTTCAGGTC
>CAZZEL010000010.1:0-69436 GCA_964652625.1 uncultured Gemmatimonadaceae bacterium
GGCTCCAGGGGTTCGCCGAGAAGATGGAGGATCAGCTCCGCCGTCGCACCATGAGCCCCTCCAGTCTCCGGGAGGCCTTCCAGCTCATCTCCGCAGCCGACCGGGTGCTGTCCAACGTGGCGAACGTGGGCAAGGAGATCCTGGGAGAGCTCAACGACACGGGGGAGGAGCACCGGGAAGGCGGCCGTCCCGGACCCGCCGAAAAGCCCGGGGGCCCGGGGCCGGAGGCCCGAAGGCCGGGAGGGAGAGGATCGGCTCCTCCCCAGGAGGGCGCAGAAGAGGGACCCCGCCGGAAACGGCCCCGGGATGCGGAGGATCCTCCCCGGGACGCCCCTCCCCGGAAGTGAGGTTGACACCCCTCCGAAGGGTCGGATATCATGGCGCCCATCGTGGGCCGCGCCCACTGTGGGCGTCGGGACAGGCCGACCCTCTCCGCGGGAGGTCGGCTCCGGATGGACCCCAGCCTACCCTGACATCCCCTGAGCTCGAGGAAGACGCCCCATGACGGAGGTAGTGGGAAGGAAAGAGAAGATCCTGGGAGACGGTCTCACCTTCGATGACGTCCTCCTGGTGCCGGGCCACTCCCTGGTGCACCCCAAGGAGACCTCCCTGGAGGCCAGGCTCACCCGTGAGGTCACCCTCCAGATCCCCTTGATCTCCGCGGCCATGGATACGGTCACCGAGTCCCGGTTGGCCATCGCCATAGCCCGGGAAGGGGGGATCGGGATCATCCACAAGAACATGCCGGTGGACCGGCAGGCGTCGGAGGTGGATCGGGTCAAGCGATCCGAGAGCGGGATGATCCTGAACCCCATCACCCTGGGGCCCGGTGGGACCCTTCGGGAGGCCCACGCTCTCATGAGCCAGTTCTCCATCAGCGGGGTGCCCATCGTGGAGAGGGACGGCCGGCTGGTGGGCATCATCACGAACCGGGATCTCCAGTTCGAGACGGACCTGGATCAGGCCATTCGGGACGTCATGACCTCCGGGGGACTGGTGACGGTCCCGGTGGGGACGACCCTGGACGAGGCGGAGCGTCTTCTCCATACCCACCGGATCGAGAAGCTTCCCGTGGTGGACGAGGAGGGGATGCTCCAGGGTCTCATCACGGTCAAGGACATCTTCAAGCGTCGTCAGTTCCCCAACGCCTGTAAGGACGAGCACGGGCGCCTGAGGGTGGGAGGCGCTGTAGGGGCGTCCCCCCAGGACGTGGATCGGGCCCGGGCCCTGGTGGACGCCGGCGTTGACGTGGTGGTGGTGGATACGGCCCACGGGCATTCGGCCGGCGTCCTGAAGGCGGTATCCCGGATCCGGGAGGCCCTCCCGGACATTCAGCTCATCGCCGGAAACGTGGCCTCGGCCGAAGGGGCCAGGGCCATCGCCCAGCGGGGCGCCGACGCCGTGAAAGTGGGCGTGGGTCCCGGCTCCATTTGCACGACCCGGGTGGTGACGGGGGTGGGGGTGCCCCAGCTTACGGCCATCATGGAGTCGGTGAAGGGGGTGGACGATGAGGTTCCCGTCATCGCTGACGGGGGGATCCGCTACTCCGGGGACATCGTGAAGGCCCTGGCCGCCGGGGCCACCGCCGTCATGATG
The DNA here is from genome assembly GCA_964652625.1 of uncultured Gemmatimonadaceae bacterium. GTDB lineage: Bacteria > Gemmatimonadota > Gemmatimonadetes > Longimicrobiales > Gaopeijiaceae > CAZZEL01. Next base: position 1,597 of record CAZZEL010000010.1, read on the forward strand.
GGCTCCATGTTCGCCGGCACGGAGGAATCCCCTGGCGAGAGCTTCCTCCTGGAAGGGAGGCGGTTCAAGGTGGTCCGTGGCATGGGTTCCCTTTCCGCCATGGAGGAGGGCTCGGCGGACCGCTACTTCCAGACCACTGAAAAAGGGCCCAGCAAGCTGGTCCCCGAGGGCATCGAGGCCCGGGTTCCCTACAAGGGCCCCATATCGGACACGGTCTTCCAGCTCGTGGGAGGTCTGCGGAGCGGGATGGGCTACTGCGGCGCCGCCGACCTGCCGGAGCTCCGGGAGAACGCCCGCTTCCTCCGCATCACCACCGGCGGCCTCCGGGAGTCCCACCCCCACGACGTGACCATCACCAGAGAAGCGCCGAACTACCAGCTCTGACCTTCATCAACCCCAGGATCATCATGGATATTCATCAGATTCATCCTCGCCTTCTTCTCGGACCCGGCCCCTCTCCCGTATCGGATCGCATTCTGGAGGCCATGGCCCTGCCCACGGTAGGCCACCTGGATCCCCAGTTCCTGGAGGTCATGGACGAGGTGAGCGAGAAGCTCCGCCGGGTCTTCGGCACTCGAAATCCCATGACCTTCCCCGTGTCCGGCACCGGCTCCTCGGGAATGGAAGCGGCCCTGGCAAACGTCCTGGCCCCGGGGGACACGGCGGTGGTGGGAGTGAACGGCGTCTTCGGGACCCGGATCGCCGAGATGGCCCGACGGATGGGAGCCACGGTGATCCCGGTGGAAGCCCCCTGGGGTGAGATCATCCCCCCGGAGCGGATGATCGACACCCTCCGGGATCATCCGGAGGCCCGGGTCGCCACCCTGGTTCATGCCGAGACCTCCACCGGGGCCCACCAGCCCCTGGGGGAAGTGGGGGAGTATCTTCGGGATCGGGGCACCTTCTTCCTGGTGGACGCCGTCACCTCCCTGGGAGGTGTGCCGGTGGACGTGGACCGGAACGGCATCGACATCTGCTATGCCGGGACCCAGAAGTGCCTGGGAGTGCCCCCGGGCCTGGCGCCCATCACCTTCTCCGAGGCCGCCGTGGAGCGCATCGGCACCCGGAAGCCGGCTTGCCAGAGCTGGTACCTGGACGTGAGCCTCATCGCCGGCTACCTGGGAGAGGAGCGTCGCTACCACCACACGGCCCCCATCAACATGGTCTATGGTCTCCACGAAGGCTTGACCATCATGGAGGAGGAGGGCCTGGAAGCCCGCTACGAGCGGCACCGGGAGGCGGGGAGCCGCCTTCAGGAAGCTCTCCTGGAGCGAGGGTTCCAGCTCTTCGCCCAGGAGGGGTATCGTCTGCCCCAGCTCACGGCGGCGGCCCTCCCCGGAGGCCGGGAGGAGGCCCCCCTGAGGAAGCGCCTCCTGGAGGAGCACCACATCGAGGTGGGCGGGGGCCTGGGGCCGGCCAAGGGGAAGATCTGGCGAATCGGTCTCATGGGGGCCGCGGCCACTCCCTCCACCGTGGACCGGTTTCTCTCGGCAGTGGACGAAGTCCTGGAAGGGTGAAGAGGTGAGGAAACGCGGCCTCCTTCCGTTCCTCCTTCTCACGCCGTTTCTCTGGGGCTGCGGATCTCTGGTGGGCACGGCCCCGGAAGCCGGCGGGCCCGGACCGACCCCGGCTCCCCGGGTCCGGGTCCCCGTGTCCTCCCCAGAACCTCTCTCCCCTTCCTCCGAGGTGCCTGCCCATCCACCCGTGACCGGGGCCCTGGACCCCATCCTGGATAGCCCATGGGCCCGGGATCCTGCCCTGGAGCGGGAGATCCAACGGTGGATGCAGTCTCTCCAGACCCGGGAGGCCCCCCGGCTCCGTCGGTCCCTGGTCCGGATGGGCCGCTACCGGACCATGGTGGAGGAGGAGATCCGGCGACGGAAGCTTCCCCTGAGCCTCCTCTACCTTCCCATCGTGGAGAGCTGGTACTCCCCCCGGGCCGTGAGCTGGGTGGGAGCCGCCGGCCTGTGGCAGTTCATGGCCCCCACGGCCCGGGGCATGGGCCTTCAGGTTGACCGCCTGATGGACCAGCGCCGGGACCCCTTCCTCGCCACGCCCCGGGCCCTGGACTACCTGGCGGAGCTCCGGGACCGCTTCGGGTCCTGGTTCCTGGCCCTGGCGGCCTACAACGGAGGCCCGGGACGGATGCAGAGAACCCTCCGGAGCCTGGAGGGAGAGGGGGAGGGTCATGATGGGCTCTTTCTGGCGATCCGATCCCGCCTTCCCCGGGAGACCCGGAACTTCGTGCCCCGCTTCCTGGCGGTGGCCAGGATCGCTCGGAACCCGGGGGCCTACGGGTTCGGAGACGTGATTCCGGACGGGCCCCTGGTCTTCGACCAGGTGGAAGTGCCGGATGCTACCTCCCTGGACGTGGTGGCACGGGCGGCGGGGGTGGATCTGGCCGCCATCGAGGATCTGAACCCCCACCTTCTCCTGGGGCTGACTCCCTCGGGCCGCACCACGGCGCTTCGTGTGCCCCCGGGCCGGGGAGAGCCCTTCCGGCTGGCCTACCGGGAGATCCCTCCGGAGGAGCGGGTGACCTTCCTGGAGCACCGGGTCATTCAGGGAGAGACCCTCACCCACGTCGCCCGCCTCTACGGGGTCCGGGTGTCGGAGCTCCGGGCCGCCAATCCACGGATCGAGCCCAGGCGCATGCAGATCGGGCAGCGGGTCATCGTCCCCAAGGCGCCGTCCGTGAGGGACGGTCTCCGGGCCGATACCGGATCCCGGGAGAGGAACCGGCTTCTGGTCTACCAGGTCCGGTCCGGGGATACCCTGAGTGCCATCGCGTCCCGGCACCGGGTGGGTGTGACCGAGCTTCTCCGTTGGAACGAGCTGGAGCTCAACTCCATCATCCGGCCCGGCGACGAGGTCCGGATCTACCTTCCGGGAGGGTAGCCTTTCCGGCCAGCCCTCCCGGTCAGCCTTCCCCTGCCGGCGGGTCCTTCCCGGTGGGGGCTCGCTCCGTCCCGGAGGATCCTTCCGCCGTGGAGGCCTCCGTCCAGTGGCCCGAGCGGCCTCCCTCCTTCTCCACCAGCCGGACCTCGTCCAGGACCATTCCCCGGTCCAGGGCTTTGGCCATGTCGTACACGGTGAGGAGGGCCACCGCCGCCGCCGTCAGGGCCTCCATCTCCACGCCGGTCCGACTCCCGGTGCGGGCCTCCGTCCTCACCCGGATGCCCGGGAGGTCCGGATCCGCCTCCAACTCCACATGGATGGTGACGGCCGGGAGGAGGTGGCAGAGGGGGATGAGTTCCCCCGTCCGTTTCCCGGCCTGGATGCCGGCGATCCGGGCTACCTGGAGGATGTCCCCCTTGGGTGTCCGCTCCTGACGGATGGCCTCCAGGGTCTCGGGTTCCATGCGGATGGCGCCCCGGGCCACGGCCCGGCGTTGGCTCTCCTCCTTGTCCGAGACGCCCACCATCCGGGCCCGGCCCTCCGGGTCCGTGTGGGTGAGTCGCCTGGGGCCCTTGTTCATGTCTCCCTCCCCTGTGGAGCCTCCCGCCGGGAGGCGGTGAGTGCCTTTCGGATGTCCCCGAGGAGGCCGAAGACGATGAGCTGGGGGTTCACGTTGCCCCACGCCAGGGAACGGGCTCGCTCCACGTTTTCCACGGCCGAGGCCACCGCCGGGGGATGGACGGACCACCGGTCCAGAAGCTCCCGGAGGATCCGGGCGTCCTCCCCGGCAGGGGACTCCATGCTCTCTCCTTCCCCGTCGCACTCTCCGTTCTCTCCGGGGCTCGGCGGCCCGGAAGCGGCCCGTGCCGCGGCCTGAGCCGCGGCCAGTTCCCGGAGCCACTCCTCCAGGAAGTCGAAGAGCTCCATGAGACCCCGGGCGCCGGCGGGACGGAAGGCCAGGGCCGACCGGTAGGAATCCTCCAGGGAGGGGGCCAGGGCGGCCCGGAGGAGGTCCAGGGCCTCCCGTCGGGTCCTCTCCAGGGGAGCCTGCCCGTCCTCGTCCGGGAGGAACCCCAGGGCCCGGCCGATGGATCCCCGGGACAGTGCGCCGGCCCGTCTCGCCTGGTCGGCGGGGACCCCGGCCTCCCGGGCCAGGAAGTCCGTGACTTCCGGGACGGGTAGGGGGGGAAGGTGGAGGTGGGCTGTCCGGGAACGGATGGTGGGAAGCAGGCGCCCGGGCTCCGCCGAGGTGAGGATCAGGGTCGTGCTCCCCGGCGGTTCCTCCAGAAGCTTCAGCAGGGCGTTGGCCGCCTCGGAGCTGGATTCCCGGGGAGCCAGGGCCTCGGCGTCGGCGATGATGAACACCTGGTGCTCCGCCATGGCCGGCCGGCGCTGTGCGCTCCGGCGAAGGGTCCGGGCGGCGGCCAGGTAGAGGGCCCGGGGCTCATCGGACCGGGGCATCCGCAGGGGGTCCTTCCGGATCTCCCGGATGGCCTCTTCCCGGGCCTCTTCCAGGTCCCGGGCCAGCTTCTCCGGGGAAGAGACGTTCTTCGGTCGGGGAAGGGGGAAGTACCAGTAAAGGTCCGGGTGCTCCAGCTTACGGGCCAGACGACAGTGGGAGCAGTCGCCGCAGGGACCCGTGAGGTCCGCCCGGGGGCACAGGAGAAGCTGGCCGAGCCAACGGGCCAGGTGCTGTATGCCCACACCCCGGGGGCCGTGGATGAGGAGGGACCCGGGGAGGGACTCCTGGATCCGGGCCCGGGCCAGGGAGTCCAGGATCTTCCGGTGACCCCAGTGATCGTGGAGGGTCATGGGTGCCCGGAGGGAGGCTTGAGCCACTGGAGGGGATCCATGGCCCGGGGAGCTCCACCGTCCAACGGAGCCCGGATCTGGAACTCGATGTGGGGGCCCTCCGGGGTGGCCGAGCCCCCCACGGTTCCCACCACCTGGCCCGCCTCCACCTTCCGGCCTTCCATGACGCCGATCTCCTCCAGGTAGAGATAGAGGGTGTAAAATCCGTCTCCGTGGCTCAGCACCACCGTAGGGCCGTACCCCTCGAAGGGGCCGGCCAGGACCACGGTTCCGGCCCGGACGGCACGGACGGGGCTCCCGGTGGGGGCCCGGATGCCGATGCCGTTCCACCGGAGGACGGTCCCGTTGGGACGGCGCTCCCGGCCGAACCGGTAGATGAGCTCCCCCTGCACGGGCCAGTCCAGGGAACCGGCATCGGAGCTGCCCAGGGAGCCTGGCCCCGGCCGCCGGGCCTCGGCCACCGCCCGCCGCCGCTCCGCCTCCCGGCGTCGGCGCTCCAGGTCCTCCACCAGGTCCGTGAGGCGGGCCTCGTCCGCTTCCAACTGACCCAGGCGGTTCTCCGTCCGGGACTCCCGGGCCCGGTACTCCTCCAGAGTCTCCTGGCGGTTCCGCTCCACGGACTGGAGCTCCGCCACCTCGTTGAGCTTGGCCTGTCGCAGGCGACCCAGCTCCGTGAGGCTCTCCTGGAGCTGTCGGCTGTGCTGCTGCAGAGCCTCCTCCAGGCTCGAGACCCGTTCCACCAGGGACCGGTCGTAGGAGGTGATGAGCTGGAGATACCGGTATCGGTTCAGGAGATCGGCGAAGGAGTCGGCACCCAGGAGGACCCGGAAGGCATGCAGGGGACCCCGCTTGTAGATGTCTCGCAGTCGCCGGTGGAGGACGGCCTTCCCCTCGGCCAGATCCTCCTGGGTGTGGAGGAGCTCGGTGGTGGTCTCCTCCACCCGGCTGGAGGCGGTCTCCGCCTGGAACTCCATCTCGGCCAGGACGGAGCGGGAGGCGCTGAGCTGCTGCTCGATGTTCCTGAGCTCCGACGCCACGTCCCGGGCCCGGGAGCGGATCTGATCCATCTCCGCCTGGAGGCGAGCCCGTTCCTCCCGGATGGCCTCCAGGCGGCGCTGGCTTTCCAGGATCTCCCGGCGAAGATCCGGATCCTGGGCCTCCAGGGCTCCGGGGGCCGAGAGGAAGATCCCCGGGAAGGCCAGGGCGAGGAGGAGGGGCCGCAGGAGGAGGGGCCGCACCACCTAGACCTCCCGGAGGTAGCGATGCACGGCCAGGGAGCTGGCCAGGACGCCGAAGAACACGCCGCCGGCCAGGCCCAGCAGGACCCAGGAGACGGGGACCCAGTCCAGCTCAAAGAGGAAGTGGAACACCAGCTGGTGGGTGCCCAAGGTGAGAAGGAGAGCCAGGCCACCCCCCAGCAGCCCGGTCATGGCTCCTTCCAGGAGGAAGGGCCGGCGGATGAAGCCGTGCTTCGCTCCCACCAGACGCATGATGTAGATCTCATCCTTCCGGGCGTAGACGGCGATCCGGATGGCGGTGGCGATGATGAGGGCCGCCACCACGGCGAAGGCGATGCCCAGGGTGATGGCGGTGATGGCACCGATCTGCCTCAGGAAGAAGAGGCGATCCACCCACTCCCGACCGTAGCGCACGTCCTCCACATAGGGAAACTCCTCCGCCGCCGAGGCCACCTCCTCTACCGCCTCCTCGTTCCGGCTGCCGGGGGCGAACCGGATCTCCAGGGAGGCGGGGAAGGGGTTGACCTCCAGGGCCGAGGAGGACTCGGCGATCTCCGGGAGCTCCGTCGTGGCCCTCTCCAGGGCTCGCTCCTTGGAGACGTAGAGGACGGCTTCCACCCCGGGGAGGTCCCGGAGGATCTGGAGGCCCGCCTCCACGTCCACGGGCCGGGCGTCTTCCCGGAGGTAGGCCACCACCTCCACCCGCTCCTCCACGGTCCGGAGGGCCATCTGGAGGTTGTAGGTGGCCAGGGCAAAGAGGCCCAGAACGAAGAGGGCCAGCCCCACCATGAGGGCCGAGAGGCTCGTCAGGAGGGGAGCCCTGCGAAAGGCGGCCACGGCTTCCTTCACCGAGTTCGCCATGATCTACTCCGCCTCCCGGGAATCGTAGACCAGGCGGCCCTCGTCCAGCTCCAGGACCCGGGCGCCGGGATAGCTCCGTATGAGCTCCAGGTCGTGGGTGGCCATGAGAACCACCATGCCCGTGGCGTTGATCTCCCAGAAGAGCTTGAGGATCCCCCGGGTGGCCCGCTCGTCCAGGTTGCCCGTGGGCTCGTCGGCCAGGAGGACCAGGGGACTGCTGGCCAGGGCCCGGGCGATGGCCACCCGCTGCTGCTCCCCTCCGGAGAGCTCGTGGGGTTGGGAGCCGAGCTTGGCCGAGAGGCCCACCTGGGACAGGAGCCGCTGGGCTCGGGGCCGGATCTCCTTCTTGGGTGTCCCGGTGACCTCCAGGGCGAAGCCCACGTTGTCCAGGGCTGTGCGACCCGGGAGTAGACGGAAGTCCTGGAAGACGATTCCCACCCGGCGGCGCACCTTCCAGACCTCCCGTTCGGAGGTCCGGTTGCTGGAGAATCCGCTCACCCGGACCTCCCCCGAGGTGGGTCGGTCCGCCATGTGGATCAGACGCAGGGCCGTGGATTTCCCCGAGCCCGAGTGGCCGGTGAGGAAGACGAACTGCCCCTTGGGGACGTGAAGGGACACGTCTTCCAGGGCGACGGTGTTGCGACTGTAGATCTTGGAGACGTCGAGGAGCTTGATCACGGGGTCTCGAAACGGGAAAGCGTCGGGAAGCCCGGCGTGTCCAAGCTAGGGGTCCCTCCCGGGGGTGTAAAGCACCGGCTCACGGGCCGTTCTCCCGGTCCTCCCGGAAGCGGTTCTCCATGAGGAAGACGGCCAGCCGCAGAGCCTCCCGGGCCGAATCGGGCCGGGCCCGCCCCGTTCCGGCGATGTCGAAGGCCGTTCCGTGATCCGGAGAGGTCCGGAGAAAGGGCAGTCCCAGGGTCACATTCACCCCCCGCCCGAAGGACACGCTCTTGAACGCTGCCATCCCCACGTCGTGATAGGGGGCCACCACCGCGTCCAGCTCTCCCTCCAGAGCCCGGTGGAACACCGTGTCCGCGGGGAGGGGGCCCTCGACACGGATGCCCCCTTCGGTGAGCTCGCCCACGGCGGGCTCGAACATCTCCTCCTCTTCCGAGCCGAAGAGTCCTCCATCGCTGGCGTGGGGATTCACGGCGCAGAGGCCGATCCGGGGAGAGGCCATCCCCCAGTCCCGGACCAGGGCCCGAGCCAGGAGCCGGGTCTGCCGGACCAGGAGGTCCCGGGTCAGATGACCGAAGAGGTCCCGGAGCGGAAGGTGGGTAGTGGCCAGGAGGACCCGGAGCGGGGGGCCCAGGGCCGTGGTCTCGGCGCACATGAGCATGCCCACGTCCCGGGCGCCGGCGAGTTGCTGGAGCATCTCCGTCTGTCCCGGAACGTCCCAGCCGGCGGCCCGGAGGGCCGGCTTGTGGGAGGGCCCGGTGACGACCCCTCCAACCGCCCCGTCCAGGGCCATGCGGACCCCCTCCTGGATGGCGGCGGCGGTGAGGCGGCCCGCCCCGGCCTCGGTGCCGTCCCAGGGACCCACTTCCCGGTAGGGGCCGACCCCGGGATCCATGCCGTCGGGGCCCAGGAGGAGGAAGGTGGCCCCTACCACCTCATCCCTGAGCTGGTCCACGGCCCGGGGCATGACCTCGGGCCCGATGCCCCGGGGATCTCCCAGCGTCACGGCCAGCTGACGTGTCACGATCGGCTCCCCCGGATGGGGCCTCCCAGGGGGCCGCGGAAAAGCGTGGGGGGCTTTTTGCCCCCTTTCGGCGGGCCCCGGGAATGGGATCCGGTCCGTGGCTTCAGATCCGCACCTCCACGTAGGTGCTGTTCCTGAGTTCCTCCAGGATCTCCTCCACCATCTTCTGTTCCCGCAGGCGATCCCGGAGCTGGGCTCTCACGTCTTCGAAGGCGTACTCCCCGCTTTCCCTCACCGCCTCCACCTTGAGCACCGCGTACCGGGTCCGGCCCTGGACTTCATAGCGAATGGGCCCCAGGACGTCCCCGGCGTCGGCCTGGAGAAGGGGCTCGGCGAATCCCGGAGGGAGATCCCGGAGCTGCTCGAAGGGCACGGCCAGGGAATCCGGGGCCTCGAGATCTCCGAACTCCTCCCGGAGACTCTGGAAGTCCTCCCCGGCCTGAAGTTGCTCCTTCACGTCCTGAGCCCTGGCCCGGGCCGACTCCTCGTCGGTCCCGGAGGCTCGGGCCTGGATGAGGATGTGCCGGGCCCGGACCTCCGAAGAGCGGCGCCGCTCCACCTGTATGAGGTGGAAGCCGTAGGGGGTGCGCACCGGCTCGCTGATCTGGCCCGGGGCAAGACGGAAAGCCACATCCTCGAAGGCCGGCACCATGTCTCCCTGCCGGAACCACCCCAGGTCTCCCCCGTTTTCCCGGGTCCCGGGGTCGTCGGAGAAGCGCCGTGCCAACTCGGCGAAATCCTCTCCTTCCAGGGCCATCTGGCGGATGCGCTCCGCCTCGGCCCGGGTCGCTTCCGAGGCCGAGTCCGACACCGCCGCGTCCAGGATCACCTGGACGAAGGAGACGGTGGGGGGACGCTGCCCCAGCCCCGCTCGCTGCTCTTCGAAGAAGGTCCGCATCTCCTCCTCCGTCACCTCCACGGAGCCCATGTCCCTGGCCCGCTTCGCCAGGTACTGGTTGTAGAGCTGCCGCTGCCTGGCCTGGTTTCGGATGAACTCCCGGTAGCTGGCCAGGGTCCAGTTCTGCTGGCTCAGGGCTTCCTGGAGGGCCGCCGTGCCCCCCATATCCTGGGTTCTCTGCCGGATGTCCTGGTTCACGATCTCGTCCAGCTCGCTCTCGTCCACCACGATGGTGGTGTCCCGGAGGGCGGCCTGCACGATGAGCTGCTCTCCGATGATGTTGTCCAGGATCTCCTGCTGGAGCTCGGCCAGCCCCTCCTCGTCCGAGGGGATATCCATCCCCCGGGCCCGAAGCTGCAAGATGCGCTCCTGGACCTGGGTCTGGGTGATGACCGAGTCCCCCACCACGGCGACGATCCGGTCCACCAGATCTCCCTCCTGGGCGGCAAGCTCCGGGGAGGGGGAGAGAAGGGTCGGGCCCGGGAGAACCGGGAGCAGGAGAAGGCATGGTAGGAATGCGGACAGGACGCGTCTCACCAGCGAACCTCCGACGGATGGAGGATGAACGACCGAGTGTCTCTAACCCGAGGAAGAGGCCGGAGTTCCTGAATCATCCGGGGGAGGGGGAGGCGGGGCCTCCAGGGTGTCGGGCCCCCGGGTCCGGATCTCCCGGACTCGCCGGACCGCCACGGGGAGGGCCGCCGGCACGAGCTCTCCCCCGAACTCTTCCCGGAGGAGGTAGGAAACGGCCCCCAGGGGGAAGACCTCCTGCCGGTCCCGGACGACCCGGACCAGGATGTCGTGGACCACCCGTTCGGTGGCCTCCGGGACCGTCTCTCCCTCCTGGGGTTCCAGGTCCAGGACGTTGAGCTGCCGGGCCACGGACCGAAGGCCGTTCAGGAGGTCCAGACGGATGGAATCCTCCCGGGTCGGATCCACCGTCAAGCCCCGCTCCCGGGCCGCCCGGGCCAGGAGCTTTCCCCGGGCAAGATTGCGCAACAGGTCGCCGAGCTCCTGGTCCGAAGCGCCCCGAGCTTCCTCCTGGAGAGCCGGGCCCTGGCTCTGGACCCACCGGCGGAACTCTGCCAGGGTGTAGGCGCCTCCTTCGAAGCGGACCAGGGAGCGGCCGGCGGCCCGGGGCGTCAGGGGAATGCCCGGGTCCTCCAGGAGGCGGCGGGCCCCCTCGAAGCCCTCCCGGACCACCTCCAGACGGGCCGAGTCCACCAGGGCGGCCACGTAGACCGACTCGGCCTCCGCCACCCGCCGGTCCCGGATCCGGGACCGAAAGCGATCCCGACCCTCCTCCAGGGAGGGCACGGAGCGCTCTTCCACCCTGATGAGGTGAATGCCGAAGTCCGTCTCCACCGGCTGGCTCACCTCTCCGGGCTCCAGGGCGAAGGCCGCCTCCTCGAAGGGGGCCACCATCTCCCCCTTGGCGAAGGTCCCCAGGTCACCGCCCCGGGAGGCGCTCCCCCGGTCCTGGCTGTGGTTCCGGGCCAGCGCCTCGAACTCCTCTCCCCCGTCGATCCGGTCCCGGAGGGACTCGGCCAGGGCCCGAACGCTGTCCCGCTGGGCCCGGGAGGCGTTGCTCGGGAAGCGGAGGAGGATGTGCCGGGCCCGGACCTCCGCTCCCGGTAGCTCTTCGTAGTAGAGCGTCTCGATCTCTTCATCCGTCACGGTTGTGTCCACCTGGACGACCTGATCCCTGAGCCTCAGCCGGAGCTCCTGATCCATCTGCCGCTGGACCAGGGGCGAGACGTCCACATTCCCGAGGGTCGTGTCTTCGGCGGCGGCCAGGGTCAGGAGAACGTAGTCGAGCCAGAGATCCGCCAGGGCCTCCACGGTCCGGGTCTGGGCCGGCAGCCGGGTCTCGGGAGCCAGGATCTCCGCCACTTCCCGGGCGGAGAGCTCGGCGTCACCGGCCCGTGCCACCACAGTCTCACCCCCCCGGCCCATGCCTTCGCAGGCCGTGAGGGCCAGAGGCCCCAGGCACAGGAACAACCGCCATGCGTTCATGACATTCCGTCCCTTTCCAGGGTGAGGGCCTCCTCTCCGGCTCGGGGCAATCCCGTCATCCATGGGCTTCTTCTCCCAGAACCACGAAAGCCTCCTGGAGGGTGGACACCAGGGGCTCGGGGCCGACCTGGCGCAGGACCAGAGAGAAGGGATCCATCCGTTTTACCTCCACCTCCACCTGCCGGTCCTGGAAGGGGCCCTCCAGGCGGGTCAGGGGAGGAATGACCCCGGGACGGAAGCTGAGTCGTCCTTCCCGCCCCTTGAGGAAGATCCGTTCCACCCCCAGCCCCTGCCCCAGGACCCGGAGAACGGCGCTGTCCAGGAGAGCCTCGGCTTCCGGAGGCAGGGGACCGAAGCGGTCCGCCAGCTCCCGGCGCAACTCCTCCACCTCGCCAGGGCTCTGGAACTTGGAGAGGCGCCGGTAGAGGTGGAGCTTCTGTCCCGAATCCGAAATGTAGGTGTCCGGGAGGAAAGCGGAAGTCGAGAGGGTGACCTCCGGCTCCGGGAAGTGGGTCTCCTCCGGCCCCCGTTTCAGGCGCTCCACGGTCTTCTCCATGAGTCGGAGGTAGGTGTCCAGTCCCACGGCGTGGGCGAAGCCCGACTGGTCCGCTCCCAGGATGTTCCCGGCTCCCCGGAGCTCCAGGTCCCGGAGAGCCACCGAGTAGCCACTTCCCAGCTCCGTGTAGTGCTCCAGGACCCTGAGGCGCTTCTCCGCCTCGTCCGTGACGTTGTCCGGGACCACCAGGTAACAGTAGGCCCGCCGATCCGAGCGACCCACCCGTCCACGGATCTGGTAGAGCTGGGAAAGACCGAACCGGTCCGCGCCGTCCACGACGAGGGTGTTGGCGTTCGGCACGTCCAGCCCGTTCTCGATGATGGAGGTGCACACCAGGATGCCCACCTCCCCCCGGACGAAGCCCCGCATCACACGGTCCAGCTCCCGGGCCGGCATCTGGCCGTGGGCCACCTCCACCCGGGCCCCGGGCTCCAGCTTCCTGACCCGCTGGGCCACGGTGTGGATGGTCTCCACCCGGTTGTGGACCACGAAGACCTGGCCGCCCCGGTCCAGCTCACGGTGGACCGCTTCGGTGAGGATCTGGTCGGACCAGGGCAGCACGTGGGTGATGATGGGCATCCGGTCCCGGGGGGGCGTGCGCATGAGGGAGAGATCCCGTATGCCCGAGAGGGACAGGTAGAGGGTCCGGGGGATGGGGGTGGCCGTGAGAGTGAGGACGTCCACCGCCTCCCGAAGCTGCTTGAGGCGCTCCTTGTGCCGCACGCCGAAGCGCTGCTCCTCGTCCACCACCAGCAGGCCCAGGGACCGGAAGTCCACGTCGGAGGAGAGGAGGCGGTGGGTCCCCACCACGATGTCCAGCTGGCCCTCGGCCAGGGCCACCAGGAGCTCCCTCTGCTCCCGGGGGGTCCGGAAACGACTCAGGGCCCCCACCCGGACGGGGTAGTCCGCCAGCCGCTCCTCGAAGGTCCGGTGGTGCTGCTCCACCAGGATCGTGGTGGGGGCCAGCACTGCCACCTGCTTCCCGTCCTGCACGGCCTTGAAGGCGGCCCGGACGGCGATCTCCGTCTTCCCGTAACCCACGTCCCCGCAGACCAGGCGGTCCATGGGCCGGGACTTCTCCATGTCCGCCTTGACCTCCCGGGACACGGTGCGCTGGTCCGGGGTGTCCTCGTAGAGAAAGGAGGACTCCATTTCCTTCTGCCAGCGGGAGTCCGGGGAGAAGGCGAACCCTTCCGCCGCCTGGCGTCGGGCATAGAGCTCCAGGAGCTCGGAGGCCATGGCTTCGATGGCCTCCTCCGTCTTTCGCCTGAGAGTCTTCCACCTCCGGCCGCCGATGGCATGGACCTGGGGGGGACGGGCTTCCTCCGTCTCCCCCACCCACCGCTCCACCAGGTCCACCCGGTAGACGGGAACCCGGAGGATCTCGCCGTCGGCGTACTCGATGGCCAGGGCTTCGATCTCCTCCCCGGCCACCTCCAGCTGCTCCAGCCCCCGGAAGACCCCCACGCCATGATCCATGTGGACCACGTAGTCTCCGGGAGAGAGCTGGGCCAGGCTCTCCAGGGCCGCCGCGCCCCGGAAGCGTCGCCCCCGCCTCAGTCTTCGGGAGCGGCGGAAGATCTCGTGGTCCGTGAGGATGCGCAGGGGAGGCGAGGAGCAGTCCAGGAGGAAGCCGCCGGCCAGAGCCCCCACCCCCAGTCGGGTTCCCGCAGGGAGACCGGCCTCGGAAAGGATCTCCTCCAATCGCTGGACCTGTCCGTCGTTGTCGCAGAGGATGAGGGTCTGGTGGCCCCGGGCACCCTCCTGGGCCAGGAAGCCCCGAAGGCGGTCCATGTCCCGGTCGATGGCCGGCGGAGGACCGGTCTCCAGGATCTGGTCGCCTTCGGGCTCCTCCCGGATGAGGATGCGGGGAAAGCCCTCCAGGCGCTTCTCCGCTTCCTCAGGGGAAAGGAAGATGGACTCCACAGGGTCCGGAGTCTTCCCCTCCCGGGCCAGCTCGCCACGGATCCTGGATGCGTGCTCCCAGGTTCGCCGGAGTCGCCTGTGCCAGTCGTCCTGACCCCCAAGGGGGAGGAGGAGGGCGTCGTCCGGGAGCAGCTCCAGGAGGGACCGATTCACCGCTGGACCCTCCTGGCTCTCCCGGAAGTCCACGGGCAGCACGTGGACCGTCTGCAAGCTGCGGCTGGAACGCTGGTCCAGGATGTCGAAGGCCCGGATGGAGGAGATCTCGTCGCCCCAGAACTCCAGCCGCACCGGCTCCGGCGACCCGAAGGAGAAGAGATCCACGATTCCGCCCCGGACGGCGAACTGCCCCACCTCCTCCACCAGGGGTACCCGCTGGAACCCTCGTTCCTCCAGCTTCCCGACGAGACCCTGGAAGTCCATCTCCTGGCCCACGGCCAGGGTCAAGCGGAGTTGGGCCAGAGAGGAGGGGACGGGGGCCCGCTCCTGCAGGGCTCGCAGGGTGGTGACCAGGACCCGGGCCCGGCGGCTGAAGATGGCTTCCAGGGCCTCCACCCGGAGACCCCCCACTTCCAGGTGCGGCTCCGAGGACTCGTAGGGAAGGGCTTCTCGCTGGGGATAAAGGTAGGATTCCCCGGCCTCCATGAGGGAGTCCAGATCCGCTTCCGCCCCGGCCGCCGCCTGGGGATCCGTGGTCACGGCCACCAGGACCCGGTTCTCCAGGGAACGATGGAGGGTGGCCAGGGCCCCCATCCCGCTGGAGCCCACGGCCCCTCCAAGGGTCCGGGTCTCTCCCGGGGAGGGTAGGTCCTCCATGAGCTTCTTCACCGCTTCGGACGATGAGAAGGCATCCAGGATGGGATGGGGGGTGGAGTCCAACGGGAGCCCTCCTCTTGCCTCCCGGGTGATAAGAACGGTGTCGACGTATCGGCCCTACCACCTCGGGCGTCAAGGGTTCCCCGGGAAGTGGAGTGTCCCCGAGGAGACCCGGGGAGTGTCACCGGCAGTGGACGGAGAGGTCGGGGGAGAAAGGGAGAAAAGCCCTTCCTCCGGGGATTTCCGGGGACCCTGGCCTGGCACGGGACCTGCACGTTTCAGGGGCGGAAGGATGTGTACTCCGGGGAGGACACCATGAGACGGTACGGACTGTTGACGATCCTGGCGCTGCTGGCGGCGATACCCCTGTTTCGGGGCTCCGTCCAGGCCCAGGACCAGGAGGAATACTACGGCCCCGAGGCCCGGGTGTGGTTGGACCGGGGAGAGGAGCCGGTCCTTCGCCGGGGCGAGAGGGTCCGGGTGTACTACCGGGTGTCCGAGAGCGCCTTCGTGGCCATCTTCCACGTCGATACGAACGGGACCGTTCGCCTCGTCTTCCCCTCCTCCCCCCAGGAGAACCACTATGCCCGTGGAGGGCGGGACTACCGGGTTCTCTTCCCGGGCTCCTCCTACTGGTTCGTGGACGAGGCCCCGGGCCTCGGGTACTTCTTCATCGTGGCCTCCCCGGTGCCCTTCGATTTCTCCCGGTTCCGCTACTCCCACTATGCCGGAGGGTGGGATCTCACCGTGGTGGGGCGGCAGGTGTACCAGGACCCCTACCTGGCCATGGACGACTACGTGGCGGCCCTCCTGCCCAACTGGGACCAGGTGGCCTATGGCCTGGACTTCACCTCCTACAGCGTGGACCAGCACTACGACTACCCCCGGTTCCTCTGTTACGACTGCCACGGCTTCCGGCCCTACTACAGCTGGAACCCGTACCGCTACACGTGCACGAACTTCCGGGTGATCATCTACGACAATCCCTACTTCTATCCCGCCACCCGATATCGGGGCAGCCGCGTGGTCTACACCCAGCCCCGACGGGGGGTGGCCCACTTCGGATTCAAGGAACGGGCGGAGGATGAGCCGGGGACGCCCATGATCGTGGTGGACGGGTCCGGCGCGGGCTCACGGCCCGGCGTGGAGGGGAACGGGAACCGGCGAGCTGTGCCCCGGGGCTCGGCCGCCTCCGGCGGGGGGCAGGGAAGTGGGGTGACGAATCCCACGTCCGATCCCGGTCGAGCCGCCCGACCCGGGGTGGAGGGCACCACGAATCGCCGCGGCGGATCCCGGGAATCCATTCCCCTCACCGCTCCCCGGCGCCCTTCCGGCCAGGGGGAGCGGGGACGTCAGTCCACTCCCTTGATCACCCCACCGGGCGCCGATCCCGATCCCCGGGTGGAGCGGAACCCGGAGAGGCCGACCCTGCAGCGGAGGCCTGCCACCGGCAGGACCGCCACGCCCCCCTCCGCCGGACGGGCGTCGGGAGGAAGCGGGACCAAGGCCACTCGGCCCACCTCCCGGTTGCGGAAGAAGAGTGGGGGGTCCGGGACGGTGCGGCCTGGAACGAGTCGGTCCGGAACCAGCCGGTCCGGGACCGTCCGGTCTGGAGCGAGCCGGTCCGGATCGAGTGGGTCCGCGGTGAGGCGGGGGGGTGCCAGCACCATCCGGAGGCCCACGGCCCGGGTCCCGAACACCCGCACCGTTCGTCCGCCGAGCCGGGCCACGAAGCCTCCGTCCAGGGCCGTGCGGCCTCCCACCCGGAGCACCGTGAAGTCCGGCTCCCGAACGGTTCGGCCCCCGACTCGGACCACCCGACCTCCCAAGCGTACCGTTCGTCCACCCACCCGGAAGAAGACCACGGGAGGCGGCGGTGGCCGAGGAAGGGGCTCCGGGGGCTGACCGGGGGAGGGCCTGCTCCTGGAAGGGGGCGGCAGGAAGGCGGCCCCGGTCTCCTGTCGATTGATCCGGGTTTTGCCCTCCGTTATCCTTACAGGCTCATCCATTTCGGGTCCTCAGCAACCGGGCCGTCCTCTTCGTGCGCACGAACTACATCCGCAACTTCTCCATCGTGGCCCACATCGACCACGGGAAGTCCACGCTGGCTGATCGGCTCCTGGAGCATACGGGCACCCTCCAGGAGAGGGAGATGCGGGAGCAGGTCCTGGACACCAACGAGCTGGAGCGGGAACGGGGCATCACCATCAAGCTCCACGCCGTCCGGATGGACTACCGGGCCCGGGACGGAGAGCTCTACAGGCTCAACCTCATCGATACCCCGGGGCACGTGGACTTCACGTACGAGGTATCCCGCTCCCTGGCGGCTTGCGAAGGGGCGATCCTGGTGGTGGACGCCAGCCAGGGAATCCAGGCCCAGACCCTGTCCAACCTCTTCCTGGCCCTGGACGCGGACCTGGAGATCATCCCTGTGCTGAACAAGATCGATCTGCCCGGAGCGGATCCGGAAGAACGCCGGGACGAGCTGGCGGACCTCCTGGGCGTGGAGCCGGAGACCATCCTCCTGGCCAGCGCCAAGGAGGGCAGGGGGATCGAGCCTATCCTGGAGACCGTGGTCCGACGGGTTCCCCCGCCCCAGGGCCGGCAAGACGCCCCCCTCCGGGCCCTCATCTTCGACTCCTACTACGACCAGTACCAGGGGGCGGTGCCCAGCATACGGGTGGTGGACGGGGTGGTGAGGGCGGGAATGGAGGTCACCTTCGGGAACGTGGAAGCCCGCTACGAGGTGGATGAGGTGGGCTTCCTGCGCCTGGGACGTGTGGCCCAGGAGATGCTGGGACCCGGTGATGTGGGCTACCTCCTGGCGGGGATCAAGGACGTGTCCCACACCCGGGTGGGAGACACGATCCTGGATACGAGGGACCGGGCCTCCCGGCTCCTTCCCGGATACCAGGAGGCCCGGCCCATGGTCTTCGCCGGTCTCTACCCCACGGACTCCGACGATTTCGAGAACCTCCGGGACGCCCTGGACCGCCTTCGCCTCAACGACGCCAGCCTTCACTTCGAGCCCGAGACCTCCACCGCGCTGGGATTCGGGTTTCGGTGCGGATTCCTGGGGCTCCTCCACATGGAGATCATCCAGGAGCGCCTGGACCGGGAGTTCGGCGTGGAGCTCATCACCACCGTCCCCAACGTGGAATACCACGTGACCCTGTCCGACGGATCGGAGACGGTGGTGGAGAACCCCGCCAGCCTTCCGGACCGGGGGGCCGTGGAGGTGATCACCGAGCCCGTGGTCAAGGCCAGGATCCTGTGTCCGGCGGAGTTCATCGGAAACGTGCAGAAGCTGTGTCATGACCGGCGGGGCACCTTCCGGGGAATGCACTACGTGGATCCCAAGCGGGTGGAGCTGGACTACGAGCTCCCCCTGGCCGAGATCGTCCTGGATTTCTACGATCGTCTCAAGAGCGGGACCCGGGGGTACGCAGCCCTGGACTACGATTTCCTGGAGTTCCGGCCCGCGGACCTGGTGCGGCTGGACATCCTGGTGAACGGGGACCCGGTGGACGCCTTCAGCGTGATCATCCACCGGGACGAGGCCTACGCACACGGCCGAGACCTGGTGGCGAGGCTCAAGGATCTCATCCCACGGCAGCAGTACGAGGTGGCCCTTCAGGCAGCCATCGGCAACCATGTCATCGCCCGGACCAACGTGAGGCCCCTCCGCAAGAACGTGACGGCCAAGTGCTACGGGGGGGACGTGACCCGAAAGCGAAAGCTGCTGGAGAGGCAGAAAGCGGGAAAACGGAGGATGAAGCAGGTGGGCTCGGTGGAGATCCCTCAGGAGGCGTTCCTGGCCGTGCTCTCCATCGACGAGTAGTCATGAGCGCCTGTCCGCCGACCCGAGCCCCCTCGTCGTCTCTGGCGGAAGAGCTCGTCTCCGTGATTCTGACCACCTACGAGAAGCCCCGGGAGTTGGAGCTGGTCCTGGCCGGGTATCATGGTCAGGACGACGGGAACTTCGAGGTCGTGGTGGCCGACGACGGCTCCGGGGAGGAAACGGCCCGGGTGGTCCGCAAGGCGGCGAAGAAGGCCCCCTATCCCCTGGTGCACGTCTGGCACCCGGACCGTGGATTCCGCAAGCCCGAGATCCTCAACCGGGCCCTGTGCCATGCCCGGGGGTCCTACGTGCTCTTCTCCGACGGGGACTGCATTCCCCGCCACGACCTGGTGAGCACCCACCGGTCCCTGGCCCGGCCGGGCCGTTTCCTGTCCGGGGGGTACGTGCGCCTCTCTCCGCGGGTCTCGGCCAGCCTGGAGGTGGTGGACGTTCAGGCGGGACGCCCCTTCGATCCCGCATGGCTTCGGTCCCGGG
Organism: uncultured Gemmatimonadaceae bacterium; assembly: GCA_964652625.1. GTDB lineage: Bacteria > Gemmatimonadota > Gemmatimonadetes > Longimicrobiales > Gaopeijiaceae > CAZZEL01. The sequence goes on from CAZZEL010000010.1 coordinate 20,653, forward strand.
GCCAGCGTCTGGGACGGAGGCGCCTGCGGCTCCTGGCCCACGGGCCCCTGAGTCGGGGACTGGACCGGCTGACCCCCACGAGCCCCACCTTCAACGGGATGAACACCTCGGTGTGGAGGCGTCACGTCCTGGAAGCCGACGGCTTCGAGCTGGACTTCGGGTGGGGGGGACTGGACCGGGAGCTGGGTGAGCGACTGGAGAACATGGGCCTCAGGGGAGTTCAGGTCCGACATAGGGCGGTGGTCGTGCATCTGCATCACCACCGGCCCTACCGGGACCCCCGGCTCGTCGCCAGACAGAAGGCGCATAGGACCAGGGTGGCCAGGGACGGCCGGGCCCGGGCGGAACAGGGCATCTCGGCCCTGGACGATTCGGTGACAGAGCGAGTGTGGATGTCATGAGCGAAAGCATGGAGAGAAGGCCGGATCCCACCCCCAAAGGGGACTGGATCGTAGGCCTGGACATCGGGGGGACGAACACCGTGGTGGGACTCATTCCCGTGGCCGGAGGACCGGTCCGGGGGCTTCGGAGCCTGCAGACGCAGCCGGAGCGGGGGGGAGAGGACGTGGTGGACCGGGCCGTGGCCGCCGTCCGGGATTCCATCCAGGAGGTGACGGGGGGAGACGTCTCCTCCGTGGAGGGTGTGGGGATCGGCTCGCCGGGCCCCCTGGACATGGAGGCGGGCACGGTCCTGGAGACGCCGAACCTGGGCTGGAGGGACTTCCCCCTCCGGGACCTGGTGTCGAAGGCCCTGGAGCTTCCGGCCACCCTGGACAACGACGCGAACTGCGCCACCTTCGGCGAGTGGTGGATGGGGGCGGGGAAGGAGGCCGACACCCTGGTGGGACTGACCCTGGGCACGGGCATCGGGGGTGGTCTGGTCCTGAACGGGAGGATCCACCACGGGGCCGCCGGGGTGGCGGGGGAGTTCGGCCACACCACCATCAACCACATGGGCCGACGTTGCGGCTGCGGGAACTACGGCTGCCTGGAGGCCTACGCCTCGGGCCCGAACATCGCGGCCCGTGCCGTGGAGGGGATCCAGGCCGGCGCCGAGTCCATCCTCGTGCAGCTGGTGGACGGTCGGCTGGACGACGTCACGGCAGCCACGGTCTACGAGGGGGTGGTGCTGGGGGACGCCTACGCCGTGGAGGTCATGGAGGAGACGGCCCGGTTCCTGGGCGTGGGAATCGCCAACCTCCTGAACGCCCTGAACCCGGACATGGTGGTCATCGCCGGAGGGGTGACCCGGGCCGGGGATCATCTCTTCACTCCTCTTCGTCGGGAGGTCCGGAGGAGGGCCTTCCGGGCCGCCACGGACTCCTGTCGAATCGTCCCCGCAGCCCTGCCGGAGACGGCAGGGGTCATCGGGGCCGCCGGCGTCTTCAAGCAGGAGCGATTCGGTGAGGTCTGAGGTCTCGCAGCCCCGGCGGGCCGGGGTCCTGGGGACCCTGATCTGGGACACCATCGTGGCCCGGGACGTCCGCATGGAGCCAGTGGAGGAGTGGGGGGGCATCGCCTATGCCCTGGAGGCCCTGAGCCTGTCCCTTCCCCCGGGATGGGTTCTTCGTCCCATCCTCAGCATCGGAGAGGACCTGGGGGAGCGGGCCCTCCGGTTCCTGCACTCCATCCCTCGGCTGGAGGTGACGGAGGCGGTGCGCCTGGTTCCCTTCCCGAACAACCGGGTGGAGCTCCGATACGAGAACCAGGAGCGTCGGACGGAGCGCATCACGGGGGGCGTGCCTTCCTGGTCCTGGCAGGACCTGGGGCCCCTGGTGGAGGACCTGGACGCCCTCTACGTGAACTTCATCACCGGAAACGAGATGGAGCTGGAGACGGCCCAGAAGCTCCGGGAGTCCTTCGACCGGCCCCTCTACGCCGACCTCCACTCCCTGTTTCTCGGGATTTCCAGCCGGGGGTACCGCTTTCCCCGGGAGCTCCCGGCGTGGGGCGCCTGGCTCCGGGCCTTCGACGCCGTGCAGGTGAACGAGACGGAGTTCGAGCTCCTGGGACAGTCCTGGGGGGATCCCTGGAAGCTGGCGGCGGACGTGGTGGGGGCCGAGCTCAAGCTCCTCACGGTGACCATGGGGAAGAAGGGGGCCGCCTACGTGGCCGCTCCCGAGTTCGACCCGGATCCGGATCGCTGGGCCTCCACCCGGTCCGCCCTGGGCCGGGGAGGGCCCTCCCGGAGCGCCCTGGTTCCCCTGGAGGGCGATCCCCGGGAGGGGGATCCCACTGGATGCGGGGACGTGTGGGGAGCTACCTTCTTCGGGCACCTGCTGGCCGGGACCGGGCTGGAGGAGGCCATGGGGCAGGCCAACCGGATGGCCGCCCGGAACGTCGAGCACCGGGGGGCTCACGGGCTTCACCTCCACCTGCGTCGGGACGGAGGGTCCTGAGGGATTCGACCCTCCTCATCCCTTCCCGGCCCCGGGGCATCTGGTCGTCATTCCTGTCGCCTGCGGAGGAGCCTTGCAAATCATCCCCGTCCCCGGAACCCTGGACAGCTCGGGCTTCGATCACTTCGCTCGGGAGCTCCAGGGCGACTCCGAGGAGAAGGTGTTGTTCGACGCCCGACACCTTCGGTGGGTGGACCCCGGGGGGATTGTCGCTCTTCTCAGTGCCGGCAGGGTGGTCCGGGAGCGGCAGGGGAGACGGCCCCGACTCCAGCTCCTGGAGTCCGCGGAGGTGGCCACCTACCTGGCCCGCATGCGCTTCTTCGACGCGGCGGAGGAGATCTTCGAGCTGGAGACCCGCCCCTCCCGCCGATCCTGGAGTTCCTCGGACGTTCTCCTTGAAGTTACGCCCATCGCTACGAACACCGACATCCACGCCGTGGTGGACCGGGTCCAGGAGCAGGCCGGAGCCATCCTGTCCCGGACTCTCCGCTACCCACCCTCGGCGGTGGTGCAGTTCAGCGTGATCCTCTCGGAGGTTTGTCAGAACATCATCGAGCACGCCGAGGCCCAGGGTTGGGTGGCGGCCCAGGTCTACAACTGGGCCAAGCGACTGGGCCGGCAGGTCCTGATCCTGAACGTTGCCGACGTGGGCCAGGGATTCCGGGGATCTCTGGCCGACTCCCAGGCCGCCCGCTTCGGTGATCGCTGGGGGGACGCCACCGCCCTGGAAGCGGCGTTCATCCATGGCCTTACCCGATTTCCGGACTCGGGCCGGGGGCAGGGCATCCAGCAGATCCGCAAGCAGGTGAACCGCTGGGAGGGAGCCATCTCCATCCGAAGCGGGACGGCCCGGATCGCCGACGTGCCGGCCTGGGACGACGCGCCGCCCCTGGAGGAGAACCTCCCTCCCTTTCCCGGTGCCCAGATTCACATCACCCTTCCGGCCCGGCGTCCGGACGATGACTGAGCGTCCCATGCACCCCCTCTCCATCGACGTGGGGCGCCTGGTCCGGCGCAACGTGGCCTCCCTCTACTCCTCCCTGGTGACCCGTCCCACGGGTCAGGCCGTTCGCCTGGCCATCGAGAATCTCCTGGCGGAGGAGACCGGCCCCGTGAGCCTCTCCGTCATCGACCTCTCCCAGGTGACGGTCATGGACTTCTCCTGTGCCGACGAGGTGGTGGCGAAGCTCCTCCTCAGGTTTCTGACGGATGAGCGCCCCCGGGAGGCCTACTTCCTGTTCCGGGGTGTCCGGGAGCTGCATCGGGATCCCATGGAGGCGGTCCTGGAGCGGCACGCGCTGGCTGCGGTGGCGGAGACGAGGACGGGGGTCTTCGAGCTCCTGGGCCAGGTGGGAGCGGAGGGCATGAGGGTGTGGGCGGAGGTGGAAGCCAGAGAGCGTATCCCCCGGCCGAAGGAAGGGGTGCTCCCGGGGGAGCCCCGGACCTCCATGGTGCTCCGGGACCTCCTTCGCCGGCGGGTCCTCTTCCAGAATCCGGCCACGCTGGAGATCCAGTCCCTGAGCTCCCTGCTCCGGGAAACCGCCCCGTGAACGCCTGGGTTCGGTCCCGAAGCCCCGGGCCCGCTGGACCTGAGGGTCTCTTCTCCCCTACCTTCGTGGCCCCGTTGTCGCTTCGCTGTAAGCCACACCTTCGAGGAGGTTCGACCCCATGATGAAAGGCCCCAAGGGCACGCCGCGAGACGGTCTCTCCACCCGTGCCGTGCACCCTCCCGACGGTGAGTCTTCGGGCCCGGTCATCCCTCCCATCGTGCAGAGCTCCACCTTCTTCTACGGGGGGTTCCCCGGGGACACGGGGGATGATCTCTACGCTCGCTACGGGAACAACCCGAACCAGACCACCGTGGCCCGGAAGCTGGCAGCCCTGGAGGGCATGGAGGAGGCCCTGGTCCTGGGGAGCGGGATGGCGGCCACGGCCATGACCCTGCTGGCCCTCCTCCGCAACGGGGACCATCTGATCGCCTCCCGGTACCTCTACGGGGCCACCCGGCGGCTCATCACCGAAGAGCTCTCCAGGCGGGGGATCTCCGCCACCCTGGTGGATCCGGAAAGCGGGAGAGGTTGGCGCGAGAAGCTCGAGAGTCGGACCCGGGTCCTCTTCATGGAGCTTCCCACCAACCCCACCCTTCGTCTCTTCGATCCCCGGCCTGTGGCCAAGCTGGCGGAGGAGGAAGGGATCTTCCTGGTGGTGGATGCCACCTTCGCCACACCCCTGAATCTCCGGCCCGGGGACCTGGGGGCCGATGTGGTCCTCCACAGCGCCACCAAGTACCTGGGTGGCCATTCCGACCTCCTGGCCGGGGCCGTATGCAGTAGCCGGGGCCTGGTGGAGGAGGTCCGGGAGATGCTGCGCCTCTACGGTCCGGCCCTGGACCCCCACGCCGCCTGGCTCCTGGACCGGGGTCTCCGGACCCTGGGCATCCGGGTGGCCAGGCAGAACGAAAACGCCCTGACCCTGGCCCAGTGGTTTCAGGAGCAGCCGGAGGTGGAGAAGGTGGTCTATCCGGGTCTGGCGTCCCACCCGGACCACCAGCTGGCCCGGGAGATCATGGAGGGCTTCGGCGGCATGATGGGAATCCAGCTGGCCGGAGGAGGGAAGGCGGCGGACACCTTCTGCAAGGCCCTGACCCTGGCCCACATCGCCCCCAGCCTGGGTGGGGTGGAGACCCTGGTGTCCCAGCCTCGCTACACGTCCCACCGCGGACTCCCGGTGGGTGAGCTGGGCCGGATGGGCATTCCTGACGGCTACGTGAGGATCTCGGTGGGGATCGAGGACGTGGACGATCTCCGGCACGATTTCCAGAAGGGCCTGGAGGCGGCTCGGTAGGAGATTCGTCGGGGCGGGGGCCGGCCCCGTGACCGCCCCCCCTTGTTCAACAGCCCTCTACGCCAGAGGCCCGGAGGAGACAGCTCCTCCGGGCCCCGGTTGTTGTGGATCCTCTCTGGATGGACGGGCCTACTCGGCTCCCATGAAGGGATACCGGTAGTCCGTGGGAGGCACGAAGTTCTCCTTCACGCTCCGAGCGGAGATCCAGCGCAGGAGGTTCATCTTGGAGCCGGCCTTGTCGTTGGTACCGCTGGCCCGGGCTCCACCGAAGGGCTGCTGTCCCACTACGGCGCCCGTGGGCTTGTCGTTGATGTAGAAGTTGCCGGCGGCGAAGCGGAGGGCGTGCAGGGCTTCCCGGGTGGCTCCCCGGTCCTTGGCGAACACGGCTCCGGTGAGGGCGTACTCCCCGGTCTGGTCCACGAGCTCCAGGGTCTCGCTCCACTGGGCGTCGGGGTAGACGTACACCGTGACCACGGGCCCGAAGATCTCCTCCACCATGCTCTCGATATCCGGCTTCTTGGCCTGGATGAGGGTGGGACGGATGAAGTATCCCTTGGAGTCGTCGTAGGTGCCTCCCGCCAGGATCTCGGCGTCGGCGGACTCCTTCGCCCGGTCGATGTAAGCGGTGATCTTGTCGAAGGCGGCCCGGTCGATGACGGCGGCCAGGAAGTTCCGGAAGTCCCGGGGATCGCCCATGGCCAGCTCCTCCACCTGCTGGACCAGGACGTCCTTCATGTCACTCCAGAGGCTCTCCGGAACGTAGATCCGGGATGCGGCGCTGCACTTCTGCCCCTGGTACTCGAAGGCTCCTCGGACGATGGCCGTGGTGACGGCTTCCGCATCGGCGGAGGGATGGGCCACGATGAAGTCCTTCCCGCCGGTCTCCCCCACGAGGCGGGGATAGCCGTTGTAGGTGTCGATGTTCTCCCCCACGGTTCGCCACATGCTCTGGAAGACGGGGGTGGAGCCGGTGAAGTGGATGCCGGCGAACTCCGGATCGGAGAGCACTTCCTTCGTGATCTGGGAGGAGCTTCCCGTGATGAAGTTGATCACGCCTCCGGGCAGCCCCGCCTCCATGAAGAGCTTCTGGACGTAGTAGTTCGAGAGGAGGGAGCTCCGGGCCGGCTTCCACAGGGCCGTGTTCCCCACCATGGCAGGGGCGCTGGGGAGGTTTCCGGCGATGGCCGTGAAGTTGAAGGGGGTGATGGCGTAGATGAACCCCTCCAGGGGCCGGTACTCGGCCCAGTTCCAGAGGCCCTTGGACGACACGGGCTGCTCCTCGTAGAGCTCCTGGGCGAAGTGGGCGTTGAAACGGAGGAAGTCGGCGAGCTCGCAGACCGCCTCGATCTCAGACTGGTGGGCCGTCTTGCTCTGCCCCAGCATGGTGGACGCGTTCAGGGTGGACCGCCAGGTGGTGGTCAGGAGCTCCGCGGCCCGGAGAAAGACGGCGACCCGGTCCTCCCAGGGCCACGCGGCCCACTCGGCGTGGGCATCACGGGCGGCTTCGATTGCCTTCTTGATCTCCTCGGGCCCGGCCCTGTGGTAGTTGGCCAGGACGTGGCCGTGGTCATGGGGCATGACCACCTGGGCCGTGTCCCCGGTGCGGACCTCTTCGCCACCGATGATGAGGGGGATGTCCACCACCTCGTTGGCCATCTGGTCCAGCTTCTCCTTCAACTCCGTCCGGGCCTCGTCGCCGGGAGCGTAGGGGAGGACGGGCTCATTCTTGGGGTCGGGTACGCGTAGCTTTCCACTCATGGTCTATTCCCCCTGGTATGCCGGGTTCTGATTCGGTGATCGTGGTGAAGCATGAAAGGTAAAATGAAGACAAGGGGAGGCAAAACCCACCCGAAATGCAGCTCTTCCGGGAAGGCGCTTTTCCCGGTGTGTGGTGGTGGCCCGTCCTTGGGCTGTGTGTTCTCCAGGCGTGATTGACGCCATCCGGACTTGAGTTGGGATGGTCTCCCGTGGCTCGAGTTCAAGGCTTGTCTCGGATCCAACCGGCGAGAAAAGGGTCGGAGATCCGGTACGGCTTGGACGGGGCCAGGAGTGCGCCGTCCCGGAGTTCATTGATGGCGTAGCTCGCCACCGACGACGCCCCCAGACCGTAGCGCTGGATGACGTCCCGGGCGTTCAGGTGCTGCTCGCCGTCGGCTACGGCCCGCAGGACCTGCTTCTTGCTGGGCGAGAGATGGGCCCAGATGAGCTCGAAGGAGCCGCTGAAATCTGCGATGACCTCCTGGAACGCAGCCTCCACCAGGTCGGGGCCGGCCACCGCCGCACCCCCCGCCTGACGGGCCCGCCGGTAGACCACCTTCGCCAGCCGGAGCACGTACTCGGTCACGGGACCGGCCATCTCCCATATCCGGCTGCCGGTCCCGGCCTCAACCTCGACGTGGTTCACCTCCATCTTGTGCTCTATCCACGGCACCAGGTGCTCCGGATCCATGGCGCCGATCTCGAGGCGCTCGATTGCGTGGAAGGGACCACTGGGGGACAGGAGTCGGGAAACCAGGCCAACGATGGATCCGCTGAAAATGTAGGCCACGTTCGGCGTGTGCTGCACCAAGGAGCGAAGGTGCCCCACGCTTGCGTCCTCCAGGTCCTCGAACCGCTGGAACTCGTCGATCACCACAACCACGGGTGTGTCCACGGATGCCGCGATTCGGTCGATGCCTTTGAGTAGCCTCTGGAGGCGCTCCCGAGCCTCGTCCTTGTCTCGGCCGGTTCCCGAAAGCTGGAGCGTCGGGCGCCCTTCATCGTCCACGGACAGCGCAGCGAGGCTTCTGAGGGATCGCAGAAGCGAGGCGAGACGATCCCCCACCAGCCAGTCCCGGGGGAGGGCCTTGTACAACGCGTTGTTGATTTGGTCCAGTGTCTCGGCACCCCATGCATCCGCACTCAAGGCGACACCGCCGTTCCCTTGGAGACGCTCTGCAGCTCGCATGATCAGGGAGCTCTTGCCCATCCTTCGCTCACCGTACACCACGAGCCGGCCGGCCGTCCACATCACGTCCAGAACCCTGCCTACCTCCCCCTCCCGATCCGTGAAGTCCGCTCCTCCGGCAATCTGCTGCGTCACGAAAGGCATGCCGATTCCGTGTCAGTTATAGATGACTCAGTGATTACATACTCAGCCATAATCTACATCACAACACTCAGGTCAGCAATCGCCACCTCCATGCGGCTGCCTCAAAACCGGCGCCGGCGGGTTTTCCCCCTCGCGATACCTCGAAGGGCGAGCTCCCCTCTTGCGATACCTAAGAGAGTGAGGTATGATGATTCGTATACCTCATACTGTTGGGTATCGCTCATGAAGATCGACAAGGAACTCATCGCCGCCTCGACCACCCCTCTCATCCTCTCCGTCCTCCTGGAGGGGGAGAGCTACGGGTACGAGATCATCAAGAAGGTCAAAGAAGCGTCGGACGCGACCATCGATTGGTCCGAGGGCATGGTCTACCCGGCCCTGCGGCGACTGGAAGACCAGGGACTGCTCGAAGCCCGCTGGGTGACCCCGGACTCGGGACGGCGTCGGCGCTACTACTCCCTGACCCCGAAGGGACGGAAGGCCCTGGCCGCAGAACGTCAGGCCTGGCTCTCCGTCCACTGCACCCTGACCCGACTCTGGAGGCCCCACCCATGGCCGGCGTAGAGCAGTCTCTCGGCGAGTGGCGACGATCCCTGGCCCGGAGCGGCGTCCTGAGCGAAGAGGACCTGGACGAGCTCGAGACCCACGTCCGGGACACCATAGAAGACCTGGAGCCCACGGGGCTGAGCCGGGAGGAGGCCCTGCTGGTGGCGCTGCGCCGCGTGGGAGACCCCTCCCTCCTGGCCGTGGAGTTCGAGAAGGTCCGGCCCGGTCTGGCCTGGGCCCGGCGGTTCTACTGGATGATCGCCGGGGTCCTCACCTTCGGGCTTCTCTGGCAGGGAGCGAAGCTCCTGATCTACTCCTCCGCCCTGGGCGCTTCGGCCGTCGGTCTGTCCGCCGCCGCAGGGGCGGTTGCGGCCGCCGTCCTCGCCCTGGGAGGCGTCGCCGGGGTCATGATCCGCTCTACCGGAAGACCGGGAGGAAGGTTGGCTCGGGGGCTCCAGGCAGGGGCCGGCTGGCTCTCGAAGCGTCCGTTCGTATGCGGAGTCGGAATCCTGGCGGCCACCGGGGCCGCATCCCTGGGAGCGAACCTGACGCTCGCCAGGTTCGCTCACTTCCCCGCCGAGGCTGGCTCCCTCTCAGAGGCGCTGTTCGACGTCGCCCTCGTCGCCTCCGTATCTCCCCTGGTGGCGGCCCTGGGTCTCTTTCTCCTGGCCCGGAGCCTCTCCCGGGGAGCGGAGTCGCAGACGTGATGAATGGACTCGGGAGGCCCGCCACGGTGTCACGAAGGGAGGGGCACCGGAGGCAGCCCCCTGGACGGCGGCGCCGTCTGGCTACGTGCCCACCCACGACCCGGCGAGACGGAGGTGGCGTGGGAGGTCCTCGACCTCCCGGCCGGCACGGTGGGAGAGATGCTAGCCCCCCTGGACCTGCGTCCCCTCCACATCGGGACGGACTTCATGCTCGTCCTTCGCTCCGACACCCTGGGCGTGGAGCGGGTCGGGCTCTTCGGCCTCCTCCGGGAGGATCCCGGGAAGATGCTCTCCAGTACGACCGGGATGGGTCCTTTCCTCCGGATTGGGGTTGGATCGGACCCCTGTCCGCTTCGTCCGAATGCGCTCAGGGAGAGGCGGACTCTGGAAGGGGCTTCAGCCCACCCAGAACCGGGCCTTGGAGAGGGTCTGCCGGACCTTGGATAGGCCCCCCGCCTCCTTCCCGTCCGGCCGGTAGCTGTAGTAGTACTGGAGGTAGTAGCTCTCCTCCGGGGTGGCTGCCGTGACTTCGTTGAGGACGGCGCCGAAGACCCGGATCCCGATCCTCCGGAGCTGGTCCACCGATCGCTCGGCCGCCTTCTGCTCCGTCTTGCCGGAGCGCAGGACCACCACGACGCCGTCCATCCGACCCCCCAGGATGGAGGCGTCGGTTACGGCCAGCACCGGAGGGGAGTCCAGCACGACGTGGGCGTATTCCCCTTCCAACGCTTCCAGCAGACGCTCCATGCTCCGGGAGTTGAGGAGTTCGGAAGGGTTCGGAGGAAAGGGTCCTGCCGGAAGGAAGTCCAGGTTGGGAAGGACGTTGGGCCGGAGGGCCTCCTTCAGGCTGGTGTCCCCCACCAGGACGTTGGTGAGCCCGGGTTCCCGGAGGACGTCCATGGACCGGTGCAGAGCCGGGCGCCGGAGGTCGGCGTCCACCAGGATCACCCGGTCTCCCTGCTGGGCCAGGATCACGGCGAAGTTCAGGGCCGTGGTGGACTTCCCCTCGCTGGGGCCGGGGCTGGTGAAGACCAGGGACCGGATGGGATCATCCTCCGTGCTCATGAACATGACGTTCATCCGGAGATTCCGGTACGCCTCCGCCGCCGGGTCCACCGGGTCCAGGGCCACCACCAGAGGCGTGGGAGCCGCGGTCCTCTTCTCCTTCCCTTCCGTTTCTTCCACCTTCCGAAGGCGGGGTATGATCCCCAGGGCCGGGATGCCCAGGAAGGCCTCCACGTCGGCGGTGGTCCGGACCGTCCGGTCCAGGTATTCCAGGAAGAAGGCCGCACCCGTGCCCAGGATGAGTCCCAGGAGCGCTCCCAGGAGGATGTTCATCCGACCCCGGGGGTCGATCTCGGTGGCACCGATGGGCCGGTCCAGGATGTCCACGTAGGGAGAGGCGGCGGCCTCCATGATCCGGGCCTGGTAGAGCTGGGACACCAGGTACTGGTAGGTTCCCTGGTCCATCTCCTGCTGGAGCTGCAGGGTCTGCAACTGGTTCTCCAACTCCGGGAAGGCCCGCTGACGCTCCCGGAGCTCCATCTGCTGCTCCCGGAGACGCTCCAGCCGGTTCTCTACGGTACGAAGGTTTGCCTGGAGGGCCGCCAGGAGGTCCTCTTCGGCGGAACGAATCCGGTCCACCAGAGCCTGGGCCCTGGGATGATCGGTGGTCACCCGCTCTTCGGTGAGGACGGATCGAAGGTCGCTCTGCCGGTCCCGGATCCGGTCCACCAGGTCCCCGATCTGGGGGTTCACGGCTTCGGGCAGGCTCGCCTTGACCTGCACCAGATCCATCTCGGACACTCCCACCCGCTCCACCTCCCGGACCAGGTCGGAGAGAAAGGCCCTGTGCTCGTCCAGGGCCTGAATCCGGGTCGTCATTTCCTCGGACTCGTTCACCAGGGCCTGCTCTCTCAGAGACAGGTCGGTGAAGGCCCGGGATTCCTTGAAGTCCTGGATCCGTTCCAGGGACCGCTGGAGCTGGGCCCGGGCCTCGTCCATCTCCTGCTCGATGAAGGAGACCTCCTTGTCCGCCGCCACGCTCACCCGCTCCGCTCCATACCGGCGGAGGGCTTCGGCGGCGTGAGTCAGGACATGGGGAGCCAGCGTGGGGTCGTGGGAGATGTAGGAGACGTCGATGAGGTTCGTGGACTGCCGGGGACTCGCGGAGATGCGGCCCCGGACGGCGCTCACCGCCTGGCCCGTGGGGAGAATCTCCACGGGATACACCCGGGCCTCCAGGGGCGGGGACTCGGGAATGAAGCTCACGAACCCCGCATCCAGTCGTTGGCCCGGAGCGCCGGTGGCCAGGACGCCGCCGTCCCCGTCTCGGAGCGTGACCGTTTCCCCGCTCTCCCCGAAGGCCAGCTCATAGGTGCCGGGCTCCGCGCCCGGGTCCACCCGGGCCTCCCGGATGAGGTCGGAGCGGACCAGGTCCTCCGATACCGGGGCCAGCCGCATCCCCAGGCTGTCCACCACCTCCCGGGCGATGTTGGCGGACTGGAGAACCTGGATCTCCGACTCGATGGGATCCACGAAGATCTCCATGCTGGAGATGCGAGCCGTGGGATTCAGGGCCCGGGCGGTCTGGAGTGGGTCGTTCACCTGGAGGGTCAGGTCCGCCCGGTACTGGGTGCGTTGCCGGGATACGGCCCACATGGCCGACGCCGTGGTGACGGCGAAGATCAGGAGAACGAGCCAGATTCTCCGGTAGATGATCTGCCAATAGTCGGCCAGGTGGGGCCCGACGGAGCCACCGCCCGGTCCCAGGTCGCCGTACGGCTGCTCGGTCCGTTCGTTGTCCATGGCGATAGAATGGATCCTGGAATGAGGCAACCGCTGCCTGCGGGAAGGGGAGAACCTCCCCGAATTCTGCCCTGCAAAGTCCCCAGAAAGCAAAGGAAAATCAATAGTAAGATCCGGATTGAATCACGAGATGGAGACGGGGGTAGGGGGGAAGAAGAGCTCCATGTGGACGAACGCTCCGGGAACGGGTAGGATCGGAGCACCGTTTCCTCACAACATCGACAGTCCCATGACAATAGAGAACCTGAAGAAAGACGTGCTCGGCGCCCTTTCCCGGGTCTCCGCCTCCCAGGGCGGGGACGTGGTGTCGAAGGGGCAGGTCCAGAACCTGGACGTCCAGGAGGACGGGACGGTCCGGTTCTCCTTCTTCATGAGCCCCGAGGATCCCGGAGCCCTGGTCAAGGAGCTCCGCTCCGCGGCGGAGGGGGTGGAAGGGGTGAGCTCGGTGAAGGTCAACGTGCAGCTTCCCCAGACGCCACCCTCCGGACCCCAGGCCGCCGGTCCGCAGGCGCCGGGCCCCCATCCTGCGGGGCCTCCGGGTCAGGTCTCTCCCCAGGGCGGTCCCGAGGGAGGGCCGGCACCGGGCTCCGTGCCCACACCCACGCCCAGGCCCACTCTTCTGGCCGATGTGAAGCGGATCGTGGCCGTGAGCTCCGGGAAGGGAGGCGTGGGAAAGTCCATGGTGGCGGCGAATCTGGCCACGGCACTGGCCCAGGAGGGCAAGAAGGTGGGCCTGTTGGATGCGGACATCTACGGCCCCAACATCCCTCTCCTCTTCGGTGAGACCCGCCGCCCCGGGGTCATGGGCGAGGAGGGGCAGGAGCGCATCGTGCCTCTGGAGACCCACGGCGTGCGCCTCATGAGCCTGGGCTTCATGCTGGACAAGGAACAGCCGGCCATCATGCGAGGGCCTCTGATCTCCGGGATCCTCCGGCAGTTCCTGGAGCAGGTGGTATGGGGATCCCTGGACTACATGGTGGTGGACATGCCGCCGGGCACCGGGGACGCCCAGATCTCCCTGGTCCAGACCATCGACATCGACGGAGCCATCATGGTCACCACCCCCCAGCCCGTCTCCACCGGAGACGTGCGTCGGGGCGTGAAGATGTTCGAGAAGGTGAACACCCAGGTGTTGGGGATCGTGGAGAACATGAGCGGGGAAGTCTTCGGTAGCGGGGGGGGAGAGAGCCTGGCCGAGGAGCTGAGCGTGCCCTTCCTGGGCCGGATTCCCCTGGACGCGGCGGTCCGTATCTCAGGGGACGAGGGTGTGCCCACCGTGGCCCGGGCGCCGAAGTCCGATGCCGCCGACGCGTTGAAGACCATGGCCCGGGGAATCCGGGAGATCCTGGACGAGCTTCCGCCCCGTTGAGGCCTCCTCACCGTCGTCTGCCTTGCCGGAGCTTTGTCGAGCTCTCGCCGGAGGGTCACGGCTCGGCATCGTTTGTTGGGTTGAGACCCGTCCGGCGCTGACGTTCCCCCGGAGGTGTGTCCCATGAGACACTCGTTCACAGAACCTCCGTCCTCGGTGGAGGAGCTGGGGGCCCTCCGGGTCCATGAAGCGGTCCGGGACTACCCGGAGCTCCTGCCCGTGCTTCGGGACCTGGGTGTGGATCTTTCCGAAGGGGGATGCGCCCTCCTGGGAGACGTGACGCCGCCGGGAGAGCACCAGGAGCTCCTGGCGGCCCTGGCCTGGCGCCGGGAGGGGGGCGATGGTCGCCGCCACCCACCTGTTCGGGACCCGGAGCCGTGAACCGCATCACCCTTCTCACGGACTTCGGAACCCTGGACGGCTACGTGGCTGCCATGAAGGGGGTCCTGGCCTCCCAGGCCCCGGAGTCGATGGTGGAAGACGTGACCCACGACGTGGCTCAGGGCGGCATCCGGAAAGGTGGCCAGGTCCTGGCCCGCTACTGGCGGCGGTACCCGGAGGGTACGGTCCACGTGGTGGTGGTGGATCCGGGAGTGGGTACGGACCGGAGGGGGCTGGCCGGGGAGGCGGACGGGCGGTTCCTGGTGGCACCGGACAACGGGGTGCTCAGCAGGGTCCTGGAGTCCGCCGGGGCCTGGCGACTGGTGGCTCTGGAGCTGTCGGAGATCCTCCCGGCGCCGGAGAGCTCCACCTTCCACGGACGGGATCTCTTCGCCCCTGCCGCCGCTCGCCTGGCTTCGGGCCTGCCCCTGGAGTCCCTGGGACCGTCCGTGGAGAACCCGGTATTCCTGCCGGAGCCCGCCCCCCGGAGCCGGGGGGGAACCACGGAGGGGGAGGTGGTGGAGGTGGACCGGTTCGGAAACCTGGCCACGAACCTGCCCCCGGACCGGGTCCGGAGGGCCGGAGGTGTGCGGGTGGAGAACCTGGAGGTTCCCCTGAGGACCACCTACGGGGAGGTGGAGGAGGGGGAGCTGCTGAGTCTCGTGGATTCCCGGGGAAGGGTGGAGGTGGCGGTGCGAAACGGGTCCGCGGCCCGGCGACTGGCCGCCCGGGAAGGGACCCGGGTGTGGGTGGGACGGGAGGAGGTGTAGAGGAGGGCTTCGAGTGCTTGCCTCAGCCCTCGTCCAGCCACTTCCGGTCCGCGGCGGTGATGCGTCGCTTGCCCCGGGCCTTGTCCACCAGCTTCAGCACCACCCATCCCAGGAACATGATGGGGGCGACCTTGAAGAGGAGGAAGGACGCCAGGCCGAAGGTGAGGGAGAAGACCGTACCCAGGACGGTGAGGACGACCCCCGCCGCGATGAGGGTGACCAGGCCGACGGCCAGAAACGTGAGAAGCGTGCCCATGATCTTCTTCCTCCTTTCTTCTTCTTACCCTACGCCTGAAGGGGGCAAAAAGGTTCAGCGAATCCAGACCACGTCGATGCTCCCGAAGGCGGCGTCCACGGTCACCGTGACCCGGTAGGGGGCGTCCTCCCAGTCCAGGGAATAGTAGGAGTCCCCTCGTTTCACAAGACCCTCCGAGTCCAGGGAGGTGAGAAAGGTGTTCTTGATCACCTTCACGCCCAGGCCTTCCGGGAAGCGGAGCTCCAGGGCTCCCAGACCCATGTCCACGGACACGTCGGCGTCCCGCTGCCACCGGCCCCGGAAATCCAGGACCACGTTCCCCACCCCCGCGTCCACGGTGATGGCTTCCGCGTTCAGGTTGCCCAGATCCCGGACCTGGAAGTCCGCGGCGCCCACCTCAAACCCGGCGGAACGCATGGAAACACCGTTCGGCTCCGAAACCTCCACCCGGGACTCCGACGCCCCGGTGGACAGGGCCAGCTCCGTGATCTGAAGGCCTCCCAGGTCCAGGCTGGCCCGAACCGCCCCGAACTCCAGGTCCAGGTCCATGGGAATATCCCTGGCCAGGGCCAGGTCCAGCTCCCCGGAATCCCGGTCCCTGGGCCAGCCGATGGAATTCTTGATGCCCTTGACGCCCAGCTCCAGGCGGTCCCTCTCGTATTCCGCCACCGGCTCGAAGGACTCCTCGTCGTAGCGGAGATGCATCCGGTACAGAGTCCCCGGGTCCGCCGGGCGGACCTGGAGCCGTCCGGCCCCGTAGCGCACCCGCACGTCCAGGGCCCGCTCTCCGGACACCTGCCTGGACATGGTCACGGTCCGCCAACTCTGGGCCCCGGTCCCCAGGGGCAGGACGAGGAGGGCGGCCAGGGCCGGAAGGAGCGTGAGAAGGGTCCGGCGGCCGGGATACGTGACGTTCATGGTTCGCCTCCTCCTGGAGGGCTGTTGAACAGCCCTTCACGGGGTATGGTGTTCCTCGTCGCTCTCGGGGCGCTTGTCCTGCTCGTCGGACTCTTCCGGGCCGCCGGCGGGGCCGGTGCTGGGTTCCCCGGGCTCGTCGGGTCCCTCGTATCCCTGCCGAGGCGGCTCCGACGTCCGGTAGGCATCCTCCGCCCAGAGTTCCTCTTCCTCCTCGAACTCGTAGTAGGCTACGGAGGGGCGGATCTTTCCTCCCCGGGTGAGAAGCACGGCTCCCAGGCCCACGGTGGCGGCCACCACCGAAATGGCGGACCCCAGGAAGGCCAGCAGTCCCTGGAGGAAGTCCAGGCCCAGGACTCGAACCAGGTTGGCGGCCACGCACGGCACCAGGAAGGCGGCCAGACCCGCCAGCACCGCGTAGGCGGTGTTGGAGCCCCGGATCCACTCCAGCCCCCGGTACTCCTGGTCCGCCACCCACTCTCCCACGTTCCGGGCCACGGCCAGGTACCCCAGGAGGGCGGCCACGGCGGCGGCGATGGGGAAGAGGGGGATCCAGGCCAGCAGGACGGGGATCCCCACGATGGTGATAGCCAGGGCCACCATGCCCAGGATCCAGACCGGGAAGAGGAGGAAGCCTCCGGCCAGGCCCACCGCCGCCGAGCGCCCGGGCGCACGTCCGGCCGTGGTGGCCACCACCTCCAGCCGGTCCGGAGCGAAGTGCACCACCAGAACTCCCAGGATTCCCAGGACGATGAAGGTGGCCAGGTTCTCCAGGAGCCCGCCCAGGGCCATGCCGATATTTCGGAGCGGCCTCCAGATGAAGGACGGGGCCGGCGAGGTCGAGCGTTCCCGCTCCACCGCCGACAGGACATCCCGACGAATCTCCCGCTCCAGCTCCCGTCGGAGGTCCTCTATCTCCTCCGTATCCAGGGCTCTCACGGAGGCCCCTTCCCCGGCTTCCTCCAGATCCAGGACCTCACCGTCGATGGAGCCCCCCTCCCAGTCCACCTCACCGTCGGCCAGGCGAACGTCACCGGCGATCCGGCCGCCGTCCCGAACCCGCACCGTGCCGTGGGTCAGGATGACGTCTCCTCTCACCAGGCCCCGGACGTCCAGATCCCCGTCCACCACGATGAGGGCCCGGTCCACCTCTTCTCCGGCGTCCACGGTCACGTCCTGACCCACCTTGAGAATGAAGTCGTCCAGGGGGGCCAGCTCCAGGGCCTCGCTGAGACCCCGGAGGGCGCCGCTACGACGTAGAAGGGCTTCCACGGTGGAGCGCTCTTCGGGGCCCTCCCGGGCCTCAGGCACATCCCGGGAGGCTTCCGGGAGGGCCAGGGCTCCCTCCATGGCCTGGTCCAGGAGGGTGGCCACCTCCCCGGGCATCCCTTCCAGGGTTTCCGGCGGAGTCCAGTCGTAGAGGGCCCGAGCCAGAGGGCCGTCGTCCAGGGCGATGACGTCTCCCAGCAGGGAACGCCACGCCGCGTCCAGGGCGTCGCCACGGGTGTAGCTCCCCACGACCTCGTCGTTGACCCTCACCTGTCCGTCCTCGAAGGCAATGACCAGGGGATCGACCTCCGGGAAATCCAGACGCAGGGAGGCTTCCTGCCCCGACACGGCGATCTTGTTGGAGACCACCGGCCGAAGCTGGGCTTCCACCGCCCCGGGCAGCAGGAGAAGAGCTCCCACGACCCACACCAACCGGAATCCGTCAAGTCCTGACACGCGCATAGTGACCATCCACCTGCGGGGTGGCGATGAGGTTTCGGTAGAGAATCCAGAGGGCCATGACACATAGAACGGTGAAGGCCAGCCCTCCCAGACCCACCATGAGGGGGGAAGCGCTGACGGCCTCCAGCAAGGCGTAGGCCCTGAAGACGGCGACGCTCTCCACCAGGTGCCCGGCCACCGCCGAAAACGCCGAGGCCAGGAGGGCCGAGGCCTTCCAGGACACGTAGTGGAACAGGTTCCCCACCGTGAGAAGAGGATGGGAGAAGACCAGGTACATCAGGCCCACCAGGGTGATGGTGGGGGCGGAGGCCACACCGCCGGCCACGGCCCATCCTCGCCGGGTGTGCGGCAGCATGCCCCGAGCCCAGGCCAGGACCCGACCCCCAAGGGCGGCGACGCCCTTTGCCGGAACAGGGGCCGGAATCCTGATCCTGGACATGACGGCTTCGGCGAAGCCGGGGGAGGGGGCCAGACGTCCCAGGCTCCCCAGGGCATTGAACACCCTCTTCCAATCTCCGGCCTCTTCCCTGCACGGCTGGCACCCGGCCAGGTGGGCCTCGGCCCGGGCCGTCTGCCGGCGGGGAAGGGCACCCTCCACATAGTCCTGGAGGGTTCCCGTGGGAAGGTGTTCGTCCGTGGCTCCGCCGGGCACCAGAGAGCCCAGCCATTCCCGGATCCGGGCTCCCGCGGGCTGCTTCCCGGGAAGCTCCTGGAGAACCGCCTGGCTGAAGCCGGCCCCGGGGGCCAGCTCCGGCAGCTCTCCCAGCTCGGAGAACAGGAGCTTCCAGGCCTCCAGCTCCGCCTGACACCGGGGGCACGCAGACAGGTGCTCCTGGACCCTGGCCGCCTCCCCGGTGGGAAGCTGCCGGTCCAGGAACTCCTGGATCTGCTCGGAGGTCAGGTGCCTCCCATCATGCTCGTGTGCCAACGGATCTCTCTCCTTTCACGACTCGCTCCTCCCTACGGTTCTCGACCCCCCCGGGTTTCAGAGGTTTCAGCCGTCAGGAATCCACGCTACTCAGCAGGCCCTTCAGCTCTCCCCGGGCCCGGTGCAGGTAGGTTTTGACCGTGCCCAGGGGCAGGTCCATGATCTCGGCGATCTCCTCGTAGGTGTGCCCCTCCACGTGACGGAGGAGGACGGCGGTCCGGTACTCGGGCCGGAGTTGCCCGATGGCCTCCTCGATCTGGCCTCCCAGCTCCCGGGCCTCCACGTACCGGTCCGGCGCCTCGTCGTGGGATTCCACCACGAGGCGGGTCTCGGCCTCCTCCTCCGGAGTCGTGGCGTGGGGGGACCCGTCGATGGAGACCGTGTCCAGCTTCTTCTTTCTCAGGTGGTCGATGGTGTGGTTGTTGGCGATCTTGAAGATCCAGCTACTGAACTTGTAGCGGGACTTGTAGCTCTCGATGGCGTTGAAGGCCCGGATGAAGGCCTCCTGGGCCAGATCCTCCGCCAGGGTCCGGTCCCGGACCATCCGGTAGACCAGGGAGAAGACGGGCCGCTCGTATCGGCTCAGGAGCTCCCGGAAGGCCCCTTCCCGACCCTTGGCCGCCAGGGCGGCAAGCTCCTTGTCGTCCAGTTGACCGTAATCCAACGGGAGCCGATCCTCCGGTTCCCGGGCGTCCCCCAGGACGCCGGGGATGAGAAAGGGACGGGGACGCTCCGGTGGGTGTCCCCACTTCACGTTCGTCGGGATCCGTTCCGTGGCCGGATCCGAGGCCACAACCTGCATAAGATGGAACGAAGCGTCCGTGGAGGGTACCGTCTCCTTCCTGACCGGGCCCCCTCCGGGACCCGGGATGACGTCGGAAAAGGGACCGGTGTGGCGGGGTCGGAGACCGGGGCCCTGGGGGGTCGAGAAGGGAGCAGGTCCATGGCTACAGTCCGTGAAGGCAGGCCCTCCCGGGGACGGGAGCGGGCCCATCAGGTCCGGAGGATCTTCTCCGAGATCGCCCCTCGCTACGATCTACTGAATCACCTCCTGAGCCTGAACGTGGATCGGGGTTGGCGGCGGCGGGCGGTGGACAACCTGGGTTGGGAAGGGGCCCCTGAAGGTCGCTACCTGGACCTGTGCGCCGGGACCTTCGACCTGAGCCTGGAGCTTGCGTCCCGGGACGGCTTTCGGGGAGAGGTGGTGGCCTCGGATTTCGCCGGTCCCATGCTGGCGGAAGGGCAGGCCAAGCTGGAGGGCAAGCCGGTGGTGCCGGTTTGCGGAGATACCCTCCAGCTTCCCTTTCCCGATGGGGCCTTCCAGGGAGCCATGGTGGCCTTCGGTGTCCGGAACCTGTGGGACCTGGGACGGGGCCTGGAGGAGATGGCCCGGGTCCTGGTGCCGGGGCGACATCTGGTGATCCTGGAATTCACCGAGCCTCCCAATCCCCTCCTCCGGCGGCTCTACCTCTTCTACTTCCGCAGGGTGCTTCCCCTGGTGGGCCGGGTGGTGTCGGGCCACCCCTGGGCCTACACCTACCTGCCGGAGTCGGTGAAGGAGTTTCCCGATCCCCCCTCCCTGGCCGGGATGATGAGGGAGGCGGGCTTCGAGAACACCCGGTGGAGCCTGCTCACCGGGGGGATTGCCGCCCTGCACGTGGGGTCCCGTAGGTGAGGCCTTCCACCTCCCACATCTCCACTTCCCCCAGTCCGGAGAGGGGCTCGTCGAAGCTCTCCGGGTCCCCTACCACCAGGATGGTCATCTCGTCCGGGTCCAGGTGCCGCCGGAACACCTGCCAGACCCGGCGGGGGGTGACCTTCTGGATCCGGTCCAGGTAGATCTCCAGCCAGTCTTCCGGGAGGCCCTGGGCCAGGTAGAACATCTGTCGGGATACGATCTGGGCCGGGTCCTGGAAGTTGAAGACGAAGCCGTTGACGATCTGGGCGACGGCCCGATCCACTTCCTCCCGGGCCGGGGCCTCCCTGCGCATCTCTTCCATGGTGTCCAGGATGAGGCGGATGGCGGCCACCGTGGACTCGCTCTTCGTCCGGGTCACGGCTCCAACGATTCCCTCGTAGCTGGAAGGGGTGGTCCAGAGGGAGGAGGCGCTGTAGGCGTAGCCTTGCTCCGTGCGGACCCGCTGCACCAGCCGACTGGTGAACCCGCTGGCGCCCAGGATGGAGTTGCCGATCCGGGAGGCGAAATACTCCGGGTCGTTCGCCTGTCGGATTCCCCCGGGCTCGGCCATGACCACGGTGCTCTGAGCCAGCTCCCGGGGAATGAGGAAGACCTTGCCACCCCTGCGCATCTCCGGGGTGCGGATCTCGCCCAGGGGCTCGGTGCATGGGGCCCAGTCCCTGGTCATGTCTTCCAGGAGAGGCCTCAGGGTGTCCCAGGAGACGTCTCCCACCACCCCGAAGATGACGTTTCCGGGACAGAAGATCCTGCCGTGAACCTCCTTCAGGGTTTCCCGGTTCAGCTTCTCCCGGGTGAGGTCCTCCGGCTCCATCTCCCAGCCGATGGGGTGGTCCCCGAACATGATCCGGTTGAACTCGGAGAAGGCCAGGCGCCCCGGATCGTCCTTCCGCCGGCGCATGCTCTCCCTCTGCCGGTCACGCCAGACCTCCACCTGGAGGGAATCGAATCCGGGGTTCAGGAGGATGTCCCCCCAGAGCTCCAGGGCCGGCTCCAGGTACCGGGTGAGGGTGTTCAGGCTGCTGAAGCTCCCCTCACCCCCGCCACCGAAGGTGGTCTGGAGAGCGTAGTAGTCCAGAAGGTACTCCACCGAGTCCGGAGACAGCTCCTCCGTGCCGCCTGCCCGAAGCAGCCCGGGGACGGCCGTGGCGGCGGCATAGTAGTCACGGGGGAGGAGGGAGTACCCCCCCCGGAACCGGGCATAGAGGGTGAGCAGGGGAAGGGACCGGTCTTCCAGGAAGAACACCGTGGGGCCGGTGGAGAGGGTATACCGCTCCGCCTCCGGAGGATCGAACTCCAGCTCCCGGAACTCCAGATCCTCCGCGGCTCGGCGCCCGATGGGAGGATCCTGGCCGGCCAGGGCCTCGGGGAGGGTTCCCAGGGTCGCCACCACCAGGGCGGCGGTCCCGCAAAGGAGTCGGGGTTTCACGGGCTTCCCCCCTCTTCCTGGCCAGGCTTCGCCAGGGTGGCCACGGTCCGGTGGGCCCGGGTGAAGTAGGTCCGGACCACCCTCTGGATGTCCGCTGGCGTGACGTCGGCCATGCGGCGGGTGAACCGGAAGGTGTCCCGCCAGTCCCCCGTGAGGGACTCGGCGTTGGCCAGCTGCAGGGCCAACCCGAAATTGGACCGGAGGCGCCGGACAAGGGAGGCTTCCAGCTGATTCCGGACCCGCACCAACTCCCTCTCCTCCGGGGGGGAAGCCTTGAGCCTCTCCACTTCCTCGTAGATGGCCCGCTCCAGATCCTCAGGGCCGTGGGGAGCCATGGGGTAGGCTTCCACGATGAAGAGCCCCGGATAGAGTTGGCCCGGTCCCGTGGTGCTGGTCACAGTGGAGGCCATGCGCTCCGTGGTGATGAGGCGGCGGTAGAGGCGGGAGCTGCGCCCGGCGGTGAGGATGGAGCTCAGCATGGCCAGGGCCGGGGCATCGGGATGGAGGCCGTCCGGCACCTTCCAGCCGATGCGCAGGATGGGCTCGGCGTCGAAGAGGACCTCCGTTCGCCGCTCTCCCCTCTGCTCCGGCTCCCGGATGTCCACCGGCGGGGGTTCAGGTCCGGGGGGAACGGGCTCCAGGTACTTCCGAGCCCACCGGAGAGTCCGGTCCGGGTCCACGTCCCCAACCACGGCCACCACGGCGTTGTTGGGTCCGTAGAAGCGGTGGAAGAAGTCCTCCACTTCTCCCCGGGTGAGGCTCTGGATGTCCTGCATGTACCCGATGACGGGATGGCCGAAGGGGTGCACGTGGAAGGCCGAAGCCAGGTGGGCTTCGTAGAGGAGCCCGGCGGGGCTGGTCTCCAGGCGGAGTCGGCGCTCTTCGGCCACCACGTCACGCTCCGCATAGAACTCCCGGAAGACGGGGTTTCGCATGCGGTCCGCCTCCAGGACGAACCACAGCTCGGCCCGGTTGGCCGGAAGCTCCAGGAAGTAGGTGGTGGCCTCGGCGGAGGTGGTGGCGTTGAGGTTCCGGGCCCCGTTCTCGCTGAGGATGGCATCGAACTCGTTGCTCACCACGAAGGTGGAGGCCTCCTGCTCCAGCCCTTCGATCCGGTCCTGGAGCACGTCCAGGCGGTTCGGATCCGGTTCAAGGGCCCTCTCCTCCACCAGGACGGAGTCGTAGAGGAGGTCCATTTCGTTCAGGAGGGGGCGCTCGGCGGAGTAGTCCCGGGTGCCCACCGTGGTGGTGCCCTTGAAGAAGAGGTGTTCCAGGAGATGGGCTACCCCCGTGGATCCCAGGGGCTCGTTTACGCTTCCCACCCGGTACTGGACCACGAAGGACACGGTGGGCGCCCCTGACCGGGGCAACACCAGGAGTCGGAGCCCGTTGTCCAGGGTGTGGGCCCGAACCGGAAGGACCTCGTCACGGAGCGCTTGACCTCCGAGACCCTGGGGAACCAGGGCCAGGAGGAGCAGAAGGAGCAGGTGTCTCAACGATCCTCAGGTTGACATCGGGGACAGAAGAAGGCCGATCTGTTGCCGAATACGATGCGCCTCACCGGAGCCTTACACCGGGGGCAGGCCGATCCATCCCTTCCATACACCTCAAGTTCCACACCGTACCCCCCCGTCCCACCGGAGGCCGTCCGGTAGTCCCGGAGGGTGGTGCCCCGGGCCCGTATGGCGTGGGTGAGTACCCGGCGGAGCCCCTCCAGGAGGGCCCGGCTCTCCTCCGGGGTCACGGTGTGGCCAGGGCGGGCGGGGTGTAGGCGGGCCCGGAAGAGGGCTTCGTTGGCGTAGATGTTTCCCACCCCCGCCAGGTGGGTCTGGTCCAGGAGCCAGGAGCGGACCGGGGACCGGGAGACGGAGAGGAGGGCATGGAAGTCCTCCGGGGTGAGGGCCGGATCCAGGGGCTCGGGGCCCAGACGGGCCGATTCCTCCCGCCACGCCTTTTCCGAGAGAAGAAGGAGATGGCCGAACCGCCGGACGTCGTCGTAGAGCAGGGCCCCGGGAGGGGACAGGGAGAGCTTGATCCCCAGGTGGGGTGAGGACGCCTCTCCGGGAGGGCCCGAAAGGAACAGGAGCCTTCCGGTCATCCCCAGGTTCACCACCAGGCGAAGGGAGTCGGAGAGGGTGAGGACCACGTTCTTGCCCCTGCGTCCCACCTCCAGGAGCTCCCGGTCCTGGAGCCCGGCCCGGAAGGCCCCGGAGGAGACCCTCAGCAGGTCGTTCCGGAGGACCCGAGCCTCCCGGATCCGGCGTCCCGGAAGGACGGGCCGGAGTCCCCGGACGATGGTCTCGACTTCCGGCAGCTCGGGCATGGAGGGTCTGGCGTCAGGGCTTCTCCCCTTCGTCCCGGGAGAACTCCCGCCATCCGATGTCGCCCCGGTGGTAGGCTCCCTCGAAGTCCACGGCTTCGGCGCCGATCCTGCTCTTCCGGGCCGCTTCCCCCAGGGTGTCCCCCAGGCCGGTGACCCCCAGAACCCGACCGCCGGAGGTCACCAGTCCCCGGGACTCCAGGCGGGTTCCGGCGTGGAAGAGGAGAATGCCGGGATCCGACGTCACCGACTCGGGGATCTGTATGGCCTTCCCCTTCTCGTAGCTTCCCGGATAGCCCTGGGAGGCCAGGACCGTGGTGACAGCGGCCCCGGGGCTCCAGCGGGGTTGGGCGTGAGCGATGGATCCTCCCTCGGCCACGGTGGCCAGGGGTTCCAGGAGAGAACTCTCCAGGAGGGGCAGGACCGCCTGGGTCTCGGGATCCCCGAATCGGCAATTGAACTCCACCACCTTGGGCCCCTCGGTGGTGAGCATGAGACCGGCGTAGAGGAGACCCTGGAAGGGGGCACCGTCCGCCTCCAGGGCCTGGAGAGTGGGCCGGAGGATCCTGTCACGGACCTCCTCCACCAGCTCCGGCGTGGCCAGGGAGACCGGGGCGTAAGCTCCCATTCCCCCGGTGTTGGGGCCCGTGTCCCCTTCGCCGATGGGTTTGTGATCCTGGGATGGGACCAGGGTGAAGAAGTGGGAGCCGTCGGTGAGGGCGAAGACGGAGAGCTCCTCTCCTTCCATGCACTCCTCCAGCACCACCGTTCGTCCCGCCTCACCGAAGCGCAGGTCCTGCATCATGCCCCGCAAGGCCGTCAGGGCCTGCTCTTCGGTGCGGCACACGATGGCTCCCTTGCCGGCGGCCAGGCCCGAGGCCTTGACCACCATGGGCCCCCCCTGGCTCCGGATGTGAGCCTCCGCTTCCGCCGGGTCGGTGAAGACGGCGAAATCCGACGTGGGCACGTCGGCGCTACGCATGAGCTCCTTGGCGTAGGCCTTGGACGATTCGATGCGGGCGGCGGAAGCCGTGGGTCCGAACACGGGGAGTCCCTTGGCCCGGAAGCGGTCCACGATCCCTCCTGCCAGGGGCGCCTCCGGACCCACCACGGTGAGATCCACGGCCCGGGAGGCCGCCCACCCGGCCAGGGCTTCCGTGTCACTGGGGGCAATCTCCACCCCCTCGGCCAGCTCCCGCATGCCCCCGTTGGGTTGGGTGGCATAGAGCTCGGCGTCGGGATCGTCCTGCTTCAGCTTCCAGAGGAGGGCGTGCTCACGTCCCCCGTTTCCCACCATGAGGATGCGCATGACCGTCTCGGCGTTTCGGGATCGGATGGAGGCGACGGACGCAAGAGTAGGATTGGCTGCGGAGGGATGTCAAAGGCCCGGGGCGGAGTCACCCCGGGCCAGCCCCTTACCTCTCGTGTCGGTCGTCTTCGTGTCGGTCCTCTCGGAAGCCGGCCCGGAAGGCCTCGCCCATGCGCCGGGCGGCGTCGGCCATCTGGTCCACCATGCCCCGAGCTCCGTCGGCGTAGGCCCTGGCGGCGGCTCGGAGGTCCTCCTGGTAGGCCGGGTCCGGGTCCCCCCGGTGGGGATACTCCCCCCGGAGGATGCGGTCGTAGTCCCCGGCTTCGATCCATTCCCGGATTTCCGAGAGGCGGAGAACGTAGAAGGGATGGGTGGTCCCCATGAGGTTCAGGACCTTGTAGACCTGGTCAGCCAGGTCCCCACCGCTCCGGTACTCCTCGGCCTGGAGGATGAACTCGTCCAGGTTCATCTCCTCGGCGTCTCCACCCCCGGCCATCTTGAGCATGGCTCCCATGGCCACTTCCGGCTCCTGGATGGCCAGGAGCCCGGCCCGGTCGCTGGAGAGCTCGCTCTTCCGGTACCACTCCAGAAGGGCCACCAGGACGGCCCGGGCCGCCAGTCCCACGATGGGAAAGCCCATCTCCGCCAACTGGATGAGCAGGACCGTCATGGTCCGGTAGAGAACGTGGTCACTCATGATGTGACCCAGCTCGTGACCCAGGACGAAGGCCAGCTCCTCGTCGGAGAGGAGACGGATGGTGCCGGAGTTCAGGATGATGAAGGGCTGCTCCATCCCGTAGGCCCCGGCGTTCACGATGGGGGTCTGGGATACGTACACAGGGTATTCCCTCTCCGGATCCAGGGTGGTGCACACCTCCTGGTACAGAGAGTGGACGTGGGGAAACTGCCGGGGAGAGACCTTCACCGCATTGGCCTGGAAGGCCAGACGTATGGGCTTCTCACCAAAGAAACCGAAAAGAGTCCGCAGAACCTCGTCGAAGACGGGGATGCGACGCAGGGCCTGGAGTGCCGCCCGGTCCGCCGGATGCTCCCACGCCCGGGAGGAGATCTCCGTGAGCACCCGCTTGGCCCGGGCTTCCTCGCCAGAGGTCTCCGGGCCGTTGCCGTTTCCTTCCTGGTTCATGTCTGCAAGCTCCTGGCCGTTGAGGTGGGTTGTATGCTCCTACGCCCGTGCGACGAGGGATGTTTCTGCACGTTGCGCCAGTCTCGTTGACGCCCTCCGGGGGCGTCCACTAGCTTCCAAGCGCCGAGCCCGAGCCGGACTTCACCACCAACGACCAAGCGGGAACGCCATGCCCATCGTATTTCCCCGGGAGCTCATGGTGAGCGTCTCCGGATTTCGAGGGAGGGTAGGGGATCCTCTCACGCCCGAGCTGGTGGCTTCCCTGGCCGCCGGCTTCGGGGCCTTTCTGGGGAAGGGGAGGGAAGGGGTCCGGGTGCTCCTGGGCCGGGACTCCCGGACGTCGGGACCCATGCTGGCCCGGAGCGCCATGGCGGGGCTCCAGTCCGTGGGATGCGATGTGCTGGATCTGGGGATGGTGCCCACCCCCACGCTCCTCCTGGCCGTGGAGGACCAGGAAGCCGAAGGGGGCATCGTGGTCACGGCCAGCCACAATCCCGGAGAATGGAACGCCCTGAAGCTCGCCTCCGGGGAGGGGATGTTCCTGGACGGTCCCACCATGGCGGCGTTCCAGACGTACCTGCAGGAGGAGGATCCGCCCCGGGCCGCCTGGGACGAGCTGGGTTCGGTGCGAAGGGACCCGGGGGCCGTGGACCGGCACCTGGACCGGATCCTCACCCTCCCCCATCTGGACGTCCCTGCCCTGAAGGAACGGGGATTCCGGGTGGCCGTGGACTGCGTGAATGGGGCCGGGGGCCTCATCATGCCCCAGCTCCTGGAGGCCCTGGGGTGCCAGGTGGTGGGGGTGGCCACCGAGCCCCACGGACGCTTCCAGCGGGATCCGGAGCCCACGGCGGCCAACCTGCGCCGCTTCGGGGACGTGGTGAAGGAGGAGGGGGCCGAGTTGGGCCTGGCTGTGGACCCGGACGCCGATCGACTCTCCCTGGTGGACGAAACCGGCACACCCCTGGGGGAGGATCTCACCCTGGCTCTGGCCTCGGCGGCGGTCCTGGCCCGGACGCCGGGGGTCGTAGTGACGAACCTCTCCACGAGCCAGGTGGTGGACGACGTGGCCCGGAGCTTCGGCCAGGGGGTGGTTCGGGCTCCGGTGGGAGAGATCAACGTGGCCCGGCGGATGCAAAAGGAAGGGGCCGTGGTGGGAGGGGAGGGAAACGGCGGGGTGATCCTCCCTCGCCTCCACTTCACCCGGGACGCGCCCCTGGCCGCGGCGCTGGTCCTGCAGCACCTCCTGGCCCAGGATGCCACGGTGGGGGGGGCGGTGGGCCGATGGCCGTCCTACGCGATCTTGAAGCGTAAGGTGAGCTTTCCACGAGAAGCCCTCAGGGACGCCTACCGGGCCCTGGAGGAGGACCTGGAACCGCCTTCCACGAACCGGGAGGACGGGCTCCGGATGACCTGGGAAGAGGAGAAGATCTGGCTTCACGTTCGGCCCTCGGGCACGGAGCCGGTGGTGCGCCTCATCGCCGAAGCCCCCGAGGAAGGGGATGCGGTGGCCATTCTGGACCGGGCCTCGGAGATTCTCCAGGGGGTGGCCTGAGCCGGACCCGGCGGTGGGGTGCCGGAGCGGAGCCCGGAGACGAGGCGCGGGTCAAGCCGCTCGCTCCCCTCTTTCCGATGAGCCTCCCGGGGGCCTTTGCCGGACCGATGGAGAACCGGAGAAAGAGGACGAGACATGTGCGGAATCGTGGGATACCTGGGCAAAGGAGATGCGGTGGGCATCCTTCTGGACGGCCTCCACCGCCTGGAGTACAGGGGATACGATTCGGCGGGAATCACCATCCAGGGCGAAGACGGGACGTGCACCACGTTGAAGCGGCCCGGGAAGATCGGCGTCCTTGAGGAGGCCCTGGAGGGGGAGGGGCTCGCCGGGCACTGCGGAATCGCCCACACACGCTGGGCCACCCACGGGCCACCTACGGAGTTCAATGCCCATCCCCACACCAGCCAGGACAGGACCATCGCCCTGGTCCACAATGGGATCATCGAGAACGCCGGGGTCCTGAGGCGGAAGCTGGAGGAGCTGGGCTACGCCTTCCGGAGCGAGACGGACACGGAGGTGGTGGTTCACCTCATCGACGAGGCCTTCAAGGGGAACGACCACCTGGAGGACGCCGTGGCGGCGGCTCTCCTCCAGGTGGAGGGGGCCTACGGGATCGCCGTCATGAGCAGCCGGGACCCGAACAAGCTGGTGGCGGCCCGGAACGGCTCTCCCCTCCTGTTGGGGGTGGGGGAAGACGGGGAGTACCTGGTGGGGTCCGACGCCGCGGCCCTGGTGGCCCGGACCCGTGACGTGGTGTACCTGAACGACGGGGACGTGGCCGTCCTGAACGGAGACGGATACCGGACGTTCCACCTGGAGCGGGGGGCGGTGTCCCGTCCCATCCACAAGGTGACCTGGGACCTGGGGGCCATCGAGAAGAGCGGCTATGAGCACTTCATGCTCAAGGAGATCTTCGAGCAGCCCTCCACCCTCCGGGACGTGACCCGGGGACGGCTCCTCCTGGATGAGGGCACAGCCAGGCTGGGAGGGGTGACCCTCCCGGACTCCGAGCTCCTGAAGATCAGCCGCATCGTCATCACGGCCTGCGGAACCTCCTGGCATTCGGCCCTCCTGGGCGAGCTCATGCTGGAGGACCTGGCCCGGATCCCGGTGGAGGTGGAGTACGCCTCGGAGTTCCGGTACAAGAACCCCATTCTGGACCATCGGACCCTGGTCATCGCCATCAGCCAGTCCGGGGAGACGGCCGACACCCTGGCGGCCCTCCGGGAGGCTCAGCGTCGCGGGGCTCCCACCATGGGCATCGTGAACGTGGTGGGCTCCACCATCGCCCGTGAGACGGACTTCGGGGTCTACCTCCACGCCGGCCCGGAGATCGGAGTGGCCTCGACGAAGGCCTTCACCAGTCAGGTCGTGGCCCTGGCCCTCTTCGCCCTCTACCTGGGGCGCCGGCGGGAGCTGTCTCTGGACGCCGGACACGGGCTGGCCCGGTCCATTCTGGATCTGCCGGACCAGGTGGATCGGGTCCTGGAGCTGAACGGGGAGATCCTGATTCTGGCGGAGCAGTATGCCGATGCCCGGAACTTCCTCTATCTGGGCCGGGGATTCCAGTTTCCCGTGGCCCTGGAGGGGGCCCTGAAGCTGAAGGAAGTGAGCTACATCCACGCGGAGGGCTATCCGGCGGCGGAGATGAAGCACGGACCCATCGCCCTCATCGATGAGGACATGCCCGTGGTGTTCCTGGCCCCCTCGGACGCCATCTACCCCAAGGTCCTGGCGAACATCGAGGAGGTGAGGGCCCGCCACGGCCGGGTCATCGCCGTGGTCTCGGAGGGCAACCAGGAGATCCGGGCCATGGTGGATCACGTGGTCCCCATCCCGGAGACCCACCCCCTGGTGCTCCCGGTCCTCTCCACCGTCCCCCTGCAACTGCTGGCCTATCACGCCGCCATGATTCGGGGATGCGACGTGGATCAGCCCAGAAACCTGGCGAAATCCGTGACTGTGGAATGAGGGCGGTATGAGAGTTGTCTTGCAGCGTGTATCCCGGGCCGAGGTGACCATCGGTGCCGAAGTGCCCGGGACCATCGGACCCGGGCTGGTGCTTCTGGTGGGCTTTGCCGACACCGACGAAGAGGACACCCTCCGCTGGATGGCCAACAAGATCCTGGGCCTCCGGGTGTTCTCCGACGAGGAGGGGAAGATGAACCTCTCTCTCCAGGACGTGGAGGGAGACCTCCTGGTGGTGAGCCAGTTCACCCTCTACGGGGATACCCGGAAGGGTCGGCGACCCAGCTTCGTGGAGGCGGCGGAGCCTCCCGTGGCCATTCCTCTCTACGAGGCCTTCCTGCGCCTCCTGGAGGAGGAGGCCCCGGGCCGGGTGGAGAGCGGCGAGTTCGGCGCCATGATGGACGTGGAGCTGGTGAATGAAGGTCCTGTGACCCTGGTGCTGGAGCGTTGACCGGGCATCCTCCCCTCGTCCTGGCGTCGGCGTCCCCCCGGAGGGCGGAGATCCTCACCCGTCTCGGCCTCACCTTCCAGGTGGTTCCGTCCCACATCCGGGAGGACGGGCTGGAGGGGGAGGGTCCGGAGGAGCATGCCCGGCGCCTGGCCGAGGAGAAGGTCCTGGAAGTCCGGGACAGGGAGTCGGAAGCCCTGGTGCTGGGGGGCGACACGGTGGTGGTGCTGGGAGAGGACCGCCTGGGCAAGCCCGGCGACCCGGAGGAGGCCGTGGCCACGCTCCTCCGCCTCGCCGGTCGGACCCACCGGGTCATGAGCGGCCTGGCCCTGGGCTTTCCCGACGGCAGTCTCCGGGCGGGAGTGGCCGTCACCAGGGTCACCTTCCGGCCCCTGGACGAGATCCTGATCCGGCGGTACGTGGCCACCGGAGAGCCCATGGACAAGGCCGGGGCCTACGGGATCCAGGGGCTGGGCAGCGCTCTGGTGGAGCGTATCCAGGGGGACTATCACACCGTCGTGGGTTTGCCCCTTCCCCTCTTCCTGGACCTGCTGGAAGAGGGAGGGTGGCGCTACGAGTTCGGCACCCTCGTTCCACGGGAAACCAAGCCGGAGCCCCAGGAATGAACCCCCATGAGCTCACGATCCCCCGACCCGTCCGGTGGTCCCAGGACGGCCGCAGCGTCCTGTTACTGGACCAGACCCTCCTGCCCCGGCAGGAGGTGTATCTCCGCCTGGACACGGTGGAATCCGTGGCCGAGGCCATCGCCTCTCTCCGGGTCCGTGGCGCTCCGGCCATCGGCATCACCGCGGCCCTGGGCCTGGCCATGGGTCTGGAAAACCGCCTGGAGGAACGGGAGGCGGGCAGAGGGGAGGAGCCGGGGGCCGGGACCGGAGAATCGGATTCCGGAGAAGGAGGGGCAAGCCGGACCCCAAAGGCCCCCTTGGAGGAGGGCTTCCTCCGGGACCTGGACCGATTGAAGGGGACCCGGCCCACCGCCGTGAACCTGGCCTGGGCCCTGGGACGCCTGGAAAGAGCGTTCCGCTCCGCCGACTCCGCCGGCCAGGGCCCGGGGGTCCGTGACCGGGCCCGGGTGGAGGCCGTTCGGCGGGAGGCCGACGCCATCGCCCGGGAGGACCAGGAGATGTGCCGCCTCATCGGGGAGCACGGTGCCGAGCTCATCCCCGGGGAGGGGGCCGGCGTCCTGACCCACTGCAACGCCGGAGCCCTGGCCACCGGAGGGATGGGAACGGCCCTGGCGCCCCTCTACACGGCCCACGCTCGGGGCGTGCCCCTGAAGGTCTACGCCGACGAGACCCGCCCCGTCCTCCAGGGGGCCCGCCTCACGGCCTGGGAGCTCCACAGGGCCGGGGTGGACGTGACGGTCCTCAGCGACTCCATGGCCGGGGCCCTGATGAAGGCGGGCAAGGTGAACCTGGTGATGGTGGGTACGGACCGGGTGGCGGCCAACGGGGACGTGGCGAA
Organism: uncultured Gemmatimonadaceae bacterium; assembly: GCA_964652625.1. Classification (GTDB taxonomy): domain Bacteria; phylum Gemmatimonadota; class Gemmatimonadetes; order Longimicrobiales; family Gaopeijiaceae; genus CAZZEL01. The sequence continues at coordinate 52,755 of CAZZEL010000010.1, forward strand.
CAAGATCGGCACGTACGCCCTGGCGGTCCTGGCCCACCACCACGGCATCCCCTTCTACGTGGCCCTGCCCAGGAGCACCTTCGACCCGGAGGTTCCCGAGGGCTCCCGGATCCCCATCGAGGAGCGGGACCCGGAGGAGCTTACGGGACAGGGAGAGGCCCGGATCGTGCCGGAGGGGGTGAGGACCTGGACGCCGGCCTTCGACGTCACCCCGGCCCACCTGGTCACGGCCTTCATTACCGACGGGGGCGTGCTTCGGCCCCCCTACGGTCCGAAGATCGCCCGCTTGCTGGAGGGGGCCTGACCCGGGGGACCGAGCCCGAGCCCCGGGGCCCAGGAGCCCGGAACAGGAGAAGTAACCATGAGCACCGAGCCCGCCGTTCTGGCCATCGATCAGGGGACCACCGGGAGCATGGCCATGGTGGTCACCCGGGACGGTGAGATCCTGGGCCGCAGCTACACCGAGTTCACCCAGCACTTTCCCCGGCCCGGGTGGGTAGAGCACGACGCCCGGGAGATCTGGGAGGTCACCCGGGCCGTGTCCCGGGAGGCCCTCCGGGTGGCGGAGGGGAAGGTCCGGGTGGAGGGCATCGGCATCACGAACCAGAGGGAGACGGTGGTGCTCTGGGACCGGGAGACCCTGGAGCCGGTCCACCGGGCCATCGTGTGGCAGGACCGCCGCACGACGGGGATCTGCAGGGAGCTCAGGGGGGCGGGGCACGAGGAGGAGGTTCGGCGCCGCTCCGGCCTGCTCTTCGACCCCTACTTTTCCGGCACCAAGCTCACCTGGCTCTTCCGGGAGCGTCCGGAGCTCAGGCGCCGGGCCGAGGCCGGCGAGCTGGCCGCCGGAACCGTGGACAGCTGGCTTCTGGCCTGCCTCACCCACGGAGAGGTGCACCGGACGGACCACACGAACGCTTCCCGGACCCTTCTCTACAACCTCACCACCCGTGACTGGGATCCGGATCTGTTGGAGATCCTGGAGGTCCCCGCCGGCGTCCTTCCCCGTGTGGCCAGGAGCTCCGGCCGGCTGGGCGTGGCGCGGGGAGAGGCCCTGGGCCTGGAGGTTCCGGTGGCCGGGGTGGCCGGCGATCAGCAGGCGGCCCTCTTCGGACAGGGATGCTGGCGGAAGGGGTTGGCCAAGAACACCTACGGCACCGGGGCCTTCCTCCTCCTCCACACGGGCCCGGAGCCCGTGGCGTCCAGCTCGGGACTTCTCACGACCCTGGCCTGCGACGAGGGAGGGGGTCCGGCCTATGCCCTGGAGGGGTCCATCTTCGTGGCCGGCGCCGCGGTCCAGTGGCTCCGGGACGGCCTGGGAATCCTCTCCTCCGCCGGGGAGTCGGAGAGCCTGGCCCGGGAGGTGCCCTCCAACGACGGGGTGTACTTCGTACCGGCCTTCGTGGGTCTCGGGGCGCCCCACTGGGATCCGGAGGCCCGGGGAACCCTGGTGGGCCTCACCCGGGGGACCACCCGGGGGCACCTGGCCCGTGCGGCCCTGGAGGCCATGGCCTACTCCACCGGGGACGTACTCCGGGCCATGGAGGGGGACTCGGGCGTAGTGACCCGGGAGCTCCGGGTGGACGGGGGTGCCGCCATGAACGACTGGCTCATGGCCTTCCAGGCCGGTGTCCTGGGGATCCCGGTGCGGAGGCCGGCCCTGGTGGAGACCACGGCCCTGGGGGCTGCCGGTCTGGCGGGCCTGGCCACCGGGGTCTGGGAGAATGCCTCGGATTTCCTGGGGGCCGCCGGGGAGGCCTTTCTCTTCCAACCGGAGATGTCCCGGGAGGAACGGGACCGGCATTGGACGGGATGGCGCCGGGCCCTGGCCGCTGCCCGGAGCTGGTCCGCCTGGGAGGATCGGGATGTCTGAGACGGTCCGCCTCCGGTCGCCGTCAGGCTCCAGTGGAGGGCTCGCCCCGGAGGATGCTCATGTCTGAGGACCGGACCCCCGGGACGAGCCGGGCCGGAGGGAAGAGGCCCGGTGAGGAGGCTCCTCTCCGGATCGCCGTTGTGGGGGGGAGCCAGCCCTCGGAGGAAGAGCTGGTCCTGGCCGAAGCCCTGGGGAGAGCCCTGGGAGAGGCCGGGGCCGTGGTCATCACCGGAGGTCTCGGGGGCGTCATGGAAGCGGCCTCCCGGGGGTGCGCGGGAGCCGGGGGGACGACGGTGGGCTTCCTCCCGGGATCGGATCCCGCCACGGCCAACCCCTGGGTCCGCCTTCCCCTTCCCTCGGGCATGGGGGAAGCCCGGAACGCTCTGGTGGTCCGGAGCGGAGAAGCGGTGGTGGCCGTGGGGGGCAGTTGGGGGACCCTCTCGGAGATCGCCCTGGCCCGGGCCATGGGGCTGCCCGTGGCCCTCCTGGGCTCCCCTCCAGCGGACCTGCCACTACCCCGCCTGACCACGGGGGAGGAAGGGGCGGCATGGGCCTTGCAAACCGCGAGAGAGAGGCGGGGGACGAGATCGGCCGTCCTTCCCCCTGGGCAAGGAAGGGATAAGGGGTAGCAGGAGGAGGGGACGTCCCATGAGCGTCCCGCAATGAGGGGGCCGAAAGAGGGTCTCTCGGAACGGAACCTCCGGCAGATAGGGGGTTTTCATGATGGGCTGGAGGGTCGGGGGCCGGAGAGGGTAATGGAGAAGGATTATGATTTGAGAGGTCTTGAGGCCTGGGTTAGATTGTCCCGAGTTTGAAGGTTTCGGGCTGGAGTGGATCTTCCGGACAGGGGAATGAGAGCATGAAGAATCGTCGGTTCCTGGTGGGGTTGGTCGGGGTAGCGCTTGTCGTGGGCTACCTGGTGTGGACCGGCATCAGCGACACCATGGTGTACTACCTGACGCCCACCGAGCTGGTGGCCAAGGTCTCCGAGGATCCCTCCTTCCACAGCGTAGGGGTGAAGGTGAGCGGAAAGGTGGTTCCCGGATCCTACGCGCAGGAAGGGGAGGAGGACCTGCTCCACCGCTTCCGGGTGCACGACATCGAGCACCCGGAGGTGACCTTTCCCGTGATCTACCGGGACGTGCTGCCGGACACCTTCACCGACGATGTGGAAGTCGTTCTGGAGGGGCGGTTCGGGGAAGACGGGGTGTTTCACGCCAAGACCCTCCTGACGAAGTGCGGTAGCCGCTACGAAGCCTCCCCGGATGAGATGGCCGGGCAGGAGATGGTGCAGTGACGGCTCTGGGCGAATTCGCCCTGTGGATTGCCCTGCCCATGGCCTTCTGGGGCATGGTCATGGGCTTCGTGGGAGGGAAGCAGGAACGGGGTGATCTGGTCCTGAGCGGAGAGCGGAGCGTCTATATCGTCTTCGCTCTCCTGGTGGTGGCCTCCCTGGGCGTCGTCAACGCCTTCCTCACCGATCAGTTCCAGTACTGGTACGTGGCCGGCTACTCGAACCGGGAGCTGGACACCTACTACAAGCTCTCGGGCCTCTGGGCCGGGCAGCGGGGCTCCCTCCTCTTCTGGGCCGTCCTCCTGGCCTTCTTCTCCGCGGTGACGGTCTTCCTGAACCGGAGGCGGAACCGGGAGTTCATGCCCTACGTGGTGGGGGTGCTCCAGGGTATCCTGGGGTTCTTCCTGGTGGTGCTCCTCTTCGCCGGCGTGAACCCCTTCGAGCAGCTGGGCTTCATGCCGGCGGACGGCCAGGGACTGAATCCCCAGCTCCAGAACTACTGGATGACCATTCATCCTCCGGTTCTGTACCTGGGCTTCACCGCCTTCGCCGTACCCTTCGCCTTCGCCATGGCGGCTCTGTTCAACGGTCGGCTCGACTCCCGCTGGATCGTGGTGACCCGGCGCTGGACTCTCCTGTCCTGGTTCTTCCTGACCAACGGGATCATCTTCGGGATGCGCTGGGCCTACGAGGAGCTGGGTTGGGGAGGCTACTGGTTCTGGGACCCGGTGGAGAACGCGTCGTTGCTGCCCTGGCTCACGGCCACGGCCTTCGTCCACTCCATCATGATCCAGGAGAACCGGGGCATGTTGAAGATCTGGAACATGTCCCTGGTGTTGCTGACCTTCCTCCTGACCATCTTCGCCACGTTCCTGACCCGGTCGGGCCTCATCGAGTCGGTGCACAGCTTCGCCCAGAACACCAGCATCGCCCTCATCTTCCTGGCCTTCATGGGAAGCATCTTCGTGGCGGCGGTGGTGCTGATCCTCTACCGGATGCCCCGGTTGAAGTCCGAGAACCAGATCGAGTCCTTCCTCTCCAGGGAGGCGGCCTTCCTTCTCAACAACCTGGTCCTCCTGGGGGCGGCTTTCGCCATCCTCTGGGGCACCATGTTCCCCCTGGTGAGCGAGGCCTTCACCGGAGAGCAGATCTCCGTGGGTCCGCCCTTCTTCAACCGGGTGAACGTACCCATCGGGCTCGTTCTCCTGGCCCTCACCGGTATCGGCCCGGTCATCGCCTGGCGCCGGGCCAGCGGGAGGAACCTGCGCCGGAACTTCCTCCTTCCCACCCTGGTGGGCCTGGGGGTGGTGATCTTCTTCCTGAGTCGGGGCGTTCGGGACGGCTGGGCCCTGGCCACCTTCGGCATCTCCGCCTTCGTCCTCTTCATCATCCTGGTGGAGTTCTACAAGGGAACCCGGGCCCGGGCCCGGATCGAGGGGGAGGGGATCATGGCCGCGCTGGTCCACCTGGTCAGCCGGAACCGGCGTCGCTGGGGGGGCTACATCGTCCACGCCGGAGTGGTCATGATCTTCACAGCCTTCGCCGGGAGCGCCTTCGACGTGGAGGTCCGCGAGGCGCTGGAGCCGGGGGATGCCGTGACCGTGGCGTCGCCCTTCGGCCACACCTACAGCCTGACCTACGAGGGGATCTCCTCTTCCCGGGAAGCGAACTTCGACCGGTGGGTGGCTCTCCTGTCGGTGGAGCGTGAAGGTGAGCGGATTGGGGCCATGACCTCGGAGCGGCGCTTCTACCGGGTGAACCGTCAGATGGTCACCGAGGTGGGCATCCGCTCCACGCCCCTGGAGGATTTGTACGTGATTCTGGCGGACGTGGAGGACTTCGAGGGGATCGTGGCCAACGATCCCGATGCCCAGAGGATCATGGCCGAGGTCCAGGTGAATCCTCTGGTGGGCTGGATCTGGTATGGCGGGGTCATTATCACCATCGGAGCTCTCATCGCCCTGTGGCCGGCCACGGAAGTCCGCCGCCGGGCTCCCGCGGAGGCCCTGGAGAGGGCTCAGGCCGTCTCCTCGTCCAGTTGAAGAGCCGGAGGCGTGGAATGATGGAGCCGTCCCACCCGTCCCGTCAGCCTGGAGGCCACGCATGGTGGTGATGTTGGGGGCCCTTGTCCTGGTCCTGGTTGCCGTCGTCGCCGTCCTGCATCCCCTGGTCACCGGCCGGGAGGCCCCGGTGTGGAGCGCCGACGAGGAGCCCTCGGAGGCCCAGTTCCGCAAGCGGGTGGCCCTCCTCCAGCTTCGGGACGTGGAGTACGAGTTTGCCATGGGCAAGCTGGGGGAGGAGGACTACAAGGCCGTCAAGAAGGAGTTGGCCGAGGAGGCCCTGGAGGCCATACGGGCAGAGAAGGAGGAAGAAGGGGTGCGGGAGGGAGCGGCCGGTATCGAGGCGGAGGCGGAGCTGGAGAAGGAGATTTCCCAGGCCCGGGCCCACCTCAAGGGTGGCCTCTTCTGCTCCCAGTGCGGACAGCCCAATCCTGTCGGCAGCCGGTTCTGTGCCGAGTGCGGGAGTCCCCTCCAGACCCCGGAACCCTCCCGAACCTCCTGACGGGACCGAGACCCCGTGGCGTCTTCCCCTTCGCCTTCCCAGGAACCGGTTCCCGGGGAGGCTTCCGAACCGGTTCTGGAGGCCCGGGGTCTGGTCCGGGAGTTCGGGCCCATCCGGGCCGTGGACGGCGTGGGCTTCTCCCTGGGGGCCGGAGAGCTCATGACGGTCTTCGGACCCAACGGGGCGGGGAAGACCACCCTCCTGAAGGTCCTGGCCGGAGCCCTGAAGCCTACGGAGGGCTCGGTGCGACTCCGGGACCGGGAGCTCAGGACCGGCGACCCGGACTGGAATCGTCGCATCGGCGTCCTCTCCCACCAGTCCTTCCTCTACGGGCATCTGACCCTGGAAGAGAACCTCCGGTTCTACGGCAAGCTCTTTGGGCTGCTTGACCTGGGGGATCGGATCCCGGAGCGTCTGGCCCAGGTGGGGCTGGAGAAGCGGGCGGGCAGCCTGGCCCGGACCCTGTCCCGTGGCATGCGGCAGCGGTTGGCCCTGGCCCGGACCCTCCTGCACGACCCGGAGTTCGTTCTCCTGGACGAGCCCTACACCGGTTTGGACGCACACGCCGCCGCCGTCCTCCGGGGGGTGCTCACCTCCCTGAAGGATGGGCGCCGGACGGTGATCCTGGTCACCCACAACCTCTCACAGGGGCTGGAGCTGGCGGACCGGGTGGCCATCCAGGTCCGGGGCCGCTTCGTCCACCTGGGCCCGAGGGACTCCCTGGATCTCCGCTCTTTCGAGCACTTCTACCGGGAGAAGGTGGAGAAGGAGGAAGCCAGGTGAGAGAGTACCTGCGGCAGGTGGGGGCTCTCGTCTGGAAGGACGTGGTGGTGGAGTACCGGACCCGGGAACGGGTGGCGGCCATGGGAGGGTTCACCATCCTGGTGGGAATCCTCTTCAACTACGCCATCGATCCCACGGCGGTGGAGCCCCAGGCCATCGCTTCGGGACTCATCTGGATGACCGTGGTCTTCGGCGGCATGCTGGGCCTGGGGCGGACCTTCCATCTGGAGGAGGAGGAGGGAGCGTTCCAGGGGGTCCTGCTGAGTCCCATTCCCCGAGATGCCCTGTACCTGGGGAAGGTGGTGGCGAACTTCCTCATCCTCACCGTGGTCACGATCCTGGTCTTCGCCGTCTTCGCCCTCTTCTTCGGATTGGAGTTCGGGCGGCACCCCCTGGCCCTGGCGGGGGTAGTGCTCCTGGGAATTCTGGGCTTCGTGGCCATCGGGACCCTCTTCAGCGCCATTTCGGCCCGGACCAGCATGGGGGACACGCTTCTGCCCATCCTGGTCTTTCCCCTCATGGTGCCGGTGATCATCTACGGGGTCACCGCCACCAGCAGTCTCTTCGCCGGTCTCCCGGCTTCGGAAGTGGAGGGAAACATCCGGATGCTCGGGGCGTTTGCCGCCGTGGCCCTGGCCGCGGGAGCCGGTCTGTTTCGGTACGTCGTGGAGGAGTGATGAGTGCAAAGATCCGATGGACGGGGGTGGTGCTGGGAGTTCTGGGGGTGGCCCTGACCCTGGTCCTGCACTGGATGGTCTTCTTCTGGGTCCCCACGGAGCGGACCATGGGCGTGGTCCAGCGCATCTTCTACGTCCATGTGCCCGCCGCCTGGGTGGCCTTCATGGCCTTCGGGATCGTGGCCGTCTGCAGCGCCGTCTACCTGTGGCTCAAGGACGAGCGCCTGGACATGGCAGCGGTGGCGGCGGCGGAGGGTGGCATCCTCTTCACCACCATCGTCCTCCTCACGGGTCCCCTCTGGGGCCGGGTGGCCTGGGGGACCTGGTGGACGTGGGAGCCCCGCCTGACCCTCACCCTCCTGCTGTGGTTCATCTACCTGGGCTACTTCCTGGTGAGGTCGTCCACGGAGAACCCCCAGCGAGGCAAGCGCTTCGCCGCCGTGGTGGGCATCGTGGGAGCCCTGGACATCCCCCTCATCCACTTGAGCGTGCAGTGGTTCCGCTCCCTGCACCCGGCTCCGGTGGTGATGCGGCCGGCCGGGCCCAGCCTCCATCCCGACATGCTGGCCACCCTTTTCGTGGGCCTGGGGGCCATGACCCTTCTCTTCTTCTCCTTCTTCCTCTATCGCTACGGACTGGAGCGCGTGTCCCAGGGACTTCTGCATCGGGAGGTGGCGGAAGGCCGCACGCCCCAGCCGGAAGGAGTGCTGTCATGATCCACAAAGTCCTTCTCACCTTGGCTCTGGTCATCTTCTTCCTTGCCCCGGCCGTGCCGGCGGGTGCCGTGTCTTCGGGGATCCTGGCCGAGACCGTGACTCCGGACGTGGCGGCGGAGACGGTGGCCCCGGACGTGTGGGCGGAGGCCGTGGTGCCGCATGGGCCCATGGAGGCTCTGACCCAGGGGGGACTGGCCGATCCCCAGGCCCTTGCTGGCCAGAACCTCCGGGGTTACACCCACATGTTCATCGCCTACTTCATCGCCTGGGCCATCATCTTCGGCTGGGTCATCTCCATCGCCCGCCGGTTGCGGCGCCTGGAGAAAGCCCTCCAGGAGTAGCGGGCCCCGGGCCCTCGGGAGGCAGGACAGGGCCCGACGGAAGGAAGAGAGGAGCCATGAAGGACACCCTCGTGGACCTTCGGAGCGACACCGTCACCCGTCCCACTCCCGCCATGCGGGAAGCCATGGCCAACGCCCCCGTGGGAGACGACGTCCTGGATCACGATCCCACGACCCACCAGCTGGAGGAGCGGGTGGCGGAGATCCTGGGCAAGGAGGCGGCCCTCTTCTTCCCCAGCGGGGTCCAGGCGAATCAGACGGCGGTGGCCCTCCTGAGCCAGCCGGGCACCGAGGTGATCCTGGAGGCCGGGGCCCACATCTTCCACTACGAGGAGGGGGCAGGGGCGGTTCTCAGCGCTGCCCAGCTTCATCCTGTTCCCACACCGGACGGGCTCCTGACACCCGAGAAGGTGAAGGATGCCATCCGCCCGGGCTCCCCCCACATGCCTCTGACCTCTGTGGTGGCTCTGGAGAACACCCACAACAGCGCCGGGGGCAAGATCCTCCCCCTGGAGCAGGCCCGGGCCGTGGCCGGGGTGGCCCGGGAAGCGGGTCTGGCCGTGCACCTGGACGGAGCCCGCCTCTGGCATGCCGCCGCGGCCACGGGCCACCCGCCGGTGGACTGGGCCGCCCTGGCGGATACCGTCATGGTTTGCCTCTCCAAGGGATTGGGCGCACCCGTGGGCTCCCTCCTGGCCGGATCCAGGGCGTTGATGGATAGAGGTTGGCGAATCCGACGCAGGCTGGGAGGAGGCATGCGCCAGTCCGGGATCCTGGCTGCCGCCGGCCTCCATGCCCTGGATCATCACATGGAGCGTCTGGCCCAGGACCACCACCGGGCCCGGAGGTTGGCCGAGGGGGCGGCCAGGGTGCCGGGCCTGGCGGTGGTGGAACCGGACACAAACATCGTCATGCTGGACATCCGGACGCCTGGCCTCACGGCGGCTCAAGTCCTGGAGGCCCTCCGGGCCCGGGAGGTCCTCATGGTGCCCTTCGGACCCCGGCGCATCCGGGCCGTGACCCACCTGGACGTGGACGACCAGGGGATCGGGCGGGCCCTGGCGGCCCTGGAGGGGGTCATGGAAGAGCTGGGGGCCTGAGACCGTGCTCTCTGTGCAACGGCTTTCTCACTCGTCCGAGGCCTTGTCCTCTTCCGGCAGGTAGGGCTCCACCACCCGGTTGATGGCGTCCAGAGCCGCCAGCACAGCCCCCCGGGCCGTGTTCCCGTCCGGGCAGGGATGGGCTCCCAGGAGGCGGAGGGAGTCCTCTTCGGTTCGGGCCTGGACCGAGACCACCACGAGCCATGTGTCGAAGGCCCGGATGGCCTTCGCCCCCCAAAGCGTCAGCTCCAGGGAACCCCCTGCGGCCTCGCTCACGGCATGGAGGGCAGCGGTGGCCGCAGCCCGGATCTCCCCCTCCAGGGTCTGTGGACCCCGGGCTTCTCCCTGGAAGGACTGCTCCCGGGTCCACTCCGTCCTTACCCGGGCTTCACAGCTTCCGTCGGGGAAGCGATTCATCTGGAAGTCGTCGAACCGGAGCCGACGTCGAAGAGGGTCTTGTTGGGGCACGAGCGTCTCCAGGCATGGGACGGGAAGGGCGAGGGGAATGGCGGCTGGACGACGAACGCACGTGCCGCCAGCCCTCTCGCTCCTTTCCTTTCCCTTCAAAGATGTCCAGGATCGGAGGATCGGAGCAAGGTGTTCCTTCCCGGTGGGCCTGTCCTCGTGGCCGGCGGTGGAGAGGACCGATGGGACTTCCGGGGACCTTCTCCGGGCTCCCCACCCGGGGGGCGCTGGCGCTGCCGGCAGGACTTCTTCGGAGGAAGGACCGGAGGACTGCCTCCCCGCCCGCGGCCGCACCTCCCCCTTTGTTCAATAGTCCTCCAGGTCCTCCAGATCCTCCAGGGTGTCCACGTCGGACAGGGGGGAGAGGAGGGCCTCTCGGAGGCCCAGGGTCCGGACCCTCTCCCGGGTGATCTCCAGGACTCTATCCGTGCTCCATGGCATGTCCCGGAAGAGCTCCGGGACGGGCCGCCGGAGCCCCAGGAGGTAGTACCCTCCGTCCCGGGCGGGACCCAGGACCACCTCAGCGGTGTCCAGGAGGCGGAAGGCCGCCTCCACCCGGTGCCGGTCCACGTCGGGGGCGTCGGTGCCCACGATGACCACCCGGCGAGCCCGGGAGAAGGCCTCCCGGAAGGCTCCCTCCATCCGTGCCCCCAGATCTCCGGCATGCTGGGGTCGGTATTCCACCTCCTCCTTCCCCAACCAGGCCCTCATGGCCTTGCGTGCGCGGGGTGGGTCGAAACAGACCCGAATGCGGTAGGGTCCCCCCCGGACCTGATCCACGATGCGACGTCCCATGTCCCGGTAGATGGCCGCAGCCCGTTCAGGACCCAGGTCGGAGGCCAGGCGAGTCTTGACCCTTCCGGGAAGGGGTTCCTTGGCGAACACCAGGAGCATCCGATCTCGCCGGGCGGTTCGGGAGGGGTAGAACCGGACCAGGCGCCCCGGGGACACTCCCGCCTTGTAGAGGGAGATGAGGAGAGTGTTGCGCACCCATGAACGCCACCGGCCGGACTCCCGGTACCGGCGTGGACTGGTGAGGAGGGGAGCCGGGATCTTCCGGACCCGGGCCACGGTCCGAAGGCGGGAGATCATCTCCACATCCTCCATGAGGGGCAGCTCCGGGTACCCTCCTACCTCCCGAAACAGGGCCCGGTGGACCAGCAGCCCCTGGTCGCCATACACGAGACGAGCGAATCGCTCCCGGAGGCCCTGACCCATCTCGATGAACCGCCAGAACCAATGGCTTCCCTGGAGGGCGAAGGCGAAGTGGGCCGCCTCCTCCGGCCGGGCCTGTTCCAGGAAGCGGGCCAGGGCCTCTCCGGTCCGGGAGGGGATCCGGGAATCGGCATGGAGGAAGAGAAGCCAGGGTGTGGAGAGGAGGCAGGCTCCGGCATTGAGCTGCCGGGCTCGTCCCCGGGGAGCGTCCACCACCAGGGCTCCGGCGTCACGGGCCACGGTTCGGGTGCCGTCCGCCGACCCCCCGTCCGCCACCACGACCCGGTGAGGCACAGGAAGGTCCGCCAGGTCCCGGAAGAGAGACGGAAGGGTCTCGGCCTCGTCCAGGGCCGGAATGACCACCCCCAACAGTGGGGCGGTGGTGGATGAGTGCGTCCGGATCGGGGACACGAGGCGGATCTCCCGTGACGGGCCAGGCCGTCAGTCGCCGGGCCCGCCCCGGGCCGGGGACGACCCGCCGGGCAGACCCACCCCAAGCTTCCTGAGGAGAAGGGGAAGGAAGCTCAGCAACAACAGGAGGGCTCCGGAGACGGCCATGCGGACGAAGGCGTCCCGGGAAGCTTCGGTGGAGCCCTCCAGGAGGGCGTCGGCGAACATGGTGTAGACGAAGGTCCCCGGGACGATGCCCAGGGCCGTGGCCAGGGCGTAGCTCGTCCAGGGCATCCCCACCAGGCCTCCGCCGAAGTTCAGGGCGTTGAAGGGGAAGAGTGGGATGAGACGGAGTGTGAGAAGGCCTCGAAAGCCGTGCTTCCGCACGGCATCGTCGATCCTCTCCAGGGCCGGCCATCCCTTCATCTTCTCCCCCAGGAGTCCTTCGATCCCGTCTCGCCCCAGGAAGCGCGCCAGGACATAGGCCAGACTGGCTCCCAGGGTGGCTCCGAGCCAGTTGAAGAGTGTGCCCCACCACAGACCGAAGACGGCCCCGCCGGCCAGGGTGAGGACGGTCCCGGGAATTCCCACGCCCACGGCCCCGGCATAGATGGGCACGAAGAGGAGGGGTGCCCAGGTGGATTCCCGGAGGAGGCGGACCCCCTGAGCGATCCCTTCCCGGCTCAGCAGCTCCCCTGCCGGCGTGAAGCGGACCAGGAGGAGGCCGCCCCCCACCACGGCCACGAAAGCCAGGAGCTTGAGGGCCCCTCGGCGCCGCCCCACCCGCCCCGGACCTACGTCAGCCATGATACGACCTTCTTCAGCAGTTGGCCTCCTCGGCCCTGGAGACGGGCTCGTTGATAGGCGTCGGCAGCCCGCTTGACTCCTTCCACCCGGGTGGGATAGGGGAAGACGGCTCCGGACACCGTCGCCAGGGACAGCTTGTTCTGTTTCGCCAGGACCAGGGGCATGATGAGCTCTCCGGCCCCCTGGCCCAGGATCGTGGCCCCCAGGATACGACCCTTCCCATCGGCGGAGATCTTCACGAATCCCCGGGTGTCCCCGTCGGCGATGGCCCGGTCCAGCTCCGCGAACTCGTAAGCGTAGGTGGAGGCGCCCCGGGCCTCGGCGTCCTCCTGACCCATGCCCACGTGGGCCACCTCCGGGTCGGTGAAGGTCACCCACGGAACGTCGTCGTAGTCCACCTTCGTGGGAAAGGGGAAGATGGCGTTTCGAACCACGGTCCGGGCCATGTAGTCCGCCACGTGGGTGAACTGGAGGCCCCCGGTGACGTCCCCGGCGGCCCACACCTTCCGGTTTCGGGTCCGGAGGGTGTCGTCCACCACCACTCCCCCCTTGCGGACCTCCACCCCGGCTCGCTCCAGGTCTAGCCCCTCCACGGCGGGCTTGCGTCCCGTGGCCACGAAGATCTCTTCCGCCGCCAGCCGGCTCCCGTCCTCCAGGGTAATGGTCTTCTGCCCGTCAGCCATGGCGGCCTTCGCGGCAGCCTGACCGGTCCGGAAGACGATCCCCTCGGCCCGGAGCATCTCCCGGAGGGCTCCGGACACGTCCGGGTCCTCCCGGGGGAGGATCTCCGGGAGCATCTCCACCACCGTCACCCGGGCCCCCAGGCGGGCGTAGACCTGGGCAAACTCCAGACCCACGGGCCCGCCCCCCAGGATGATCAGGGAAGAAGGGAGGGTATGCTGGTCGAAAGCCGTCTCGTGGGTCAGGTATCCCGTCGGCTCCAGTCCCTCCACCGGGGGCACGGCCACCCTGGCTCCCGTGGCCAGGACGATTCGGGGGGACCGGATTCGCCCCACCCCCTCCACCTCCACCGTCTCCCCGTCCAGGAACCGGGCTGCACCGAAGTGCACTCCCACTCCCATGCTCCGGAATCGCTCCGGGTCGTCGTGCCGGGCCACGGTCCGTCGGGCGGCCCGCATTCGCTCCATGACAGCCTGGAAGGAGTGGGCCGGGTCCGCCGACTGGAGACCCACCTCCCGGGCGTGTCGCATGCCGTGGGCCCGACGGGCCGAGGCGATGAGGGCCTTGGAGGGCACGCAGCCGGTCCAGAGGCAATCGCCCCCAAGGGCCTCCTTCTCCACCAGGGCCGCTTCCAGGCCCAGGTAGGACGCTCCGGCGGCGCTCACCAGACCCGCCGTGCCTCCACCCACGGCGACGAGGTCGTACTCCAGGGTCTTCATGGTCTCCTCGGTGTCGGGTCTCTTGGATGCCGGGGCTCTTTCGGTCCCGGCTTCTCCACTCCCGGAGCAGCCCTCCAGGAAGCTGTGGCACAAGGGCTTCAGCCCTTCCCTCTGGCGAACCCGCCTACCCCGGACCGGGTTCCCACGACGTCCCGGGGGGGCATGGTGATGCCCCGGGAGGATGGCTACTCTTCGTGACACGCGTCGAGACACACGACGGTGGGGCCGGGAGTACTTTCGCTTTCTCTTCGGGTTCTGTACTTTCCTTGCCGGGCGCCCCCGGGGCGGGAGAGTGTCCGGGGAAGCTAGCGAACGAGGTCCCCACGTGCAGGTCAGCATGCCAGCAGGTCAGCATCCCAAGGGAGATTCGGAGATGTCCACCGCGGAAAAGAAAGAACAGAAGGAGAAGGCCCTGGAGACCGCCATCAGCCAGATCGAGCGGTCCTACGGCAAGGGCTCCATCATGCGCATGGGGCTGGACGGAGCGAAGATCGAGATCGACGGGATCCCCACCGGCGCTCTGAACCTGGACTGGGCCATTGGCGTGGGGGGCATCCCCCGGGGGCGCATCACGGAGATCTACGGCCCGGAGTCCAGCGGAAAGACCACCCTGTGTCTCCACATCATCGCCAACGCCCAGAAGGGTGGGGGGATCGCCGCCTTCGTGGACGCGGAGCATGCCCTGGACGTGCACTACGCCCGGAAGTTGGGGGTGGACGTGGACAACCTCCTGGTCTCCCAGCCCGATACCGGAGAGCAGGCCCTGGAGATCGCCGAGGTCCTCATCCGGAGCAACGCCGTGGACGTGGTGGTGGTGGACTCCGTGGCGGCCCTGGTCCCCAGGGCGGAGATCGAGGGTGAGATGGGCGACTCCCACGTGGGACTCCAGGCCCGGCTCATGAGTCAGGCTCTCCGCAAGCTCACCGGAGCGGTGAGCCGGTCCAAGACCTCCGTGGTGTTCACGAACCAGATCCGGGAGAAGATCGGGGTGATGTTCGGAAACCCGGAGACCACCACCGGGGGGCGGGCGCTGAAGTTCTATGCCTCCCTGCGCCTGGATATCCGGCGGATCGGGGCCCTGAAGGACGGGCAGGACCTGGTGGGCAACCGGACCCGGGTGAAGGTGGTGAAGAACAAGTGCGCCCCTCCCTTCAAGCAGGCCGAGTTCGACATCCTCTACAACGAGGGGATCAGCCACCGGGGTCTGCTCCTGGACCTGGGGGAGGAGTGCGACATCGTCACCAAGTCCGGCTCCTGGTACTCCTACGGGGATCTGCGCATGGGGCAGGGCAAGGAGAACGCCAAGGTCTTCCTGAAGGAAAACACGGACATCGCCCAGGAGGTCGAGGAGAGGGTGAAGGAAAGTCTCTTCGGTCCCGAGGAGGAGGAGGTCGGGAACACCCCCACCCCGGAGGAGTGACGCCTCCCCGTCAGGGAATCTTCGTCACGCTCCTCCCGGGAAACCCACGGGGTACCGTACCACGTAGGGGACGTCCAGCTCGTCGGTGAGGACACCCCAGATCTCCCCATCCCTGGCCTGGTGGAGCCGGAAGGCCTCCGGGGTCTCCAGGCGGGCCAGGAGGGTCCCTTCCGGGCTGAAGACCTCCCAGGTCACGGACGCCCCGGGACGCCGTTCCCGGCCCACCCACACGGTCCCGTCCTCTCCCGCCACCACGTCGCTTGCCGGAGGGTAGTGGTCCGGGAAGAAGAGGGTCTCCCGGATCCGGGATCTGGAGCGCCCACCTTCGGCCCACCGGTCCACGATGCTGTCCACCAGTTCGCCGGGGACGGGAACGGGCTCATAGGGAACCTCCACCGAGAAGAGGGTGTCGCCGGAGGCGGTGACGGAGCTCACCCGGTACGTGGCGGAGTCCCGGGAAGCCGCCACGGGGCGTTCGACTACGGCGATCCTTCCTCCCTCACTGCCCAGATCCACCAGGGTGTGGTCGGAGAAGGTCTGGGTGAAAACCTCGATGGACTGGATGGCGCCCTGGGACTCGGTGACCATGATGGCTCGGGCATGGGCCAGATTCCGGGTGGCCAGGGTGTCCAGGATCCGTCTATCCCGTGAGACGGAAAGGAGAGGAAAGGGGTGGCTCGTGCCCTCCAACTCGGAGCGGAAGGCCGGGCTTGTGCTCACAAGGGCGCCGCCCCCGCCGGTGAGGCCCAGGAATCCCGCGCTCAGAGCCTCTCCCATGTTCGGAAGAGGAAAGGAAAAGGCCTCCAGAACGGTCCCGTCCCTTCCGAAGAGGGTGACCCGGCGCAGGCGGGAGTCCCCCACCCAGAGCGTGTCCCCCAGGAATCCCAGGGTGGAGGGACCCAGGAACTCCCCGGGCCCCTCCCCCTCCTGGCCGATGGTCCGGAGAAAGGTGCCGGTGTCGTCGAAGACCCGAACCGTCTGATCCCGGGGCTGGAGAATGAAGACCGTTCCGTCCCGAACCACGAGGTCCCCCACCGTGGTCAGGGCCGTCTCGTCCCCTGCCAGGCTCCCGATGCGAAGGGCCGGCTCCCCGAGGGTCCATCTGGCCACCGAAGCCGGGGCGGGTGAGCTGCTCTCGTCGCACGACCAGAGAAGGGGAGCGAGAAGGAGCAAGAGAAGGCCGTGGGAGGCCGGGATCGGGGGCCGACGGAGCAGGTGGGAGGGACTCACCATGATGTTTAAGCCTCCGGGACGGGACGGACTCGTGATTGTAGGAAGACGGCCGGATTCCTTTACGAAGGTCTTCGTAATATAGTCCGAGGCCCCTCCTCGGCAAGGGCTCGGGTGGAGACGTGACATCGGGATTTGACAGTGGAGACCTCAGGACCCTCTTCGCCCCTGGATCCTCCTTTTCCCAGGAGGCTCAAGGTTCTCCCTGGAAGGAACCACGGGCCGGAAGCGGGGTCGGTGATACCTGCGGCAGGGGGGCGCCCCAGGGAAGGAACCGGAGATGTCTCCCGGCGGGTCCCCTCTTCTTCCGCTTTCTCCCCGGGTCCTGAGTCGTCTCGAGTCCAGTTGAGAGACGGCCCGAAGCCGGGTTATACTCCAGGGCTCGCAAGGGGGTCAGACCCCTTTTCTT
>CAZZEL010000011.1:0-54107 GCA_964652625.1 uncultured Gemmatimonadaceae bacterium
CACGGTTATCAGCGCCAGTCACGGCGCTGCGCGCCATGCCTGGCGCACCAAAAAGGCGCCGGAGGCGGAAAGCTACCGCCTCCGGCTGGAAGGGTACACCCACCGAAAGCCACCGATCCTCCGGGAATGGTCCACCCGGGAAAGCCCGGACGGTTGGGGTCCGCGAGGGTACCGCCCCATCCCCCCGATCCACGGCGGTCTTTCGGGCTCCCCTCCCTCAGCTTGCAGTCAGGGTCTGGTACTCGGGCAGCACCTGGAACAGGACCACCAGGGCCACGGTCATGAAGACCGCCAGGACCAGGCCCGACAGGAACAGCCCCGAGAAAATCCGGGAGTCGGTCTTCAGGTGCATGAAGAACATGACCACCAGGACGAACTTCCCGGCCGACAACGCCAGGAGAAGGGGCACCAGGACCGGCTCCAGAAAGGGAACGTAGAAGATGGCCACCTCCACCGCCGTGATCACGGTGAGGATCCCCCCGATCATCCAGTAGAAGGCGGGGGAGGGGTGATGGCCGTGCTCGTCGGCCCCCTCCCCTTGTCTCTGTGCCCCGGGGCCCCCGGTGCCGGCCATGGCTTCTGCACTCATCTGCTGCACTCCTCCTCCGAAATCGACTACTGAATCAGGTAGACCAGGGTGAAGATGACAATCCACACCACGTCCACGAAGTGCCAGTAGAGGCCTGCCACCTCCACCTTCATGGCATCACCGGATGCCAGCCGTCCCCGGGCGGCGAGGATCCAGAGGGTCAGAAGCCAGATCACACCCACGGTGACGTGGGCTCCGTGGAACCCGGTGAGGACGTAGAACGAAGAGGCGAATACGTTCGTGCCCAGGGTCAGCCCTTCGTGGACGAAGTGGTTGAACTCGTAGACCTGGAAGCCCAGGAATGTGGTCCCCAGGAGGATCACCGCCCCCAACCACACCAGGGTCAGCTTCTTGCTCCCCCGACGAATCCCGTCCAGAGCCAGAACCATGGCCAGGGAGCTCATGAGGAGGATGAAGGTGCTGATGGTGGTGAGGGGGATGTCCAGGATCTCCTCGGGAAAGGGGCCCACCAGGCTCTTCCCCTTGTACACCATGTAGGTGGAGATCAGGGTGGCGAAGAACAGGCACTCCGACCCGATGAAGGTCCAGAACCCCACCTTCCAGGAGTCCAGCCCGGTGCTGGTATAGTGATGCTCGTCTGCCACGGCGGCTGCCTGGGCCATGCTCGTTCTCCCTGCCTATGCGTTGCCGGTGTGGGCGTTGGATCGGAAGGCCGGCTGGAAGGCCCAACCGAAGACGGTGAAGGCGGTGAAGGCCACGCCCAGCAACGGCACCCACCAGATCCCGGTCATGACCAGACCCCAGGTGAGGGCCACGCCCAGAGCCACGAGGAAGGGCCAGAAGGACGGGCTCGGCATCTCCGGCTCCTCCTCCGGTTCCTCCAGGGTCCGGGTCTCGATCTGCTGCCTCTCCCCCTCGTCCCAGAGGGGATCCCGCTGACGAATCTCCGGCAGCTTCGGGAAGTTGTAGTGCTCCGGGGGAGAGGGCAGAGACCACTCCAGGCTGGACGCCTCCCAGGGATTCGGGGGTGATTCCTCCCCTTTTCTCAGGCTGTGGATGATGTTCCAGACCAGGAGCAGGGAGGCCACGCCGAAGATGAAGGCCCCCACCGTGGAGAGGAGATTCCAGATCTCCAGGTTCAGCTCGGCCTGGTAGGTCCAGGTCCGCCGGGGCATGCCGAAGAGCCCGGAGAAGTGCATGGGAAAGAAGGTCAGGTTGAAGCCCACGAACGTGGTCCAGAAGTGCCACTTCCCGATGGTCTCGTTCATGAGCTTGCCCGTGACCTTGGGAAACCAGAAGTAGAGACCGCTGAAGAGCCCCATGATGGCTCCCCCCACCAGGACGTAGTGGAAGTGGGCCACCACGAAGTAGGAGTCGTGCTGCTGGAGATCCACCGGGGCCGAGGCGTGCATGATCCCGCTGAGACCTCCCACCGTGAACACCGCCACGACTCCCACGGAGAAGAGCATGGCCGTGGGGAATCGCAACGATCCGCCCCACATGGTGGCCAGCCAGTTGAAGATCTTGATGCCCGTGGGGATGGCGATGATCATGGTGCTGGCCACGAAGAAGGAGTCGGCGATGGGCCCCAGACCCACCGTGAACATGTGGTGACTCCAGACTCCCCAGCCGATGAAGCCGATGAGGATGCCGGCGTAGACCACCACCGGATACCCGAAGAGAGGCTTCCTGGAGAAGGTGGGGATCACGTCGCTGATGATCCCGAAGGCCGGGAGGATGAGGATGTAGACCTCCGGATGCCCGAAGAGCCAGAAGAGGTGCTGCCAGAGGATGGGATCCCCTCCCGCCGTCACCTCGAAGAAGTTCGCTCCGAAGAAGCGGTCGAAGCCCAGGAGGATCAGGGCCACGGCGATGACCGGGATGGCCGTGACCAGGAGGAAGCTGGTCACCAGGGTCATCCAGGTGAACAGGGGCATCCGCATGAGCTTCATCCCCGGGGCCCGGAGGTTGATGATGGTGGTGATGAAGTTGATCCCTCCCAGGAGGGAGCTCACCCCCAGGATGCTCAGGCCCAGGACCCAGAACTCCACGTTGCGTCCCGGAGAGTATTGCAGGGAGGTGAGGTTCGCATACCCCACCCAGCTCGTGTTCGGGGCCGCCCCGAAGAAAAAGCTGGAGTTCAGGTAGAGGGCCCCGAAGAGAAAGATCCAGTAGGACAGAGCGTTCAGCCGTGGAAAGGCCACGTCCCGGGCTCCGATCTGCAGGGGAACCAGGTAATTGAAGAACGCCACCGCCATGGGCATGGCCACCAGGAAGATCATGGTGGTTCCATGCATGGTGAACATCTGGTTGTAGGTCTCCGCCGAGATGACGGCGCTCTCCGGCTGCATGAGCTGGATCCGGATGAGGAGCGCCTCGAAGCCTCCCACGAAGAAGAAGAAGAAGGAAGTGACGAAGTAGAGGATGCCGATCCGCTTGTGATCCACGGTGGTGAGCCAGCTCCACAGCCCCTTGTCCTCCACGTGTACGGAGGGAGGGGCCTGAAGGGTCTCGGTGGCTACCGACATGGCGTCGTACCCCCTACTTCATGCTGGACAGATAGGCAGCCAGGGCCTCGATCTGCTCAGCGTTCAGGTTTGTGGGAGGGAAGGTCTGCCCCTCGTAGGTGACCTCGTAGTCGGCACCGGGCATCTGGACCCCGGGCTTCACGCCCCGGGGATCCCGGATCCACTCCGCCAAATTCTCCGGGGTGTTGTCCAGCATTCCCGCAGCCAGGGTGGAGCGCTGTCCCATGCGGGTGAGGTTCGGCCCGATCTGTCCCGCCGCCGGCGTCCCCTGGATGGCGTGGCAGAGGACGCAGTAGGACTCCTGGAAGAACACCTCCCGGCCCCGGGCCACCAGGGGATCCTCCTCCGGGGCGCCGGCCCCCATCCCGGCCTCGCCGTCCTCCTGCGGCGAGCCGGCAGCGGCATGGATCTCCTCCGGAGCCGCTGTCCGGGTTTCCTCATCGGCCCCGGATTCCGTATCCGACCCCGAAGAGATCTCCGGCAGAGCCGCGGTGGGGGCCGGGGTCGTCCACGTCTCCACCCAGGCCTGGAACTCCTCCGGGCTCTGGGCCACGACCCTCACGCCCATGAGGGAGTGGGCCTCGCCGCAGAACTCCGCGCACTGCCCCCAGAACACCCCTTCTTCCTGGAGGGTGAAGTGCATCCAGTTCCGACGCTCCTCTTCTCCCTGGGGAACCACCACCACCGGGTTCACGTCCCGCTTCCCCCCGATCTGGGGAACCCAGAAGGAGTGGATGACGTCTCCGGACTCCAGGCGAAGACTCACGGGACGACCCACCGGGAGGTGCAGCTCGTTGGCGGTTGTGACTCCCAGCTCCGGGTAGTGGAAGCTCCACCAGTAGCGCTTGCCCACCACCTCCACCACCAGGGCGTCGTCCCCCGGGCTGCGCTGGATCTCGAAGACCCCTTTGATGGTGGGAATGATGATGGCCACCACGATGAGGGCCGGGGCGATGGTCCAGGCGATCTCCAGACCCATGTGTCCGTGGATCTGCTTGGGCTTGCCCTGACCGGGCCGCTCCCGGAAGCGGACCAGGATGTAGCCCATGAGGCCCCACACCACCGCCAGGATTGCCATGGTCCACCAGAAGATGGTCACGTAGAGGTCGTGGGTGACCTCCCCGTAGTCCGTTACCGGTTTGATGGTGGACTGGAGGTATTCGGCGTCACAGCCCGACAGAAGTACGGCCAGGAGGAGCACGCCCAGAGGCCACCATGACCTCCGGGACCCGGCCTTCCCGACCTCCGGACGCCCTTCGGTCCGCATTTCGTTCTCGCTGTTTGTCATCCTGCCTGTTCCGATTCAGTCCAGGGATGCCAGAGGGATGGCCTCGTCCACCAGGAGAATCGGGATGTCGTCCCGGACGGGGTAGAGGATCTCCCCGTCTTCTCTCAAGAGGCCTTCCTCCAGCGGCTCTTTCACCTTGTCGCCCCCCCGGGTGTGGAGCGTTCCCTGCTCCACGGCACGATTCACCCGCTCCAGGACCTCGTCCTCCACCACCCGAAGAGTCTGCTTCGTCTCCGGGCACACCAGAATCTCCAGAAGCTCCGGATTCATCCTGACCGTCCCGGGCGTGCCTCCGCCCTTTAGCGTCTCGGTACCGATTCGACCTCGCCCTCCTTATCTTCTTCCATCCCCCACCGCCGGAGATTCCGGAGGCGGGCCCTGGCCGGCGCCGTTCCCCGGCCAGGG
Source organism: uncultured Gemmatimonadaceae bacterium (assembly GCA_964652625.1). Classification (GTDB taxonomy): domain Bacteria; phylum Gemmatimonadota; class Gemmatimonadetes; order Longimicrobiales; family Gaopeijiaceae; genus CAZZEL01. Next base: position 4,772 of record CAZZEL010000011.1, read on the forward strand.
GGCTCCTGCCGTCCGTCCGGGGGAGAGGAAGAGGGCAAGGGAAACAATCTATAATAAGAATCACTCTCTGTGGAGTGACCGGGTCCATCATGGTCTCCATGATCTCGCCGTCCCTGACAACCCCGATGAAGAGCGCAGGTTTCGTCCTCCTGGCACTCCTCCTCCCGGCCTGCGGTGCACAAGGGGAAGCGGAGGACTCTTTCCCTGGAAACGCCGAGGCGGCCGCCGATGCTCCGGACCGCCGTCCCACGTCCCCCGCCAGGGCCGGAGAGGAAACCGGGGATCCATCGCTGGAGGCCTCCGGGGAGGATCGGAACCCTCCGGGCGTCGAACCCCCCGGGCCATCCCAGGAACAGCTTCCGCCCCCGGGGCATGCCTGGGTGATCTTCGACGGAGACACGGTTCAAGCGGAGGTGGCCCGGAGCCCGGAAGAGCGGGAGCGGGGCCTCATGTACCGGATGGAGCTACCGGAGGGTCGGGGAATGCTCTTCATCTTCCCGGACAGTCGGATCCGCTCCTTCTGGATGAGCAACACGGTCATCCCCCTGGACATCGCTTACCTGGACGAGAACCTCCGGATCGTGGACATCCAGACCATGGAGCCGGAGAGCCTGGACCCCCACGAGTCGGCCCGGCCGGCCATGTTCGCTCTGGAGGTTCCGGCAGGGTGGTTCCAGGAGAAGGGGATTGTCTCCGGGGCCCGGGCAAGCATCGTCTTCGGGCCCGGAGGATAGAAGGCCAGGGGGGGACGATGGGGAAAAGGGGGGGCGTCAACTCCCTTCTACAGCCCCTCCCACAGCCCCTCGCAGGGCCCGGAGGAGGGCCTCCACGTCTTCCTCGTCGTTGTAGACATGGGGGGAGACACGAAGGGCCGAGCCCCGCAGGGAGGCGGAGACGTTCTCCCGTTCCAGGGCCTCGCGGAGGCTGGCCATTTCCATCCCCTCCGGGGTCCGGATCCCCAGGATGTGGCCGGCCCGCCAGTCTTCGTCCTCCAGGCCGAATCCCAGGCGACCTCCCTCTTCCACCGCGGGCCGGGTAAGAGCCCGGGTGTAGGCCTGGATGCGCTCCGGCCGCCACTCCAGGAGGAGCTCCAGGGCCGCCACCAGCATGGGAGCCAGGATGAAGTTGCTCCGCTCCCCCACATCGAAGCGCACCGCTCCAGGCTGGTAGCCGTCCCGGTAGTCCACCAGGCCGGCGAAATCCTCGCTCCCCTCCCGGGCGATCCAGGTCTCCTCCAGGGGAAGGCCATCCAGGTACCGGGGACCGAAGTAGCCCACGCCCATGGCGTAGGGACCCAGGAGCCACTTGTACCCCCCCACGATGAGGGCGTCCGGTTGGAGGCGGGCCACGTCCAGGGGGAGGGCCCCCACGGACTGGGTCCCGTCCACCACCAGGGCCGCCCCCACCTCACGGGCCCGGCTTCCGATGGCCTCCAGGTCGAAGAGGGTCCCATCGGTCCAGTGGACGGGAGCCAGAGCCACCACTCCGGTGTCCTGGTCCACCGCCTCCAGGACACGCTGGTTCCACAGGCGGCCCCGCTGGCCCGGGCCTCCTCCCTCCGGAGGTCCCACGGTCCGGATCCGGGCCCCGGTGTCCCGGGCCAGGCGTCGCCACCCGTACACGTTGGAGGGGAACTGCTCCCGGAGGAGGACGATGTTCTGCTCGGGCCGGAGAGAGGTGTTTCGCACCGCCACGGCGATCCCGTAGGACACGGAGGGGAGGATGGCCACCCGGGCAGGGTCCGGGATGTTCACCAGGCGGCTGAAGAGGCGACGGATCTCTTCGCCCTCACGGAAGAAATCCTCGGGGCTCACCCCGGCGGGGTTTCTCTTCCGGGCCATCCCCCTGAGACCCGCCTCCTCCACCGAGCGGGGAAGGGGGCTCATGAAGGCCGCGTTCAGGTAGTGGAGGTCCCGGGGAAGGGAGAACGCCTCCCGCTGACAGGACAGGGGCTCCGGCGAGAGAATGTCCATGGCCATATCTCCTGGCCAGGGGTGATGAAGAAGGTCGCTACAACCCCAGCCAGTAGTTCACCTTCACCATGAACACGTCGTCGGCCTCGGCATCCAGCAACCCGTCCAGCTCCCGATGGAGGTCGAAGTCTCCGGCCTGCAGCCAGCTGGAGCGGCGGTGCTGCCAGACCAGGAAGACCGTGGATCCCGGCCGGTATTCCCAGCGCACCACGGCGTTGCCGATGAGGGAGCGGAGGTTGAAGTCCTTGTCCATGAAGGCGTAATCCACGGCTCCGTCCCCGTCCAGGTCCAGGTGCCGAACCCCCTGGCCGTCCATGCAACTCTGGCCGCCCAGACAGAGGTCTTCGCCGCTCTCCGAGACCCCGTGATCTCCCTCCGTGAAGAGGCGGAAGGCGTAGCTCTCCGGCCGGGCCAGCTGCTTGTAGCTGGTGTAGTCCCCGGAGGAGAAGAAGGGCTGAGCGAACATCTGCAGGGTGAGGGTGGGACTGAAGGCCATGTTCACCCGGGTCTCCATGGAGACCGTGGTCCGCTCCAGGTCCGAAAAGAGGTAGCGCTTTCCGTAGGTGGTCTCGAAGGGCACAACGTCCGTGGACGTGACGTACTGCCCCCCCCGGGTCTGCCGGTGGTAGGAGGGCTGAACCTGGATCTCCAGCCCCGGGGAGGGCCTGACCTGGATCCGCATCCCCGTGCGGAAGCTGTCTCCGGATCCCTTCTGGCCCCGGGAGACATCGAAGCCGGGAATGAGGCTCACCGTCTTTCGCCGGTCCGTGTGAAGCCGCATGCCCAGGGACATGCTTCCGGGATCCAGCATGAGGGGGCCGCCCCGGGTGGCCGTGCGGCTCATGGTCTCGGGGTTGTAGCGAAGGTTGCCGTCCAGTCGCCAGTAGTTCAGGAACTCGGCGTTGCCGTCCAGACGAACGGCTCCGGACGTGTGGGCCCGGTCCCAGGCCTCCAGAGCCAGGGGATCATCCTCCAGGACTTCGTGACTGAAGTTGTGGTAGGTCGTGAGAGTGACCCGGTAGTTCCGGAAGAGATCTCCGGGCCGGATCTCCCGGTAGCTCACCCGGGCGCCGCCGTCCAGTCGCTCCCTGGACTGGCTGAATCCCAGGTCGTTGACCTCGAAGGCGGAGGTCACCTGGGCGGCCCAGATCCCCCCGGTCCAGTGCTCCCCGCTCCGCCTGTCGAACTGGAGCCGCCAGTTCATGCCCGAGAGGGAGGTGGCGGTGGAGTCCATCTCCGCCCAGCGGGCGTCCGGACGCTGGAAGTAGTGGTTGCTGGATCGCTGAATCCGGATGATGGCCGCGGAATCTCCCCGGACATGGCTCCCGGTGAAGAAACCATGGAGAGCCCATTCCCGGTTGTTCCAGGTGTGCTCGAAGTCCAGACCCCCGCTGAAGGCCGCGGTGGTCAGGTGGTTGAACTCCCCGCCGGGAGGCAGGTCTCTCCACATGCCCGTGACGATCCCCCCCACCTGGCTCTGTCCGCCACGGAAGTCCTGCTGCAGTCGCACAACGCCGAACTGGGCCCGGGGCTCCACGGGGAAGCTCTCCGTGACCCCTTCCTCGGCGAAGTGGGCCTTCCCCGTCTCTTCCTGGGTCACCGCAGCCAGGGCTCCGATGGAGAGCCCCCCGGAGGTCCGTCCCGTGAGCTTGGCCGCCCCCAGGATGGTGGCCGCCTCCGGCACGTCCACAAAGCTGGCCCCGGAGGGAGCTCGGCCGGAGGGCTGCCGCCCGATGCGGCGGCTGTAGAACAGGGAGTTCCGGTGACCGGAGAGGTTGAAGTCGAAGACCCGGGCGTCCTCCACGAAGAAGGGGCGCTGCTCCTTGAAGAAGGTCTCGAAGGCCGAGAGGTTGATGACGGCCGGGTCCGACTCCACCTGGCCGAAGTCCGGATTGATGGTGGCATCCAGGGTGAAGGCCCCTCCCAAACCATACCGGATATCGAAGCCGGTCCGGGCATCCAGGCTACTGCCGTCGAAGAAGGGATCCCCCTCCTCCGCCGGCCCCCGGTGAGCGCTGCTGAGGACGTAGGGTCGGACCTCCATCCGGCGACTGGCCCGGGGAATCCGGATCCCCCGGAGACGCCCGAACTGGCTCACCCGACCTTCCTGGAGTCGGGACTGGAGCCGGAAGTAGGTCTTCTCCTTGGTCTTCTGCCGCATCCGGGCGAAGTTCACGCCCCAGATCTGGACCGTGTCCGAGGCCTCGTAGCGGATCTGGGACAGGGGAATCCGCATCTCCACGGTCCATCCCCGGTCATCCCGGGCCACATCGGAGCTCCACACGGCGTCCCAGGCCCGATCCCCTCGGCGATCCTCGTAGAGATACTCGTCGGCCTGGACGTTGGCCGCGCTCACCCGGAAGGTGTAGCCCGTCCGGCGATCCAGGTTCGGATCCAGGGAGACCTCGAAGTAGTCGAAGTTCCCCCAGTCATCCCGGCGGACCAACTGGTCGGCGATGCTCTCCGGGTCCGAGTCGTAGAGGCGAGCCCCCACGTAGAGGGATTCCCCGTCGAAGAGGACCCAGACCTCCGTGTCCTCCTCCGCCGGGATCCCCTCCACGGGCTCTCCCTGGACGAAGCCCGAGGCCACGGGCGCCCGCTTCCACGCGGCTTCCTCCAGGCGGCCGTCCACACGAATGTCCGTCTCCACGTACGCCGCCTCGGTGCTGGCCCTGGCTCCCCGGCCACCTCCCGCCGGGCCGCCTCCGCCCCCGGAGTCCTGGGCTGCCGCCGGGAAGGGAGATCCGGCCAGAAAGAGGCCGAGGAAGAGGGCTGTCACCGACCCTGGGGTGCCGCCGGCTGGAATCCGGCGTCCGAGGCGTTCGTGTTCGATCATCTATGGTCGTCCGTCGCCGTCTGCGAAGTCGTCCGTCGCCGTCTGCCAAGAAGCCCCGGCGGAGGATGCGGAGACACGGACCTGCATCCGCTGCCCTCCGCCCGGGGGGCGCCCGAGCCTCCCTCCGGAGGGCGGTCCGGGAGCCCCCCGGAGAAGTCTCGGCCACAGCCTGGATAACATAACCCGGGGGGCAAGCGCCGCCGAACCCTCCGGGCATGGGAAGTCCCGCGGGGAGGAAGCTACCTCCCGGGACGCTACCCTCCGAAGATGCCGAAGACCAGGGCCCCCAGGAGGGCGAAGGAGTAGAGGAGGACGGCGGCCACGCCGGCGCTCCTGCCGGGATCCACCTTGCTCACTCCCACGGCCATGACCCCGTAACCCCACAGACCGAAGAGGTCCAGGGCCTTCAGCACCCGGAACAGGTAGCCCTCCTCCAGGAACACGGCGAAGGTGCCCAGGCTCAGGGTCAGGCTCGGATCGTTCTGGAGGATCTTCAGGGGAACGACCACCACCCCACCCACGGCGGTGATGAGGAGGGCGTGGGCCACCACCGAGAGGTATTGGGAATAGCGGCCCTCATCCCCCAGGAGGAAGGCGAAGACCAGAGTGAGGATTCCCGCCAGGAGGAAGGCCCAGAGGAACCAGAACACCACCCCGCCGATGAGGGCGGAGATCCGGAAGACGGTCCCTCCCCCGGAAAAGCCCGGGGGCAGCTCCGCCCCCTCCGGGGCCATCTGCTCCTGGATCATGGTCTCCCAGACCCCCATGGGCACCAGGAGAACGGACAGGGCCACCAGGACCGCTCCCACCAGGAGGGCCCCACCCCACACCGGTCGCTCCCGGAGACGCTGGAAGAGCTCACCGGGAGCGACGAAGGTGAGAAGGACCCGCCGGGGAAGGGAAGGCATTCCTCACCTCCGGGGTGTCGGGGTCCCTAGGACCCCAGGAGTCTGACGTGGCTGGCGCCCCTGGCGGTCATGGGCATGGGAGGCATTCCCGCCGCCGGGACGTCCACCGTGCCATCCATGTCGTGGGAGCTCTCCCCCTTCACCATGACGCTTCGCACCGGATCCCAGAGGAACATCCCCTCCACGTCCCCGCCGAAGGTCTGGGTGACGGCCATACCCTGGGTCACCGCCTCACCCACGACTTCCCCCTCCCCTTCGTAGGTCACCAGGAGGAGGTTCTGCCCGTCCACCAGAGTGTCTCCCTGGAGGGTGTAGGTGATGACGGAGGAGCTGGACACGGATCCGTCGGGAAGCTCAGCCTCGTAGCTGATGGTATCAGTCCACATCTCACCCGGATTGACCACATTACCGGGCAACCGGGGGAAGAACTCGTAGGCCAGGGCGTGGGGGTTGGCCAGGGTTCCCGCGGTTCCCCGGAGCTCCGGCATGGAGACCACGCTGGCGTCCCCCTCGCTGGTCATGGTGAAGACCAGATCCCCCTGCACGTCTTCCTCGGAGGCGGTCTGGGCCCCGCCCATGGGCTGGGTCATCCGGGCCTGGAGGTCCTCGAAGATGGCCGTTACCTGAAGGCCGTCGGCCCCCCGGGCAAAGTCGAATCGAACCGTGGCTTCGCTGGTGCTTCGCATCCGGAGGCTTCCCATGCCCCCGGCATCCACGTCGATGTTCGTGGTGTCCCCGGAGAGGTAGCGGAGGGTCGGGGTCTCCGGGACCTGGTACATGAGCCCACCGCTTGGCGTGGCTACCCCGGGACCGCATGCGGTGGTGGCGAGAAGGAGGAGGAAGACGGCGGCGGCGGCGGAGAGCTTCATGGATGTCCTCCGTGGCAATGAAGGGCCCTGGTGGAGCTGGGTGGGCCAGGAGTCGGGTCCGGTGCGTCAATGTTCGGGTGCTTCCATATAGTGTCGACAACCATTACGAAACAAGGCTGGAGTTTCTTCTCCATGACTACCGGGGGCTTGGCCTCGGTCCCGGCGCAAGGTTATGCTTCTGCCGACCCGAGCGCAGTGTCTCCGTCTACGGAGAAGCATCATGAGTTTTCGGACGAATCCGGACCGGATTCTGGAGAACATCGACAGGGCCCGGTCCCGGGAGGAAGAGGCTGGCCGATTCTCCGACGACCGCCAGGCCATGGGGCGGGAGCTGGATACCACTCCTCCCCCTTCCGATGCCACCCCCGCCGAGCGCCTGAAGCGCATCTTCGGCCTCACGGACATGGCCTACCGCCACACGGCCCAATCCAAGGAGCTCGGAAAGCTGGCCGCCCGGTTCCGTGCCATCGGAGACCTCCACCATCACCATGCCCGGGGAGACGTTAGCGTGGTGGTCCAGTACCTGGACTCCAAACGCCGGGACGACGTGGGCATGGCTCCCTTCGAGATCCGGGCCGAGGACCTGGAGGAGACGAAGAAGGAGACGGAGAGCAGCCGGTCCGACGTGAACGCCATGAAAGTTCTCCGGGCCCAACTCCGGACCGGCGTCATGTCGGCTTACAAGAAGATGGAGCCCAGGCTCAAGGACGCCCTCCGGGACCGGGCCGACACGGGCCACGTGTCGGTGAGCGTAACCATGGATCTCCGGGCGGCGGAATAGACCCCGGGAGCCCACGGCCCGGGGTGCCCCGGTCTCCCTTCTCCTGCGGCCATGTCTCCTCCTCGCTCCCCCTTCGTCCGGCCCCCCAACGGTCCCTCCCGGCCCCGACGCCGGGTGTTCTGGCTTCTGGCTCTCCTCCTGCTGGTCCTGGCCGCCCTCATGGACCTGGCTTCTCCACCCTCCCTTCTTCGCTCCGTGGCCCGGACCCTGACCCGGGATCCGGCTCCGGTGGAGCGGATACGGAACGAGGTCCTGGAGGAGTTGCCCGCCCGGCGTTGACCCGAGGACGGGAGGCGGCCCTGACCACCCGACTTCTCTTCCTCTTCCTGGACGGGGTGGGCATCGGCCCGGCCCGACCCGACATCAACCCCTTCCTCCGGGCCCGGCTCCCCGCCCTCCGCGGGCTCCTGGCCGGAGAGCTTCCAACCCTGGACGCTCCGGAGGTGGCACCCCACGAGACCACACTGGCCTTCCCCCTGGATCCGCTCCTGGGTGTGCAGGGCATCCCCCAGAGCGGTACGGGACACACGGCCCTCCTCACGGGGCGAAACGCTCCCGCCCTCTTCGGGCGCCACTTCGGCCCCTGGGTGCCGGTGCGCCTCCGGCCCCTGGTCCTGGAGGAGAGCTTCCTGGCTGCCGCCACCGGCGCCGGTGTCTCCTGCGCCTTCGCCAACGCCGTCCCCACCGGCTTCCAGGACAGCCCCTGGGCCCGCCGGCCAGCGGGCCCACCCCTGGCCGCCCAGGGGGCGGGGCTCCTCACCCGCAGGGAAGAGGAGCTGGCCCGGGGACGGGCCCTCTCCAGCGAGATCGTGAACGCCCCATGGCGTGACGGCCTGGGCCTGACCCACCTCCCGGATCCCCCCCCGGAGGAAGTGGGACGGAACCTGGCCCGACTGGCCGGGGACCACCGCCTCACCCTCTTCGCTCACTACGGCACGGACCACGCCGGTCACCGACAGAGCATGGAGGACGCCGTCCGAGCCCTGGAGCGGGTGGATGCCTTCCTGTCCGGCCTCCTGGCCCACCTCCCGGAGGAGGTTCTCCTGGTGGTGGCCAGCGATCACGGGAACCTGGAGGACACCTCCCGGGGCCACACCCTGAATCCCACCCTGACCCTCTTCCGGGGCCCCGGCGCCGGGGCGTGTCGAGAGGGTCTGGAGCGGATCACGGACCTGGCCCCCATGGTCCTGGAGTACCTGGGAATCTCCACCTCCTGAGGGGACTCCTTCCAGGGACGTTCCGGCCTGCCGGCCCCTCCCTCCATGGCTTCGCCCCCGGCCACCCTTCATCCTCCGGGCGTGAAACCCAAGCCCAAGATCCTCGGTGAGTTGCTGGTGGAAACCGGCGGGGTGTCCTCAGCCCGCCTGGCACAGGCCCTGGACGAACAACGGGGCTCCGGGCTTCGCCTGGGAGCCATCCTGGTGGAGCGGGGCTGGGCCGACGAGGAGTCGGTGGCCCGTTGCCTGGCCCTCCAGCTCAACCTCCCCTACGAGGCGCCACCCCTGGAGGCCCGACGGGACGCCCTGGAGGCCGTGCAACCCAGGCTGGCCCGGGGGGGGCTCGTGCTGCCCCTCCGGATCTCACCCAGGGGGCTCCGCCTGGCCATGGCCGACCCCCTGGATCTGGGAGTCCTGGACGACGTCCAGTTCCAGTCCGGCCGTCGGGTGGAGCCTGCCGTGGCTTCTCCCGCCGCCGTCCTGGACGGCCTGCACCGGGGGTACGGAAAGGAGGAGGAGGGGAAGGGTGAGATGGCCCACCTCCTGGAGAGGTTGCCCCGCAGCGGCCCCTCGTCCCGGTCTCCGGACCAGGACACCAGCGCCATGGAGGAGGCCGCCCGGGCCGCTCCCGTGGTCAGGCTGGTGGACCACCTTCTCAAGGAGGCGGTGGGGGAGGGTGCCAGCGACATCCACATCGAGGCCCACCGGGGAGAAATCCGGGTCCGCTACCGTCTGGACGGGGTTCTGCGGGAGGTGGTCACCCTGCCGGCTCACTCCCACGGGGCCGTGCTCTCCCGCCTCAAGATCATGGCGGGCATGGACATCTCGGTGAAGCGCAAACCCCAGGACGGCGGGCTCACCTTCCCGGGCCGGGAGGGAGACGACCTGAGCCTCCGGGTCTCCTGCCTTCCGGTGAAGGGAGGCGAGAAGGCGGTGGTCCGGATCCTGGACCCCTCCCGAGCCCCCCGGAGCCTGGACGCCGTGGGGCTGTCCGCCACAGACCTTCCCCGTATCCGCCGGATCCTGGATCGAGGGCAGGGCGTGATCCTGGCCTCGGGTCCCACGGGAAGCGGAAAGAGCAGCACCCTCTTCGCCGCTCTGGCGGAGCTGGAGGACGAGGGTCGGAACCTGGTGACCCTGGAGGATCCGGTGGAGTACCGGGTGGACGGCGCCAACCAGGTCCAGGTCCGGCCCCGGGCCGGCCTCACCTTTCCGGCGGCCCTCCGCTCCATCCTCCGGCAGGATCCGGACATCATCATGGTCGGGGAGATCCGGGACCGTGAGACGGCGGAGATCGCCATGGCCGCCGCCGTCACCGGTCACCTGGTTCTCTCCACCATCCACACGGTGGACGCCCCGGGGGCCATCAACCGTCTCCTGAACATGGGCGTCCCCCCCTACCTGGTGGCCGGAGGTCTGGCCGGGGTGGTTGCCCAGCGGCTGGTGCGCCGGGTGTGCCCTTCCTGTCGGGGGCGCTCCGCCCGGGGATGCGACGCCTGCCCCGACGGCTACCGGGGCCGCACCGGCGTCTTTCAGGTTCTCACCATGACCGACCCCCTTCAGGAGGCCGTGGCCCGAGGTGCCTCCCTGGGCTCTTTCCGGCGCCTGGCCCGGGAAGGGGGCATGGGGTCGCTCCGGGAGGACGCTCTCCGGAAAGTGGCGGAAGGCGTCACCACCCCCCACGAGGTGGCCCGAGTCGTCAAGGGAGATGCCGCCACCCACCTCCCCTGCGCCGCCTGCGGGAAGGACGTCCCCCTGGGTGCCGAGGGCTGCCCCTGGTGCGGAGCCCGGCGGTTTCCGAGATGCGTCTGTGGGGAGGAGCTGAAGGCCGGGTGGCGATTCTGTCCCTCCTGCCTCCGGAAGGTGTAAAGAGGGAGGGCCCCGGCCCCGATCCTCGTCGTTCCTTGCCCGGCGGTTCGTGCCTCTCCTACCTTTCCGTCCTATCATGTTCAGGGTCAAGAGCTTCCAGCGGAGGATCCTCCTCGCCCTCCTGGCCGTGGCCCTGGTGCCGGCGGCCCTCCTACTCCTGGGCGGGACCCTGGCCGTGCGGGAGGTGGTCACCAGCTCCGGCACCGCCGGCCCCTGGGGATCCCTGGCCCAGTCCGGGCAGACCCTCCTGGAGGAGGTGGAGGCGGCGGGGCTGGACGACCCGGAGCTCCAGACGGCGGCCCGGGCCCACAGGGAAGCCCTCTCCGAGAGCCTACGCTTCTCCCGGATCCTCACCCTGGTGAGCGAACGCATCCTGGACCTCCTTCCGATTCTGGCCCTCCTCCTGGCCCTGCTGGTGGGTGGGCTGGCCTTCTGGGCGGCCCGACAGCTCTCCCGGGGGTTCTCCCGACCAATCCGGAACCTGGTGGGCTGGACCGACCTCATCGGCCAAGGCCAGCCCCTGCCTGCCCCGGGGCCGGCGGACAGCCGGGGTGTGAAGGAGTTCATGCAGCTCAGGGACGCTCTCCGACGCATGGCCAGGGAGCTGGACGAGAACCGGCGGGAGGCCGTTCAGGCGGCCAAGCTCCGAAGCTGGACCGAGATGGCTCGCCGGGTGGCCCACGAGCTGAAGAACCCCCTGACTCCCATGCGCATGGCCGCCACCACGGCCCACCGGTCCAGGGACCCCAGGACCCGGGAGGCCGGCGCCGTGCTCCTGGAGGAGATCCAGCGGCTGGACGAGATGGCCCGGACCTTCTCCCAGTTCGGCCGGATGCCCGAGGGGCCACCGTCGGAGATCGACCTGCCGGAGCTCCTCCTGGAGCTGGTCAACCGGCACGAGGCGGCGGGATCCCCCATTCACCTGGAGATCCCGGAGGCCGCCCCCCTCCTCCGAGGCCACTACGACGCCCTTCTCCGGGCCTTCCGTAACCTCCTCCTGAACGCCCTGGACGCCGCCGGTCCCCAGGGAAGGGTGGAGATCGCCCTCAGGGTGGAGGAGGAAGCCCTGGTGACGGACATCCGGGACTCGGGGCCGGGGATCCCCCCGGAGGAGCTGGAGAGGATCTGGGATCCGGACTACACCACGAAGAGTCAGGGCACCGGCCTGGGGCTACCCATGGTTCGCCAGACCATCCTGGCCCACCAGGGGAGGGTGGAGGGGCGAAACCGTGAGGGGGGCGGAGCCGTATTCCGGGTTGTCCTTCCCCTGGCGGAACGCCGGGAGGGGGAGACCTCCAACGATCATCCGACCCCGGGGTCGGAATCCCCGTAATCGAGCGCCCCATGGATCTTCTCATCGTCGACGACGAGGGCAACCTCAGGCGGATGCTCCGGGCCCTCCTGGAGGACGAGGGCTACAGCGTCCGGGAGGCGGTATCGGCGGAGGAGGGGCTGGAGGAGGTGGCCCGGGAGGCCCCGGAGGTCATCCTCCTGGACCTCATGCTCCCGGGCATGTCCGGCGTGGAGGCCCTGCCCCGCTTCACCGAGCTGGCTCCGGGCACCCCGGTGGTCATGATGAGCGGGAAGGCCACCCTGGGAGACGCGGTGGAGGCGACCCGTCTGGGAGCGTTCCACTTCATCGAGAAGCCCCTGACGCCGGAGGCCGTCCTTCTGACCGTCCAGGGGGCCGTGGAGGTGAGCCGGGCCCGGGATCTAACCCGGGCCATCCAGGGGGAGATGGGGCCGGAAGCGGAGCTGGTGGGTCGCTCCCCGGCCATCAACCGGGTCCGGGAGATCATTCAGCGGGTGGCCCCCACGGATGCACGGGTTCTCATCAGCGGGGAGAGCGGCACCGGCAAGGAGCTGGTGGCCAGCGCCATCCACGCCCTCTCGCCCCGGAAGGGGCACTCCTTCGTGAAGGTGAACAGCGCGGCCATTCCCCGGGATCTGGTGGAGAGCGAGATGTTCGGCCACGAGAAGGGGGCGTTCACCGGGGCCACGGAACGTCGGCGGGGGCGGTTCGAGGCGGCCCACCGGGGCACCCTGTTCCTGGACGAAGTGGGGGACCTGGGGCCGGAGGCCCAAGCCAAGCTCCTCCGGGCCGTGGAGGCAGGCGTGGTGGAGCGGGTGGGAGGACAAAGGCCCATCCAGGTGGACGTACGGGTCCTGGCCGCCACGAACCACGACCTCCGGGCCCAGGTGGAGGAAGGGGCCTTCCGCCAGGATCTTCTCTTCCGCCTGGAGGTGGTTCCCATCCACCTTCCGCCTCTCCGGGAGCGGCTCCAGGACCTCCCCCTCCTGGTGGCCCATATCCTCCAACGCCTGAGGAGCCGACGAGGCCTGGTGCCTCCCCACATCACCCCGGGGGGCATGCAGGCCCTGAAGCGCTACGCCTGGCCCGGCAACGTCCGAGAGCTCATGAACGTCCTGGAGCGCCTGGCCATTTTGAGCTCCGGGGGACCGGTGGACGAGGAGGACGTGGCTCGTCTCATGCCCACCCCCCGGGGCCCCGGGGACACTCCCGGGTACCTGGAAGGAGATCCCCGCCCCCTCCGGGAGCGCCTGGAAGACTACGAGCGGGAGCTGGTCCGGGGGGCCCTGGAAGGATCGGACGGCAACGTGGCCGAGGCCGGCCGTCGCCTTCAGACGGATCGGGCGAACCTCTACCGGCGTATGAAACGTCTGGGTCTGACGGACTGAGCTCCCGGGCTCCAGGCCGCGGGGCGGCCGTGTCAGACTGCAACACGTCCGGGTGCCGGAGGGACGATCCGGCCCGGACGCCAGGGGTCCGCCGTCAGCATAACAGGTGGTTCGACTTGAGGTTACCGATAACGAGCACCTTGTGGTACGCCCTCTGCAAGGGGGATCGGTGGAGAACCCCCGATCCTCTCCACGGGAGATCACGATGAAGAAGGGTTGTCTCTGGCTGCTGTTTCCCCTCCTCCTCCTCTCCGTCCCGGCCCTCTCGGGCCAGCAGGTGGAACGGGTGGAGGAGGCGGATCTTCCCCGCTGGATCGAGAAGGAGATCATCAACTTCTTCAACGATCCCTCCACCATCCACTTCTCCGGCCGGACCCGGATACCCTCCACCCGGGTGATCGTGGGAGACGTGGCGGCTCTGGGAGGTCCGTTCATCATGGCCGGTGAGCTGGATGGCGAGCTCGTCATCGTCAACGGCGACCTGGTCTTCGAGGAAGGGGGCGTGGTCACCGGAGACGTCATCCTGGTGGGGGGACGGGTTCTGGGCCGGGACCTGGGGGAGGTGGAAGGGAGCCTCACGGTCTACGAGAAACCCCTTCGCTACGTCCAGCGGGGAGACCGGATCGCCGCAGTGGGGGAAGAGGACGAATGGGACTGGAACCGGACCCGCTTCGGCTGGGGGGAGGCCCGGTTCACCATCAAGGCCGGGCAGAACTACAACCGGGTGGAGGGATTGCCCGTGGTCTTCGGCCCCTCCATCCGAACGGCGGGATCCAATCCCCTGCGCCTGGATCTCTACGGCATCTTCCGCACGGAGGTGGGCACGGATCTGGGAGAGGAAGACCTGGGCTACGACATCCGACTGGAGCAGGCCCTGGGAGGACGGGACCGTATCGGCGTCGGAGCCAGAGCCTACTCCTACGTGGACCCGGTGGAGGACTGGGGTCTGACGAACCTGGAGGCCTCCCTGGCTACCTTCCTCCTCCACACGGACTACCGGGATTACTACGAGCGCAGGGGCTGGAGCGCCTTCCTCCGCTTCGACCTGCCCTACCTCCCGGTGGAGCTCCGGGCCGAGTACGTCCAGGAGGACCACGAGTTCGCCCCGGAGGGCAACCCCTGGTCCCTCACCGACGACGGGGAGCCCTGGCGGCCCCAGATCCTGGTGGCGGAAGGGGACGTCCGGTTCCTGGAGGGATCCGTGACGGTGGACACCCGGAACGACCGGGAGGACGCCACCGACGGCTGGTTCCTCCAGGCCAGGGCCCGACAGGGGCTGGGTGGAGATCTCATCCGGCCCGAGCACCGGGCCTCGCCCCTGGAGCAGGCCTCCCTCATGGAGCCTCGGGACTACGACACGGAGTTCACCACGGGCTTCCTGGACCTCCGGAGCTACAATCGGGTGGGTCCCCGTTCCTCCCTGAGCCTCCGGGGGCTGGTGGGTGGAACGCTCCGGGACACCCGCCTCCCCCCCCAATACCAGCATGCCCTGGGAGGGGAGGGGTCCCTCCCGGGCTACCGCCCCTTCTACGGCGACTGCCGTGCCCGGGAAGTGAGGCGGGGCTACGACGTGACCCGGGAGGACGTTACGGTCCGGGACCCGGTCTACACCTCCTACGGCTGTGACCAGTTCGCCCTGTTCCAGGCCGAGCTGCGAGGGAGCTTCTTCTTCGACCTGGGCGGAGACGACTGGGACGAGAACGGGCAGGAGTGGGAGGACTGGGACTGGTATCCCACCATCGAGTGGTCTCCGGCCTGGTCCGCCTTCTTCAACGCCGGCCGGGGCTGGACCGGGGAGGGACCCGGAGACACCGCCACCCTGGCCGATGTGGGGGTGGGTCTCTTCCTGGGAGACCTGGGGCTCTACTGGGCGTATCCTCTCAACAAGGACGACAACGGCGACCGGAAGATCAACTTCTTCATCCGACTAAGCCGACGCTTCTGACGAACCCTTGGCCAGGCCGACGGTCCTCCTCACCCTGCTCCTGGCGTTCCTGGGCCCCTTCCCCTCTCCGGTGGAAGCCCAGGACGAGGCCCCCCTCCGTTTCTCCGTCGCTCCGGAGACCGGCCGGGCCACCGTGGAGGTGGGAGATCTCCTGGATGACCATCGCCTGCTTGAAGCCGTGCACTCGGGCCTCCCCCTGCGGATACGGGTCGTGATCCAACTGTGGAAGGACGGTTTCTTCGACAGCCAGAAGGGGCAATACGAATGGCGGGCCAGCCTGATCTTCGACCCCCTCACCCGCCGGTACCGCATCACCACCCGGGGGGACGGAGGGGTGGAGCGGGAGGTGAATACCCTTCCGGAGGTCCGGGCGGCCCTGGAAGGGACACTGGACCCACCCCTGGAGCCCCCGGAGAGGGGGAGCTATTACTACCTGGCGGGGGTGGCGATAGAGACCCTCTCCCTCAGCGACCTGGAAGAGCTGGAGCTGTGGTTGAAGGGAGAGCTGGCGCCGGCGGTGGCCGGGGAGCGGGACGTGGAAGGAGCCCTGGCCAAGGGCTTCCGGCGCCTCCTGGTGCAGCTCCTGGGCCTGCCGGCACGGAGATTCCAGGTGCGATCCCCCTCCTTCCGGTTCGAGCCCGGAGGGTGAGGAGCCCGGAAGGCGCTTACCCCTTGGTCCCCCAACGTCGCCGGGTAACCTCCTCCACCCGGTCCATCCGCAGCTCCACACCCATGCCCGGGTCCCCGGGCACCTCCATCTCGCCCCCTTCCATGACGAACTCCGGCTCCACGATGTCTTCCTCCCAGTACCGTCGGCTCTCGGAGATGTCACCGGGCAGGGTGAAGTTCGGAAGGCTGGCCAGAGCCAGGTTGTAGGCTCTGCCCACCCCCGATTCCAGCATTCCCCCACACCACACGGGCACGCCCTCCTCCCGGCAGAGGTCGTGGATGGCCACGGAGGAGGCGAACCCCCCTACCCGCCCGGGCTTGATGTTGATGATGGCACCACTCCCCAGCTCCAGGGCCAGACGTGCGTCCCCCGGGCCCCGTATGGACTCGTCCAGGCACACCGGAGTCCGGAGGGCCTCCTGGAGGATGGCATGCTCCCGGAGGTCGTCGTGGGCCAGGGGCTGCTCCACCATCATGAGATCCAGCTCGTCCAGCTCCCGGAGCCTGGACAGATCGTCCAGGGAGTAGGCGGAGTTGGCGTCGGCCATGAGGGGGGCCTGGGGGAAGCGGTCACGAAGCTTGCGGAGCATGGCCACGTCCCGTCCCGGCTTGATCTTGAGCTTGATCTTCCGGTACCCTTCCTCCAGGCGACTCTCCACCGTCCCCAGGAGCTCGTCGTCGGTCTTCTTCAGGCCCACGCTCACCCCCACCGGCACCCTGGCCCGGGTGCCCCCCAGGAGCTCGGACAACGAGATCCCCGCATCCAGGGCCTCCAGGCACCATCCCCCCATCTCCACGGCAGCCAGGGCCATGGGATGTCCCCGGATCCACCGCACCGGAGCCAGGAGATCCCGCCCCCTCTCCACCTCTCGCCCCACCACGGCCGGCAGCACGAAGTCCGTGAGGATGTGCCAGGCCGTCTCCGGGGTCTCGTAGCTGTAGTTCGGGGCCTCCGCCGCCACACACTCCGACCAGGCCTCGCCGTCCTCCGAAGTGAGCCTCAGCAGGAGAATCCTCCGCTCCCGCCATCCCCCGGAGCTGATCTCGAAACGCTCTCTCAGGCTCAGGTGGATCTCCCTGAGCTCCGCTTCCCGTATCTTCATGCTGCCTCGTCGTCCTTCCTGCCGTGCCCGGGTCAAAGGGCTGTTGAAGAAGGGGCCGGGCCCGACTCCGGCTCCCGGGCGCCGGCTCCTTTCTCTCCTTCCCGGACCAGGAAGTAATGGGAGAGAGAGGGTCCCCGGATGAATTCCCGGGCCACGTACCCGTGATCGAAGTAGTGGAGGAACGCCTCCCGCGTCACCTCCCGCCACCGGATGGCCAGCTCCATGTCCTGGGCCATCATCCGGTCCAGGTCCTCGGGAACGGGGAGGAGAAGCCGGGGCTCGGCACGATCCAGGTCCGGGGCCGTGGGCGTGGCAAGGGGGCCGGAGATGATCCGGGGCAACCCCTGGATCTCCTCCCACCGGGGCCCCCTCTCCTGGCCCTTCATGCGCCGCACCACCCTTTCTGCGTCCATGGGCCAGCAGGCCACCAGGCGGTCCGTGCCCACCCCCCGGTGCAGGGGGGAGTCCGTCTCCCCGTAGAGGTTCGTCTGGTACTCCCGGGTGTGGATGCCCAGCTTGGCGAAGTTCACGTGGGCGTTTCGTCCCTGGAGAGGGTCGAAGGTCCAGCGCATTCGCCGGATCCCCCGCCCCAGGAGCACCTCCCGCTGGTAATGCTTCAGACGGGTCCCCAGCCCCCGGTCCCTCTCTCCCGGGCGCACCGCCAGCATGTCGGACCAGTGGACGATCTCTCCCTCTTCCACTCCGGTGAGCCCGAACACGAACCCGTGGAGATCACCCTCCTGGTCGAAGGCGCCGGCGGCCAACCCTCCCAGGCGATTGGCGATCATGAGGATGGCCGGGGAGACCGTCTCGGAGAACCCCTCTCCCCACACCTCCTCCTGGAAGCGGGCGCAGGCCCGATACTCCTCCAGGTCCCGGAAGGGTCGGAGGGTGAGACCGTGGCTCACGGATCCCTCACGGGTCCAGGAGAAGGAGCCGGGCCAGGAGGGCGCATCGTTCCACGTGCCGGTCCACGAAGAGGAACTCGTGGGGCGCGTGGGCGCCGTCCCCCACGGCCCCGATCCCGTCCAGGGTGGGGGTGTAGAGGCTCGTGGTGTTCCCGTCGGACCCGCCCCCGGCCGTGGTCTCCTCCAGGGTCAACCCCACGTCCCGGGCCGCCTTCCGGGCCGCCTCCCAGAGAGCCCGGTTGCCCGGGGTGGGCTCCAGGGGGGGGACCGCCCCCCTGGCCACCACTTCCAGGGAGGTACCGGAAACCGTGGTGTCCAGGGACCGGATGGCCTCCTCCACCTCCCGGGCCTGGGCCTGCCGGAGAACGCGGACGTCCACCTCGGCGCTGGCTTCCGGGGCGATGACGTTCGATCGACTCCCCCCCCGGATGACCCCCACGTTCACGGTGACGCCCCCCTCCAGGTCCGTCATGGCGTGAAGGGCCTGGATCAGGTGGGCCAGCTCCAAGATGGCGCTGGCGCCTCCCCCCGGATCCAGCCCGGCGTGGGCCGCCCTTCCCGTCACCTTCAGGGTGTATCGGCTCCATCCCTTTCGGGTGGTCTTCACCCGGCCTTCCGGGCCCATGGAGGGCTCGGGGATGAAGGCCCGAACCACCCGGCGGGCCAGGCGGCGGATCACCCGACCCGACTCCGGGCTCCCGATCTCCTCGTCGGAGTTCACCAGGACCACCGGGGTCAGGGGAGGCTCCAGGCCCAGGGTCCGGAGGATCCGGAGGGCCACCACCATCTGGACAAGGCCACCCTTCATGTCGAAGACCCCGGGCCCCATGAGGCGCCCCGCCTCTTCCCGGAGGGGCATGGTCTCCAGGGTCCCCCGGGGCCAGACCGTGTCGGAATGCCCCAGGAGGAGCTGGGCGCCCCGACCCCTGACCCGCTTCCGGGGGACCGCGTAGAGGACGCCCCCGGTCCGGCGCCCCGGGATCCTCCGAACCCGGAATCCCAGGTCCGCGAGGGACCTGGAGAGACGTTCCTGGACCGGACCCTGGCTCTCCACGTCGTCGCTGGGGGACTCCAGGGAGACCAGCTCCTTCAGGAGGGACAGCATGAAGTCCCTCTCCTCCCGGGCCACCCGCCGGATCTCGCCTCCCAGCTCGTTCATGCGACCCTCCTCCGCGTCCAGGTCACGAGTAGAATCCGGCCCGCCGGTAGCTCTCGTCCAGAAGCTCCACCGGATGCATGACCTCCATGTCCGAGCCCGCCATCCGGAGGCCGGCACCGATCTGCATCATGCACCCCGGGTTGCCGGTGGTCACCACCTGGGCCCCGGTCTCCAGAACGGCCCGGATCTTGTCCTCCCCGATCTCCCCACCCAGCTCCGGGTGGGTGATTCCGTAGATCCCCGCCCCCCCGCAGCATTCGTCGGCCTTCTCCAGGGGCAGGAGCTCCAACCCGGGAATGGAGTCCAGGAGGGCCAGGGGCTCGGTGCGAATCCCCTGGGCGTGGAGGAGGTGGCAGGGGGCGTCGTAGGTGACCCGAAGCTCCAGGGGAGCTCCCTGCCTGAGGCCCGGCCTGCCCAGGAGCTCTGCGATGTCCTTCACCCGCCTTCCCACCCTGGACGCATCCTCCCGGTACTCCGGGTCGTGGGCCAGGAGCAAAGGGTACTCCTTCATGATGGCCCCGCAGCCGGCGGCGTTCACGGCGATGACCTCCACCCCCGCCTCACGGAAGGCCCGGACGTTCTTCCGGGCCAGGGACCGGGCTCCCTCCCCGTCTCCGGTGTGGGCGTGAAGGGCCCCACAGCAACCCTGTTCCTCCACCGGTACCAGCCGGAATCCATTGGCCTCCAGGACCCGGGCCGTGGCCCGGTTCACCCGTCCAAGGAGGCCCTCCTGGACGCACCCGGTGAGAAGAGCCGTGGAAGCCCCCTTCCCCAGGCTCTCCTCCCCTGGCTCCCCATCCCCACCCCTCTGGCTCCCACCCGCCCTTCCCCACCTTTCCTGGAGATCCGTGGAGCCCGTGAGATTCGGCGCCCGGGTGGCCGCCACCATCCCCATCCCCAAGCGAAGCTGTCCCAGCCGCCCCTCTCCCGGAAGCCGCCGGGCCGCCACCTCCGGGAAGCCTGTCGCCCGGAAGGCCCGGGTGAGGGCCATGGCCCAGGAGAGGAGAACGGGTCGGGCCATGACCCCGGGGATGAGGCGGTCCAGGACGCCTGGACCCCGGGCCCGGGCCACCACCTCCCGGGCCCCTTCCAGGAGGTGCCCGTACTCCACCCCGGAGGGACACACGGACTCGCAGGCTCTGCATCCCAGACACCGGTCCAGGTGGACTGCGAAGGCCCGGGAATCGGCGTCCAGGCGTCCCTCCACCACGGCCCGCATGAAGTGGAGCCGTCCCCGGGGGGAGTCGGCCTCGTCCCCCAGGCGAACGTAGGTGGGGCACGCCGGCAGACAGAACCCGCAGTGCACGCAGTGGAGGAGCTTCTCCTCCTCCTTCTTCAGGGCCCGGACCAGATCTCTCATCCCCGGCCTCCCTCCCCCGACCCCGAAAGCCCGGGAGCCAGGACGCCCTCCGGATCGAAGGTCCTCTTCAACCCCTCCAGGAGTCTCCCTTCTCCGGGTCTGGCTCCCCAGGCCCCCACCTCCCGCACCAGGGCCCGGGGGCCGGAGCTCAGGACCAGGCTTCCCCCTTCTTCCTCCAATTCCTGCCGGAGCCTCCCCAGGACTCCGGCCCACCGGCCCGTCTCTCCGTCCCGGCGCTCCCCCTCCTCTCCCGAAACCCGCCCCAGGGCCAGTCGGACCACCCCGGCACCGGCGTGAGCCGAGAGGCGACCCTCTCCCAGCTCCTCCATCACTCCCCGGGCCCGGGCCACCAACTGGGGCAACCGGGACGGCAGTAGGGCCAGACGAAGAACCAGGGCCGCCCCCTCCTCCCACCGTCCCAGCCCTGCGTGGAGGGCCCGGGACCTGACGTCCGTCAGGCGCTTGCTCTCCCCTCCGGGCCCCGCCGAGGCTTCGCCTCGTCCCAGGGCCCGGATCTCATGGGCCAGCTTCGCCTCCACGCCCTCCACCCGGGCTTTGGAACCCAGGATCCGGACCACCACCGCTCCTCCCCGGGGAAGGTCCGGCAGGTCCCGGAGGCCCGGCAGGGGATCCACCAGCTCCACCGCCGCCAGGGGGAGGGGAGCCGCCGCCAGGCTTCGGGCCAGGTGGGCCGACTCCCCTTCCGGGTATCCGGACAGCAGGAGGGTCACGTCCCGGTCGGGAAGGGGGAAGAGGCGGGCGGACACGGAGGTGATGACCCCCAGGGCTCCCCGGCTCCCCACGCTGAGACGGGTCACGTCGAAGCCCGCCACATTCTTCACCACCCGACCACCCCACTTCAGCACCCGGCCGTCCCCCGTCACCAGGGTCAGACCCAGGACGTGGTCCCTTGGGGCCCCGTAGGCATGACCCAGGGGTCCGGCCGTCCCCAGGGAAGCCAGGGCGCCCAGGGAGCCCCTCTCGGACCCGGGAGGATCCAGGGGAAGCCACTGGCCTTCTCCGCTGGTGGCCCGGCGGAGGTGGCTCATGGGGATTCCGGCACCGGCGGTGAAGGTGAGGTCCGCCGGCTCATAGGAGGTGAGCCCGTCCAGCTTCCGGGTGCTCAGGACCAGGTCCACCTCCCCGGTGGCCCCGGTCCCGAGCCAGGTTGCCAGGCCCGCGGGGAGCACCCGCCAGCCTTCCCGGCTGGCCCGCTCCAGAATCCGGCCCACGTCCTCGGTGGAGGAGGGAGCCACCACCGGAGGGCCTTCCCCCGAAACAACGGCTCCGGGGCCCGCCATCTCCTCCAGGATCCTCCGGTGGGGGCCCCTCACCGGTCCCCCTCCCCACCGGCGGCCGCCCTGGGCGCCACCCCCGGCTCCCCTTCCTCCTCCGGGTCCGGGAGGACCTTCCCCGGATTGAAGATTCCCCGGGGGTCGAACACCCTCTTCACCTCCCGGAGGGCCTGCAGCTCTTGGGGAGAGAAGACCATGGACATGTAGGAGCGCTTGTCCACGCCCACGCCGTGCTCCCCGGTGATGGTGCCGCCGGCCTCCACGCAGGCAGCCATGATCTCCCGGGAGGCCCGGTGCACCCGCTCCGTCTCCTCCGGATCCCGCCGGTCGAAGACGATGTTGGGGTGGAGATTGCCGTCCCCGGCGTGGAAGACGTTGGCCACCCGGAGGTCGTAGCGGGAGGCGATCTCCGTGACCCGGGCCAGGACCTGGGGCAGACGGGTCCGGGGCACCGTGGCGTCCTGGACCAGCAGATCCGGGGCCAGGCGGCCCATGGTTCCGAAGGCCTTCTTTCTTCCCTTCCAGAGGGCCTCCCTCTCTTCTTCCGTCCGGGCCCGGCGGACCTCCTGGGCGCCGGCTTCCCGGCAGCAGGCTTCGGCCTCCTGGGCGTCGGCGTCCAGGCCCGCCTCGGGGCCATCGAACTCCACCACCAGGGCCGCCCCGGCGTCCACCGGATAGCCGGCAGCGAACACGCTGGCTTCCACGGCGCGGATGGTGTTCTGATCCACGATCTCCAGGGCCGCCGGCAACAGGCCCCGGGCGATGATGGCCGTCACCGCCCGCCCGGCCCGCTCCAGGGTGTCGAAGATGGCCAGGAGGGTCCGGGTGCTTTCGGGAAGGGGCAGGAGGGCCACCTCCACCTCGGTGGCCAGACCCATGCACCCTTCCGACCCCACGAACAGACCCACCAGGTCCAGGGGGGGACGGTCCCGACCCAACCCTCCCACCCACACCACCTCACCATCCGGCAGCACCACCCGCAAGCCCGTGACGTAGCGGGTGGTAACCCCGTACTTCAGGCAGTGGGGCCCCCCGGAGTTCTCTCCCACGTTCCCCCCGATGGTGCAAGCCGTCTGGGAGGAGGGGTCCGGGGCGTAGAAGAGGCCGTGGGGCGCCGCCGCCGCCGAGAGGGTGGAGTTGATCACGCCGCACTCCAGGAGGGCCCGCCGGTTGGCCGGGTCCATCTCCAGGATCCGGTTCATCCTGGAGGTTCCCACCACTACCGCACCCTCCACGGCCAGGGCCCCGCCGGACAGGCCGGTTCCCGCTCCCCGTGGGACTACGGGTATGCCTTCCCGGTAGAGGACCCGGAGCACTCCCGCCGCCTCACGGGTGTTGTCCGGGAGGATCACGGCCCGGGGAGGGAACCGGTGGGCCGTCTGGGCGTCGGTTTCGTAGACCAGGATCCGGTCGGGCTCCGTCAGGACCCAGGACGGGCCCACCACGGCTTCCAGCTCCTTCAACACGGACGGGGGCAGGCTTTCCGGCACGGGTCTCCTGGGGATGGCTGGGCGGCTACCACGGGGTACGGTTACCCCGGGACTACGACTCCTGCGGATGAGAATACCACGGGGGCCCCGGCTTCAGCCACCGCCGGGCCCCGGTCACCGGTGCTCCCGGGACTCCGAGGCGCCCTCCAGGTGATACAGCATCACCTCCACGCTGGCCAGGGCGGCTTTCCGTACCCGGGGGGGAAGTCGGCGGCCGTAGATGGCCTCCAGGAGCTCCTCCGGGGAGGCCTCGGGATGCCGGTCCCGGAGGCGGGCCAGCTGGGCCAGACGATCCCTCCGGTGGGCCCGGTAGGCGTCCAGCACCTCCTCCACGTTCCAGACCGGCGGCCCGTGGGCGGGGAAGAGGGCCCGGGGCGCCAGGGCCCGGACCTTCTCCAGGGACTCCAGGTAGTCGGCCACACATCCCCGGTACTCTCCCAGCCACGTGGTCTCTCCACGGCCCAGGACCAGATCTCCCACGAAGAGAATCCCCTCCTCTTGCCAGTGGAAGGCCAGGTGGTCCCGGGAATGACCCGGCACCTGGATGGTCCGGAGGGAACCCTGGTCCGTGGGCACCAACTCCCCCTCCGGCAGGTCTTCGTGCCCGCCGCCGTAGAGGGCCGTCTCCGGCCCGTCCAGGGTCCGGGCCAGGGGCTCGGCCCCGGCGGCGTGGTCCTTGTGGGAGTGAGTGAGGAGGAGATGAACCCGCCGGGCCCGGTGAAGGCTGGCGTGGAGGGTCCGGAGATGCTCCTCCACGTCCGGACCCGGGTCGATGACGGCCACCTCCCGTTCCCCCACCAGGAAGCTCCGGGTGCCGTCCAGGGTGAAGGGCCCCGGGTTCGGCGCCGTCACCACCCGGGGGTGCCGGGTCAGCGGCGCTCCGCCATGATCTGCTCGGCCAGCTTGTCGGACACCTGGACCAGGGCCTTCTCCTCATCCTCGCTGAAGGCATCCGGGTCTTCGCTGTCCACGGCCAGGGCCCCGAAGATCTCGTCTCCGGCCCGGACCAGGACCACCAGCTCCGATTGGATATCCGGGTCCGAGGACCCGGGATAGTCCGTCTCGTCCACCTCGGCCACGTTCTGGTTGCCCCCGGCCTGGATGGCCTTCCCCAGGACCCCTTCTCCCACGGGAATCTTCGCGTTCTCCGTCCGGGGCCCCATGTAGTTGTGCAGCCAGATCTCCTGGTTCTCTTCGTCCAGGAGGAACGCACCGACCCAATCGAACCGGTCGTCGCCCTCGGAGATGGAACGGACGGCCTGGCGGAGAAGAGCGTCGGACAGGAAGCCGTCGTCCCTCATCTCCTGGAGGTCCTTCACCAACTGCGTTGCGTCGAACATTCCCGTGATTCCTTCCCGTGAGTCCTTCCCGTGAGTCCTCTTCCTGGAGCGGCGACTCCGTCGCCCACCCCCCAACCCTGGTCCTGGATCGGTAAGAGCGTTTCAACTAATACAAGTGCCACCGGGGAATCAAGGCCCGCCGGTGCCCGTGTCCCGCCCGGGAGAGGGGCCGCAGGGCAGGTCGAAGGGCGGGGTCCGGACCCACCTGGCCTTGGGAGGGCTGTTCAACAGCCTTCTAGCAAGGGGTGAAGTCCGAGTCCGGCCCCAGGCTCCGCACGAAGGCGGCCAGGAGCCTGGCGCTCCGACCCAGATCCTCCAGGCTCACCAGCTCGTTGGGAGAGTGCATGTACCGGTTGGGAACGGAGACCAGGCCCGTGGGAATCCCCATGCGCACCAGGTGGATGGCGTCGGCATCGGTCCGGGTGGCCCGGGGAGCGGCCTGGAGGGTACAGGGGATCCCTTCCTCCTCGGCGGTCTCCAGCAGCTTCTCGAAGACCACCGGGTGATTCGCCGAGCCCCGGTTCAACACCGGCCCGCCCCCGATGGTGTGGTCCCCCAGCTCCTTCTTCTCGATGTCCGGGACGTCGGTGGAGAAGGTCACATCCACCACCAGGGCCACGTCCGGCTCCAGGGCGAAGGCGCTGGAGCGGGCCCCGCCCCCGGAATAGCTGATCTCCTCCTGGACCGTGGCCACGGCCACCGCCGAGGCGTCTCCCCCCTCCCGGGCCAGGAGTCGGAGGGCCTCCAGGACCACGAAGGCCCCGATGCGGTCGTCGATGGCCCGGCTGGCGATCCGGTCCCCGGCCAGTCGGAGCATGGGGGCCTGGAGCACCAGGGGATCTCCCACCCTCACACCCAGCTCCTCCACCTCCTCCCGTTTTTCGGCTCCCACGTCCAGCCACAGATCCTTCACCCTGGAGGGCTTCTTCCGGTCCTCCTCTTCCAGGAGGTGGATGGGCTTCTTTCCCACCACTCCGGGCACCTCCCCCTTCGTGCCCAGGATCGTCACCCGCTGCCCTACCAACACCTGGGGATCCCAACCCCCGATGACGTCGAAGAAGAGAAAGCCGTCCTCGTCCATGTGGGTCACCTGGAGGCCGATCTCGTCGATATGGCCCGCCATCATCACCCGGGGACGGCCCTCCGGGTTCACCTCCGCCATGGAGTTTCCCGTCAGGTCCGTCCATACCCGGGCAGCGAATCCCTGGGCTTCCTCCCTCCAGACCCGAGCAGGGGCCCTTTCGAAGCCGGAAGGGCCCGGGGCGTTCAGCAGTCGTTCCAGGAACTCCACGCGGATGGACATGGCGGGACCTCGTGAAGAAGACGAAGACCAGGAGATGCGGATAACATCGGTTGAAGCCACGGGAAGGTAGGGAAGGAAAGGGGATCTGACCAGTCACCCCCTCCCCCTCACTCCTTCCCGGGCTCCTCCTTCTCCACCACGATCTCCCCGGGCCGGGTCCCGGGCCGGAAGGGAGGATCCCCGCTCCCGCCTTCCTCGTCCGGAACGGACTCCCGGGGCCCGGAAGGCTCGCCCCTTCCCTGACCCGGCCCCCAGGGAGAGGCCCCGAACCCCCCGAAGCCCGACATGTGGGTCACCCGGATCGTCCCCTCCTGGAGTCTCCCCTCCAGGCTCTTCCGGATACGGCCCAGAAGAAGGCGCCGGGTGGGGGGCAGGATGAAGGAGAATCCCACCAGGTCCGTGAGAATGCCCGGCGTGAGGAGGAGGGCGCCCCCCAGGAGAATGGCCATCCCGTCCAGGAGGCTTTCCCCCGGGAGCCGGCCCCGGGACAGCTCCTCCTGGATCTTCCAGAGGGTCCGGGAGCCCTCCATGCGGGCCAGGGCCGCCCCTACCACCCCGGTGAGGATCACCAGGCCCACGGTGGGCCACATCCCCATCCATTGGCCCACCTGGATGAGGAGGAGAAGCTCCAGGAGGGGAACGCCCACGAAGAGGAGAGCCAGGCGGGTCAGCAACGCCTCGACCTTTCGGAGAGGGGGTGGCTGGGAAGGGGCGATCTCGTGCTCATGGGTTTCGATACCCTCCCCGGAACCCATCGGTCCCCGGCTGGGGACCAGGGGAAGGGGAGACGGTCTCGGAGGAACTTGAGGGTGCCCCGGGGGTCTGGAGAAGGCACGGCGAACCGGGAGCGGCAGGTCGAGCCCGGCCGCCGCTCAGATTCCCCATAAGGCCTATGAGCGAAGGAGGGGCGTCGCCTCGCCTCCTTGCTCACGAGCCCCCCAGAGAAGAAGGCACCATGGAGAAGACCTACTTTCGCAGCGGTCTGGGGCTGAAGTCCGAGGTGAAGCCCCTCATTGACAGCGAATACCAGTCGGCCCTGGTGGAACGAATCCGGTCCCGGGGCTATGCGGAGACCTTCGGCGACGTCACGGTGCGCCTGGCCCAGGAGTTCGGGTTCTGCTACGGGGTGGATCGGGCGGTGGACTACGCCTACGAGACCCGAATGAAGTTCCCGGACAAGACCATCTACCTGGTGGGGGAGATCATCCACAACCCCCATGTGAACCGTCGCATGCAGGAGATGGGGATCGAGTTCATCTATCCCGGCAAGGACGGCCACTTCTCCTTCGACCACGTCACCGCCGACGACGCGGTCATCATCCCCGCCTTCGGGGTCTCCCTGAAGGACTTCAACCGGCTCAAGGACATCGGCTGCGTGCTGGTGGACACCACCTGCGGCTCGGTCCTGGTGGTCTGGAAGCGGGTGGAGGGGTACGCCAGGGACGGATTCACCGCCGTGATCCACGGGAAGTATCTGCACGAGGAGTCCAGGGCGACGGCCTCCCAGGTGAACAAGTACCCGGGGGGGAAGTACCTCATCGTCCGGGACATGGACGAGGCCCAGATGGTGTGTGACTACATCGCCAAGCGCCCGGGGCACCTCTCCCGGAAGGACTTCTACGAGCACTTCAAGGCCAAGGCCTCGGAGGGCTTCGATCCGGACCGGGATCTGGACAAGATCGGCGTGGCGAACCAGACCACCATGCTGGCCAACGAGTCCCTGGCCATCGGGGCCCGGATCCGGGAGGCCTTCGTGGAGGCCTACGGGGAGGACCACGCCGAGGAGCACTACCGATCCTTCGGCACCATCTGCTCCGCCACCCAGGAGCGGCAGGACGCCGTGGTGGAGATGATGGAGGATCCGCCGGACATCATGATCGTCATCGGAGGCTACAACTCCTCCAACACGAACCACCTGGCCCACATGTGCCGGAGCCATACCCGGACCTTCCACATCCAGGACTCCTCCTGCATCGACACCGAGTCCGGGACCATCCGACACAAGGCGGAGCTGGACCCCGACGCCCCGGAGGCGGAGGAAGAGGGCTGGCTACCGGAAGGGCCCTTCGAGCTGGGGATCACCGCCGGAGCGTCCACGCCCAACAACAAGATCGGCGAGGCCGTGGTCCGGGTTCTTGACATCCGGGGAATCGAAATCCCCAGGGAGGACGTGGTGGGCGAGGAGGAGCCGGGATCCTGAAGCCACCGGTAGCGACGGGGAAGGGGTCTCCCGGCGTCAGCAACTCTCGTCCGAGGGGCCGTCGGCGACGCTGGTCCCCAGCTTCTTCAAGAGAGCCCGAAGGGTCTTCTGTTCCTCCGGGTCCAGGGCGTTGGTGAGTTCGGCGATGAACTCGGTGTGCTGGGGAAAGACGGCCTCCACCCTGGCCCGACCCTTCGACGTGAGGTGGGCCTTCACCACCCGGCGGTCCTCCCCGGACCGCTTCCGGGTCACCAGACCCTGGGCCTCCAGCCGGTCCATGACGTAGGTGACGTTGCCCCCGGTGACCAGGAGCTTGTCCGCAAGCTCTCCCAGGGAGAGGGGACCCAGGTGAAGGAGGGCCTCCAGGATCCCGAACTGGGGTGCCGTGAGATCGTACTCCGCCACCTTGCAGGCCACAGCCCGTGAGAAGGTGACGTAACAGCGGGCCAGGGCGATCCAGAGTCGGAGGGATCGATCCTCCTCATCGGACCAGTTCCGGGGCGCCGGGTCATCGACCCCGGACCTGGCCGGCGCTTCCTCCCTCACAGGCTCATCTCCCTCACGGATTCATCCCCCTGCTGGACTCGTCACACACCCACTCGAAGGAAACAGAACCCCGAGGGCGAGCCCGGGTTCCCCCGCCCGGGAGGGAAGGCCGTGCCGGAGGCCTCACATGTGGATGGGCCGGCCCAGGGCCGCCAGGGATCCTTCCGCCACGGCCTCGGAGAGGGTGGGGTGGGGGTGGATGGCCTTCTCCATCTCCTCCACGGTGGACTCCAGGTGGCGGCCCACCACGAACTCGGCGATGAGCTCCGTGGCGTGGGGTCCCACGATGTGGGCCCCCAGGATCTCGGAGTACTTCTTGTCCCGAATCACCTTGATGAACCCGTCCGTGTCCCCGGCGGCCACGGCCCGACCGATCCCCATCCAGGGGAACTTGCCCACTTCGATGTCGTGCCCCTGATCCCGGGCCTCCTCCTCGGTGAGCCCCACGGACGCCACCTCGGGGTGGGCGTAGGTGCAGTTCGGGATGTTGCCGTAGTCCACGGTGTCGTGGCCCTGGCCGGCGATGTGCTCCACGCACACGATGCCCTCGTGGGAAGCCTTGTGGGCCAGGAGGGGCGGGCCCGCCACGTCGCCGATGGCGTAGACGCCTTCCACGTTCGTCCGGAGGTACTCGTCCACCTGAATGAAGCCACCATTCTCGGAAAGCTGGACCCCCAGCTCCTCCAGGCCCATGTCCTCCACGTTGGGCACCCGGCCCACGGCGGACAGGACCCGGGCCACCTCCAGGGTTTCCTCCTCCCCGTTCCCGTCTTCCAGGGTCAAGCGGACCCCCTCCTCGGTGACCTCGGAGCTCTTCACGGTGGTGGAGGTCCGGATCTTCATCTTCCGCTTCTTGTAGCTTCGGGCCACCGCCTGGGAGGAGTCCTTATCTTCCAGGGGAAGGACCCGGTCCAGCATCTCGATGACGTGGAGCTGGGAGCCGTAGCTGGCGTAGATGTCGGCGAACTCCATTCCCACGGCTCCGGCTCCCACCACGGCCAGGGACGGCGGGGCCTCCTTCTGGAAAAGGGCGCCCGTGGAGGACCAGATCTTCTCCTCGTCGATGGAGAGCATGGGAAGATCCCTGGGCCGGGATCCGGTGCCCAGGATGACGTGGGGGGCCCGGAAGACCTTCTTGTGTCCCTCTCCGTCCTCCACCTCCACCTCACCCTTCCCCAGGAGCCGGCCGACGCCCTCGATGTGGGCCACGCCATTCTTCTTGAAGAGGTGCCCCACGCCCCGGGTCAACTGGTCCGCCACCCGCCGACTCCGCTCCTGGGCCGGACCCAGGGCCACGTCCACGCCTTCCACCTTCACTCCGTGCCCCTCGGCCCTGGCCATCTCGTTCACGAAGAGAGCGCTGGACAGGAGGGCCTTGGTGGGAATGCACCCCACGTTCAGGCAGACACCCCCCAGGACCTCCTTCTCCACGCACGCCACGCTCAGGCCCAACTGAGCCGCCCGGATGGCACCCACGTACCCTCCCGGACCACCGCCGATGATGATCAGGTCAAAGCTGTCGCTGTTCGTTTCCTTCACCTTCACGATACACCTCGTGGTTGGGAATCCGGGCCCGACGGCCGCCCCTCGACGGGCGGGTCCTCGAAGATGGACGAAGAAAAACATAGTAGAACCCCCGGAGGAAGGGGGGAACCCCCGCCCTCCCCGGGGAACCGCGCCAGACGGTACCCCACGTCACCGATCCTGCTCCGCCTCCTCGCCCTCCCCGTCCCCTCTCTCCACCCGGGGCCCCGATGCTCGCCCGGCCCTGGAGCGGCGAATGAGCACCAGGTTCCTCACGTACACGAAGGCCCCACCCGCCTGCCCCACCATGAAGACCGGGTCCTTGCGGAGGGTTGCGTAGGTGAAGAGAAGAGCGGCCCCCCCCAGGCTGAGGTACCAGAATGCCAGGGGAATGACGCTCTCGCCCCGACGCTCCGACACGATCCACTGCACGATGAAGCGACTGGCGAAGACGGCCTGTCCCAGGAAGCCGAAGCCGAGAAGCCAGGTGTCAATGCCCTCCATGCTCATCCCTCCTCTTGCCGTTGGCACGCCTTCGGGTCCCCCTCATCCTCCGTCTCACTCCTGCCGTCCTCCCTGACGCCATCTCCATCCTCCCTGGCCGGTGGTTCCGCCTCGGAAAACCGATTTCCTTTGCCCCCGGGGAGGTCATGCTCCTAGTTTTCTTTTTCGGAGGCGGCGGGTTCGATTCCATCCATCCTCCGCCGTGACCCGAGTACCCTGTGAAGACTCTCCCGGAGAGCTGTCATGTGGGAAATCCTCATTCCCGTGGTGGTGGTCATCGTCTTCGTGGCAATCTACAACCGTCTGGTGAAGATGCGGGAGCAGGTGGATGCGGCCTGGGCGGACATCGACGTGCAGCTCAAGCGTCGACACGACCTGGTGCCCAACCTGGTGGAGACGGTGAAGGGCTACGCCGGGCATGAGCAGGAGACGTTGGAGAAGGTCACCCGTGCCCGGGCCGCCGCCCTCTCGGCTCAGGGCCCGGCGAGTCAGGCCGACGCGGAGAACATGCTCACCGGCGCCCTCAAATCCCTCTTCGCCCTTTCCGAGGACTACCCCGATCTCCAGGCCTCGGAGAGCTTCCGGGATCTGCAGTCGTCCTTGAGGGACCTGGAGACCCACATCCAGCAGGCCCGGCGATACTACAACGCCGTGGTCCGGGACTACAACACCAGAATCGCTCAGGTACCCCACAACATCATGGCCCAGGCCTTCCGCTTCACGAAACGGGAGTTCTTCGAGATCGACGAGGAGGAGCGGGACGTGCCCCAGGTCAATTTCTGAGACCGGTCCCGGGGGACCGGCGTGCAGCTCCGCATCGCGTTCTTCATCCAGGGGGAGGGACGGGGTCACATGACCCAGGCCCTGGCCCTGAAACGCATCCTGGACGGGGCCGGACACCAGGTGGTGGCCGCGTTCATGGGCGAGAACCCCCACCGTCCCGTCCCGGATTTCTTTCGCCGAGGCCTGGACGCTCCCCTTCACACCTACCGGGCTCCCTACTTCGTCCTGGACCGGAAGGGTCGGGGCATCCGTCCCTTCTCCAGCTTCCTGCAGGGTCTGGCCCACGCACCCACGTACTGGGCGGAGGGTCCCCGTCTTCACGCTCTCCTCCAGGCCCACGACCCCCACCTCCTGGTGAACTTCTACGACCTCCTGGGGGGCCTCTACTACTCCCTCTACCGGCCTCCCGTGCCCATGGTGGCGGTGGGACACCAGTTCCTCTTCTTCCACCCCCACCTTCCCACGCCCGAAGACCAGCGCTGGGAGGTGGAGACGGTCCGGCTCCACACCCGGGCCACGGCCCCCGGTGCGGCCCTGCGCCTGGGTCTCTCCTTCTCGCCCCTGGCGGACCGGCCCGACTACCGGCTGCGGGTGGTGCCGCCTCTGCTCCGGGAGTCGGTCCTGAGCCGGGAGCCCACACCCGGTGACCACGTCCTGGCCTACGTGCTGAATCCCGGCTACGGCGAGGAGTTGTCTCGCTGGCACGCCTCCCACCGGGAGGTGGAGGTGCATTGCTTCTGGGACAAGAAGGACGCCCCCGTGACCCTCTCTCCCCGGGACGGGTTCACCTTCCACCGGCTGGACGACCGGAAGTTCCTGGATTACCTGGCCTCCTGCCGGGCCTACGTGTCCACCGCCGGGTTCGAGTCCGTGTGTGAAGCCGCCTACCTGGGCAAGCCCGTCATGGTGGTGCCCACCGGCAAGCACGTGGAGCAGCTCTGCAACGCCCTGGACGCCCAGCGAGCAGGGATCGCCGAGTGGAGCCACTCCTTCCACCTCTCGTCCTTCCTGGAAGGCCTGGGGGATTCCGCCCCCTCCCCGGACACCTGGTTCCGGAGATGGGTGCGCTCCGCCCCGGAGATCTTCCTTCGTCTGCTGGAGGGAACCGCCCAGGGAGAGCACCCCATGGGCATTCCCCTCCCCGAGGACCCGTCATGAGAGCCCTTCGAACCGCCTTCTTCTCTTCCTCCGCCACCGGGCTTCCGTCAGGCATCCTCCTGGCCGCTCTCCTCCTGGCCCCTCTGCCGCCCCGGGATCTCACGGCCCAGAGGAGCCTCACCATCGAGCAGTTCACCGCGGACCTGGAGGTCCGGGAGAACGGCGACCTCCGGGTGATGGAATCCCTCCAGGTCCGCTTCCAGGGAAGCTGGAACGGGATCTACAGGACCATCCCCGTGGTGTACCGGACCCCCCGGGGCTTCAACTACAACCTCTTTCTGGACCTGGAGTCGGTGACGGACGAATCCGGAGGGGAGCTGGAGCGGGAAGTGAGCCGGGACGGTTCCTACCGGAAGGTGAAGATCTGGGTCCCCGACGCCCGGGACGCCGTTCGGACCGTGACCCTCCGCTACACCGTTCCCAACGCCCTGAAGTTCTTCGAGGAGCACGACGAGCTCTACTGGAACGTCACGGGAACGGAATGGGAGATGCCCATCCGGAGCGCCTCGGCCCTCATCAGCCTTCCCTCCGGCGCCACGGGTCTCCGGGGGACGGCCTACACCGGACCCTACGGCGCCACCACGGGAAACGCCTCGGTCCAGGAACTAGAACAAGGATTCTATATCGAGACCACCGAGAGCCTGGGCTTCCGGGAGGGGCTGACCGTGGTGGTGGGATGGGATCGGGGGTTGGTAAGGCGTCCGGGAATGGTGAAGAAGGCCGGGTTCTTCCTCCGGGCCAACTGGCTCTTTCTCCTGCCCATCCTCAGCCTTCTCCTCATGTTCTGGATCTGGCGGCGGTGGGGGAAGGACCCGGAGCGGCGGAGCATTGCCCCGGCCTACGAGCCGCCGGAGGGCATGGCTCCGGCGGAGGTGGGAACCCTGGTGGACAACCGTCCCGATCCCCGGGACGTGACGGCCACCCTGGTGGACCTGGCGGTTCGGGGGTTCCTCCGCATCGAAGAGCTGGAGGAGGACGCTCTACTGGGACTGGTGGACAAGAGGGACTACCGATTCCTGCGTCTCCGGGATCCGGAGGAGTGGTGGGCGCTGAAGCCCCACGAGCGGGAGCTCCTGCAGGGGATCTTCGGGGCGTCCGGGCAGGAGGATTCCATTCGTCTGTCGGAGCTGAAGAACGAGTTTCACACCCACCTGTCGGAGATCCGGGACCAGCTCTACAACGGTCTGACCCGGGCCGGCTACTACCGGAAGCGCCCGGACCGGGTGCTGGGCGCCTTTCTGGTCACCGGTGTGGTGGCCCTGGGGGTGGGCGTTCCCGGCTTTCAGCTCCTGGCCGGCACCTTCATGATGTCCTCGGGAAGCGCCCTGGTGGCAGCCATCCTCACGGCCATCCCCATCATCGCCTTCGGCGTCGTCATGCCGGCCAGGACCCAGCGGGGCACCCGGAAGCTGGAGGAGATCCTGGGCTTCCAGGAGTTCCTGGACCGGGTGGAGTCGGACCGCTTCCGCCGGATGATCACCTCCCCGGCCATGTTCGAGGAGTATCTTCCCTACGCCATGGCTCTGGGGGTGGAGGAACGGTGGGCCCGGGCCTTCAAGGACATCTACACCGAGCCCCCGTCCTGGTACGTGGGACGCCACCCCCACAGCTTCCACGCCGGGTTGTTCATCAGCGACCTCACCACCATGACCTCCCAGGCGGGCTCCACCATGGCCTCCCAACCCCGAAGCACCGGAGGCTCGGGCTTCAGTGGGGGTGGTGGGGGCGGGTTCAGCGGCGGAGGTTTCGGCGGTGGGGGAGGCGGGGGCTTCTGAGGCTCGCCCCCTTGCTCAACAGCCCTTCACGCCGGGCGTCCTTCAGGGACTCGCCTCCCCGGAGCTGCCCCGGGTGCTGATGCCGAAGGGGGCATAGGCGGGACACCACCCCACCAGGGAGGTGGCCAGGGGAATGAGGCCCACGAGCCCCCACCAGCTCTGGAAGTAGAGCCCCAGAGCCAGGATGATGACGCCTCCCACGGCCCTGAGGACCCGGTCGGCCTTGCCCATGTTGCACGTCATGATGGCTCTCTCCTCGAAGGGGAACGATGCGGTAACTCCGTCCGGCCCGGAGATGGGGGAACAGCAGGAATTCTCAGACCAGAATCGCGGCCGGTTCCTCCAGCATGGCCTTGACGGTCTGCAGGAAGCGGGCGCCGGTGGCTCCGTCCACCACCCGGTGATCGCAGCTCATGGTGACCTTCATCAGGGGCTTCACCACCACCTGGCCATCCTCCACCACCGGAGCGTCCTCCACGGCCCCTACGGCGAGAATGCCCGCCTCCGGCGGGTTGATGACGCCGGTGAACTCGTGGATGCCGTACATCCCCAGGTTGGACACGGAGAAGGTGGAGCCCGTGTACTCCTCGGGCTGGAGCTTCTTCTCCCTCCCCCGGGCCGCCAGCTCCCGCACCTCCCGGCCGATCTGAGCCAGACCCTTCCGGTGGGCATCCCGCACCACCGGCGTGATGAGGCCGTCCTCCACGGCCACGGCCACCCCCAGGTGGACCCGGAGGTGTCTCCGGATGGTGTCCTCGTTCCACTGGGCGTTCACCTCAGGGTGCCGAGCCAGAGCCTGGGCCGTGGCCCGGAGGAGGAAGTCGTTGATGGAGACCTTCTCCCCCTCGGCCTCCAGGAGCCGGTTCACCCGCTCCCGGGCCTCCAGGGTCCGGGTCATGTCCACGTCCACCCGGAGGAAGAAGTGGGGCACCGGATCCAGGGACTCCACCAGCCGCTTGGCGATGGTCTTCCGCATCTGGGAGAGGGGAACGTCCTGGACGTCCTCCTCCGAGGGAGCAGGTGGCGTGCCCGCCGCCGGAGCCGGGGCTTCCGCCTCCCCGGGAGCCGCCGCCGGCGCTCCCCGCTCCCCCCGGGCCGCCTCCACGTCCTTCTTCACGATCCTGCCCCCGGGTCCGCTTCCCCGGATACCGGACAGATCCAGCTCCGCTTCCTCCGCCAGGCGCCGGGCCAGGGGGGACGCCTTCACCCGACCACCGGAGGGGGCCGGAGCCGGCTCCTCCCTATCCGGCTCTTCCCGGGGGGCCTCCCCTTCCGCCGGGGCCGCCTCCGGTGCCGTCTCGCCGGCCTCCGTCTCCGCCCCTTCCTCCTCCGCCTCCGTATCTTCCTCTCCTTCCGCCTCGGCCCCGGCCTCCTGAGTCACCAGGTCTCCCAGGTCCTCGTCTTCCCCCCCGATGAGGGCGATGACCTCTCCCACCGGCGCCGTCTCCCCCTCCCCCAGGAGGACCTTCCGGAGGATGCCGTCTCCCCGGGCCACGAGCTCCATGGTGGCTTTGTCCGTCTCGATCTCGGCCAGGATCTCTCCGTTGGCCACCGAATCGCCTTCGGACTTGAGCCACTTCACCACCTGCCCCTCCTCCATGGTGGGGGAGAGAGCTTCCATATGTACTTTTGTCGCCATTGGATGCGGGATCCCGCTGTCTAGCAGTGACGTTGATCGATGGTCGCCTTCGGTCCTTCCGTCAGTCCAGGTACAGGACCTTCTTGCACGCCTCCACAACTCGGGAGGCGTCGGGCTTGGCCAGCTTCTCCAGGTTCTTGGCGTAGGGCATGGGCACGTCCGCCTGGGTCACCCGGAGCACGGGGGCGTCCAGGTGGTCGAAGGCCTCCTCCTGGATGATGGAGACGATCTGGGCCCCCACACCGGCGTAGGGCCAGCCCTCTTCCAGGTAGACCACCCGGTTCGTCTTCCTCACCGTCTCCAGGATGGCGTCCACGTCCAGGGGCCGGAGGGACCGGAGGTCCAGGACGTCGGCCTCGATGCCCTCCCGGTCCAGCTTCCTGGCCGCCTGCAGAGCGGCCAGGACCATCTTGCCGTGGGTGATGATGGAGACGTCCCCCCCCTGCCGCTTCAGGTCCGCCAGCCCCAGAGGGACCACGTGCTCCCCTTCCGGGACCTCACCCTTCACGTTGTAGAGGAGCTCCCCTTCCATGAAGACCACAGGGTCGTCGTCCCGGATGGCCGCCTTCAACAGGCCCTTGGCGTCCGCCGGGGTGGCCGGGGTCACCAGCTTCATGCCCGGAGCGTGGACGTACCAGGTCTCGGCCGCCTGGGAATGCTGGGCCGAGAGCTGGAGGGCCGCCCCGGTGGGCCCCCGGAAGACGATGGGGATGTTGAGCTGGCCCCCGGACATGTAGAGCATCTTGGCCGCGGAGTGGAGGACCTGGTCCAGGGCCAGGATGGAGAAGTTGAAGGTCATGAACTCGATGATGGGCCGGAGCCCCACCATGGCGGCCCCCACCCCCAGACCCGTGAAGCCCAGCTCGCTGATGGGGGTGTCCGCCACCCGCATCTCGCCGAAGGCCTCCAGGAGCCCCTTGGACACCTTGTAGGCCCCATCGTACTCCCCCACCTCTTCCCCCATGAGGAAGATGGACTCGTCCCGCTCCATCTCCTCCCGGAGGGCCTGGTTCAACGCCTCTCGATACGTGATCTCAGCCATCAGCGATCCCGTCCGTCGAAGAAGAGCCTGCCGTGCTCGTTGATGTGGCTGTAGACGTGGGTGTACAGCTCCCCGTCTTCCGGCATGGGTGCCTCGTCGGCGAACTCCGCCGCCTCCTCCACTTCTTTGCGGACCTCCTGGTCCATGGCCTCCAGCTCCTCGTGGCTCAGGAGGTCGGCCTCGAAGAGACGGTCCCGGAGGATGGTGATGGGATCGCCTCGCTCCTTCTGCTCCTCCACCTCTTCCTTGGACCGATAGGTGCCCGAGACGGGATCGGACATGGAGTGGCCCCGGAAGCGGTACGTCCGGATCTCCACGAAGCGAGGCCCTCCTCCCTCCCGGACCTCCCGGGCCAGATCCTCGAAATGGCGACGAACCTCCAGGACATCCTGGCCGTTCACCACGCTGGCCGGGATCCCGTAGGCGGCGGATCGCTCCTCCACACGGGTGGCCGAGACCCTGCTGAACGCCGTGCCCATCCCGTACTCGTTGTTCTCGACCACGAAGATCACCGGAAGCTTCCACACGGCGGCCATGTTCAGGGACTCGTGGAAGGCCCCCTGGTTCACCGCCGCCTCTCCCATGAAGCACATGGCCACCCGGTCTTCCTCCCGGTAGCGGGTGGCCCAGCCCATTCCCGTAGCCAGGGGAACCTGCCCCGCCACGATCCCGTGCCCTCCAAGGAAGCCGTGTTGGTCTCCGAAGATGTGCATGGATCCACCCTTCCCCGCCGACACCCCGGGGCTCCGGCCGTAGAGCTCGGCCATGACGTGGCGGGGATCCAGCCCCTTGGCCAGGGCCTGGGTGTGCTCCCGGTAGGCGCTCACCACGTAGTCGTCGTCCCGGAGGGGCCCTATGCAGCCTTCCGCCGCCCCTTCCTGTCCGATATGCAGGTGGCAGAACCCGCCGATCTTCCCGATGGCGTACGCCTCCTCCGCCTTCTCTTCGAAGCGTCGGAAGAGGAGCATCCGACGAAGGAACCCGTGGAGATCTTCCCGGGCATACCCTCGCAGGGGATCGTTCTCCCCTTCACGGGAAGAGTCGGCGTTCGCTCGTTCCGTGACGCTGGACTCCATCCTCAGTCCCCCTCCTGGCTCGGGGCCGTCTCGATCTGCACCAGATTCGGCGTCACCTCCGCCGGCGCCGGTGTGTCCGCATCCATGACTTCCTGGATCCGACCCGGAGCCCCGGCCTCCACTTCCCGGGCCTGTTCCTTGGCGTGGTAGGACGACCGGACCAGAGGGCCGGCCTCCACGTGGGCGAAGCCCATCTCCTCCTCCCCCACCTCCTTCCAACGGGCGAACTCCTCCGGACTCACCCACCGGGCCACGGGAATGTGGGCCGGGGAGGGTCGCAGGTACTGGCCCAGGGTGAGGATGTCCACTCCCGCCTCCCGGACGTCGGCCATGGCCTGACGGACCTCTTCCTCCTCTTCCCCCATGCCCAGGATGATGCCCGTCTTCGTCAGTCCCCCGGGGTCCATGCGCTTCGCGGCCCCCAGGAAGGAGATGGATCGCCAGTACCGGCCCCCGGGCCGGATCTCGGGGTGCAGTCGCTCCACCGTCTCCAGGTTGTGCCCCAGGATCTCGGGGTCCGCTTCCACCACCGTTCGGAGGGCTTCCTCATCCCCCTTGAAATCGGGAATCAGGACCTCAACGGAGCAGCCCGGAACCCGCCGGTGGATCTGGCGGATGGTCTCGGCGTAGATGCCGGCCCCTCCGTCCGGCAGCTCATCCCGGTTCACGCTGGTGATGACCACGTGCTCCAGCTCCATGGCTTCGGCTGCGTCCGCCACCCGGTGCGGCTCCTCCTGATCCAGCTCCGTGGGCATTCCGTGGGCCACGCCGCAGTACTTGCAGGCCCGGGTGCATACGTCCCCCAGAATCATGAAGGTGGCCGTCCCCGCCTCCCAGCACTCCCCGATGTTGGGGCAGGCCGCCTCCTCGCACACGGTGTGCAGGGACTGGGTCCGCATGAGCTTCTGAAGCCGGAGATAGTTCTCGCCCCCCGGAGAACGCACCTTCAACCACCCGGGCTTTCGGGCCCGGAGCTCCACGGTCTCCAGGGCCTGGTGAGCCCGGATCCTGTGGGTCCCCTTGGGTTTCACCACTCCTGTATTCTTACCCTCCGGTGCATAGCCGCCGGAGGTCGTTCTGGCAGCATCCGCCACTGATCGACTCCCGCCCCTCGAGGAAGAGGGAGAAAAGGCACCGGTCCCATCCCCACACGGCCCTGGGGCGGATTCCGGTGCATGGATACACATCTCTGACGTCCCTTCCGGGGCCGCCCGGACAGGCAGCCCTGTGGGCTCCCCTACCCGGCCCCAGCAAGATAGCCCACCATCCACGGGCGGCCCACCCCCGAAGGACGGCGGGGGGCCTCCCTGCCTCCGCTTCATCCCCCGGTCCATCCCCGGACGAGGTAGGCCACGCCGAAACCCAGGTAGTTGCCGAGAGCGTAACCCAGAAGGCCCACGATGATCCCGGGAAGGACGAGCCCCTTCCACTCCCGGGAGACGGCCACGGCCAGGGCGCTGGACGGCCCCCCCACGGCGGCCTGGGACGCCACGGCCAGGGATCCCACATCCATGCGGAGGAGTCGCCCGAGCCCGAAGACGGCCAGGCCGTGCACCCCGATGACCACCAGGGTGAAGTAGAAGACCTCCACGCCCACGGCCAGGATCTCGGCAATGCGAGAGTGGATCCCGATGAGGACGAAGAAGAAGTGGAGGGCCAGGTTCCCCAGCTGCAAGGCGCCCCGGGGCTTGCGGAAGGGCGTCAGGTGGCCCACGGCCAGGGCCAGGGTGGTGAGCCAGAGAACCGCCGGGACGGAGGGGATGAGGCTTCCCAACCACTCCGATGCCACCACCAGGATGAAGCCGGCAGCCAGGAGATTGGCCAGGTCCAGGGTGGACAGGGGAATCCGCTCGAAAAAGGGGTGGGCGTGCTCCTCTTCCTCCTCCTCCCCTTCCCCGGGAATGGAGGCGGGGTAGAACCGGTGCAGCCAGATGGGCAGCATGAGGGTCAAGGCCAGCCAGATCCCGGTGGTGAGAGCATCGGAGGCGGTGGCCCCGGCGAAGAGGGACGTGGGCAGCTCCACCCCCCGACCCACGGCGACGAAGTTCACCGACCCCCCGGAGTAGGTCCCGGTGAAGACCCCCGCCAGCTTCCAGGTCTCCTCCAGGAAGGTGGGATGGAAGAGAAGGGCCCCGATCAAGGCTCCCAGAGCCGTGCCCGCCACGGCCAGCAGGAAGGCCCCGATCATCCTGGGGCCGGCGATTTTCAGGTCCGAGAGGTTCACGGCCAGGAGGAGCCAGGCGATGGCCAGGGAGGTGACAGGCCCCTCGATGACGGAGTAGACGGGAGAGGACGGAGGCACCAGCCCGACGTTGGAGAGAACGGCCCCCAGGGCCAGGGCCAGGAGGGACGCACCCACCCTGGAAAGCCAGGGCACCTTGTGATCCAGGAGAAAGGCCAGGGCCGTGGTAGCGGCGATGACGGCCGTGAGGAGAAGGGGGGAGTCGATCATGGTGCCGCCCCCGGCCCCGTCACCCGGACCCTCCCTTCCCGCCTGGAGCCTCCAGCTCCTGGAGGAAGAAGTCGTTCTCCTTCGCCTTCTCCTTGACCTGGGCCGTGTAGTGGCTCACCACGTGGTCCACCACCTTTTCCGGGGAGTCGGTGATGTGGATCAGGTCCAGGTCCCCGGAGGAGATCTTGCCCTCCTCCAGGACCACCTTCTCCAGCCACTCCACGAGACCGGTCCAGTAGTCGGAGCCCACCAGGACCAGGGGAAAGTTCCGGATCTTCTCCGTCTGGATGAGGGTCAGGGACTCGAAGAGCTCGTCCAGGGTGCCGTAGCCACCGGGAAAGATGACGAAGGCCTGGGCGTACTTCACGAACATGGTCTTCCGGACGAAGAAGTAGCGGAAGTCGATGGCCATGTCGCAGAAGTTGTTCTCGTACTGCTCGAAGGGCAGCTCGATGTTCAGGCCCACGGACACGGCCCGGGCCTGCTGGGCGCCCCGGTTCGCCGCCTCCATCATGCCGGGACCGCCTCCGGTGATGATGGAGAAGCCCGCTTCCCCCAGGAGTCGGGCCGTGCGAACGCAGACCCGGTACATGGGGTCCTCCGGGGAGGTCCGGGCCGAGCCGAAGATGCTCACCGCCGGCCCCAGGCGGGTGAGCTCGTCGAAGCCCTCCACGAACTCCCCCATGATCCGGAAGACCCGCCACGACTCCCGGCCAACGGCCACGCTGGGGCGTTCCTCCAGGTGCTCCACGGCGGCCCGGAGGAAGCGCTCGTCCTCCGTGGTCCGGGGCCTCCCCGGCGGCCGGGGCTTGCGTGTCGATCCATCCTCAGGCGTCATCCGTGCGTCCTTTCTCGGGTCTCACCCGGAGGTTTCCTCCCGCCACGCCCAGGCCCGGGTCCGGGCCAGGGCCTCTTCCAGGGTGAAGGGTGGCCTCCACTCCAGGACCCGACGGGCCTTCACCGAAGGGTAGGGATTGTCCTCGGTGGAGAGGCGGACCACCCGGGTCAGGGAGAGGTCCCGCGCTCCGGGTATGGTGAGGCCCAGCCGGTCGGCCCACAGGGCTCCCCAGCGGGCCAGGTCTCCGGGAATGCTGATGAAGCGTGGGCCGAAGGCCCGATCCGGGGCAAGGGCTTCCAGGAGGTCCCGCTGGGTCAGGTCCACGTCCCGGGTGATGTTGAAGGCCTCTCCCGCTCCCCGGCCGGCCAGGGCCGCCTCCACGGCCTGGGCTGCGTTGCCGGCGTAGACCGCGGCCAGGAGGGTCCTTCCCGTGCCCAGGACGAAGACCAGGGGCCACCGGAGGAGGGAACGGAGCTGTGGGACGAAGAGCCGGTCCCGCTCCCCGTAGAGGGCCGGAGGGCGGAGAATGGTCACGGAGAGGCCTTCCCTGCCGTGTGCCTCCCGGACCACCTCCTCCGCCTCTCGTTTCGTCCGCCCGTAGTAGTCCCGTGGCCGAAGGGGGGCGTCCAGGGGCGTGGTCTCGTCCATGGGCCCCGGGGGATCTCCGTAGACGGCCACGGAGGACAGGTACACCATCCGACGTAGCCCGGCCCTTCGGGCCCCCCGGACGATGTTGCGGGTGCCGTGGACGTTCACCTCCCGAACCACCTCCAGGGAGGGGCCGCCGTAGATGTAGGCGGCGGCATGGACCACGGCCTCACATCCGGCCATGGCCCGTGCCGTCCTCTCCGGGGGATCCAGGAGGTCCCCCTCCCTCAACTCGCACCCCAGGGAGGCCAGGAACCGGGTGTCGGAGGAGGAACGGTGGAGGGCCACGACCTGGGTCCCCTCAGATCTCAAACGCTGGGCCACGTGGGACCCCAGGAGGCCCGTGCCCCCTGTGAGGAAGACCTTCACGTTCCCCCTCCCCGTTTCGTCGGACCCTCCGGGCTCTGCCTCCACGCCGGGGCCGTCACCCCTGTCCCAGGAAGGCCCGGGCTTCATCCCGGTAGACAGGGAGCATCCGGGGATGATGATCGTATCCCGGCCGGTCTCGTTCCACTTCCGCCTCGTACACGTCCAGGAGGTGCCGGTAGTGCTCCCGGGCCGCCGCCGTGTCTCCCAGGGCCGCCTGGGACTCGGCGGCCACGGCCAGGTGCAGGAGGTGGTCCGGGACCTGGTCCAGCCCCTGCCGGGCCTTTGCCAGGGCCGCTTCGTGATTGCCGGCCACCTGGTGGAGAAGGGCGAAGTGGTAGAGACCGTCCGGGTCCGTGGGATTCAGCTCCTCGTGCACGCTCAGGGCCATGGGCAGGTGGGTGGCCACCCCCAGGCTGTCCCCCTGGCTGGCGGAGGTCATGACCCGGTTGAAGAGGCCGGTGGCCATCTCCTCCGGCGTCATGTTGCTCAGGTCCACCGCCGGGGCGCTCCCCTGGCCTCCCATCCCCGGGGGCATCCCTCCCTGCCCGGGTCCGGGCCCGGGGCTCTCCCGGGTAAGAATGGGAAGCCCCAGGGCCACGATGGCCACCACCAGGAGGGCCCCGGCGACCCACCAGGCCAGGGTATTGCCGGAGCCCCGGGCTCCCTCCGGTCCCCCGGAGACCCCGGCGCCCCCGGGGATCCGGGCCTGGGCCGGGCCCGGCGTCCCACCCTTCCGGGTGCCGGCTTTCCCTCCCTCCGGCCCTCCAGGCGCCCCGGCTTTCCCCACGCCGGCGCCGGGCTTCCCCCGCCCTTCCTGAAGGGTTTCACCGCAGCTCGTACAGAACTTGGCTCCGGCGGGCACCGTGGCCCCACAGGAGGGGCACTGGCCCACCTCCAGGGGGCTTCCACAGGACGAGCAGAACTTGCCCGAGGCTTCCGCACCGCAGGATGGACACTTCATGGCCGGACCTCCTCGCTTGTCTCCCCGGCCAGGGCATTGAAGAGGAGGGGCCAGGTAGCTACGGTCTGGGCCCTGTAGTCGGGCTGGAAGCCGAAGAGGACCAGCGAACCCTCCCCCACGTCCACTTCCAGGATGGCCGGCTGGCCCGCCAGGTATTCGGGCCCCAGCATCCAGCCCGACAGCAGGGGATTGCCGTCCCCGTAGCGGGCCACGATCCGGACCTGGGGATCCGTGACCTGGAAGGCCCGGCTGCTCCGCCAGTACCAGGCCGGGGTGGAGTCACCCTGACCCCGGGTCACGTAATGGTCCGACTCCAGCGTCACCCTGACAATGGAGCCCGGAACGTAGAACTCCTCGGCAGGAAGCCTCTCCACGGAGTTGAAGATCCCCAGATCGAAGAGTTGGATGAAGAAATCTCCGGCCTCCTCCACCGCCACCACCCGGCCCCCGTTCCGGACGAACCGCTCCAGGGAACGGGTCCCTTCCGGGCCCAATCCCCCCACGTAGTCCGGGGGAACCTCCCCTTCCTCCCACCCGTCCCGGATGGAGGAGGGATCCTGGCTCTGGAAGAGGATCACGTCGTACTCGCTCCCCAGGTCTCCGGCACGCATCCGGGCATCGTGGATGGTGTCGTAGGCCAGGCCGTGCTGGTCCAGGACCCACCGGGTCCATCCCTCGGTCATGGGCTCCTGCCAGGACTTGTACAGCCCCACCCGTGGGGCGTCCGGGCCCTGGAGCTCCGCCGGGAGAGTGAACTGCCAGTCTGGAATCCCCATGGGTTCGGTGAGGGGCGCCCGGACCGGTTCGGACAGGGGCACCGTCTCCACGTCCATGAGGAGACCCAGGGTGTGGGCCGTCACGTCGTAGGGTCGCTGGGGAGGGCCTCCGGGATACTGGCGGAGGTCCGGGTAGGCCTGGATCTCCAGCATGGTCTGGGCGAAGGGGGCGTAGGGCTGGTGCATGGGAATCACGAAGGTACCGGCGGGAAAGGTCCGTCCCTGGGCCCGGAAAGGCTCCCGGGCCCGGTGGACCTCCACGTCCCCGGTGGTGAGGATCCTGAGAACGTAGGCCAGGCCCGAGGGGTTCTCCTGGTCCGGAGGGATGACCCAGGCCTCGGGCCAGTGGTCCCAACCCTCCACGGCCCGCTGGTTGATCCGGTAGAAGTTCTCCAG
Organism: uncultured Gemmatimonadaceae bacterium; assembly: GCA_964652625.1. GTDB lineage: Bacteria > Gemmatimonadota > Gemmatimonadetes > Longimicrobiales > Gaopeijiaceae > CAZZEL01. The sequence continues at coordinate 49,184 of CAZZEL010000011.1, forward strand.
CCAGAAGCTCCGGTTCCTGGAGGCGTTTTTCAGGAGGGCCAGGACCCCGGATTCCATGTAGTCCACGATGTCCGGGAGCCCCCAGCTCCCCCCCTCCCAGGGCCAGGGGAAGTTCCACGAGCGGGAGGCCGGGTCGAATCCCCTCCGCCCCCGGAGGTCCTCCATCTCCAGGTGGATGGGCGTGGCCAGACGTGCCGAGGCGGTCTCGCTGAGGATCCGGGCGCCGGCATGGTAGTGCTGGTACGCCCGGGCCGGGGTGAAGCCGTCGTAGATGGCCCCTACCACCACCCCCCGTTTCCCCTGGGCCGTGAGCTCCGCGGCCATGTAGGTGCCCAGATGGTTCACCGCGGAGATGATCCCCGGATCCACGTTCCGCTCGAAGGGATCCACGTAGGGTGGGAAGAAGATCCGGGCCCCTGTGGATCCCATCTGGTGGATGTCGTGGACGATCTGGGGATGCCAGACGTTGTGGGCCTTCCTCACCGTCAGCTGGGTCTCCACCTGGGTGAAGGCGTACCAGTCCCGGTTGTTGTCGTGGCCCGTGTAGAAGTGGTAGAGCCAGGGAAGGGGAGAGGCCTCGTACTCCGTGTCCACCCACTGGTTGTACCAGTCCGGGATCCACTGGGCCCCATCGGGATTCAGGGACGGGATGTCCAGGAGAATGACGTCGTCCAGGATGTCCAGGATTTCCGGGTTCCGGCTGGTGGCCAGGCGATAGGCCAGTCGAGCGGCCATCTGGGGTCCCCCCACCTCCGTGGCGTGGATCCCGTGGGTGACCAGCACCACGGTCTTTCCTCTCTCCAGGAGTCTGGCCAGCTCCTCGGGTCCCTGGACCTGCCGGGGGTCCGCCAGCTTGAGCTGGATGGCCCGCAGCTCCGCCAGGTTCGCGTGGTTCTCCGGGCTGGTGATGGTGAGCATGACGAAGGGGTGCCCCATGGTGGAGGCCCCCAGGGTGTCCACCCGGATTCGGGGGCTCGCCAGGGCCACCTCCTGGAAGTACGCCGTGAGCTGGGACCAGGTGGCCAGCGTCCGGTCCTCCCCCATGGGAAAGCCGAAATGGTCTTCCGGAGAGGGCACGGCCTGGCCCCCAAGGCCGCCCCCCAGGACCAGGGCCAGAAGGAGAGGGATGAAGGATCTATGGATCATGCCGGGCTCCTTGAACATCGCACAACATCGAACAACATGGGACAACGTGGGACAGCGTCGAGGAGTATCGGACAGCATCGAACAGCATGGTACAACGCGGAACGACATCATGGACCGGGTAGGGAACGGCTCCCGGAAACGGGGGCGGATCGGTCCGGGGGCGCCTCAGAACCCCGTGGGCACATGGATGAACTCCCATTCCAGCTCGAACTCCTCCGCCAATCTCCGGGCCAGGGCCTTCACACCGAAGGTCTCCGTGGCGTAGTGCCCTCCCAGATAGAGGTTGACCCTCCGCTCCAGGGCCTCGTGATAGTGCTGGTGAGCCGCCTCCCCGGTGATCACGGCGTCCAGCCCTGCCCCTTCCGCCTCCCGGAGGGTAGAGGCTCCCCCTCCTGTAAGGACCCCCACCCGCTCCACCGTCTCCCCACCGCCCGGGATCAGGCGAACCGACCCCTCCACGGCTTCCCGGAGCCGCTCCTCCAACTCTTGCCGGCCCAGACCCGCATGGGCCCACCAACCGATCTCCACGCCCTGGAAGCTCCCGAAACGGCCCTGGGGCTCCAGCCCAAGGGCCCGGGTCAGAAGGGCGCAGTTCCCCACTTCCGGGTGGGCATCCAGGGGCAGGTGGGCGCTGAAGAGGGCCAGCCTGCCCTGGATCAGAGCCTTCACCTTCCTGAGCCGGGGACCGGTGAGGGGTCCCAGGCCATCCCAGAACAGACCGTGGTGCACCAGGAGGAGCTGGGCCCCCCGGTCTACCGTTTCCAGGATCGTCTCTTCGCTGGCGTCCACGGCCGCGGCGACGGTCCGAATCTCCTCCGGCCCCCCGACCTGCAAACCGTTCAGGGCGTTGGAATAGTCCGGGAAGTCAGAAAGCTCCAGGACCTCTTCAAGAAAGTGGAGCAGGGATTCTACATACGCCAAGGGAATGGCTCCTGGCCGGAATGTGGACGTGGGCCACTGGCTGTGGAAAAGCCCGGAAGGGCCGCACGAGCAAGGGATGGAGGGGAGTGTGGAAAACCTTCTGGAGCAAGCCCCCCGCAGACACACCTGGGGCCCAGGGGCCGGGAAAAGCCCATCATTGCGGGCTTCTTCCGAACCCGTGGAGGCGACACGGTTGTCAACACCTGTGGAAAACCCATGCTTTCTGTTACCCCCCCGGGTCAAGAAGGAGACGGCTTGCCGGCCTTCTCCGGAGAGGGGGGCACCGAGAGGTCCTGGCCGGGATCGGCCGAGCTCCCCCCCTCCCCCAGGGTCACGCTCCCGTTCAGCACGGCCCCCTCGTCAAGCTGCATCCGGGCGGCTTGGACCTCTCCTTCGATCCGGCTCGTGGCCTGAACCTCCAGGCGGGACTCGGCCCGGAGGGACCCGGTCACCGTACCGGAGATCACCGCGTCCTGGGTGAAGATGTCTCCGTTGACCGTTCCCCCTTTCCCCACCACCACGGCCTTGCCGGCCCGGATGTTCCCCTCCACGCTCCCTTCGATCCGCACGGTTCCCTCGGTGTCGCAGTCGCCTACGACGCGCATCCCGGGTCCGATGATGGAGATCACCTTGTCCGGGGCGCTGGTCTCCGTCTCCTGCTTTCGTGCCATCACTCTCCGCTACTCCCTCCCGTCGCCGGGAACCGTTCTCTCCGGGGGGCCGGGCCGGCGGCGACCCGTCATCCCGGAGGCTGCACCATGGTAAGGGGATCCACCGGGTCACCGTCCCGAAGAACCTCGAAGTGGAGATGAGGAGCCGTGGAACGGCCCGTGGATCCCGTCAGGGCGATCACTTCGTTCGTGCGTACCGTCCTCCCCCGCTCCACCAGGATCAGGGAGGCATGGGCATACACCGTCTGGAACCCCTCCTCGTGCTCCAGGACGACGAAGAGCCCGTAGATGGGATCGTCTCCCGTTCGGACTACCCGGCCGGGACCCGCTGCCCGGACATAGGAGTCCGTGGGAATGGCGATGTCCAGGCCCGGGTGATCCCCTACCTCCCCTTCCCCCAGGGGCTGAGTCACGAATCCGGGCTCCGTCAGGGGCCAACTCCCGGGAATGCCCCGGTCCGGCGAGGTTTCCGGCACCTGTCCCCGGGCCCCGGGCAAGCCAGAGGGGGGGAGCCAGAGGTCCGGGGCCAGAGGATCACCACCGGAACCGAACAAAGACCGAAGATGCTCGTACTCCTCTTCGATCTGCTCCATGCGCCGGGCCAGAGCCAGAACCTGGGTCCGTTCCTCCTCCAGGGAGTCCACCAGGGTCTGGAGTCGCCATCCCTGGGCGGCTTCCCTGGCCAGGAACCACCAGCTTCCCACCATGAGAAGGGCCACCAGAATCGTGACGGCGAGTCCTCCCAGCAGAAGACGGAGGTGGAGGGGGCTCAGTTCCAGGCTCCTGCTCGTACCCCCATCCCGGGGAAGGAGTTGGACGGTGATGCCGCCCCGGCGCTGCTTCGTCAACCTCTTCTCTCCACGCTAGCTCACGACCTCCGAGACCTCTTTCCCCGTCAGCAGGGCGAAGACCCGCTCGAAATCCTCGCCGTCCCGAAAGGGGATGACAATGGTGCCTCGGCCTTCCTTCCCCTCCCGGACCAGGACTTTGGTGCCCAGAGTTCCCCGAAGCTCTTCCTCCAGGGTGGAGACCACCGGGTCCTTTCCCTCGGGAGGCGGACCGGGAGACGACGAAGGGGTTTCCCCACGGGCTCTGGCGCCCCGCACTGCTTCTTCCATCTTCCGCACGGACCACCCCCCCTGTACCGCCTTCCGGGCCAGTGCAGCGGCCCGCACCGGATCCTCCACCGGAAGAAGGGCTCGGGCATGGCCCGAGGTGAGGTCGCCGGACTCCAGGAGCTTCCGCACGGACGGAGGGAGCTGCAGGAGACGGAGGGTGTTGGCCACCGTGGAGCGGTCCTTGCCCACGGCCCGGGCGATCTCGCCCTGGGTCAGATGGAAGGTCTCGGAAAGGACACGAAAGCCTTCGGCCTCCTCCAGGGGCCCCAGAGCCTCCCGCTGGAGGTTTTCCACCATGGCCAGGACCAGAAGGGTCTGGTCATCCACCTCCCGAACCAGAGCTGGTACCTGGGACCAGTCCAGGCGAAGAACGGCCCGGAGCCGTCGCTCCCCGGCCACCAACTCCCAGGCCTCCTCCTTCCCGGGAGCCGGACGGACGGTGAGGGGCTGAAGAAGGCCGTTTTCCCGAATGGAGCGAGCCAGCTCCTCCATTTCCTCTTCCGGGAAATCCCGCCGAGGCTGGAAGGGGTTGGGGCGAATCCGCTCCACGGGAAGGGTCCGGACCTCTCCCTTCCTCTCCCCCGTGTCCTTTTCCTCCAGGTAGTCGCCCAGAAGGGCCCCCAAGCCCTTGCCCAGCCGTTCCTTCCGCGGGCGGCTCATGGCTCGTCCTCGCCGTGGTCTTCGGGGGATTGGGGAGGTTCGGTCCGGTCCAGGAGCTCCTGGGCCAGAGCCAGGTAGCTCTGGGCCCCGGCGGACAGGATGTCGTACTGGACGATGGGCTCCCCGAAGCTGGGGGCCTCGGCCAGGCGAACGTTCCTGGGAATGGCCGTACGGAAGACCTTGGACCCGAAGTACTCCCGTGCGTCCTCCGCCACCTGCCGGGAGAGGTTCAGGCGCCGGTCGTACATGGTGAGGAGGACTCCTTCGATCTCCAGGTCCTGGTTCAGGGCCTTCTGGACCAGACGGATGGTATTCAGGAGTTGGCTAAGTCCTTCCAGGGCATAGAATTCGCACTGGATGGGGATGAGGACCGAATCGGCGGCGGTGAGGGTGTTCAGGGTCAGAAGT
>CAZZEL010000011.1:54117-61524 GCA_964652625.1 uncultured Gemmatimonadaceae bacterium
GAGGGTGGGCAGTCCACCAGGACGTAGTCGTAGGCCTCCCGCAGGGGCTCCAGGGCCTGGCGAAGGACCCGTTCCCGGGCCACCATGCTCACCATCTCGATCTCCGCCCCCACCAGATCCCGGGTGGACGGCACCAGGTGGAGGAAGGGAAAATGGACATCCTCCAGGATGGCGGACTGCAGGCTCTCGTTCCCCACCAGGACATCGTAGATGTTCGGAGAAGCGGCGCCCCGGTCGATCCCCAGTCCGCTGGAGGCGTTGGCCTGGGGGTCGATATCGATGATGAGGGTCGGTCGCTCGGCTACGGCCAGGGAGGCACCCAGATTGATGGCCGTGGTGGTCTTGCCCACCCCGCCCTTCTGGTTCGCGATGGCGATGACACGGGGCATGAACGGAAACGGGCTCAGCGGAATGAGGGAGGGGAGACCGGGATCTCCCCCTGGTTTCCCGGGACGTCTCTCGACCCCGGGCGGTTCCGGGAGGGCCCGCCTGGGGAAGGGGCCAATATACCCAGGCCCGAAATGAGGGTAAAGCAAGCCGGCTCTTGACGCACCTCCCCCGGCGCCTGACAATCCTCAGGAACGGCCATCTCCCCCGCCCTGAAGGAAAGGATCGCCAGGTTATGTCCTGCTCCTCTCAACGTTTTCCTTCCCTGCCGCACCGGCTTCTCTCTTTCTTCCTGGTTCTGGTCTCGGCACTGGCCGTGGGCGCCTGTGGGGACAATGGCACGGAGCCCGGGGACGAGTTGGAGCCCCTGGTGGGGGCCTGGCGAGCCGTCACCCTCCTCATGACCAACCAGGCGAATCCGTCCGTGCAGGTGGATCTGGTGGAGATGGGGGCGGAGTTCACCATCTCCATCCTGGGATCGGGTGACTACACCGCCTCCCTGTCGGCCTTCGGGCAGGCGGGGCAAGCACAGGTCGGAGAGATATCCGTGTCCGGGAACCAGGTGACCATTACGCAGATCAATCCCCCGGGGCCCTCCACCACGGCCACGTGGTGGTTCGAGGGAGAGCTCCTGATTCTGGATGGGGAAACGGCCTTCGACTTCAATCAGGATGGAACGGCAGAGCCGGCGGACGTGCTCATGGAGTTGGAGCCGGTGGAGCTCTGAGGAAGACCCGAGCTTCCCTGGGATCGCCTTTTTCCAGGAGGTGTTTCACGTGAAACACCGGAGGTGAGGACTCTCTCGAGGAGTCCCTGAGCCCTTCAGGTGTTTCACGTGAAACCCTCCCCACCCTTCCCTCCCCCACTCACCCCCGGGCGCCCAGCTCCCTCAGCCTCTCCCTGAAGCTCTCCAGGGAATCCAGAACCGTCGTCCCCTCCAACTCCCGGATTCTCCGGCTTCCCAGGGCCATGGGTCCTCCCACGATCAGCTCCATGTCAGCCGGTAGGCGGGCCCGGAGATCCGCCACCTCCTGATACAACTCCTCCTCCGTGGGAATACTCACCGCCGAGAGGGCCACGACTTCCGCCTCCAGACGGATGGAAGCGGACGCGATCTCCTCCGCCGGCAGATCCGTTCCCAGGAAGACAGCCTGCCACCCCTCGGCCGCCGCCGAGACGGCGGAGAGGAGGGCTCCGAACTCGTGTCGCTCCCCGGCAGGGATGGCGGTGACCACCACCGGGGCTTCCCGGGTCACGGCGATGGTCTCCAGAAGCCACTCCAGGAACCGCCGGACCACGCCAGCCGCCAGGTGCTCCTGGGCCGGCGTAAGGCTTCCCTCCTCCCACCGGTCCCCGATGGCGCCCAGCAGCGGACTCACCACCTGGTCCAGAACCACCGGGACCGGATGAGCCATGGCGCCCCGGTTCAGGAGCCGTTCCAGGTGCCGCTGGTCCATCTCCTCCACAGCGACCATGGCCTTCTCCACCAGGACGGACGCCGAGGACTTGCCCAGCGCATCCAGACTGGGGGCCACCCTCCGCTCCGCTTCATCCTCCCTGACCAGCCCCCTCAACTCCTCCACGGACAAGCTCGCTACCTGACTGATCTTCCTTCCCTCGTCCACCGTTCGTCTGAGAAGGGTGAGACGCTCCACGTCCTCGTCGGAGTAGAGGCGCTGCCCACCCTCCGTCCGGGACGGACTCACCACCCCGTACCGTTTCTCCCACGCCCGAAGGACCGCCGGCGTCAGCCCGGTCCTCTTGGAAACCACCCGAATGGGGTGCCTGGATACCTCTGTCTCACGCTTGTTCATGCTTTCAATCTACACCCCATGGAAGGCTTGTCAATCTTTTGTCGAACTTTCCCCTTGACAAACCTGGACACGGGGTGATAGAATGTTCGACAGAAGTTCAACAGCGCTTCGACCCACAGTGGGCGAGGCTCCCGGATCGACGAGGAATGAGCCTCCGATCCCCTCACTCCTCCGAAAGGACAAGGAGACACAGAAATGGTCATGAACATTCTCACCCAGGTTGCCGTCGCCGCGAGCCTCCTCGTAGGCGGCCCCGCTGCCGAGCGGGCCGACGACCCGTCCATGAACATCGTGGAAGTCGCCGTGGACGCCGGCTCCTTCAGCACCCTGGTCACCGCCGTCCAGGCCGCCGGTCTGGTGGAGACCCTCTCCGGGGAAGGCCCCTTCACGGTCTTCGCCCCCACCGACGAAGCTTTCGCCCAGATTCCCCAGGCCGACCTGGAGGCCCTCCTGGCCGACAAAGAGGCCCTGACGGCCGTCCTCACCTATCACGTGGTTCCCGGTAAGGTCTATGCCCAGGACGTGGTGAACCTCTCCTCCGCGGAGACGGTGAACGGTGAGAGCGTCGACATCAGCACCATGGACGGAAAGGTCATGGTGGATGGGGCCACGGTCATCGCCACGGACATCGAGGCCTCCAACGGTCTCATTCACGTCATCGACAAGGTGATCCTGCCCGGGATGTAGGTCCTCGGGTGCAGGGAGCGTTTCCCGCATGACCCGACGGAAACAGGAAACCGAGCAGCACGAGGCTGAGCGGGAACGTCCGTAAGACTGCGCACTCTCGAGAGGAGAAGAACCATGGATCGGAAGGCCAACCAGAAGAAGACCGGTCACGGAACCAGCGGACCCATTCTCTCCCTCACTGTCGCGGTGCGAATGGACGGGGCTCTCCCCCTTCCCGGGGAGGGCTCACTCCCCGCCTCTCGGCTTCTCTGGACTTCCGCCGAAGGCAAACCGGGACAGGCCAGGACCGTTCAGGTTCTCCTGCTCCCCAACTGACGAACGACAAGCAAAGACCCTGAACAACACTCTGGAACGACACGACGTACCAACACTGAAATGGAGATCAGACTCATGAACAAATTCCTCAGGAAGAGCGCGCTTCTGCTGACTCTTCCCCTGGCCTTCGCCGCCACTGCCTGTGACGACGATGATGGTGGGCCCACCGCCATCGAGGAGGACCGGAATGTGGTGCAGGTCGCCCAGGATGCCGGCTCCTTCAACACGCTCCTGTCCGCCCTGGACGCGGCGGCTCTCACCGGCGCCCTGGAGGGCGAGGGTCCCTTCACGGTGTTCGCCCCCACCGATGACGCATTTGCCGCCATCGATTCCGAGGTTCTGAACGACCTCCTGTCGGACACGGAGCTGCTGGCCGCCGTCCTGACCTATCACGTGGTCCCCGGGCGCTTCGCCGCCAGCGACGTCGTTGGGCTGGACACGGCGCCTACCCTGAACGGTAAGGCCGTGGACATCAGCGTGGACGGCGGAACCGTCTTCGTGGACGGCGCCACGGTCACCGCCACGGACATCGAGGCTTCCAACGGGATCATCCACGTCATCGACCGGGTGATTCTCCCCGAGCCCATTGCCGACATCGTGCAGGTGGCCCGGGGCTCCGCCACCTTCAACACCCTCCTGGCCGCCCTGGAGGCCGCCGACCTCACCGGCGCCCTGAAGGGTGAGGGCCCCTTCACGGTCTTCGCCCCCACGGATGACGCTTTCGCCGCCATCGATCCGGAGGTCCTGGACGACCTGCTGGCCGACACCGAGCTGCTGGCCGCCGTCCTCACGTACCACGTCCTCCCCGGGCTCTTCCCGGCGGAGAATGTCGTCACCCTGAATGAGGCCCCGACGCTGAACGGCGCCCACCTGCCCATCTCCGTGGACGGCAGTTCCGTGATGGTGGACGACGCCAACGTCATCGCCACGGACATCGAGGCCACGAACGGCATCGTGCACGTCATCGACAAGGTCATTCTGCCTGAGCCCATCGCCGACATCGTCCAGGTGGCCCGGGGTGCAGAGATCTTCAGCACGCTGCTGGCCGCCCTGGAGGCCGCCGACCTGACCAGCGCCCTGAAGGGTGAGGGCCCCTTCACGGTCTTCGCTCCCACCGATGACGCTTTCGCCGCCATCGACAGTGAGGTGCTGAACGACCTGCTGGCGGACACCGAGCTCCTCACCGCGGTCCTCACCTACCACGTGGTTCCCGGTCTCTTCGAGGCCAGCGACGTGGTCAACCTGGACTCGGCCCCCACCCTCAACGGGAAGGACGTCGCCATCAGCGCCGAGGGTGGCGCCGTGACCGTGGACGACGCCAACGTCATCACCACGGACATCGAAGCGAAGAACGGGATCGTCCACGTCATCGACAAGGTCATCCTGCCGGAGTCCATCGAGGACATCGTGCAGGTGGCCCGGGGCGCCGAGATCTTCAACACGCTTCTGGCCGCCCTGGAGGCCGCCGACCTGACCAGCGCCCTGAAGGGCGAGGGCCCCTTCACGGTCTTCGCTCCCACCGATGACGCTTTCGCCGCCATCGACAGTGAGGTGCTGAACGACCTGCTGGCGGACACCGAGCTCCTCACCGCGGTCCTCACCTACCACGTGGTTCCCGGTCTCTTCGAGGCCAGCGACGTGGTCAACCTGGACTCGGCCCCCACCCTCAACGGGAAGGACGTCGCCATCAGCGCCGAGGGTGGCGCCGTGACCGTGGACGACGCCAACGTCATCACCACGGACATCGAAGCGAAGAACGGGATCGTCCACGTCATCGACCAGGTCATCCTCCCTGAGTCCATCGAGGACATCATCCAGGTCGCCCAGGGCGCAGGGATCTTCAACACGCTTCTGGCTGCCGTGGAGGCCGCTGGCCTCACCGAGGTCCTGAAGGGTGAGGGCCCCTTCACGGTCTTCGCCCCCACGGACGAGGCCTTCGAGGCCATCCCCGACGAGGACCTCTCGGCTCTCCTGGCCGACCCCGAGGCTTTGGCCGCGGTCCTCACCTATCACGTGGTTCCGGGCGAGCTCCTGGCTGCCGATGTCCTTGGCAGCACCTCTCTCACCACGGTGAACGGCGCCGAGGCTCCCATCTCCCTGGACGGAGAGGGCCAGCCCCGCATCGACGACGCCATCATCACCGCCACGGACATCGATGCCAAGAACGGCGTCATCCACATCATCGACCGAGTGATCTTCCCGGAGTAACCGTCCCCGACGGTCTCCGGCGAAGGACATCCCGGAAGGCAGAACTGGGGGGAGTGGCCGCGGCCGCTCCCCCCTCTTCTCTTGCCCGGATTGTCTGCCCTTGGAAGCCTCTGACGAGGAAACCCAGCTCGCCGGGCGTTTCAGCTGAAACGCCCATCCCGTTTCCGGGGCGGTTTCGTCAACTCCACATCGCAACGAGCCTCAACCCTTTCCACGAACGCAGGGGCGGAGGAAGAGCCGAAGAAGAGGGGCTCCTCGCTGGCTCAAGCGGGTGGTTCAAGGTAGAGCTTTACGGTTGAGCAGGCCGGGAACGTCCACCCCACCCGCTCCAGCTGTCGCAGCCTGGATTATGTGGGGAACAAGTCCGATTGCGTGAAGAGGAGAATCTCCCCGGAGTCTATGCGAGATTGAACGGCCGTGTCGATGGCACCACCCGAGAATAGCCCGAGTTGGACTGAGCGTACGCCGGGGAGTTGGGGCACGATCCTATCCACTCGAGCCATGAGCTTGTCGACATCGTCTCGTCCTACCGAGCCCCATTTGCATTCGCCCAGAAAGACATCGCCCTTCAAGCCGAGGGCCACGATATCGATTTCGTCTTGTGCATCGGCTATCCACCAAGACCCAACTCTCATTGGCCGGAACGGCAACCGTTCGTGCCCTGAGGACCGAACGAACTCCCGACACACCTCCTCAAAAACATATCGTCCGATGTATTCGTTCAACCCGGGCTCGATGAATGCTTCCCAGACCTCTTCGGGTTCAAAGATGATGGGGATCCCCTGCGCCCGGACATCGGCCACGAATCGATGCCAGAAATGCAGGTAGGGGTCACACAGTCGGTAGACCATCGATTTCGGCCTTGGGTTCGGGTATTCGGAAATGGGTGCAATCTGCTCGATGATTTCCATTTCCTTGAGCCAATCCAACGGTCGGCTCAAAGCGGCGGACTTTCTCCCGATTCGGTTGGAGATCTTCCGCCACCGCACCTCACCATTGGCAACTGCTTCGATGATCGAGTAATGAACCTCCGCGTCGCCCAGATATGCATCCAGGCAATGCACCGCCTCCTCGTTCAACCGGGCCGTTGGGTCGAGGATCTGGCGAACGACGTTCTCGGCAGATGTGAATCAAACCTCGAGACCGAGCAGAAGGTCCGCAGGAATTCCTAGAAGTAGCCGGAGTCCTTCCACTTGAGCCTTGGAAAGCTCGCGCTTCCCATTCAGGAACTCCGACACTCGGCTCTTCCCACCCATTACCTCCTCCAGGTCTGACCGGCTCATGCCCTTTTGCTCAAGCATGAATGTCACAGCCTGCTGAGGGGTCACTCTACCCATCGGATACCGCTCATCCTCGTAGTGCTCAACGAGCACCGAGAGGAACTCCAGGCGGTCGTAACCCTCGCTGCCTTTCCTGACATCTTCATCCAGGAGCTGTTCTATCTCGGCGATCGCCGCCTCGTATTCCGCTTCGTTTCTCAACACGTGCGGCTTCGAGAAATCCAAGAGAACAGTGGCCATGATAGTTCCTCCCACGCTTACAGCGTACCCTCAATCGACTTCCGGTCATAATCCTCATGCCTCAGTACTGATCGCACGTACACGCGTCCGAGATCGTATCGCATGTCGACCACCAGCCGGTACTTGTTTCCGCCCATGTTGAAGACCGTCCGACGGGCTCCTAAGAAACTCGCCGAGGGAAAGTCGTCCCTGAGTTCGTGTGGGGACTCGTAGTCTCGTCCCCTGACGATTCGGTACCATGCATCCAGGGGGCCTTCTGCGTCTGGGTGCTTCTTGGTGAACTCCCGCAGGGCCTTACGCGAAATGATCCGCACCTCGACTCCCCCAATGGAGTTTCCGTATCGGGAATTCGCCTTCCCATACTGGGAACACCTTCTTCCCAAGTCAACACCTTTGTCAATTGAGCATGGCCCATACCTGATCCTCACCGAGGCCGGCATCGGCCGGCACCGTGAGACGGTAGAGCCCCTGGCCGC
>CAZZEL010000012.1:0-57243 GCA_964652625.1 uncultured Gemmatimonadaceae bacterium
TCCGAGGTCCTCCAACGGGCTGGATAACACGGGTTCGCTACTGTCCGTCCTGTCTCCGGGGGCGTCTTCCTTGAGTTTCCGGGCGGCGGTCGGCATCCTGCACGGCAGCAGAAACCCAAACCGTTATTGCGTGCCCAAGTTGTGCCAGAATCTCGGTCTTGCCAGGCATTTCCCTGTGTAATACATTGTAAGACATGAAGACTTCAGCCATTACTATCCGCTTGGATCCGGGCCTTGAAGAGCTGCTCGATCGAGTCTGCCAAGAGACCGGCCGGTCCCGGAGCGAGGTCGTGCGCGAAGCGCTGCGCCGGCAACTCACGCTCGAGCTGTTCGAGGAGGCCCGGCGGGAGCTCATTCCATTTGCTGAGGCGCAGGGAATCTTCACCGACGAGGATGTGTTCAGGTTTGTTTCGTGACGAAAGTCTGCCTGGATTCCAATGTTCTCGTGGCCGCCTTCATCGCTCGAGGCCTGTGTGCGGATCCCCTGAGACTCGTCCTATCAGAGCACGATCTCGTCATCCCTGAGGTTGTAGCCGAGGAGGTTCGCCGGGTCCTGGCCACGAAGCTCAAGGCCAGCCAGTCAGCCCTTGCTGCGGTTGAGGGCGTATTTGAGCGGTGCTTGATGGTGCCCGACGCAAATGTCCCATGCCCGATCTCGCTGCGAGATCCAGATGATGAGCGAGTGTTAGCCGGTGCCCTCGCTGCTGGCGTCGAGATTCTCGTCAGCGGAGACCAGGATCTCCTCGTTGCGGCGAAGGAGTCCCCGATTCGTATCCTCTCTCCGCGAGCTTTTCTCACCCTTGTCCGGGGCGGCACGCCATAACATGGGTTAGCTACTGTCCGTGCTGTCTCCGGGGGCGTTGTCTTTGAGTTTCCGGGCGCCGGCTGGCATCCTGCACGGCAGCAGAAACCCAAACCGTTATGGGGCTGGTTGTTTCATCCGCTGTCTTGCAGTGTCCAGATAACGTAATTACATTGTAATGCCATGACGGAGGCTGCGATGAAGACCAAAATCATTCGAATCGGAAACTCTCGGGGGGTTCGGATCCCCAAGCCACTCCTTGAGCAGGCAGGGCTCGCGGACCAGGTCATTCTCCGCGTCATCGATGACGGCATCGTCATTGAGTCGGCCGACAAACCAAGAACGAATTGGGCTGAGGCTGCGAGTGTTCTCCATGGTCGAGGGGAAGATGGTCTCCTCGACGAACCCATCGAGACTGAGTTCGATGAGACCGAATGGGTATGGGAATGAGCGAGCCTCGGCGCGGGGATGTGTATCTGGTTTCGCTAGATCCGACGAAGGGGCGGGAGATTAAGAAGACCCGCCCCTGTCTCATTGTGTCGCCGGATGAACTCAACGCGCACCTCTCAACCTTCATCGTTGCCCCGATGACAACGGGGGGACATCCGTATCCCTTCCGCATCCCCTGCAGATTTCAGCGCAAGGATGGCTTCGTCGTATTGGACCAACTTCGGACCGTCGATCGGCATCGCATGGTTCGCCGGCTCGGCAAAGTCCATGGTTCTACGCTCCAGAAGGTACTCTCGATTCTAAGGGAGATGTTCGAGGATTGAGGGCTCCATAACACGGGTTTGCTACTGACCGTGCCTGCTTCGAGGGCGTCTTCCTTGAGTTTCCGGGCGTCGGCTGGCATCCTGCCCGGCAGCAGAATCGCAAACCGTTAATCTGCGGCCCACCCAACCCTTCTCCCGCCCCTCCCATCAGGCAGTTTCGAATCTTCGTACGCCACACCGCCACCCTTGTCAGCATGTCGGATCTGATATATCCTGGATTCTGGGTACGACAAACCTCTGGTCTGGCTTCACGGAGAGATCAAGACGCCTCCGTTTTCTTCGTCAGCGCGGATCACGGCTGGGCCAATTCTCGGGCGACTCCAGAGGGGTGAGGACCTGGGGATGCCTCATTCACGGACAATGCCCAGCATCGGAGCCGGCTGCAATGAGCTGCGAATCGTTGATGATCGGAGAAGTTGGCGGATCATCTACCATTTAACGGAGGTGGCAATCGTCCTCCTCCACGTGTTTGAGAAAAAGAGCCGGAAGACGCCGAGTCCAGTCATCGAGATTTGTCGGCGGCGGCTCCGAGCCTTCCATGCGGTGAGCTGAGTTTTGGGGACCAAGATGAAAGACGAGAAGTGGAAGAATCTAGAGGATTCGGATTGGCGAGTCGGCACCGCTGAGGAATTCCTGGATCTTACGGACGCCGAGGCTGCCCTGGTCAAAATGAAGCTGGCCTTATCTGATGGGCTCCGCGCCCTGAGGCTCGAGAGGGGCCTCACGCAAGCCGAAGTGGCAGAGGCCATCGGTTCCAGCCAATCCCGGGTTGCCAAGATGGAGGCTGCCGATCCATCCGTGAGCATGGATCTACTGGTCCGCACGCTCCTTCACCTGGGTGCGAGTCCAGAGACCGTGGCCAGGCTTGTTTCAGTGAGTGCGAGGCCAAAGGCCGCAGTTTAACACAGGTTTGCTACTGACCGTGCCAGCTCCGGGGGCATCTCCCTTGAGTTTCCGGGCAGGGAAGGGCATCCTGATCCGCAGCAGAAACGGAAACCGTTATGCAGGAGATGAGGAATCTCCTAAATTCCAGGGATGAAATTCGAACCGCGGGATACTTCAGCCTCGGCACGATATATCCAGGAACAAGCGCACGAGAAGCTTGGACCGGAAGGCCGCTTGCGACTGGCCTTCGATCTTAGCGAAGCCGTCCGGGAATTGAGGATGGCTGGGCTCCGGTCTGTGAAGCCCGATGCGCCGGAGGCTGAGTTGATCCGTTCCTTTGTCGCTGAAGTCCACGGCCTGTCCCTAGAGACTCAATCGTGACTCTCGCCGACTTCCTTCAGCAGATAGTCTCCATCCTCGAAGAGGCGGAGGTGCCCTACATGCTGACGGGCTCCCTGGCAGCGGCATATTATGCGGTGCCACGGGCCACGCAGGACATCGACTTGGTGGTCGACTTGGAGTTGATCGATCCTTCGGATTTGGCCGGGTTACTTTCGACCGCCGGATTCTATGTCTCGGCCTCAGCTGCACGAGAGGCTGCCTCCCATGAGGCACAATTCAATGCGATTGACCCTGAGACGGGTTGGAAGGTCGACTTCATCATCCGAAAGGGTCGCCCTTTCAGCCGTTCGGAGTTTTCCCGTCGAGTCCGTAGGTCTGCTTTGGGACTCGACCTGTACATGGTGACGCGTGAGGACCTCGTAGTCGCCAAGCTCGAGTGGGCGAAGAAGGGAGAGTCCGAGCTTCAGCTTAGAGATGTTCGGGCCCTCCTCAAGACCGCCGGCCCCGAATTTGACCGGGACTACGTTTCCCGCTGGGTTCGTGACCTTGACCTTGGCGAACAATGGTCCGCTGTCCATGCTCACGACACACCGGAGTCCGACGACCCGTCACCTGGCTAACACGGGTTCGCTACTGACCGTGCTTTCCTCAGGCGCGTCGTCTTTGGTTTCCGGGCGTCGGTTGGCATCCTGCCCGGCAGCAGAAACCCAAACCGTTATCTGACGCGGGGTAATTGGTCCTTCCGGCAAGCCCCAGCCTGACAGAATCCTGGAGGTCCTCATGCTCCATCCCCGAAGGCAGGCGGGAGCCCTCGAGACCCGGCGGCCAGATTCTGTGTCTCTTCGCCCTGGGGAACCCCTCATCTGGCGAAGAATTGCCCCCCGCCTACCCGAATTCGAACTCCTCCGAGGGGACGAAACGGTGGGGGACATGGAGAAGACTACACGCACGAACTTCACCGCAGTCGGCCTCTGTCTTGGGGAGGAGTGGGAGATCGCCCTTAAGCGGCGCCCCTTCCGGAAGGTGCGGATTCACCTCGAAAAACCGGATCAACACCAGGTCGGTTGCACCTACGAGGGCTTCTTCTACGGACGGGGCTGGATCGAATCTCCAAGTGGGTCTCGGTTCAGGTGGCGCACTCCGTTTGCGAGGATCTACGACCATGTGCTTGAAGCCGCGGCCGGCGTCCGTCTCATGCGGTTCCGGCCCGCCTTCCTTCGGTTCTTTCGTACTGAAACCCGGGTCGAGCTCTACCCTCCAGCCCTGGAGATTCTCGAGTTGCCCCAGTTGATTCTCCTTTCCTGGTTTCTCCGAATTCACGCCGAGAAGCGTGGGCGACGGGTATTCTGATTCTCCAGGGGTTTCCCTCGAAGTCCACGGCCCCGAATCACACACGCGTGCTGCCGAAGGCCAGGCGTTCCGGGATTTCCCTTGAGTTTCCGGGCAGCGGCCGGCATCCTGGTCCGCAGCGGAGCCAGAGCCTGCTCACGGCCGGAGACCATCGGAGTTGGCGCGGCGAGGGGAGACCAAATGCAGACCGTTGGACACCGGGAAGAAAAGCCTCGCACCGGCGCTCAATTTGACCATGAAAGGGTTTCCTTTTGAGGAAACTGACCAAGTACAAGGTCCTCACGGTTCATTGCCAGTGTGGCGAAAAGCTACTCAAGTACAAGAAAGGGCCGGGGAGAAGGCTATTGAAGATTCATCGTGACCGTATAACGAAGGACTATACCGGCCTGTTCCTCAACGACTACTCGGAAAGAGGGACCGACATCCATTGTCCTTCTTGCGGTGGGAGATTTGCGACCGTGCGGGTTGTAAAGGGCAAGTATGTCAACAAGGTGAATCAGGGACAGCTGGGGCTCACCAAGTAAGATATGGGGCTCCGATCCCCGTCTGAACAGTCGAGCCGCCGCCACCAATCAGCGTCGGAACTCCTGACTCTCGAGTACTTCGAAGCAGAGCCCGGGGCGATGCCGGTCGAGGCGTTCCAACAGCATCTCATCCTGCTGAACCTCCGCGAGGAACCTCAGAGGGTGGAGAACTGAAGGAACGGGCAGCACCGAGATTTCGTTTTCGAGAGGGACGAAATCAGGTTCTCCATGATGAGACCCTCTATGCCCTGGATCTGCGTGCCCCCTGAAGGCGCGCCGATCGTTGCCTCGATTCCTCTCGCGATCATAGCCACCGGTCACCCGGCCGTGGGCAAGTTCTTGACATCGGGGCGGGCGCCGGGCTTCACAGTCTTGTCCTCCAGTCTCGGGGTCTGCCGGTGACGGCAATCGGCATCGGCCCTGAGGCCGTAGACATCATGCTCCGACGAGGCGTCCGCACCGCCCGACGGGCGGATGTCTTCGAATATCGGGGCGGCCCCTTCGACACCCTGGTCATGCTCGGGCATGGAATCGGCATCGTAGAGGATCTGGCGGGATTGCGCAGGTTTCTGACGCATGCCAAGAAGCTCGTCAAACCCACGGGTCAGCTCCTCGTCGACTCGCTGGATGTGAGCCGGAGTCGTGAGCCAGAGGACCTGGCGTATCAGGAAGCTAAACGGAAGGCCGACCGTTACAGGGGTGAGATGGTCATGCAGATCGAGTTCGGTGACACGAAGGGTCCCTTCTGCGGCTGGCTACATGTCGACCCCGGGACGCTGGAAGATCATGCCATGGAGACGATCAGGACTACCAGCGAACGCCAGGACGATCCCTGGACCCGGGCCTGGATAGACACGCACCTGAAGGTGCTGGAGGATCTCCCCGGAGCGGGGGCCTTGGACCTTCCCCGGCTCTGCGTCTACTCCCTTCGGCCCCGCGTGTCGGGACTGGATTACCCGTGACTCGATCCCGCGCAGGGGAACGATGAGCGAACTGTCACCCGACTCGAAAGGCGGGATGCAGGAGGGATGACTGGTCGGAGAGAACGATCCTCATGGACCTTTCGGCCCGGCGCTCCCAGGTGGTCATGGAGCCTCCGGCGGGGAAAGCTGACTCATGGTCATTGAGGAGGCTCCGATGGTTCTTCGAGGTACGGTGGTCTCCGGACACGGCGTCGCCGGTGGCACGCCGCCGCACTCGCCCTACCCGGCCGGCACCATCTCCATGCAGGTCCCCTACTTCCTGGACCGGGGCTTGGATCTCACCGGCTTTCATCTGGCCACGCTCAACATCTCCACCAAGCCGCATTCGGTGAGGATCATCAATCCTGCCTACCATTTTGACGACGTTGAATGGACCACCGTGCACGGTCCCGAGTCCTTCGACTTCATCCATGTGGTGCTTCTTCTGGAGACCCGGAGGGTCCAGGCCTGGGGATACCGGCCCACGGAGGAAACCAAGGGCGGCCACCCGCAACCGAGGGGAGTCCTGGAGGTGATCGCACCGTATCTGCCGGAGGTTGGCAGGGAATCGGAGATCTTCCTCGAACTGGATCCGACCGAAGTGGTCGTAGAGAGTCCTCAGGGGCGATGATCTCCAACTGGCGACTCCCTGGCGCAGTCGGGCGAGACTCCGGAGCCTCCTCCTTGAGTTTTCGGAACCCGAAATGCATGCTCCACGAATTCGGCGTTGCCCGGTCCTCTGCGGCTGTGTTGGCGATTCCCCTTCCTGGTGACCTGGGTTTCGTCATCGACGAGCTCGATGTGGAGGAGGTCCGGGTCCACCGCCTGACCAAGCCCGAAGGTCCAGGGGAGCACGCTGTCCGATGAGCCTTGGAGATTGGGGGTGGGACGAATGGTGGGAAGAGCAGGCTTCAGCCCTGGAGATTGAGCCGCCCCGGGTGGCCCGCGTCACGGGGCAGGACAGGGGAAGCTGGTCTCTCCAGACCGTGCGAGGCCCTCGGTCCGGGAGGATCCCTTCCGCCTCGGGACTCTCTCCTATGCCGGCGGTCGGGGACTGGGTTGTGGTCGAGGCCGGCCCGGCACCCTCCGACCCCTGGTCCATGGCCACCGTCCTCACCAGGCGTTCGCAGATTTCTCGGGGTGTGGCCGGCACGGGCCAGTCCGAGCAGGTCCTGGCGGCGAACGTGGACAAGGTTTGGATCGTCCACGGCTTGGATCTGCCCCTCAACCACCGGCGTATCGAGCGGTACCTGGCGGTGGTCTGGGAGAGCGGGGCTTCACCGGAGATCATCCTGACGAAGGCCGACCTGGCGGCGGATGTCGATTCCCAGATCACAACCCTTCAGGGCACCGCCATGGGGGTTCCCGTCAGAAGCGTGAGCTCTGCGGCTCCGGACAGCGTGCGATCTCTCCGGGAAACGCTGGAGGTCGGTTCCACGGTCTGCCTTCTGGGACCCTCGGGGGTCGGGAAATCGACCCTGATCAACTCCCTCTCTGGCAGTGAGGTGTCTGCCACCCGAGAGGTACGAAAGGGAGACGGAAAGGGCCGGCATACAACCACCCGACGAGCCCTGTTCCGGATTCCCGGGGGAGCCTGCCTGGTGGACACGCCGGGGATCCGGGAGTTGCGGATATGGATCCTGGACGAGGGATTGAGCGGGGCGTTTCCGGACATCGAGGAGTTGGCGGCGCAGTGCCGCTTCCGAGACTGCCGCCACGAGACCGAGCCCGGGTGTGCCGTGCTGGCCGCCGTGGAAGCCGGCACCCTCGACCCTGCGCGCCAGGCAAGCTTCAGGAAGCTCCGGGCGGAGGCGGCCTATGAGCAACGCAAGAACGACCCCCGGGCCAGGGCCGCGGCCTTGTCAAATCGGAAGTCGGCGCTGAAGACGCTCAAGTATCACCCGAAATACAGGGACTCCAGCTGAAGAGCCTATGGGGGGAGGGCGCCTGCTCCACCTCCTGAAGCTCTGGGGGGTCCGCTCCGTACACTCCCACAGAGGGGTCACCATCCGTTTGGAGTGAATGCGGAAGGATTTGAAAAGGAGCGGTGGATGCAAGACCGGAGAGAGACTGCCCGAGCCCGACTACCTTTCCCCCTCCTGGTCTCCTTGCTCCTGGCCCTTGTCTCCGGATGTGACAGCCAGCCGGAACGGGAGTCTGAACCCTGGGTGTCCCGGCCCGTCTCCGAGTGGCCGGCCATGGTCCTCAACAACGAGATCCACTTCGCCGACACGGTCTTCCACGACCTGGGAAACGCGTTCCTCATCGACCTGGGACAAGACACCGTCGGAGTGACCGTGAAGCACATACTGTCCTTTCTGGCAGAGACGAAGGAGCTGGATTCCATTCACCTGGGCCCGGACTTTCTTCGATGGGAGATGGTTTCTCCGAAGAAGCAGGGTGCGGAGATTCCGGTACTGGAGCTCATCAACGAGAACCCCCATGAACAGATCGGGGAATTCAACACTTTGAAGGTTCGAGACTGGCTCGTCTTTCGTGTGGACGCATCCGGGAGTGGCGTCGTCCCCCTGCATGTCCGCAACACACTTCTCCGGAGGGGCCAGACGGCGTTTGCCGTGGGCAGGAGTCTGGCGAATCGCCAGGATCCCAACCCGACTCTCACTCCCTTGAGGATCTTCGAAAACGTGGGCCCTTACTACTACGTCGAGTCCCTGGACCCCGGCGCCGACCCGGCGGGGACCAGTGGATCGCCCGTGATCGACGAAAACGGCCATCTTGTGGGAATAGTCGCCGGGGCCTCGGGGAATCTCGGCGTGGTAGCCGGCCTGGAATATCTGAAACAGGTGGTCCAGCGTTACGGCCTCCCGTCGTCGGGCTCTCGCTCCCAGTCTCCCTGATTCGTTCTCCCTCGGACATCCGCCACCACCCCTCGAACGGTCCGGACGACGAATTCCGGAACCTCGTAGATGAAGTTATGGCCGACGCCGGAAGGTGTATGAATGATCCGGGTCCGGGGGGACACATGCCGGTAACGGAGCCGAACCTGCCGGAAGAAGTTGAGCGCCCTGGACGCCTCCCGTTCCTCCAAGTCCATGGCCGTGACCGCCCGCTCCACTTCCTCGATGCCGGGTGGGATCACCAGGTACACGGGCATGGTCAGGGCTTCGTCGTAGACGATGAGGGAGGGTGCTTCGGCCTGAAATCGTTCCGGTTGGAACTCGTCGAAGATGGATGCTGTGGCGAAATCCGCCGCCGGGCGGAAGCGAGTGGCGTCCATCTCCTCCTGTACCTCGAGGAGGGCCTCTGCGATTCTCCTGTTCAGCTCCCGGTCCTCCGGTGGGGGGCTGGAATCACCTCGGTAA
Organism: uncultured Gemmatimonadaceae bacterium; assembly: GCA_964652625.1. Lineage (GTDB taxonomy): Bacteria > Gemmatimonadota > Gemmatimonadetes > Longimicrobiales > Gaopeijiaceae > CAZZEL01. The sequence continues at coordinate 8,962 of CAZZEL010000012.1, forward strand.
GGGGGGAACCACAGACCGAAGGCTTTGCTGACGCCGTTCCTTCGGGCCACCGATGCCAACTCGGACAGGGCTGAGGCCCCGAATATCTCGGGGTAGACGAAAGCGTCGGGGTGGGACGGGTCGAGGAGGATCAGCCCGGCGGTGCGCTCCGGGTACCTTCGGGCGAAGTTCGCGGCCAACAGCCCACCGTAGGAGTGGCCGGCCAGAATGAACGGTCCGGATTCGCCGGCCTGCTGCAGAAGGGTGGCCAGTTCCTCGGCTTCCCGGGCCGTACTCCGAGGATAGGGGCCGGGATCGCTCCACCCCGCTCCGAACCGGTCGAACAGGACGGAGCGAACGTCTCGGCGAAGACGGGCGTGGAGATGGTACATGACCAGGCCCTGCGCATGTCCTCCTGGAATCCACACCAGCGTGGCTTCTCCGGCCTCCGGCCCTTCCACCAGGATATGCATCTCATGCCCGTGAACATCCACCAGGGCCCCTCGGGGTTCATAGTTCCGTTCGGCCTGGAATCTGCGGAGGTTGGCGAGGCCGCTGCCCAGAGAGAGGAGCAGGGCGAAAGCCAGGAGGCCGAAGCCGAACCACCGGGCGATGGACCCTTCTCTCCAACGGGCCAGGCGTTCCGCCAAGAGACCCATGAGGGCAAAAACCAGGGCCACGGCCAGGCCGCCCCAGGGTTGTGACAGCAACGAATATAGGAGAGTCTTCATGGTTCCTTTCGCATTGCGTCAGGTTTCTTCCATGGTACCCTCTTCCCGAGAGAAGCTTCTCGTGGGAAGGGGTTCTCGGTCCCTGGTGTTTTCGATTGAGGAAAGGCCATATGATTCCCGCCTCTCTGTACACGCATGGGCAGAATAGAGCCCTTGGGGCCTCACGGCGAACGGCACTGACACCGGGGGGTCCAGGCTTCCCGATGCCCCCTCTCTTCCCAGGACTACTTCACGGCATTCGACCTTGAAATGAACAGAATCCTCCGTTCCCCGCTCCCGGGAGATTCCTGACATGCCGTCCCTCTCCACGGCGGGATCCCGGGTCATCGGAATCGACTGCGCGTCACGGGACGAGAACATGGGGCTGGTGCTGGGAGAGGTGTCGGTGGGCCGGCTCACCGTTCTCGAAGTGAGGGATACCCGGCCGGAGGTTCTTCCCATCCTGAAGGAATGGGTCCTGACGCATGACCCCGTGCTCCTGGCCCTGGACGCTCCTCTGGGATGGCCCAATGGCATGGGCTCCCGCCTCGCATCCCATCGAGCCGGGGAAGGCATTCCCGTGTCTCCGGACGAGCTCTTCGCACGCCACACGGACCGATTCGTGAGGGAGAGGACGAAAAAGCGACCCATGGAGGTAGGGGCGAACCTCATCGCCCGGACCGCCCTTCGTGCCGTGAACCTCCTGGAGGAGCTTCGAGCTCAAACGGGCGGTGCTCTCCCCGTTGCTACGACATCGGGCCCACCTCCGGAGCCGTCGGTCATGGAGGTCTATCCGGCCCTGGTCCTCCGGAGCCGTGGCCTCTCCGAAGTGGGCTACAAGGGGCAGGGGAGGGAGAAGGAACGGATCCGGTCCGACCTGCTTCGGGCCCTGGCCGGCGAGCTGATCCTCGCCTGCCCTGAGAACCGGGTCGTGGGAACGGACCACGCCTTCGACGCGACGCTCTGCGCCTTATGTGCCCTGGATTTCCTGAGGGAAGACGTGGTGGAGCCGGACGATCCGGCCAGGGTCCTTTCCGAGGGGTGGATCTGGTTCAGGCACTGCAGGTCTTCGGCAGCTCATCACCCGGGCAGGAAGGAAGAAGAAGGGGGGGCATGACGCTTCCTTGATCCCTTCGCACAGAGCGCGTCTCTTCTTCCGACGGTGCTCTACCGCAATCCCAGGATCCGAAGGGCCACGTCGATGGCGAAGCCCACCATGGAGAGGGCCAGGACCAGGAGGACCGTGGCCTCGATGAAGTGGGAGCTGGGGATCAGGCCACCGAAAAGGGTCTTCCAGCGAGAGACCTTCGAGCCCTTCCCCGAGTCCCCGATGGTAAGACGACCGGGCGATCTCGCTTTGGTCTTGACGGGAGGGAGAGCCTCGGTGCCTTCGTCCCACACGGCCACCACTCGCCGGAACCGCTCGTGGGCTGCATGAGGGCCCCTGTGGCCCTTTTCCCGGGTGCAGGTGCGCTGGGTTCCAGGGCATTTTTCGGCGCATCGAGCTGACTTCCAAGAGGGAGCCGGGCGGATGTGCTGGAACCTCCGGATCGCCTCCTGGTTCTTTTCGATGGTGAGCCTCATACCGCCAATCCCTGGCCTTTCCAAGGGCTTCGGCCTGGGTCGGACTGCATGAGCCGAAGAACGAGAGGGCGTGCGGATACCTGAATATTGACGGCTCAGCCCATCGAAGCCAGGGAAGGGTCACGCCTTGCTACCGAAGCGGCTCGCCCTGGCCCATCCGTTCATCCGGCGGGCAGGCACCCGGATCCGTTGCCGGGCTGCCCTCGTGGGAGCATTTTCAAGCTCGTGGACTTCGGGTCCGACGACCGTCTTTTCGCCACCCCGGACGGGAAGGGCTTCCGATGGGTCCGGTGGTCCACTCCCGTGAGGAAGTACCGGCCCTTTCTGGGAGGGGAGCTTCTCTCGGGGAGAGGGAGGTTGGCATTCGGAAGAGGGGGCTTACACCTACCTGGAGCAGGAAGTGCTGGCTCTCGAGGGGAACGACGGCAGTCCGGAGGAGTCCCTTCCATGAACCCGGCCCAGCTGTGGCTCGGAAACGCCATGCTGAGAGCGGTGGAGGCCTCTCGCCCCGAGGAGTACCGACTCGTCTATGACGAGCTGGCGCTGCCTTTGCTGCCGTGGGCGTGGAGGGCTTTCATTCGGGTCTTCGAAGTGGATCATCCCGACACGCAGGCTCAGAAAAAGAAGGCTATCGTCAGAACCCTCGGGACCCTTCCCCCTCATGTAGCCTTCGTGCCTGTGGACTTCCAGGCACAGGCCCTGGGAGACGTGATGGCGGAGGCTGGGTTCCGGAAGGGTGGGCGGACGTTCTTTCTGCGGGCGGGCGTCACCCAGTACATCGGGGCGGAGACTGTCTGGAGGAAGAGGTCGGAGCACCGGAGTACCGCACTCGGTACCAGGAGCCCATGGGCAGGAAGATGAAGATCTACCAGGGGGAGCGGATCGCGTTGGCAGGAGTTGACTCGAGTTTGGGAAGTGCGCCTTGACGTCATCTCCCTCGGCCCTCCGGTGGATCCCGGGGACCCCCATTCCTCGAAAGGACACGAGATGGCGACGAATCGGCGGAGTCCCCTGGAAGCGATACCCGGCGTTGGACCGAGTCTCTCCCGGGATCTCCAGGATCTTGGGTTCTCACGTGTGGGGGATCTCAAAGGTGAGGATCCGGAGACCATGTACCAGCGGCTGTGTCACCTGCGGGGGACCCGGGTGGACCCCTGCGTCCTGTACGTCTTTCGATGCGCCGTCTACTTCGCCGGCCAGGACGAGCACGACCCTGAGCTTCTGAAATGGTGGAACTGGAAGGACCGGGAAACCGTGGGTCCCTGAGCCCCTCTTCCCGGGAACGGGGGAGGATATCCTGAGGCTGAAGCATGATTGAGGATCAGGGCACCGTCGATCTCCTGCGACGGCTGGATCCCCTCCGGGAGCCGGCCATGGCCAGCGCCCTGGAGATCCTTCGATTCCCCGCGGGTAGCTCCGGCCTGGATGCCGGGTGCGGGATCGGGAGTCTTACCCCCCTCCTGGTCCGGGCCGTGGCGCCCGGGGGCCATGTCACCGGCCTTGATCGCTCTTCCGAGCGCCTCCGACTGGCTCGGGAGGTGGCCCGGCCACCCGGCCCTGGAGGCCCGGTTGAACGGAACGAGCTCCGGACTGGCCCCGGCCACGGAAGGGTGGCCTCCCGAGCGTCACCTTCTCCGGGCCCTGGGGTGGCTGCGGGCGGCGGGCCTCCAGAAGCCCACGGCTCGGACCTTTCCCGTGGACATCCACGCTCCCCTGGGCGAGAAGACGAAGACGGCCCTCACCTCCATCCTTCGGATGCGCTGGGGGGGATCCGAAGAGGAGCTGCCGGCGGACGAGCGGAGGACCTTCCGGCGCTTGATGGACAGGACCGGTCCCGAATCCATCGTGGACCGGGAGGACTACTTCGGGTTCTTCACCTACTCCCTCTTCTGGGGACGGGTGCCGGAGGTCTCCTGAGGAAAGGGAGGGCCCCGCGCTACCTTGCAAACCTCTCAGCGTGCACGGAATATCGTCTCATGGTTCTTCTCTGCCGATCTCTCTTCCTTTTGCTCCTGGCCGGGATCCTGGCCGCCTGCGGATCCGCGGCGGAGTCCGCCCCCCGTGTGGAGATCTCCGACAGCGCCGGCGTGCGGATCGTCATGAACCGGAGCGCCCGATGGGCCGAGGGAGAGGCATGGAGGGTCCCGGGGGAGCCCGAACTGGTGATCGGGACCCTGGCGGGCCCGCCGGAAGAGCAGTTCGTGGAGATCGCAGCGGCGGCCCGGCAATCCGACGGGGACATCGTCCTGGCGGACCGGGGAGCCGCCGCGGTTCGCCTGTACAACCGGGAGGGTCTCTTCCTTCGGACTCTGGGGGGGCAGGGCTCGGGACCCGGCGAGTACCGGGATCCCGCGTCGGTTCTCGTGACGGTGGGGGACTCCATCACCGTCTGGGACGACCAGCTCTACCGGTCCACCCGCTACGATCCGTCGGGAAATCGGGTGGCCATCCATACCCTGGACCGAGCCACTCTCGCCAAGGCGGTGGAGCCACCCCTCTACCCGGGGCCGGGCATGCCCTTGCCGAACGGGGACGTTCTGGTCCGTCTGGTAGAGAAGGCCAAAGACCAGCTCTCCGGCGTGTTCCGAGCGAGCAGCGGCCTGCTCAGGGCGGAGAAGGCTCTCCGGCATGTCGACACCGTCGTCTTCTTCGGGGATGTGGAGCAGGTCGGCCTGGAGGCTCCCTTCGGATCGTTTCCCGTCCGGGCACCCCTGGCCCGGAAGACTTCCATTGCCCACGGCGGGGATTCCCTGAGGATCTGCGTGGGCACGCAACGGCAGCCCCAGGTGCAGTGCTTCGGGCCCGGGGGATCCTCCATGCTCGTGCGCTGGTCTGGGGAGCCAGGTCCGGTTCGGGAAGAGGATATGACCAGGTGGAGGGAGGAGACCCTGGAGGCGTTGGGCGACAAACTGGCCGAAGACCAGGTTCGACCGCTTCTCCGGAAGGTGCCCCGGCCCACCCAGCGGCCGCCCTACTCCGACATCCACCTGGACGAGCCGGGCAACCTCTGGGTCCGACTCGGCCCCACCCGGAAGGGGCCCCCGTCCTGGATCGACCATGGGGTCTTTGATTCCCAGGGCGCTCTCCTGGGCACCGTCCTCCTTCCCCCGATCCGGGTCCTGGAGATCGGGAGGGATTACGTCCTGGGCGTCCACAACGACGAGCTGGAAGTGGAGTACCTGCACCTCTACCCCCTGGTGAAACCGGAGGAAGGGGAAGAGCAAGCGGAGGCATCCGCCCGGAATGGGACGACGACGGAGGAGCAGCTCCCTTCCGTGGTCTTCTAGACCCTCGAGTCCCGTCGGGCATGCGGATCCCAACCTTCTTCAAGCGGTACCTGCTTCCGGGATTCGTCTTCCAGTCCGTGGTCATCGGAGGAGGCTACGGGACCGGTCGAGAGCTGGTGGAGTTCTTCCTCAGCTACGGGCCCGTGGGTGGGCTCATGGCCATGGTCCTGGTCTCCATGGTCGTCTGGAGTCTGGTGGCCGCCGCATCCTTCGCTTTTGCCCACGTCTTTCGCACCTACGACTACCGGCGGTTCCTGCGCCGGCTCCTGGGCCGGGGCTGGGTCCTCTACGAGGCGTGCTACCTGGTCTATCTCCTCATCGTCCTGGCCGTCATCGCGGCGGCGGCTGGACAGATCTTGCTGGAGCTCTTCGGATTTCCCTACTTCGTGGGGGTTCTGGGCATCATGGCCGCCGTGGGGCTGGTGGTCATGGGTGGTTCCGGTGCCGTGGAGCGGGTCCTGGCCACCTGGTCCTTCATCCTTTACGGACTCTACCTGGTCCTGGTGATCCTGTGCTTCCGGGCCTTCGGGGATGGGATCCTCCAGGGGCTGGCCCAGGAGGATGTCCGGGAGGGGTGGGCCCTGGCCGGGGTGCGCTACGCCGGATACAACCTGGGGATCATTCCCGCCATCCTCTTCGTGACCCGGCACATGCGATCGACCCGTGACGGACTGGTTGCCGGAGCGCTCGCCGGCCCCATCGCCATCCTTCCCGCCGTGCTCCTCTATCTGGCCATGGTGGGCCAGTACCCGGTCATCGTGGACCGCCCAGTGCCGGCCAACTTCCTCCTGGACGCTCTCGGGTCTCGTCTCTTCCAACTCACGTTCCAGCTCGTCCTCTTCGGAACCCTGGTGGAGACGGGGGCGGGCCTCATTCACGCCGTGAACGAGCGCATGGCCGGCGCCTTTCGAGAGACGGGCCGGCAGATGCCCCGGGTCCTTCGACCCGTCACGGCCCTGGCCCTCCTGGCTGCGGGAACGGCTCTTTCCGGCTTCGGTCTCATGGATCTCATCGCCCGGGGCTACGGTACCGTGACCTACGGCTTTCTCCTCCTCTTCGTTCTTCCCATACTCACCCTGGGAGTGCACAAGATCCGGAGGGCCGGACCCTCTTCCCAAGCCGGGGACCCGCTCCAGGAATCGGAGGCAGCGCCGTGAAGATCGAGCACGTGGCTCCGGACCTGTGGCGGTTCTCCCTGGTGGGGCCGGACCTGGTGAACGCCTACGTGGCCGGGGACGCCCTCATCGATAGCGGCGGCCGGTTCGGAGGGAAGAAGCTGGTGGCGGCGCTGGGACGTTTCCACCTCACCGCCCATGCTCTGACTCACGGGCATATGGACCACCAGGGCGCCACGCACCGGGTATGCCGGGAACTGGGCCTTCCCCTCTTCTGCGGTCAGGGCGACCGGCAAGCCGTGGAATCAGGAAACCTCGCACTCCTCATGGCCCGTCCCGGGAGTGTCATGGCCCACATGTCCAGTCTGCTGGGCGGACCAGCCCATCCAGTGTCCCGGATGCTGAAGGAAGGGGATCGGCTGGGAGGGTTCACCGTGGTGGAGACGCCGGGTCACACGCCGGGTCACCTGGCTTTCTGGAGAGAGAAGGACGGGGCCCTCATCCTGGGGGACGTCCTCTTCCACAGGAATCCGGCCACGCTGCGAGTCGGCCTGGCCGAACCCTTCGCCTTTGCCACCCGGGACGGGGAAGCCAACCGGGCGTCGGCCCGAAAGCTGGCCGCCCTGGAGCCCAGGATCATCTGCTTCGGCCACGGCTCGCCCCTCCGGGACGGGGAGGCGTTCCGGCGTTTCGTGGAGGGGCTTGGAGGGGGACCGGTCCCCGGGAATGGGTGAGCATGAAGAGGGGGGCACATCCGAGTCCGCAGACGTGGTGAGATGGATGACTTCGCACCGAGAGGATTTCTACAACGTCTACGAGGATGAGGAGCGAGCCCGGTCCTATGCGGATCTGGGCTTTCCCCCAACCTATGCCCTGGCTTTCCGGGATCTCCCGGACCTCTTCGCCCGGCACGTAAGAGGCCGGCGGGCCCTGGACTTCGGATGCGGGGCCGGCCGCTCCAGCCGTTTCCTGAAGAAGCTGGGCTTTCAGGTCACGGGAGTGGACATCTCCGAGCCCATGTTGAGCCTGGCCCGGGAGCGGGACCCGGCGGGGGATTATCGTCTGGTCCCCGACGACGGGGAGCTCGGGACCCTGGTCGAGGCACCCTTCGACCTCATTCTGTCGGCTCTGACCTTCGACAACATTCCCACCCGGGCCAGGCGCATCCGTCTCCTGGACTCCCTGGCGCGCCTCCTGGCTTCCCGGGGCCGGTTCGTGAACCTGGTTTCCGCTCCGGAGCTCTACATCCACGAATGGGTGTCCCTGTCGCCGGAGGCGTTTCCGGAGAACCGGCAGGCACGAGAGGGGGATCGTGTCCGGATCGTGATCCTGGACGGCGGGGACCGACGACCGGTGGACGACATCCTATGGACCGACAAAGGGTATCGGGTCCTCTACGACCAGGTGGGGCTGGTTCCCGTGGAGGTGCACAAGCCCCTGGGTCGCCCCGGGGAGGTCCAGCAGTGGCGGAGCGAGACCCGCATTTCACCCTGGACCATCTATGTGCTCCGGGGGGAGGGGAGGGCTTGATGCGGCGGGCGACCTTCGTGGCCTTGACCCTGGTGACCCTGGCCTCCTTCCCGGGCCATCCCCTTTCGGCTCAGAGTCGGAAGACCGTGGGCCTCTTCGTGGGAAGAGCCCAGTCTCGCCAACTCTGGGGAAGCGCCCTCCCCACCCGGGAGGTGGAGGGGCTGGCCGCAGGGGTCTACGTGGACGTGGAGACACCGGTGCCCTTCCTCTCCATCCGGGCCGAGGCCGGTTACGTTCGTCGGGGCACGGCGGCCCGGGAAGAAGAGGAGGAAGGTCCGGGCTCCGAGGCCCGGGTCCATAGTCACTACCTGACCCTTCCCGTTCTCGGGATGGTGGGCCTGCAGGCGGGCCCGGTTCTTCTCAGCGGGTTCGCCGGGCCGAGCCTGGATACCTTGCTGAAGACCACCTGCACGCCGGATTTCTGCTTTCTCCTGGGAGAGGAGCGACGCACAGTCCTGAACGTCGCCCTGGGAGGCAGTGTGGGCTTCGCCCTGGGTGACCTCTTGTGGGTCCATGGGGAAGGGCGACTGACGGAAGGACTGACGGAGGCCTACCTGAGTGAGCTGGCCAGCGTGCGGAATCGAAGCAAGGAGCTGATCCTCCGACTGGCCATCCCGTTTTGAATGGATGCGGTTCGGGATGTTTGAACCGGGCAAGCCTCACTGCCCACGAAGGATCAGAGCCAGGCCATCCCCAGGCGCCTCGCCGCCGTCTCCCTTACCTCCGGGTCCCTCAGGAACGCCAGGAAATCCAGCCCTTCCAGGTCCTCCAGCCGTTCTTCCACGTAGGGGAGGACCCTTCTCACGGCCCGGGTGAGCTCCCGCTCCGCCGGGGGGATGATGGCGATGGTGGAATCGGGACCTTTGGGCAGGCTCTCGGCATCGAACCCGGCGAACCGGGAGATCACCCGACCCACGGTGGTGCCCCGCCGGACCTGGCCGATGGCCCAGAGGTTGAGATAGTAGGGGAGGGGCAGACGCCGATGGCCCAGGGTTCCCCGTGCCACCCGCTCCCGGAAGACGGCTTCCACCACCTCCCGGGCCACCACCCGGTGCACCTGGTTGTTGTCCACGAATCCCACGAACCGGAAGTCCGGGTTCAGGAGGTAGTCCACCGGGGCGAAGAAGGGGTCCAGGCCCCTGTAGTCGATGTAGTCCAGGGTCCGGAGGATTCCAGGGTTCACCACACCGCTTCGGGGCTCCACCGGGGGCAAGCCCACGTCCTCCAGGAGGATCCGGCCCAGGGACGTGCAGGAGATGTAATCCCGGGCCGTGTCGCAGGAATGGAAGTTGTAGCCCCGGGTCTCCCGGACCACCCGCATGGCCGCCTGGGCGAGCCCGGCATGGTGGTCCGAGGTGACCCCCCGATGCCGGTAGATCTCGGCGTAGGCCACGTAGCGGGCGTTCAGGAAGACAGACAGGGGAACGGCCCGGACGCCCCTCTCGTAGGTCTCCACCACGGCGGGATAGCGCCTGCCCTCTTCCTCCAGGATCACGAAGACGGCGGCATGGGAGAAGAGCCCCTTGGGGTCCGGGAGGGAGCTGAACACGAAGTTCCCGTCCAGATTCGCATTGGCCAGGATCATGTCTCCGGGGGCCATCTCCAGGCCCCGGTACCGGACTCCCCCGGGGGTGAACTCGTGCTCCCCGAAGGCCCGGATCTCCTTCCACCGCTGAAAGGGCCAGGGAGAGGCCCGATTGACCTCGATCTTCAGGTCCGTGTCCGGACCCGCCAGGAGGTGGTGGTCAGGGACCTCCGGATGCCGGATGCCCATCTGGGCCAGGACCCGGCCCAGGATCTCCGGCTCCCGGATCGTGGCGGCCAGGCGGCTCCGCTCCTCTTCGAAGAGAAACAGCTTCAGCTCCAGGAGGGCCCCGGCCAGGGTGGCGCCGTCCATCGTCCCCCCCTCGGCCATGTCCAGGAGTCGGTGGGCCGTCACCCGGCGCCAGTGGGACGTCTCGATCTTCAGGGCCAGGAGGTCCAGGGTGTTGCCGTCGTGACGGGGATACCCACCGTAGGCCCGGGTCCGGGTCCGTATGGTCTCCACCATCCGCCGGCTGCCTGGGTCGTGGTCCCCTGCGTGTCCCCACGTCTCGGTCATGGCGCTATCCTACCCCCTGGGACGGGTGGGCCCGGGCCACGGCCGCCTCCAGCTGGGCCCGGGTCTCCCGGGCCATGCGCCCGGCCAGGAACCGCGTGCTCACGGTTCTCTTCGCCCCTTCCCCCAGTGCCCGGGCCCGGGCCGGATCCCCCAGGAGCTCCAGGGCTGCCCGGGCCAGCTGCCGGGGATCGGTGGCGTCCACCAGGAGTCCGTCGGTGCCGTGGGTGATGATCTCGGGGATTCCCCCGTGACGTCCGGCGATGAGGGGTCGGGCCCGGGCACCGGCCTCCAACAGGGAGATGCCCAGTCCTTCCACCCGCTCTCCGTCGCTGTGGCTCGGCAGGACATACACGGCGCTGAGATCGAGGAGATTCATCTTGTCGGCTTCCGGGATCTCGCCGGTGAAGACCACGTGCTCCCGGACGCCCCGTGTCCGGACCAGGGCCTGGAGACGGGAGCGGTCGGATCCCGCTCCGGCGATCACGTAGCACACCTCCGGATGGCGCCGGAGGATCGCCGGCAGAGCTTCGATCATCTGTTCCTGGCCCTTTCGTTCCACGACCCGGGCCAGGGTCAGGACGACCGTTCGGCCCCGGAGTCCGAATCGGCTCCTGAGCTCGTCGGTCCGGGACTGGGAGATTGGGGCGTCCAGGAGCTCCTCCGCCACCCCATTGTGAATGACGTCCGCCCGGGCCTCCGGGAACCCGGCGGCAACCACGAGATCCCGGGTGAACCGGCTGACGCAGAGGAGTCTCGGAGCTCGAGAGTAGGCGAACCGGAGTCCCGCCGACTGGACGAAGCGTTTCAGGGACGGGGCCGGGAAGTGCTTCACGACCTCGGAGCCGTGGATCACCGGGACAAAGACTGTCTGCTCCAGGGAGCAGGCTATGGCACCCACTCCGTGGGCCAGGTCGCTGGTGAGGAGGGCCACGTGAGGTCGAAACTGCCGAAGGGCTCGTCGAAGCGCGGTCAGAGCCGGAAAGAACCGCCAGAGTTCCTTCTCCCCGTGGCCCACGGGCATGCGAGTGGTCCGGAAGGGACTGTCCCGGTCCACACTCTCGTGGCCGGGATACCCGGGAGCCAGGAGGAGAACCCGGCAACCCAGGGATTCCAGGCCCCGGGCCACGGTTCTGGTGTAGGTGGCAACCCCTCCGGCGAAGGGAGGGAACTCGAAGGTGAGGACCAGGACCCTCACGTCATCCTCCCGACGAAGCCGAGCCGGCAGAGGCCGGAAGGAGAGCTTCCGCCAGGTGACGCTGGATTCGGCGGGACACGTCCCGGGCGGCGAACTCCTCCTCCACCGTCCGGCGAGCCCGTCGTGCCAGATCCCGGGCCAGCTCCGGCTCGTCCAGAACCCGTTCCACCTGGTCGGCGATGTCCCCGGGGCGGTCGGGGGACACCAGGAGGCCGGTGAGGTCATGGGTGAGGATCTCCCGGATCCCCCCTACCGCCGAGCCCACCACGGGTGTGCCCACGGCCATCCCTTCCAGAACCACCCGGGGACAGGGGTCCGGGCTCACGGACGGCACCACCAGGACCTGGAGATCCCGAATGTAGGGCACGGCATCCTCCTTGAATCCCAGGAAATGGATCCTCCCCTCCAGCCCCTGATCCCGAGCCCGGGCCCGGTAGCTCTCCAGGGTGGCGTGGGTGGATCCTACGGGCACGTCTCCCAGGACCACGAAGGCCACGTCATCCCGACGCTCAAGAAGCTTCCGTGCGGCCTGGAGGAACACGTCGATTCCCTTCCGCTTCACCAGGCGACCCGCGAAGCCCACCAGGGCCCTCCCCTCCCCAACGGACACCTCCCGCCTCAACCGGCCACCAGGATCCTCCAGGGGCACCTCCTCCACGGGCATCCCGTTCCGGACCACCCGGACCTTGTGGGCGATCTCCCGGAAGTTCCCTGCGGCCGCGTCGGAGACGGCGATGATCCTCCGAACGTGGGGAAGGGCCGCGAATGCCAGGTAGAGGAATCGCTCCATCCTTCCGTAGACCGTCCGGGTGTGAAGGACAACGGGACGCCGGGTCAGGAGTCCCGCCAGCACCCCCATGATCTTCACCATCATGTGGTTGGAGTAGATGGCGTCTACCTTCTCCTGTCGCACGATCCCTGCCAGCTCCAGGGAGAAGCGGGCGCTGTCCCAGATGTTCAGGAAGAACGACAGGACCCTGGTCAGGGGGTTGGCACGGGAGAACCGGAGCTGGAAGGTGCGTTCTCTCAGGTGATGGGGCAGAATGACGGGAATGCCAAGGGCCTTCAGGCCGGCGCCGATGCTCCCCTGCTCCGGCATGACCACCAGGGGATCGACCAGGGTTCGATCCAGGTACCGGCAGATGAGGTAGAGGCTCCGTCCCGCGCCGCCCCTGCCGGAGCAGGCGGTAAGGAAGAGGACCTTCAGGGGAGGAGACGACTCACTCAAGGGTTCCAGCCGTCACCAGTCTCGGCGTGGGCACGGTGGCTGGGAGACGGGAGGCCCGGGACCCTCATGCCTCGAGTTCGGCCAGGCGCCGTAGGTGCCCGAAGGCCTCTCGCACCCGGTGGATCTGCTCCGGCGTGTGGGCCGCGCTGACGCTGGCCCGGATGAGGGGCTTCCCCCCGGGGGTGGCGGGCGGCATCATGAGGTTCACGTAGATCCCCTCCTCCAGGAGGAGTCTGCGCCAGAAGACCAGGGCCGAGGTGGGATCGGGGAAGGTGGCGGCCACCACGGGACTCGGCTCCGGCCCCAGGGAGTAGCCCAGCTCCTCCAGCCCCCGATACAGCGTCAGGTAGTTCTCCCGAAGACGGGTCCGAAGCTCCGGCCGGTCCCGGATGATGGAGAGGGCCTGGCGCACCGAGGCCACCACGGAGGGAGAGGGAGAGGCGGTGAAGATGTACGGCCGGCTCGTGTAGCGGATGAGATCCAGCTTCAGGTTGTCGCTCACGCAGAAGCCGCCCACGGCGCCCAGGCTCTTGCTGAAGGTCCCCATGACCAGGTCCACGGCCGCCTCGGTTCCGGTGGCCTCCACCAGACCCCGTCCCTTCCCCCCCAGCACGCCCATGGAATGGGCCTCGTCCACCATGAGAAGCCCCCCGAATTCCCTCTTGACCTCGGCGATCTCGGACAGGGGGGCCCGGTCCCCCAGCATGCTGTAGATCCCCTCCACGATGATGAGAGTCCGGTCCACCTTCTCCCCCAGGCGCTGGAGGCGTTTCCGAAGGCTCTCGGGGTCATTATGCCGAAAACGCAGGACCTGGGCCCCGCTGAGCCTGCATCCGTCGTAGATGCTGGCGTGGCAGTCGCTGTCGATGAGGAGGATGTCGTCGGGCCCGGTGAGGGCCGTGATGATGCCCAGGTTCGCCAGGTAGCCGGCGGAGAAGACCATGGCCGACGAGACTCCGTAGAAGGCGGCCAGCTCCTCCTCCAGGGCCAGATGAGGGGAGAGGCTGCCGTTGGCCATGCGGGAGCCCGTGGTGCCCGTCCCGTGGGCCGCCAGGGCTTCCTGACCCGCTCGAATGCAGGCGGGATCGAAGGTGAGCCCCAGGTAGTTGTTCGTGCCCAGGAGGAGGACCCGACGGCCATGAATCCGACCTTCGGTGGCGGAGTACACCTCTTCCACCTCGAGACCGAAGGGATCGTCCTCCGTTCCCAGGAGCTCCTCACGCTCCCGGGCCAGGCTCTCGAATCGCCCGAGAAGTGACATCACCCCTCTTGGATTCGCCGATAGACCACGGAGGCCAACTCCCCGGCAGTCTGCACATCCACCAGGGCCTCCATGGGAACCAGCACATCGAAGTCGTCCTCGATGTCCAGGAGGAGGTCCATGATCTTCTGGGAGTCCAGGTCCAGCGTGGTGACCAGCTCGGTGTCCTCGCTCAATTCCACTCCCGGTGCGGCCATGGGCTTCAGATAGTCCAGCAGGCGCTCCAGAACGTCGTTATAGCTCGCCATGGTGTCCAGGTTTGTCGAGGAATCCGGAAATGTCGATGGGGATCAGGCTCGCCCAGCCTCCTCGGCCACCAATCCGGCATTCGTCCAGTCGACCCGCTCCAGGAAGCCCTCTCTGGCTTCGGCCCGGGAAAGCTTGCCGGAGGAGGTCTTCGGCAGGGTGTTGGGGGGAACCAGGTCCACGAAGCACTGAATTCCGAAGCTCTTGTAGACCGCGCTCTGGATGGAGGCCGCCAGGGATTTCCTGTCCTCGGGGTCGGAGGTCCGGCACTGAACCACCACGACGGCCCTCTCCAGTCCGTCCGGGTCCGGAACGCTGAAGGCCGAGGCGTCTCCCACCCGGACATCGGGCTCCTGTTCCGCCAGGTGCTCCAGGTCCTGGGGCCAGATGTTCCGGCCGTTGATGATGATCAGGTCCTTCCGTCGACCGGTGAGAAAGAGGCCCTCATCGGTGAGGAACCCCAGGTCTCCGGTATCCAGCCATCCGTCTTCGGTGAGGACCTCCGCCGTGGCGTCGGGTTCCTGATAGTATTCTTGCATGATGCTGGGACCCCGGGCCGTGATCCGACCGATCTGCCGGTGGCCCACGGGATCGCCGTTCTCGTCTCGGATCACGACCTCCTGGCCGGGCAAGGGCAGGCCGCAGTTGACGATCTCACTCACCCGCTTCGTATCCGGGCCTGCCGCCACGGCGGTGCCCGTCTCGGCCAGGGCGTCCGCATCCACGCACTCCACACCGGGTCCCCGGTCCATCTCGGCAAAGGTGACGCCCAGGGTGGACTCGGCCAGACCGTAGCAGGGCAGGAAGGCCCGGCGGCGAAAACCGCTCGGTTCCAGGCTCCTGGCGAATCGCTCCAGGAGGTCCAAACGGATCATCTCGGCCCCGATTCCGGCGATGCGCCAGCTGCTCAGGTCCAGCTCCTGGATGTCTTCCTCCCTGAGCCTCCGGGGACACAGCCAGTAGCCGATGGGGGGACTGAAGGCGATGGTGCCCCGATTCCGGCTGATGAGCTTCAACCACTGGACGGGGCGAAGGGCAAAATCCCGGGTCCGCATGTAGTCCACGGAGAGCTGGGAGACCACCGGGCCCAGGAGGAAGCCCACCAGGCCCATGTCGTGGTAGAACGGGAGCCACGAGACGCTCCGGTCGCCGGGCCGCACGTCCAGACCTCTCGTGACGATACCCTGCAAATTGCTCATCACCGCCGATTCGGTGACAACGACTCCCCGGGGAAATCGAGTGCTTCCGGAAGTAAACTGGATGTAGGCGGGTTCGTGGGGGGCCGATGGCTCCAGCTTCACGTCCCGTTCCGGGGAGGCTTCCAGGGCGCCGGTGGAGTCGACGGCGATCCAGGGGAGCTCCGACGCTGCGTCCTCCAGGAAAGGAAGGAGGTCGGAAGGAGCCACGGACAGCACGGGGCGGCTGGCCCGGAGGAGCTCCCGAAGCTTCTCCACGTAGGCGGCCCGACTTCCCAGGTTCAGGGAGATGGGCAGGGCCACGGGAACAAGGCCAGCGTACTGGCAGGCGAAGAAGAGAATGGCGAAGTCCGGGCCGTTCTCTGCGACGACGGCGATTCGCTCACCCCGCTTCAGCCCGGAGCCCACCAGCTTCCGGGCCATGGCCCGGGCTCGCTCCCGAAGTTCTCGATACGGGAGGACTTCCTTCAACCGTCCCCGGCTGTCGAAGAAGTTCAGTCCCGTGGAGCCCCCGGCGGCATAGTCCAGCGCCTCGGCCAGGGTTGGGAAGTCCGCCCGCCTGAGGGGAAGATCGTTCTCCGTCGGGAGGATGTCTTTATGCAAGGGCCGTCCCCTTTTCAGGTCCAGGCTCGGTTCCCGCTATTCAAGCTTCCCTCCTGTCCGAGGCACCGAATGGCCTCCGTGCCTCGGGGGGGAAGGATCGGTGGCGCCGAAACGCACCGCAGAGGCCCGAACTCGCCGGCGGCTGAGCGGCCCACGGCCCTCCTTCCCCCCGCCACGGAGAAAGCCCTCCGAATCGTGTGCGTCCGTTCACCATAACGTTACACCCTGGTCAACCTCTTATTTCGGCAGAACCAGGTCAAGGCGGTCCGCACGGTTCCAGGAGTCCGGTCGACGCCCTGGCTGGCATGCATTTTCGCATTTGCCGGGACCCCGGTCCAGGGAGAAAGGTCCGAATCCCTTGACGCAGGTCTGGTACGGGAACGAGGATTTCGGGGTCTGCCGGGTCACGCGCTCGAGCTCGGCCCATGGGGGCTCTTGCCCCATCCTGTACGACCGTTCCAGGTCCTTTCTATGACGACAACGAGGGGTACCAGGGGAGATCGCACCATCCCGGTGGCGGTGCTCTGCAATCCCCGGAGCGGACGCGTGCGTCGGAGTCTTCCGGAGGTGCGTCGATGGGCCCGGCGTCTGGCCGGACACCACTACGAGGAGGCCACAGAGCCCGGGGAGATCCGGGGGGTCCTGGAGACGTGGGAGGACGGGGATCCGGCCCGAGTCCTCTGTGTTGTCGGGGGGGACGGGACGGTGCAGGCCGTGCTCACCGCCCTCCACGCTCTGAAGCCGGACCCACGCAGCTGGCCCCTCCTTTCCGTTCTGCCTGGAGGGAGCACGAACATGATCGCGGCGGACCTGGGCGGGGACGGTCCCCTGCCGAAACGGCTCCGGACCCTGGAGGCCTGGGGGGAGGAGATGGGGGCCAGGCCGAAAGCCGTGGGTGAGGGGAGGGTAAGAAAGACCGCGCGGCCCGTCTTCCTGGCGGAAGAAGCCCGGGGAGAGACCTTCTGTGGGATGTTCTTGGGTATAGGGGCCGTGGCGGAGGGGGTTCGGTTCTGGGAGGAGCACCTGAAGCGCTTCGGTCTCCCCGAGACCGTCACCTCGCCCCTGGTCATCGGTCGTATCCTCGTTTCTCTCCTTCTGGACCGGGAGACCGGAAGGGGAATGGCCCCCCGGGTTGCCTGGTCCCTGGGCGAGGACACGGCCGGGAAGGACCGCCTGGTGTTCGGCTTCGTGAGTACTCTCCATCGGCTTCTGCTGGGCACTCGTCCCTATTGGGGAGAGGGCTCCGGGGCCCTGCACGTCACCCTGGTGGAGCGGAAGGCTCGTCGGTTCTGGCGAAACCTCCCTCGGCTGGCACGAGGACGGGGCGGTTCCCGGCTCACGCCGGAGAACGGCTATCTGAGCCGGAACACGGACCGGGTGGAGCTGGGCTTTCAGGGCCCCTTTATCGTGGACGGAGAGCTTCACCGCCTCGGGGAGAACCGGAGTCCCCTGATGGTCCGGGCTCTGGACGGTGTGGAATGGCTGGTGCCCTGACCTCCCGGGCGGGGTTGTCCCCTTGGGGGGCGGCTTCGATCTTCCTTCCCGGTCACGGAGCGTGGAATCCGGGTATCGGGGCCCTGTGGGGAGCGCGGCTCTTCGCCATCCGAGGTGGACATGAGGGGAAAGGACGACGGCCAGAGCAGCAGCCACCGCCAGGTGGTTGTGATCGGGAGTGGGTTCGGGGGGGTGATGGCCGCCTGGCCTCTGGTCCGTGCCGGTGTCGATGTCCTCATGCTCGAGCGGGGACCCTGGGTAGAGCGGGGCCCGGAATGTTGGGAGCCGGAGGGGACCCTGACCCGCACGCCCTACTACCTGGAGGGCGAGCCCTACCAGGCCCGGACGGATTCGGGACCAGGAGAGGCCCGGGCCTGTTCCTGCGTTGGGGGACCGTCCGCCTTCTACGGCGGAGTCTCCTTTCGCTACCGCAGCGAGGACTTCCTTTTCGACCCGGAGATCGCCGGCACCTCCGGGGCCCGGTGGCCCCTGACCTATGGGGATCTGGCCCCCTTCTACCGGGACGTGGAGACGCTTCTTGGAGTGGCGGGCCGGGCCGGCCAGGATCCCACGGAACCACCCCGGGAGGGGGGGTATCCCCATCCTCCTCCCGGACTTTCCCGGGTCTCCCGGGTTCTGGCGTCCGCCGCCGGCTCCCTGGGCCTGCATCCCTTCCCTCTTCCCCTGGCCCTGAACTTCGGTGGAGTGGCCCGGCAGAGGCCGGCCTGTGTGGAATGCGCCACCTGTGACACCTTCGCCTGCGCCATCGAAGCCAAGAACGACCTGGCCTCTGCCGTAATCCCCACCCTCCTGGCGGAGGGAATGGAGCTCCGGCCCCGGACCGAGGTCCTAGGACTGCACCGGGAAGGCCGGAGAGTGGAAGGGGTGGAATGCCGGGACCGGGCGTCCGGCAGGACCTTCGTCCTCACCGCCGACACCGTGGTCCTGGCCGCAGGAGCCCTGGGCACCGCCCATCTCCTTCTCGCCTCCGGACTTCCGGAGCTGAATCCGGCGGGGGAAGCCGTGGGACGCTACCTCACCCGGCACTGCAGCGCCATCGTATACGGTGCATACCCATGGCTGCCGCGCTACGAGGGACGGTTCCACAAACAGGTGGGCATCAACGACTTCTACTTCGGGGATCCGGGTGGAGAGGGGCCCACCGGGAAGCTGGGCAACATCCAGCAGACCCAGACGCCTTCCATGGGGACCGTGACGGCGGAGGTGGGTGAGTTGGCCGGGTTCTTCCTCCGCCCTCTGGTGCGGCGGATCACGGGCCTTCTCGTGATCGCCGAGGACCGGCCTCGGTGGGACAACCGGGTGGAGCTGGATGGCAGCACCCAAGACGGGCCCGGCCGGCCGGCTCTGAGGGTCGAGCACCGCTACCATGACCGGGACCTGGAAGCCCGGCGGGCCCTCTGCCGCCGGTCCCGGCAGATCCACGGCGCCGCCGGGGCCGTGGCCACCTATGTCCACAGGATCGACACCTTCTCCCATTCCCTGGGCACCGTCCGGATGGGGGAGGACCCGGAGACGTCGCCCCTGGAGGCCACCGGCCAGTTCCGGGGGCTGGAGAACCTCTACGTGACGGACGGAAGCGCTCTTCCCACCGCGGCCGGGGTGAACCCCAGCCTCACCATCGCCGCCAACGCCCTCCGGGTGGGACGAAGGCTCGCGAAGCAGGTCGCCGTCGGCGTGGGTCGTGCAGGTGGGGTCGGGACATGAAAGAGCTCCCTGACCTGGACCTGGCCTTCCTGGGATGCGGCGCCGCCGCCGGGATGCACAGCCGGACCCTTTCGAGCCTCCGGGAAGGCGTGCGCCTGCATTTCGCCAGCCGGGACAGGGAGAAGAGCGAGCTTTTCCGGAAGCGGTACGGGGGGGTCCGGGCCTACGACGCCTACGAAAGGGCCCTGGAGGAGGCCTCCGTGGACGTGGTCTTCGTGACCACTCCACCGGACCGACACCTGGATCTCACCCTTGCGGCCCTGGAGGCGGGCAAGGACGTGATCGTGGAGAAGCCGGCGTTCCTCCGGACCCGGGACTTCGGGGTGGTCCGGGAGAGAGCGACTCGAAGCGGCAAACGGGTCCTGGTGGCGGAGAACTACTACTACAAACCCCTCCGGGCCCGCCTCCAGGACATCCTCACCCGTAACCTCATCGGCGAGCCTCTTTTCCTTCATCTGAACGCGGTGAAACACCAGGAGCCCCGGGGATGGCGGAGCCGCCCGGAGGAAGCCGGCGGTGGGGGGCTCTTCGAGGGGGGGATCCACTGGCTCAACCTGGTGAGCAACCTGGGGCTGGAGGTGGAGGAGGTGGCCGGATACCGGGCCGGGGTCGGCCACCCCTGGGGTCCGGAGGGCCTGGCGGAGGCGGGCCGGGAGGGCGGACCGCCGGAAGTGGATACACTGGGCCCCGGAAAGGGAACCGCCGAGAGCATTCTGGCCGTGCTCCGGTTCCGGGGCGGGTGCGTGGCGACCCTCGCCTTTTCCTGGGAGGTGCCGTCTCCGTTGAAAGGGGTGCGGTTCTCCCGGATCTACGGACGCAAGGGAACCGTGCTCTTCGAATCCAACGGACTCGTGGTGGTGGTCCAGGGGCCCCGGCCCCGCCTGTACATGCCAGGGATCCGGGATCTGGCGGGCTACCGGCGTATGCTCCGGGACTTCCTTCGAGCCCTGCGCACGGGGGAGGAGCCGGAGATGACCCTGGAGAAGGCCCGGCGGGACGTAGAGCTGGTGCATCAGATCTACCGGTCCGCCGGGGCATGAGCATGGATCCCTGGAACCTGGTCGCCTCCCTGGCCACGGGCTTCGCCGCCGGCCTTCACAGCGCCACCTGGGGGATGTTCAAGGACGCTCCCCACGAGGGTTTCTCCTGGCGCACCTACCTTCGCAGTCCCGTGCTCTCGGCCCTCCTCGCCGGGCTCCTGGGAGGATTCCTGGACCTGGACCTGAGTCGCCCCGCCCCTCTCGCTCTCCTCTTCGGGGTCACCTACGGCCTGGAGCGAGCCCTGGTAGAAGTCTACAAGACCTTCCTCAGGGAGGAGGATCAGACCAAGTACGCCATCCCCATGCAACTCTCCTTTCGGGGACGACCGGTGGAGAGCCGGGGGCTTCGGCTGGTCTTGGGCGCCCTCTATGTGGGCGGAGGAGGGCTTGTGCTCCTGGCTCTTCACGGGCTTCAGGTCCGGGGCCCGGCCCTTCCCCGGGTGCTGGTGGCCCTGGTGGCCGGCAGCGCCGGGGGATGGATCTCGGCCTTCGGTGGGGCGTGGAAGGACGCGCCGGTGGAGGGGTTCAGCATTCTCAAGTTCTTTCGCAGCCCCCTCATCGCCTTTCTCTACGGGCTTTTCCTGACTTCCCTCACCGGAAGCTACGTCCTGATCTTCCTGGGGAGTATCGGGTACACCGTAGCCACCATCGAGACCTACAAGACCTTCTTCTTCCCGAACGAGGACCGAGGGAAGTGGACAGGCAAGGTCCCACGTTTCCCGGAGCTCCTCCGGACACGCTACCGGTTCGTGCCTCTCTACGTGCTGCTGTGGGTGGGAATCCTGGGGGTGGCAATCAGCGCCTTGATGGCGTCTCCGAGGTAACGGCGGAAGGGAACCTGTTACCTTTCCCTGACGTATGAGTCGGGCACGAAATCCGCGGAATCTCGGGCCTCGGAAGGGCACCGGGAACAGTCGAACAAGGAGAGTATGCGGATGTTCCTCAGGATGATGCCCGGGCTTCTCCTCTGGTGCCTGATGGCTCCGGGGCCGGCGTTCGGCCAGGGAGTGGATACCCTGGTGGTGAGCCTGGCCGAAGCCGAACGGAGGGCCCTGGAGAGCAGCCCGCTTCTCAGCGAGGCCAGGGCGGAGCTGAAGGTGGCCGAGGCCGAGGAGATCCAGGCCCGCCACGCCCGGTACCTGCCGGAAGCGAGCATCCGGAACGTGTGGGGCCCTGCTCCCCGGCAACGGGCCGACTTCAACGAGTACGGTGTGCTCAACTCCCCGGATACGGCTCTGGGCATCTCGGACCTGCGTTGGTTCACCCAGATCGATGTGGAGCTGTTCCAGCCCCTCTACGGCTTCGGCAAGATCGACTCCCGGATTCAGGCGGCGGAGCACGGAAAGGAGGCCTCCCGTGCGGGCCTGGAGAAGACCGAGGCGGACGTCCTGTTCACCGTGCGCCAGCTCTACTGGGGTGTGGTCCTGACCAGGGAGCTGGAGGGGGTGGTGGGGGATGTGCTGGGCCAGGTGGAAGAGGCGGAGGCGACCCTTCAGGAACAGTACGACGAAGGGAATGCCACCCAGAACGACCTCTTCCAGTTCCGCATCTTCCAGTACGAGATCAATCGCCGGGTCCGAGAGCTGGAAGCCCGGCGAGCGGAGACCCGGGCCGGACTCCAGGCGGCCATGGGGGTGGCCCCGGACGTGCCCGTGGAGGTGGAGACCGGCGTCCTGGAGCCCGTGGAGGTGGAGTTGGACAGCCTGGAGAGCTACCTCCGCATGGCCAGGGAGAACCGCTCGGACGTGAGACAGCTTCGGAGAGGCATCGCGGCCCGGCAATCCCTCCTTACCGCTGCGGAGAAGGACCGGTGGCCCACCCTGTTTCTGGCCGGCGGGTTCTACATGAACCGGGCGCCGAGCCGCTACGACCCCCGGAACCCCTTCTGGAGGAACCCGACGAATTACACCCGGGGGGCCGTATTGCTGGGCCTGGACTGGGACGTGAACTTTCTCCACCACCGGGATAAGGCCAGGGTCCAACGTTTCGAGGCGGCCAGACTGGAAGCCCTGGTGGACCCCCTCCTGGCCCAGGTGGAGCAGCAGGTGAGGGAAGCCTACTACGTGGCCCATCGGGCCCGGGCGGACATGGAGGAGGGTCGTGAGGCCCTCCAGGCCTCCGAGAACTGGCTCCGGGCGACGCTCCAGACCTACGATATCGGCATCGGGGAGATCGGCGACGTCATCGACGCTTTTCAGGCCAATGTTCAGATGGAGGTGGAGCACCTCCAGAACATCGCCGAGTTCAACACGGCCATGGCTGAGCTCAGCGCCCGGGTGGGCCGGGACCTGGTGAGGAGGGGATCGTGAGGAGCCGGGAGCGGGCCGGGACGGGGACGCACCCTGGAACGGGGACTGCCGGAGGAGGGGAAATGGAGAAAGGGACCATGCTTGCAATGAAGATGAAGGGGCTCGTCCTGTTTCTGGGAACCATCCTGGTGGCTCTGGGAGGAGAAGGGATCCCTCTGGCGGCCCAGGAGTCTCCGGCGGAGGTGGTCCGGGCCAGGAATGAGAAGGTCCGCAGCATCCTGGAGGCGGAAGGGGACTCGGTGAGCGCCGAGACCCGGGAGGAACTGAAGGACGTCATCAACGGCCTCATCGACTTCCGGGAGCTCTCCCGCCGTGCCCTGGGCCGCTACTGGGACGACCGGACGGAGGAGGAGAAGGCGGAGTTCGTGGACGTGTTCCGCCAGCTGGTGAGGAACTCCTCCGTGAGGAAGCTGGGCGTACACCGGGCCGACAGCGTGGTCTACCGGGAGGCGGAGATCACCGACGGGGAGGCAGTGCTCACCACCATCGGGTACAAGGATCGCCGGACCGTGGAGATCGTCTACCACATGCACAGGAGCGGGGGGGAGTGGGAGGCCTATGACGTGGTCATCGACGGTTCCAGCACCTTGAGGACCTACCGGGATTCCTTCTACCAGGAGATCCAGGCCACGTCCTACGACGCCATGTTCGCTCGTCTGAAGGAAAAGCTGGAGGAGGAGCAGGGAGCCACAGCCGTCTCGGGCTGATCCCTCGTCCTCTGTTCACGGACCCTTTCCGGAGCCCTGTTCCGTGCCTTCGCCTCTCTGGGAGTTCCATCTCTGCCGGCCCATCGGCCGTCACTACAAGGCCGTCCTCCTGGTGGCCCTGGTCCTCACGGTGCTGGGGGGGATTCTCACCTCCCGGCTGAGCCTGGAGAGCGACCTGGCCGCCCTCCTTCCCGAGTCGCTGCAGAGCGTGGAGGCCCTGCACCGGATGGAGGAGAGGGTGGTGGGGGGGAGCAGCCAGCTCCGGGTGGCCCTGAAGAGCCAGGACTTCCGGGCTCTCGTACAGGCGGCGGACACCCTGGCTCGAGCCTTCGAGGCGAGCGAGTACGTGGCCTCGGTGGACTACGAGAACGACGTGGAGTTCTACGAGAGGAACGCTCTCCTCTTCCTTGACCTCCCCCAGCTCGACTCCCTGGAGATGGCTGTCCAGGAGACCATCGAGGAGGAGAAGCAGGCCCTGAACCCCTTCATGGTGGAGGATCTCTTCGGGGGAGGCGAAGAAGAGGAGGAGACGGACGATCTGGCCCGGTGGGAGGAGGAGTACCAGGAGGATCTGCCGGAGCGCTACTACCTGAACCCGGACAGCACCGTCCTGGTCATGAGTCTGAACCCCACGGAGGGGGCCGTGGACCTCTCCTTCGCCGAGGCCATGGTGGAGGATGCCCGGAGGATCGTGGAGGAGGCGGATCTGCACCGCATCGCGTCGGACCTGGAGGTCTTCTACGGGAGCAACATCAAGAACCGGATCGACGAGTTCCGGGCCATCCGGTCCGACATCGTGGGCACCGCCGGCTACGGGATCACCGGCGTGATCCTCATCCTCATGATCGTATTCCGGAGTCTCGTGGTGGCTCTCCTGGTGGCGGTGTCCCTGGGGGCTTCCCTGTCCTGGACCTTCGGGCTCACCTACCTGATGGTGGGCCAGCTGAACACCATCACGGGCTTTCTCTTCGTGGTCCTCTTCGCCATGGGGATCGACTACGGGATCCACGCCATGGCCCGTTACCGGGAGAGCCGGCAGGCGGGGCTGGACTTGCAGGAGGCCATCCACAGGATGGTCTGCAAGACGGGATCGGCCCTGACGACCACGGCCGTGACCACGTCGGCGGCCTTCTTCTCCCTCATGCTCCTGGACTTCAAGGGCTTCTCCGAGTTGGGGCTGATCACCGGCATGGGGATGATCTTCGCCCTCCTGGCCATGGTGGTGCTCCTCCCGTCCCTGGTGATCCTTACCGATGGTCTGGGGATTCTGAAGGTGAAGCGGGTGCCGGGCAGGGAGCTCACCAGCGATGAGCGTCCCCTGCCCTTTGCCCGGGGGATTCTGGCGGTGGCCGTCCTTCTCACCCTGGTCTTCGGTTACCTCTTCACCCGCATCGGTTTCCAGTACGACTTCACGGATCTCCGGATCATCACCGAGGAACGGCAGGAGTACGCCCGGGTGACCTCCGGGGTCTTCACCCGATCCGAGTCCCCGGCCATGATCCTCACCGACTCCCGGGAGGAGGCCAGGGCCGTGGTGGAGGAGGTCCGGGAGCTGATGCGGACGGATACGGTCTCTCCCACGGTGGAGAGTGTGCAGTCCATCCTCTCCGTCCTCCCGGCCAACCAGGAAGAGAAGCTGGCCAGGATCCGGGACATCCGTCGTCTGGTGGAGGAGGAGGCGGAGGGTGTGGTGGAGGGGGAGGACGCCCGTCGTGTGGAGCGGCTCCAGGAGTTCCTGGCCGTGGACGAGGGGTTCTCATGGGAGGAGTTTCCCCCGGAGGACCGGGCTCGCTTCACGAACCGTGAGGGAGAGCCGGGCAACTTCGTCCTCATCTTTCCCTCGGTGGCTCTCCGGGACGGAAGGAATGCCATGGCCTTCCGGGACGACATCGGCACCATCGTCACCGACTCGGGCCAGGAGTTCCATGCGGCCAGCTCGAACCTCATCGTGGCGGACATGCTCACCATGATCACCCATGAAGGACCGGTGGCCGTGGTCCTCTCATTGACGGTGGTCTTCCTCATCATCCTGGCGAACTTCCGGAGCGTGGGGGCGGCGGTCCTGGTGGTGCTTCCCCTCATGCTGGGCCTGGTCTGGCTTGGGGGGATCATGCACCTGGTGGGGATGAAGCTCAACTTCTTCAACGTGGTGGTGTTCCCCAGCGTCGTGGGAATCGGGGTGGACGACGGAGTCCACATCTACCACCGCTACCGGGAGGAAGGCCCCGGCTCCCTCCCCTTCGTGTTGAAGCGGACGGGGCTTGCCGTGACCATCACCACCGTGACTACCATGGTGGGCTATTCGGGCCTGCTCCTGGCCGTCCACCCGGGGCTTCAGTCCATCGGATTGGCCGCGGTCATCGGCCTGGGCACGGCGTTCCTGACGGCGGTCTTCGTGCTCCCGGCCATTCTCGAGATCCTGCAACGTCGGACATCCACCCTGGAGGACGCTTCCTCGTGAGCTCTCCCCGTTCCCTCCCGACTCGAGCCCTGATTCTGGCTGCCGGACGAGGCAGCAGGATCGGGAAGGACGAGTCCAAGCCCCTGGTTCCCGTTCTCGGCGTCCCGCTTCTGGCTCGCACCCTCTTCACCCTGGAGAAGGCAGGGATCACCGACGCGTATGTGGTGGTGGGGTACGAGGGCCAGCGGGTGCGCCGGGAGATCGACGCCATCCGGCGCCTGGGGCTTCGGGTCCACTGGATCGAGAACGAGCGGTGGCGGGAGTCCAACGGAGTGTCCGTCCTGGCGGCGGAGGCCGCCCTGACGGCCGATGCGGAGGAGGACGAGTCCTTCGTCCTCACCATGGCCGATCACGTCTTCGAAGCCGGGGCGGTGAAGCGGCTCCGGGAGGTGGCGGAGAAGGACCGGGGGCTGAGCCTGTTGGTGGACCGACGGGTGGAGGAGGTCCACGACCTGGAGGACGCCACGAAGGTCCGGACGAGAGACGGGCGGATCCAGGAGATCGGCAAGGGGCTGGAGAGCTTCGATGCTGTGGACACCGGCCTGTTCCTGGCCACTCCTGACCTGTTTCGGGTCCTGAGTACGCTGGACGCCGGGGAGTCTCCGGGCCCGTCCCTCTCCGATGGCGTTCGCCGGTTGGCCCGGGAGGGAGAGGCGTGGGTGGTGCCCGGGGGAGACCTCACGTGGCAGGATGTGGATACCCCGGCGGACGTGGAGGAGGCGGAGCGGAAGCTCCTGGGTGCCTGGCCCAAACCCACGGACGGACCCGTGTCCCGGCTCATCAACCGGCCCATCTCCCTGGCCATCAGCCGGCGATTGGCGGGCACGGGCATCACCCCGAACCAGATCAGCGTCCTCACCCTGATCATGGGGCTCCTGGCGGGCCTGTCCGCCGCCGTGGGTGGCTACGCATGGTGGCTGGCCAGCGGGCTTCTCTTCCAGGTGGCCTCCATCCTGGACGGGACGGACGGGGAGCTGGCCATTCTCACCTTTCGAACGAGCCCCCAGGGGGCCTGGGTGGACACCGTCTGCGACAACGTCTCCTACGTGGCCTTCTTGCTGGGGCTCCTGGTGGGGGTCCACCGGGCGGATCTTCCTCCCTTCTACCTGTGGACCGGCCTGGCGGGGTTGGGAGCGGCCCTTCTCAGCCTGGCCAACATCAACCTCTACCTCCTCAGGGAAGGCCGCTCCGGGAGCGCCCTCTCCGTCCGGTACGGCTTCGAGGAGGGGGACGGGATCGTCCAACGCGTCATGCGGGGACTTCACTACCTGGGGAAGCGGGATCTCCTGTCGTTTCTGGCTTTCGTCCTGGCTCTCCTGGGACAGCTCCCCCTGGCTCTTCCCCTCTTCGGCGTAGGCGCCACCCTTCTCCTGCTGCCGGCCACGGTGAAGGCGAACATCTCCCGCTATCTGCGAAACCGTAAGCTGGATTCCGCCCAGGCCGGCTCATAGGATCTCGGCCCGGACGCCTCTCTCCGGAGGCTTTCGTGATCCCCCTCGATCCAGCTCAGAGCAGGCTCTCCGATTCCAGGGAGCTCCTACGGGGGGCTTCGGTGAACCTGCTGGGGATCCTGGCCAAATCCTCCCGGACCCTGGTCACCCTCTTCGTCACCCGGGTGAGCGGACCCGCTGTCTTCGGCCTGTTCACCCTGGCGAATGGGGTGGTGGAAGTGGGGACTCGCCTCAGCATCTTCGGGATGGACAAGTCTCTGTTGGCGTTCATCCCCGAGGTCCGACAGGGGACAGGAGCCGGGGACGGGGAGTACCGGCTGCTGTCTGCGGCCTTCCTCACCTCCCAGGTGCTGGCAGGCTTCCTGACGCTGGCTCTGGTGGTGGGGGCGCCCTGGATCTCCATGACCTGGTTCGGCATGCCGGAGCTGGTGTGGCCTCTGCGCCTCATGGCCCTGGCCATCCTCCCTGTGACGCTGATGAACCTGGCCCTGGCGGCCACGAAGGCCTTGAAGATCATGGCCTACGACGCCCTGGTGGCGGGTGCACTCTTCCCCCTGGCCCTTCTCCTCTTCGCCGTACCCATCCTCTGGGTGGAGCAGGATGCCGAGGCCCTCTCCCTGGCCTACACCCTGGCGGGTATGGTGGGGGCCGGGGTGGCCTTGTGGTTCTTCCGCAGGCACTACTCCGTTCTTGAGACCCTTGCGCGGGGCCCCGGGGGAGCCCTGAAGAGTGTGGTCTCCTTCTCCACGCCTCTGGGCCTCCACGACTTCATCCTCTACCTGGCCATGAAGCTGGAGCTCTTCGTGGTGGCCTTCTTCCTGGAGCCGGCGGCGGTGGGGATCTACGCCCTGGCCGCGGAGCTGGCGTTCGTCATGAAGAAGTTCCGACAGATCTTCGACCCGATTCTCCTTCCCATCCTGTCGGAGGGTCGGGGGGGCGGGCAGGAAGAACGGGTTCAGGAGAACCTGGCCAGGGTCGTGCGATGGATCCTGGTGCCGGCGGTCCTCTACCTGGCGGCCATGGCCCTGTTCGCCCGGCCCATCCTGGGGGTTTTCGGAGACGAGTTCCGCACTGGGGGCATGGTGCTGATTCTCCTCTCCGGGGCCCAACTGGCCAACGTGGGAACGGGACCGCTGGACCTGGCCATGATCGCGTCCGGTCGTCCCCGTATCAATCTCCTCAACGTCTCTCTCATCCTGGTGGTGCAGACGGGGCTGAACCTCTGGCTGATTCCCCGATACGGATTGACGGGGGCCGGTGCCGCGGCTCTCGCCGCCTTCCTCTTCGTGGGACTGGTGCGATTCGGGCAGGGTCTTCTCATCCTCGGGGTGAACCCCTTCCACCCGGCTCAACTCAAGCCTCTGACCGCAGGGGTCGTCGCGGGCCTGGGAGTGGCTCTGGGCGGTTGGCTCCTGCCCTCTTCGGATCTTTCCTTCCTGTGGGTCGGGGGACTGGTGGCCATGGCCCTGCTCTACGTCCTCGTTCTGTGGCTCCTGGGATTGGAGGAGGAGGACACGAAGCTGGTGAAGACTCTGATGTCAGGAGGACAGGGTTGATCGGCCCGTCCCGCTCACCCCTCCTGTCGTCTCTCCTGGTTCTTTCTGGGGATGGGGATCCTTCTCACTCACGGCCCGAAAGGGAGACCATACCTCAGCCTGGGCGTGGGAATCGGCCCCGGATCGACTCGGATCTGGTCCTCATGGCCGGGCTCTCCTTCCCCCTCTGAGGGACCACTGAAAGGAGGAGCCCACGGTGGGAGCTTTCTCTCTCCTGCAGGTGTCTCGAGGGCCGCCCCTGGGCCGTCCGGGCACCCGGTGACGGGGTCGATGGAATTTCTTCTTGACCTGCCAGGCTTTTTTTCTCATGTTTTCCCCGCTCCGATGAACGAAACGGGGCCTGAGCTTTGGAGGAGATAGGCGGAGGCCTTCCTCGGAGGGTTGCCGCCTTTTTCGACCCTGGCCGAATGGTCAGGTAACCCGGCGCGGGGGGAAGGCCGCGCAGCACAAGGTAGTCGGACGGTACGGATCATCCGGACCCCCGACCATCGAAACACCAAGGGAGCAGGTTTGATGCGTACCACCGGAACGGTGAAGTGGTTCAACGACCAGAAGGGCTTCGGTTTCATCACCCCGGACGATGGTCAGAGAGACTGCTTCGTCCACCACAGTGCCATTCAGGCTGAGGGTTTCCGGACCCTCAACGAGGGAGACAAGGTCGAGTTCGACATGGTGCAGGGCGAAAAAGGCCCGGCTGCCGAGAACGTAGTCACCGTTTCCTGACAACACCTGATCCCGGACCGCTGGGGAACACCCGGGTCCGGGGCAGTTACCGGGTCAGGTGAGAGCCTGACTCACCGGAGGAGCCGCTCCAGAACCCTGGGGCGGCTCTTTTTCGAGTGAGAGAGGGGGGCATTCCGCCCATCCTCGCTCCGCCATGGAGTCGGCGAGGACGGCCACTGAGTGGGCGAGGACTGTGACCAGGGTCCGGGACGGCGGCCGGCTCAGGTGCTTCTCCCCTCCCGCCGGAGGTAGGCGAACCAGTAGACGCCGGCCACCAGGAGGGTGCCGCCCACGATGTTGCCCAGGGTGACCGGGAGGAGGTTGGCGCCGAATCCTCCCAGATCCAGGCTGTCCAGGGAGAGGCCGGCCTGGGCCAGGGCCGGGGAGGCCAGGAGCTGGGGATCGGCCTTCAGCAGGATGCCGAAGGGGATGAAGTACATGTTGGCGATGCAGTGCTCGAAGCCCAGAGCCACGAAAGCCGTGATGGGCCAGAGGATGGCCAGGATCTTGTCCGTGGTGCTCCGGGCCGAGTGGCACAACCAGACGGCCAGGCACACCAGGGCGTTGCACAGGACCCCCCGGACGAACGCTTCTCCGAATCCCAGCTCACACTTGGCAGCGGCCACGGCAAGGGCATTCAAAGCCACAGCATGGTCCCCCAGGACCCAGACTCCGGACCAGTAGACCAGGAGGGCGGTCCCCAGGGATCCGAAGAGATTCCCCATGTAGACCAGAACCCAGTTCCGGGTCAGCTGACGGGTGCCGATGGCCCGGCTTGCCCAGGCCATGGCCACCAGGTTGTTGCCCGTGAAGAGCTCGGCTCCAGCAACCACCACCAGAATGAGGCCGAGGGAGAAGGTGAGGCCTCCCAGGACCCTGGCGGGACCGAACCCCATGGCTGGGTTCGTGGTGGTGAGGGTGGCGAAGGCGGCTCCCAGCCCGATGAAGGCCCCGGCCAGGACCGCCAGGATCAAGGTGTCGGAGACCGGAAGCTTCCCTTTGGCCACCCCCACCTTCAGGACCCGCTGGGCCATCTCCGAGGGCGCGTAGGCATCCACGAGGTGCTGCATTTCCTGGCTCATCTCATTCGCTTCCGGAATTCGGGGTCGGCTGCTCCCGAAGCTGCGAAACGGCTGCTGAACGAGGGGGAGGCACCATCCCCCCTCGTTCAACAGCCCTCTGGAGAACGACCGATCAACCTCCTGGGACGCTGATCAGCGCAGCTGCACCCGGGTGGAGGCCGTGCCTCCCTTCACCGCCGAGTACGTGACGGTCATGGTGCCGGAGCCCCGGACCAGGTACTCCACGGTCTTCGTGGTTCGGCCCGGGTGTCCGGAACGGATGATGATCCGCTCCAGGTCGTGCTGGTCGATGCGCTGGGTGGGGCCGGGACGATGCTCGTCTGTGACCCAGGCCGCCGTCACCACCTCCACGTCCCCCTCTACGGTCAGGAGGTCCGGTCGGACCACGTTGTTCTGCCGCCCCTTCTCCGTAATCGTGGGGATGAGGCGTTCGTTCCTGATGTCCACCCGCACCCGGTAGAGCCCGTCTCCCAGGCTCTCCACCTCGGTCTCCCCCATGGACATGAGGGGCATCTCATCCGCGTGGTACAGCGTGAAGGCCATGTTCCGGTGGAACAACTCCATGCTCATGAAGCGGGGATTGACCCGCCCGAACATCTTGTTCCAGCCTCCCATCTCCACTTCGCCGTACTCCGGGTGGTCGAAGGGGGCCCACTCCACGAACTGGTCGCCGAACTCCAGGAAGTCGTTGAAGAAGTAGCGGCCCTTCTGGCCCCCGATGGGCGAGTCTTCGTCCTGCGTCTGCTCGGTGAGCAGGGGGCTCTGGAAGTACTGCCCTCCGTTCCAGAGCTCGTTGGAGAAGGAGATGATGCCGTGACCGTCGTTGGTCCAGTCGATGGAGCCGCCGTGGACCGTGTAGAGGCCCTGCCAGATAATGAGGTAGTCGTACCAGGGGAGGATCCGCTCCCCGTTCTCTCCCAGCTCGTCGTAGACCCGGATGTCCTGGCGGGGGTAGGTCCCGCCCCAGGCGGAGCCGGGGCCCCGAAGAATCATGCCCCCGGTATTATGGTAGGACTGCATCCCGGCGATGTTGGGATGAGTGGCCATGAAGTCCTGGGTGGCCCGGGCTTCCGGGAGCTGGAACGGGTAGTCCATGGCGCCACCCTGGATGTAGTTGGGCTGCCAGTCGGACCCGTAGTTCCGGTTGGGATCGTAGCCCCCGGGTGGGTCTTCATTGACCCGGCCGTCGCCGTCGTTGTCGATCCCCTCGTAGCCCAGGATGACCCAGTCCCCTGTCTCCCCCGGGGGCACCGCCTCCATGATCCGGGGATCGTCCTGGCTGATCCGATGGGTCCCCTCTCCGGGTACGTACTTCCGGATCTGCTCCATGACCCCGTTGTTGTTCAGGTCGTCCGGTCCGTCCTCGTCGAAGAGTCCGTCCCCGTCGGAGTCCACGGGCACGTGCCCCGTTCGGGCTCCGGAGCCCATGCCGTGCATGAAGAAGTCCCGGCCGTCGGGATTCACCGTGGGCACGACGTAGAAGACCCGCTCATCCACCAGGCGGGTGATCTCGTCGATCTCTCCGTAGTTCTCCATGAGATACCAGATGGTGTAGAGGCAGACCTCCCCACCCTGGATCTCGTTCCCGTGGACGTTGGCCTCGATGAACATGGCCGCCTTGTCCATCTCCTCCCCGGTATCCGGATTGTTGATGGTCATCATCCACAGGTCCCGGCCGCCGTAGCTCTTTCCCAGGGAGGAGAGAGTGAGGAACTCCGGCCATGTCCGGGCCATGAGCTCCATCCGCTCTCCCAGCTCCGCGTGGTCCAGCCACCGATCCCAGGTCAGGTCAAGGGTGTGCTCCGGATCCGACCCTCCGGCCTGCTGGGCGGAGATGGGGGAAGACAGGAGGTTCGAGTCGAATCCGTTAGGGGCCATGGGCGAGACGGCCAGAACCAGGGCTGTCATGCTCATGGCAATGAGGGTTCGCGCGCTCTTCATGCTCATGCTTCTCCTGGCCGTGGCGTTCCGTTTCTCGGTTGTCATCGTCGTCCCCCCCTCACCTGAGCGTCACGGTTGTGGTGTCGGTTCCGCCCTTCTGGGCCAGAACCCGGATCTCCACCCGGTCTCCCTCGCTTCCCCGGATCACCCAGGTCACGTTCTCCCTGCGGCCGGATCCATCCAGCCGGGTCACGGTGCTGCTCTTCTCGGCACCGGAGAGAATGTCATCCGGGTCGATCTGGATCTGGACAAGGGCGGGATTCACGGCTCGAGCCGTCATGCCATGGCGGAGGGCCGAGGGAAAGAACCCGGCGTTCTCGACTTCCGCGGTGACAGTGAAGACACCCCCGCCGTGGGCCTCCACCCGGGTATCGGCGATTCGCACCCTGGGCAGCATCCCGGCGAGCCTGACCAGGAACTCACCGTGCCTGGGCCCCATCTCCACCGCCTGGGCCGCCGGTGGGTTCGTGGTGGCGTAGGGGCGAAAGCCTCCGATCTCCACCTCTCCCAGATCCGGATGAGAGTAGGAGCTCCAGTCCACGAATCCGTCCATGCCGGCGGCGTCCAGGGCCTGGAGGATCTCCAGGTCCGCCCCGTCTCCGGGGTTCCCGCGACCCCGGCCCCCACCGGCCATCCTCTGCTGGGGCCTGACACCGGAGGCGCTCATGGCCGGGGGACTCCGCCGGCCCTCGGGCCCCTGGGAAGAGGTCTGGCCGGCGTCACCGCCGGCGTCCGCCTCTGGGGCCGACCCCTGTCCCTCCTCGGCTTCGGGGAACGCCCACCCCGGCGTGCTGAAGGAGGGGACTCCGTACTGGAAGTACCCGAACTGGAAGAAGGCGCCCTCGGGCTCCCGATGAATGGGAACCTCGTCCAGCCCGGTGATCTCCTTGTAGGCCTCGGAGACGGCCTCGAAGTACTCCACGTCGGCGCCGTTCACCGTGGTGGCGGGCCGGCGGCCGGAGTCGGGATCGTTGTCCCGGCCGGGCTGGGCGCCCCGGAATCCGGAGCCCCGTCCCCGGAAGAAGTAACCGCCGTAGCGTGCGAATCCTCCCATGTCCCGAAAGACGCCCACGTCGAAGACATCGGCGTTGGACGCGTCGGCGAAGGCGGGGAGTTGGGGGACCCGGGCGTCGGCGAGAGTCCCTCGGGCGTTCGGGGGAGTGATGAGGTTGTCGGTCTGACCGAAGGTGAAGATGGCGGCGATGTTCCGGTGCTCCACCACGAAATCCATGAGGGCCCGGGTCTCGGGCTCGCTCACCATGTGGGGACCGGATCCGGCCTGCCAGTAGGGGTAGGCGTGCTGGAAGTTCCGGTCCAGGTCCACCCCTCCGGGGCCGTCCTCGTTCAGGAAGCCGTCGCCGTCCGAGTCCGTCCCCTCCCAGTACAGGGCATACTCCCCGGCCTCCCCGGCGGCGGCGTCGGCCCGCTTCATGAGGCGCTCATCCTCCGGATGCAGGATGAACTCGCCTTCCACGTCCTGCACCCGCATCACGGTGATGTAGCCGTCCCCGTTCAGGTCCTCGGGTCCGTCCTCGTCCACCCGGCCATCGTTGTCGTCGTCCCAGGGACGGGCGTTCACCTTCCGGTCCCACGTCGGCGAGGAGAACAGGGCCTCGGCACCGTCGGGGTTGAGCCGGGGGAAGACGTAGATGACCTGCTGGGTGAGGGTCCGGGAAACCGGTTCACTGTTGGCGTTCCCCAGGATGTAGCGCAGGGCCTCCAGAGCCAGGTGGCTTCCCACCAGGTCGTCCCCCGCCAGATTGCCCACCACCAGTAGGCCGGGACGCTCGTCCAGGGGAACGCCGGAGGGGTCGCCCACCTCCACCATCCAGATCTCCCGCCCTTCGGTCGTGGAGGCCAGGGATCTCATCCGGGCCATGTCCGAGTCACCCACGAGGGAGCGGAGCTCCCGGGTGAGCTCGTCATGGTTCAGGTACGAGTCGGCCTGGGCCCACCCCGCGGCCGGCAAGGCCAGGAGGAGGGTCAGAAGGACCGGGAGCCACGCGGCCCTTCTCGGTGCACTGACATTCGGTTTCCGCACGTTGATCTCCATCTCGGGTTCCTTGGATTCCGGGATCCCTCGGGACCGGAGGCCCGCTCCCGAAGCAGGAGGGATCCGAAACGACGAAGTCCTTGCCTATTCCTCTGGGACACCCGCCCCGTTGTTTGCGTTGACCGGGGCCCCACTCCATTCCCGGAGCCAGGCCTCCATGGCCCGGCGAAAGTAGGACGGGTTGAAGAGGGTCCACTCCCCCATCTCCGGAGGGATGCGGAAGGCCTCCCCGGCCTCCTGGGCTGTGAGGCCTCGCTCCCGGGCGTTCCGCGCCGCCTCTTCCACTCTGTCGATCACCGCCAGGTAGCGGTCCATGTCCGCCGGGCCGGCCAGGGGGCCGTGGCCGGGAACGTAGAGCTCACGGGAGGAGCCCCTCAGGGACCGGACGGAGGTGGACAGGGCCGAGGGAAAGGCGTCCATGTAGTTGGGAAACATGCCGTTCCAGACCAGGTCACCGCACCAGACGACCTCTTCATCCGGGAGGTCGATGGTCAGATCGCTGGGGGTATGCCCTCGCCGGGGAGAGAGGCGAACCACCCTTCCTCCCAGGTCCAGCTCCCGGGCCCCATGGGGCTCCACGAGATCCACCTCGGCCCACAGCCGCCCCAACGACTCCCGTTCCTCCTCTCCGGCCCGGCGAAGGACGATCTCCCGGGTCTCGTGCGTGGCCAGGAGCACCGGACGGTCCCGGGGGCTCTCCTCGGGATCCAGGGCTTCCTCCCTGGTCCTCTCCTGGCCCGGCGAGTCCCCCCGGGTCTCTGCTGCCATGAGGCCGGGGAATCCCTGTGCGTGATCGCCGTGACAGTGGGTGATGACCACGTGAGTGGGCCAGCGTCCCGTGAGCTCCCGGGCCTTCTCCGCCACCCACCGGGCCCCCTCCGGCGTCTGGAAGGCCTCGATGAGGAGCACGCCCCTCCGGCCGGCCACGATGCCCCCGTTGCAGACCGTGGTGTAGTCGCCGGAGAGGGGGGTGGATACCAGGGCGTAGAGGCCCTCCCCTACCTCCTCCAGTCGTCCGAAGGGCTCACGGGCCACCGTCCGTCCCCGGGCCTGTCCCGGCCAGCCTCTCCGGGCGTGGGCCGGAAAGGGAAGAGCCATGAGGGCCATGTGGGCCATGCAGGTGCCGGCCAGGCCCATGAAGCAGCGTCTCGACACAGCCGGGGCCTGGGGAGGCACCTTGGGGTCTGTAGAGGGGGTCGGCACAGTGGGGAAGCCCTGTTCCTGGTGGGGACAACTCGCTCTGGATGGAGTAGGGCCCCGGGGCGATCCAGGCAAGGGGGGGGCCGCTACCGGGGTCCGGACCCTCGCGAAAGGGGGGCGTCCCGGGGTACCTTGCCGTGTCTCCGTTCCCTCCCTTCCGCCGACAGGATGAGGGGGCGGTGTTCAACGCCAAGCCCCTTCTTCCAGGAGTTTCCGAGAGATGCCCAGGTCCCCTGTCCCCGCCGGAACCGGTCGGTCCCCCTGGATGTTGGCCCTTCTTCTGTCCCTGTCCCTGACGGCCTGTGAGCCGGAATCCCACGAGAGCCGGGGAGCCGACGTCCCCTTCCCCCCGGGATGGCCGTTCCCGGCCGGTGAGGCTCCGCTGGTGAGTGAGGAAGCCATGGTGGTGACCACCGATGCGTACGCCTCGGAGGTGGGGGCCGAGATCCTGGAACAGGGCGGCAACGCAGTGGATGCGGCCATCGCCACCACCTTCGCCCTGGCGGTGGTGAATCCGGAGGCGGGCAATATCGGTGGCGGAGGCTTCATGGTGGTCCGGTTCGCCGACGGAGCGGCGGCCAGCCTGGACTACCGGGAGCGAGCTCCCCTGGCCGCCAGCCGGGACATGTACCTGGACGAAGAAGGGAAGCTCACGGAGGCGTCCACCGTGGGTCACAGGGCCGCCGGTGTCCCCGGGACCGTGGCGGGCATGTGGGCTGCCCATGAACGCTACGGTCGACTCCCCTGGGCCGAGCTCGTGGATCCGGCGGTGGAGCTGGCCATGGGGTTCGAGATCCGGCAGCGGCAGGCCCGGTCCCTGGCCATGGCCGAGGAAGACCTGCGCCTCTTTCCCGCCACTGCCGCCACCTTTCTCCCCGGGGGCGAGCCTCCGGACGAGGGTGAGATCTTCCGACAGCCGGAGCTGGCGGAGACCCTCATCAGGATCCGAGACGACGGGCGTGAAGGCTTCTATCGGGGAGAGACGGCCGACCTCATCGTGGCGGAGATGGAGCGGGGAGGGGGCCTCATCACCCACCAGGACCTGGAGGAGATGGAGGCGGCCTGGCGGGAGCCGGTCCGCTTCTCGTATCGGGGGCACGAGGTCATCTCCATGCCCCCCACCTCCTCCGGTGGGGCCACCCTGGCCGCCATGGCCCAGATCCTGGAAGGCTACGACCTGGGCGCCCTGGAGTGGCATTCCACCGAACATGTGCACCTCCTGGCGGAAGCCTGGAAGCGGGCCTACGTGGATCGGAACACCTACCTGGCGGATCCGGACTTCGTGGAAGTCCCCCTGGAGGAGATGATCTCCGAGGAATACGGGGCCCGGAGGAGGACCGGGATCTCCATGGAGCAGGCTACGCCCTCCCGGGAGGTGGAACCGGGCCTGGGCCCCCCGGACCTGGGGGAGACCACGCATCTGTCCATCGTGGACCCTGACGGCAACGCCGTGTCCGTCACCACCACCATCAACTCCTTCTATGGATGCAAGGTCACCGTGGAAGGAGCCGGGTTCCTCCTGAACAACGAGATGGACGACTTCTCCGCCCGCCCCGGCCACCCGAACCAGTTCGGGCTGGTGCAGGGAGAGGCCAACGCCATCGAGCCCGGCAAGCGGATGCTCTCGGCCATGACCCCCACCATCGTCCTGGACCCGAACGACGAGCTCCTCATGGTGGTGGGCACCCCCGGGGGCGCCACCATCATCACGAACGTCTTCCAGCAGATCTCCAACGTCGTGGACTTCGGCCTTGCCCTCCAGCAGTCGGTGAACGCGCCCCGGCTCCACCATCAGCACCTTCCGGACAGGATCCAGTTCGAGCCCGGAGCCCTCTCCCCTGACGTGGTGCTGGCTCTGGAGGCCATGGGGCACACGGTGGAGGAGCGGCTCAGCAGGGGGGCGGTGTATCCCTACATCGGCGACGTGCAGGCCATCCTGCGGCGTCCCGACGGCCGCCTGGCCGGGGCCTCGGATCCCCGTCGGGGAGGGATGGCGGCGGGTTTCTGAGACATCTCCGGACTGGAGGACCAGGGCCTTGCACCCGGGGGATTCTCCCTCGGGGCCACACTATGGGGCCACGCGATAGAGAGGAGAGGTATCCATGAACCGTGAAGACCGGACCCGCCGTGAGTTCCTGAAGACCTCCGTCGTGGCGGGAGGCGGCGTCAGCCTGGGATTGGGTGGAGGAGGGTTCCGCCGGGACCCCCGTGGGAGGATGGCAGGGATGGGCGATGTCCGAAGAGAGCCTCTTCGGATCCTCATCCTGGGAGGGACGGGCTTCATCGGTCCCCACCAGGTGCGGTACGCCCGGGAGCGGGGACACACGGTCACCCTCTTCAACCGGGGGAGGACCAATCCCCACCTCTTCCCGGATCTGGAAACCCTCATCGGCGACCGGAACGGGGACTACGAAGCGCTGGAGGGGCGGAGCTGGGATGTCTGCATCGACAACTCCGCCTCGACGCCGGAGTGGGTGACCATGGCCGGGGAGGTGCTCCGGGACAGCGTGGGTCAGTACCTGTACGTCTCCTCTCGGTCTGCCTATGCGGACTTCAGTACCGTGCCCATGACGGCGCAGGAGCCGACGTATACCTATGAGACGGCCGGCGTAGAGCCAGGGTCCGAGCGTTTGCCCTACGGTCTCCGGAAGGCCCTCTGCGAGCGGGAGGCCCGGCGCTTCTTCGGCGACCGCCTGACCGTTTTTCGGCCGGCCCTGATCGTAGGCCCCGGGGATACCACGGATCGCTTCACGTATTGGCCGGTTCGGATCCATCGGGGAGGAGAGGTTCTGTCCCCGGGCGATCCGTCGGATCCCTGTCAGATCATCGACGCCCGGGACTTCACGGGATGGATGATCCGCATGGCCGAGGCTGGGCATACCGGGGTGTACAATGCCCTGGGGCCGGCCATTCCCCGTCCCATGGAGCAGCTTCTCTACGGGATCCGGGCGGTGACCACTGCCGAGACCCGTTTCACCTGGGTCCCCGCCGACTTCCTGGCGGAGCATGAGGTCCGGCCTTACTCCCACATGCCGGTTTGGCTGCCGCCGGGTCCCGGTCGGGAGGGCTTCGCCCGTTTCGATATCACTCCCGAGGTACAGAAGGGCCTCACCTTCCGGCCCCTGGCGGTGACGGCCCGGGATACCCTGGACTTCCACTTCTCCCGGCCCCGGGAGCGCCAGCTCGACCTCCAGGCCGGTCTGTCGGCGGAGCGAGAACGGGAGGTCGTGGCGGCCTGGCATCGGGCCCGAGGGGGGTGAGCGAGACCCGAGGGGGGCGAGCGAAACCCGAGGAGCCCCTTCCCTCGTAGGTGATGGCGAGCATTCATTCTCAGGAAGGGGACCGCTGCAATGGCCGGAAGAGGATCCACGGGCAACGTCATCGCCGGAATCGCCAGCTTCTTCATCCCGGGGCTGGGCCAACTCGTTCAGGGGAGGATCCTGGCCGCCCTCTTCATGTTCCTGCTCTCCGGGGTCATCTGGCTCGTCTCCTTCGGCACCCTGGGATGGATCGGCCACATCATCGCCGCCGTGGAAGCGGCTCTCCACGACCCCTATTCCTGACATGACACCGTCCCCACCGGGTGTGAAGGATCCCGGTGACGAAGGGGAGCCAGGGAGAGGAGGAGCCGGGGAGCCCCTTCAACCCCGGGCCCGCCGGAGCCTCACGTCGCCGCTCACCGTCTGGATGGAGATCTCACCGCCGCCTCCCCCGATGGTGGCCGTCAGGTTCTGACCCACCCAGCCCCGCCGTTGACGTCGGACGTCCATGTCGAAGTCCGTGTCGAAGTCGCCGGACAGGGAGTTGAAGTCGATGTCCGCAGCGAAGCCGTCCGGGAGCCAGAGGGTGATGTCCCCGCTCACGGTGTGGAGGTCCATGGTCTCCCACGGAAGGCTTCCCATCTCGATTTCGATATCTCCGCTGACCGAGTGGGCTCGGGCTGTCTCCGTGGTGGTGACGCGGATGTCGCCGCTCACCGTGCTGGCCGAGACATCCGATTTCAGGTCTTCTGCTCGGACGGGTCCGCTCACCATGCTTCCCTGGAACTCCACGCCTGCCGGGACCCTGACTACGTACTCCACCTCCACGTCCATCTCCACGTTCCGGTGCCGGCGGTCCCGGTCCCGGTCCCGGTCCCGGTGACCGGGGCGGCAGCGCCCCTTGCCGTGGTTCCAGGAGCCGTAGACGGCGCAGATCACGACGTCCCCGCCCACCTCTTCCACCTCGATGGCCACCTCTCGAAAGTCCTCCCTGTCTCCTGCCTTCCGGGCCAACACCTCGGCTCGATTCCCTGAAGCGACCTCGGCCCGGATTTCTCCGGTGATGCCCTTCACCTCCAGGGTCTGCCCCCTCTCCATGTCCCTACTCCACTGAAAGGAGCCCTCCTCCTG
Source organism: uncultured Gemmatimonadaceae bacterium (assembly GCA_964652625.1). Classification (GTDB taxonomy): domain Bacteria; phylum Gemmatimonadota; class Gemmatimonadetes; order Longimicrobiales; family Gaopeijiaceae; genus CAZZEL01. The sequence continues at coordinate 49,130 of CAZZEL010000012.1, forward strand.
GGCCCGGAGGGTCGCGGCGGGTCCGGTGAGGAGGGCCAGGAGGAACGCGGCGGCGACAACAGGCGTACGACACATGGTATCTTCCTCTGTTTCAGGTCCGGAGCGCCGGATGAAACAACGGTTCGGACGGACCGACTCTCCGTGATTGCTGCGTGCGGTCGATGATTGGATGGTGTGGGGGTGCCGTTTGTTTCGTGCTCACCCGGTGTCCTCTTTCCTGGACGGTCCCTGTCCTGATCCCGAGAGACCGGGTGGAGGAGGGACCGGGGATCCGGCCATTTTCACGGGGCCGAGCGGTCCCTTCCCTGGCACATGTCTTGCTCGTCTAAGGGGGCGGACCGGGCTTCTCTCGAGCCTGGGAAGGAACGCTTTGGAGGACCAAATGCCAACTCGATCATGGAAACGAGCGGGTCTCCTGCTTCTGGCCGGGGGCCTTCTGAGCGTGGCCGGCCCGTCCATGGCCGCCGCCCAGAGCGAGGACGGGTTTCTGTTCCGTCGTCCCAAGGTGAGCCTGGGCTTCAACGCCGGCTACGCCATCCCCCGGGCGGGAAGCGACGTCTATGACGACCTCACCCGGAGGCACACCCTGGAGGATTCGGATTTCCAGTCTCCAGTGTTCATGGGGAGTCTGGGCATCCGGGCGTCCGAGCGCTTCGACGTCTCCCTGGAGGTGGGATACGCCGGCTCCAGGACCCGTTCGGAGTATCGGGACTGGGTGGAGGTGGTGGGAGATGAGACCCTGCCCATCGAGCAGACCACGGAGCTGGAGCGGGTCCCCATCACCGCTTCGGTGCGGGCCTACCTGTGGGACCGGGGTCGCCGGATCAGCCGCTTCGCCTGGGTGCCGACCACCTGGTCGCCCTACGTCGGTCTGGGAGGAGGCTGGGTCCATTACAGCTTCCAGCAGGAGGGGGACTTCGTCGTGGAGGAGCCCGGGGCTGACGAGGGTGCTATCTTCACGGACCGGATCGAGTCCGACGGGAGTGGGGGGATCTTCCACCTCAGCGCCGGGGCCGAGTTCTCCATCTCCCCCCGGTTCGTTCTCCGGGGCGAGACCCGTTACTCCTGGGCCGAAGCGGATCTGGATACTACGTTTGGAGCATATCAAGAACCCATCGATCTCTCCGGATTTCAGGCGACGGTGGGCATCGCAGTACGGTTCTGAACCGGGAAAGGCCAACGATCATGAGTACGCGAGTGTTGAAGAGCGATAGCCGGGCCGGCAGCATGATGCTGGTGACCGGATTGCTCCTGGCCCTGTTCTCCCCCCTTGCCCTGGGGGCCCAGGACATGGACTCCCGGTGGCTCCCCTGGCTGGGATGTTGGGAAGCCATAGGGGAGGTCCAGAACCCGGGGGAGGCCATGGACAGGGGAGCCGGGGTTCCCATGGTCTGTATCGCACCCCTGGAGGATGGCCAGGGCGTTCGGATGCAGACCTGGTCCATGGGAGAGGTGATCTCCACCGAGACCATCCGGACGGATGGCATGCCCCGAGAGGTTACCCGGGAAGGGTGCACCGGGATTCAGGAGGGGCAGTTCTCCGACGACGGGGAACGAGTGTACCTCCGGTCCTCCTTCGTCTGCGAGGGTGGGCATGAGCGGGAGGCCACCGGCCTTGTGGCCATGCTGAATCCGGTGCAGTGGATGGATGTGAAGGTGGTGGAGGTGGAGGGCAACAAGGTGCCCCTGGTGCTCAGGTACAGGATGGCTCCTGCCAGCCGGGTCCAGAGCGCCGGCGTTGAGAATGTCGTGGCTCCTCGGGCCATGGCCGTGAAGGCGGCCCGGATCGAGGCCTCCGCCCCTCTCACCATCGAGGATCTCCTGGAGGCCACCGGTAAGGTGGATCCTGAGGCCGTACAGGCTCTCATGGTGGAGCGGGGAGACCGGCTGGACGTGGATGCCGACGCCCTGATCCGCATGGCGGACGCCGGTGTGCCGGAGAGCGTCATCGACGTGGCGGTGGCCACCAGCTATCCGGAGAAGTTCACCCTGGACGCCGGGGCGCCGGAAGAGGTGGTGGAAGAGCAGCAGGCCATGGCCCGGGACTACTATCCGGGGTATGGCGGCTGGTACAGCCCCCGCTGGAGCTTCTGGGATCCCTTCTACCGCGGCTACTACGGCTACGGCATGGGCTACAGTCCCTACAGTTACGGCCTCTACGGAGGCGGGTTCGGGTGGTATCGCCCCACGCCGGTGGTGGTGGACTTCCGTCCCACGGGTTCCTCCGGGGGCCGGGTCATCAAGGGCAGGGGATACGTGCCCCGAGGTTCCAGCTCCCCCTCCGGAAGGACCGGGGTGAGGCGGGCGGCGCCCCCCACACGGAGCAGCGGAGCAGCGGCGTCTTCCGGTGGACGGACGTCCGGCGGGACCAAGTCCTCAGGCAGGAAGGCGAAGCGGCGGGGCGGTGGCGGTGGCGGGATCTAGTACGACGGCCCTTTCCATCCGTTCCGGCATCCGCCGGAAGGACCGAGCCGGGTCGGGAGGAAACTCCCGGCCCGGCTTCTTGTCCCGATGAGCCTCCTACAGGCCTTCAGGACCCGATCCAATAGGTCGCTTTCACCATGAAGACGTTGTCCGCCCTGAGATCGAAAAGGGCTTCGGCGTCTCTGCCGAGATCGAAGTCCCCCCGCTTGTAGCGGTCGGATCGGTTCTGCTGCCAGACCAGGAAGAGGGTAGAGCCCGGACGCCATTCCCACCGGAGGACCCCGGTGCCCCGGAGGGAGACTCGATTGAAGTCCGGGTTCGTGAATGACCTGGACTCTGCGGGTCCGTCCCCGTCCGGATCCACTACGTAATCTCCATCCTCGTCCCGGCTGACGATTCCCCCCTCCACACCATAGCGGATGAAGTCGAAGGTCCCGGCTCGCCGGAGCTCCTTGAAGGCTTCGTAGTCTCCGCTGGCCATGAAGGGTTGGGCGAAGAGCTCCAGGGTGAGATTCGGAGTGAACGTCACGTTCAGACGGGTCTCCATGGAAAGGGTCGTCTGTTCCAGCTTCCCGAAGAGATACCGGGCCCCGTAGGTCTCCGTGGCCAGGGGATCGCTCCAGGATCGGACGTACTGGGCTGTCTCCCGGTTCAGCGTGAGGTTCGGGCCCAGGCTGACCTCCCAGGTGCTCCCGGGTCGGATGTTGAGGCGGGCGCTGTAGGTGGTTCGACGGCTCCCGGCTTCGTCCCACTGATGGCGGAAGGAGAGCATGCCGCTATAGGGCTTGCTGAAGTCCGAGGTCTCGAAGAGGGAGATCCGGTGTCCCGCCGGCTTGCTGGCCAGGGGGCCTCCCCTGGTGAGACGGTCATCCATGGACCGGAAGGTCCGCTCCCAGGAAAACCGGGTGGACCAGTAGTTGAGGAGGGTCACGTTTCCGCTTACCGAGACGCTGGTATCGAGCCGATCGCCGTTGAAACTCCAGGAGCTCTCCGGCCTCACGTTGAGCTGCCACCTTCGGAATACGTCTCCCGGCCGGTTTTCCTCGTAGCCGAGCCTCACCTGAGCCCTCCGACGGTCCGCGTCTCTCTGGTATCCCAGGTCGTTCACCTCGAAGCCGGGACTGGTGGCGCTGAGCTCCACCCCGCCCCGCCAGTGCAGGCCGGCCTGGCGCTGCAATTCCAGGGTGGCGGTGTATCCGGACAGGGATGTGGCGTCGGGATCCAGCTCGATGTGGTGGGCGTCGGGACGCTGGTAATAGCGAGCCGAGGAGGTCTGGGCGTCCTCCATGACCTCCGGAGTGCCGGCGATCCGGCTCCCTGCGGCATAGCCGGACAGGGACCAGGTCCGGTCCGCCCACTCGTGAAAGAAGTCCAGACCCAGGGCGTAGGCCGAGGAACGGAGCTCCTGGGCCAGAAGGCCGCTTCCCAGGTCCCGGTTCACCGCCGTGCCGATGGCTCCCACCGCTGACCTACCTTCCCGGAAGTCCTTCCGGATGCGAGCCACGAAGAAGTTGCTCAGAGGCTCCACTTCTGCTTCCCCGGTCTCGCCGGTCTCGGTGATGTACTCCGCCATCTCCCGGGCCGTCACGGCTTCCAGGAGGCCCACGGACCACCCACCGGCCGTGCGGCCGGTGACCTTGCCTGCGGAGAGGATGGTGGTGGCCTCGGGGGCGTCGGCATACACGGCCTCGTCCGGAACCTCACCACCGGGAGGCCTGCCGATGCGACGGGAATAGAGAAGCTGCGTCCCCCCCCCTCCACCACCCCCGCCGAACATGCGGCCCATGCCTCCCCCGCCCCCGCCGCTCCCCCCGAAGGAGAAGACATCGGCACCTTCCACGAAGAAGGGGCGTTTCTCCTGGTAGCGAGTCTCGTAGGCCGAGAGGTTCACCACCGCCGGATCCACCTCCACCTGGCCGAAATCCGGATTCAGGGTGGCGTTTACGGTGAAGTTGGAGGAAAGCCGGTATTTCAGGTCCACTCCGGCGCCGTAGAACAGGTCCGATCCGTCCCGGAAGGGATTGGCGAAATCCACGTCCGAGTCCTGGCCGATGCGGACGTATTCAGCCCGTCCCTGGACGTAGGGAAGGAGCTCCAGTCCCCTGGATTGACGGATGCCTCGAAGGCCCACCAGGTGGCCGTACCGTGGAATCCCGCCTCGCTCGTCCTTGGGAGTGAAGGAGAAGTGGGCGTCCTCGCGATTCCGGGCGATCTCCCGGGTGATCTGAATGCCCCAGATCTGCTCGTCCGCGTTCCGGAAGCGAAGCTGGCTGAAGGGAATGCGGAGCTCCGCCGCCCACCCCCAGTCTTCTACCCGGGTGGCGGCCTTCCAGACCGGATCCCAGGAGTCGTCTCCATGACGATCCCGGCCTCCGGAGAGGGCCTCGTCGCTGCGCACACCGGAGGGGTTCACCTGAAACTTGAATCCGCTCCGGTGATCGTTGTAGCTGTCCAGGGACACAGTGAGCCAATCCGAATCCATGAGCCAGGCGTCCCGGCGACCCAGGCGGGTGGAGACGGGATGCTCGTCCATCATGACGGCGCCTACGTAGAGGGCCTCCTCGTCGTAGAGCACCCATACCTTCGTTTCCTGGGAAACGAGCTCCCCTTCGAAGGGGTCCCGTTGGATGAATCGGGTGGCGGGCTCCGCCCGGTCCCACGCACTCTCGGAGATACGGCCGTCCAGGACGATGGACTCTTCCGCCGGGTGAGCTTCCAGGACGGGAAGACCGGAGTCAAGGAGGGAGGATCCTGGATCCTCGGAGCCCTGTGAGACGGCCCCGGTGGGGTACAGCCCCAGGATGAGAAGGGGGAACAGGAGGAGGGAAAGCCGCGGAAAGAAACCCCACCCGCAGAACACGGGACGGCCTGATCTCATAGTCGTGCACGATCTCCGTTTCGGTGTGCCGGGGGCTCCCGGAGCCCGGGACCCGCGGGGCCCGGCTGGTCCTGAGACCACACGCCCCCGGAGGTCCGTGACGAGCCCCCGGGCGCAGGACAAACCTAGACCCGAAGGGGGGACACTCCAAGGTGAGGGAGAAGACCCGTCCTCCAGGAGCTTTCCCCCCTTGTTCAAGAGCCCTCCGAGGGCGGAGGGCTCATCAAGAGAAGGACAATCGGGCCCCCGAAGACGTTGAGGCCCGGGGCCGCACCCCTCACTCCCATCGGCCTCGGAGACCCTGACCGTCTTGCCCCGGCCCACGGTGAAGGGTCAGCTTCCTCCATGATACCTCCCCCACCGGGACCCCACTCGTGACCGATCCCGCCGCCTCCGGAATCCTCGCCTTCCTCTTCTTCCTCATGGCCACCTGTTACTCGGCCGTGGGCCAGGGGGGCGGCTCCGGGTATCTGGCGGCCATGGCCTTCTTCTCCCTGGCCCCGGAGACCATGCGACTCACGGCCCTGTCCCTGAACGTGGTGGTGTCGGCCGTCGCTCTGTGGAGGTTTCGGCGGGCAGGGCACTTTCGAAGAGATCTCTTCCTGCCTCTGGCGGCAGGCTCCGTACCTGCGGCGTTCGCCGGGGGCCTCTTGGGCTTGCCGGGAGAGATCTTCCGGCCGATGGTGGGTCTGGTCCTCTTCTGGGCCGCCTATCGGCTGATCCGGGGAAGGGCGGCGGGAGACGCCGCTGCGAAGACTCCCACCCTCCCGGCTTGCCTGGGCGTGGGAGGGGGGATCGGGTTCCTGTCCGGTCTCATCGGCATCGGCGGCGGGATCTTCCTCGCTCCCATCCTCGTCCTCCGAAGGTGGTCCGACGTGAAAATCGCCGCCGGCGTTTCCGCCGCCTTCATCCTGGTGAATTCCCTGGCCGCTCTCGCCGGCATCTCCTTCCGGGGCCCTGCGATTCCGTTGTACCTGCCGGTGTGGATGGCCGTTGTGGTCATGGGAGGATGGGTTGGAGCTGGCCTGGGGGCTCGCCGCCTGCCACCCCGGGCGCTCCGCACGGTGCTTGCTGTCATTCTCCTGGTGGCCGGTGCGCGACTCCTCCTGAGCTTCTGAGGGCCTGCCGGAGGTCCTTGGCAGACGGCATCCGGACCCGCACCTTGAGACTGCAGGTTGCAGATACGCGACTCGTGTCCCGGGCCCCCGCGCTGTCGGCTGCGGGCTTCGTCGGATGGGTGTTGCTTGGGGTTCAGTACTGCGCCGGGTCCAACGCTATCTCGGATTCACCGCTACGAAGGAGATGGATCATGGCTCACATCGCCATTATCTACTGCAAGAAGATCCAGGATCACTCCTGCATCGGATGCGCAAAATGCTACAAGGGAATGGACGAGAGACAGGGTGAGTTCGCCCGTTACGAGGACGATGAGCTCCACCTGGTGGCCCTCACCGATTGCGGAGATTGTCCGGGACTCACCGTGCCCCGGGTGAAGCTACTGCACGAAGTGGCCGGAAACCTGGATCGGCCCATCGACGTCATCCACTTCGGAACCTGCGTCAAGCTGGCCATGGAGACAGCGGACTGTCCCATCGACTGGGAGGACATGCAGTTTCTCCTGGAGCAGAAGTTCGACTGCGAGGTGGTGTTGGGGACCCATTCCTACTGAGGGGAGCTGTCCCATGGTCAGGAGGGAGCAGACCGGGAGGATGAGGTTCCTTCTGGCGGCGTTGATCCTTCTCATGGCTGCCTGCGGAGGGGAGGAAGCCGCCGGAGAGGGGGAAAGGGGCTCTCCCCGGACCCCGGGAGAGCCGCCGGTGATCACGGCCAACAACGTCTTCTACTACTACCAGGATCTGCAGACGGCCTGGGAGTTCTACACCCGGATTCTGGGCTTTCGGACCGTGGCGGACTATGGCTTCGCCAAGGTCCTCCACGTGGCTCCCACCTCCTTCCTCACCCTGGTGGATGCAGAGGAGGGGATGCACGGTCCGGAGGAGCCCAAGACGGCGACGCTGGCCATCGTGACCCGGGAGGTGGAGGGTTGGTGGGCCTACCTGGACAGCCTTGAGGTGGAGATGCGTTCTCCCCTTGGAGAGGTGGAGCCCGGCCAGGCCCACGACGGGTTCGTGGCCGTAGATCCCGAGGGCTACCTGCTGGAGTTCGAGAGGTTCAACCCCCATCCGGAGAACGAGGCCCTGATTCCGGTTCTGGAGACCATCACGCCCCTGTACCCGACGGAGGAGGAGACGGCCCCGGGCCCCGCCACCACCCGTCCCGTGGATCTGGGCGTAATGGCCACCGTGCAGTGGCTGTACTACCGGGACCTGGAGGCGATCCAGGCGTTCTACGAGGAGGCCATGGGCCTGGAGCTCATGGTGGATCAGGGGTGGGCCAAGGTGTATCCCACCTCTCCCACCGGGTTCCTGGGCTTCGTGGATGGTGAGCGGGGGTTGCACTCGGCCACGGACGAGAAGGCCGTGACCGTCTCCTTCCTGACACCGGACGTCCAGGGATGGCTGGAGCACCTTCGGCAGCTCCCCGCTGTCGAGCTCCGGGAGCCGGAGGTGGGCTCGGAAGGGGATTTCGCCCGAACCCTGGTGGGCTACGATCCCGAGGGCTACGTCCTGGAGTGGGACACCTTCCTGGACGTGCCGGAGAACCGGGATCTTCTGGAGACCCTGTCCCACCGGTAGAGGCCCCTGGATCAGGGAGACCCGCCACCTCCCCGATGACACGCCTCTCTCGGATGGAGTGAAAAGGCTGTTGAACAAGGTGGGCGAGCCGCGTTACGAGCGCCACGGCTCCAGAT
>CAZZEL010000013.1:0-25832 GCA_964652625.1 uncultured Gemmatimonadaceae bacterium
CGCCGTGTGAGACTCCGGCCTTTACCGGGCCCTGGAGGGCCTTGCATGTTGGAACCCGTTTTCCTCCTCCTCGGCTGGCGGGAGATCGGGAGGGGGGATGGATAGGCGAACGTCGGGGTAGGGGCCGGACGACATGGGAGCGCGGGTGACGATGAGGTGGCGGACGACAGGACAAGGGCCGGAGGACATGGGAGCGCGGGTGAAGATGAGGTGGCGGACGAACATCACGGGGTGCACGATGGGAGAAGAAACACGACATGACGCTGCGGACCCTATGAAGCGACCGGCAGTCCTGAGCCTGGCTCTCCTCCTGCTTCTGGCCCTCCGGCCCCTGGCTCCCTGGTCGCTGGGGGAAGGGGGTGGTGTACTGGCCCAGCAGGAGGTCGTGAACCTGGACACCCTCCGCGTGCAGGTGGGCTCCCGGGCCAGTCCCTCCTTGCCCTTGCTCACCCGGAGCATCCGGCTTTTGGAGGCTGAAGAGCTGGCGGCCCTCCCGGCCCGAAGCCTCCCGGGGCTTCTGGGTTGGGCCACAGGAGTGGACGTTCTCTCTCGTTCCCCGGCCCAGCACGATCTCAGCATCCGGGGCGCCGGATTCGAGCAGGTCCTGGTCCTGGTGAACGGAATCCGGATGAGCGATCCCCAGACGGGTCACTTCGACCTGAACCTGGGGGTCCCCATGGACCAGGTGGAGCGACTGGAGATCCTTCGGGGATCGGCCTCGGCCCTCTACGGCGCCGACGCCGTGGGCGGGGTGGTCAACGTGGTGACCCACAGCTCCCCTCGGCCCTGGGAAGCGCGGCTGGAAGGGGGGTCCTGGGGTAGCGCCCGGCTGGCGGTAACGGGAGGGGTGGGAGAAGAGGGGCAGGGCCTCCTCCGGGTGGCAGGGGAGGTGAGCCGGTCGGACGGTCACCGGCCCGGGACGGACTACGAGGCGGCGCTACTCCATCTCACCGGATCCCATCCGGTGGCCGGGGGCAGCCTTTCCGGAGACCTGGGGTTCTCTCGTCGAGACTTCGGAGCCCGGGATTTCTATGCTCCCTATCCATCCTTCGAGCGAACCCGGAGCGTCGACGGCTCCCTCCGGTGGCGAAGGGCCGGCCAATCCGGAACCAGCCTGGAAGCGGGCCTTTCCTTCCGCAGCCACGACGACGAGTTCATTCTCCTTCGGGACGACCCGTCGTTCTACCGGAACCAGCACACCTCCTCCCAGGGAGGCCTGGATCTCCTGGGACGTATCCCTGTCACCGAGGACGTGAGCGTTGCCGCCGGGGCGGAGCTTTTCGGCCACCTGCTTCGGAGCAACAGCCTGGGGAACCGTGAGGAAGCCCGGGGGGCTCTCTTCAGTGAATTGGCCCTGGGTCGGGGCCGGCCCGGGCTGGTCTCCCTGGGCTTGAGGGGGGATTGGCACGAAGGCTTCGGGATGGTGGTGTCTCCGTCCGTCTCCGCCTCCCGCCTTCTCACCCGGGCCCTCCGGATCCGGGCCTCTGCAGGTGGCTCCTTCCGGGCGCCCACCTGGACGGAGAGATACTACCGGGACCCGGTGAACGTGGGTCGGGCGGATCTTTCACCGGAGCGTGCATGGTCCGGTGAGGTGGGGGTCGATCTGTTCCCGGGGCAGGACGCCCAGCTGGCCGTCACGGCCTTTGGACGCCGGGCTACGGATCTCATCGACTGGGCCCGGTCCCGGACGGCCGGGGAGGAGGAGCCCTGGGAGACCCGGAACGTGGCCGAGGCCACCTTCCTGGGGTTGGAGGGGGATCTGGCCTTCACCGATCCCATCGGTACCTCCTGGGAGCTGGGAGCCTCCGTCCTTTCCCTGGAGACGGATGCGGCCTCGGCATTCGTCTCGAAGTACGCCCTTCGTCCCGTCATGGAGCGGGTGAGGCTGCGAGTCCGGCGTTCCCTGCCCCGGGGGACCGGAATCAGTCTCCAGGGCCAGCGGGCTCGCCGCCGGGGCCAGGAGGCCTACCACACCGTGGACCTGCGTCTCCACAAGGATCTGGGACGTGCCCGTCTCTACCTGGACGCCACGAACCTCACCGACCAGGCCTACGCCGACGTCACGGGAGCCCGGGCCCCGGGCCGGGCCTTCTTCCTGGGTGTGAAGACGGCCTGGGGAGGGGTACAAGAAGAGACCCCGGGGCGCTGATGCACCCCGGGGTTCTTCGGGCTGAGGGTCCGGAAGACCCCCGGTGAATGCCGATCTACCCCAACATGGTGAGGAACACCCCGGCCGCCACGGCGGAGCCGATGACACCGGCCACGTTCGGGCCCATGGCGGGCATGATGGGATTCACCCTTCCGTTCGTCTCATCCGACACGAACTGCTGCACCACCCGGGCCGACATGGGAACGGCGGAAACGCCGGCGGCCCCGATGCAGGGATTGATCTTCTTGTCGCCTCGGAGGAAGAGGTTGATGATCTTGGCGAAGAGCAGGCCGCCCGCCGTGCTGAAAGCGAAGGCGAAGGCGCCCAGGACCAGGATCTGAATGGTCTCCCAGGTGAGGAAGGCTTCGGCGGGCATGGTGGCGCCCACCACCAACCCCAGGAGAATGGTGACGATGTCCGTCATGGGTCCACCCGCCGTCTTCTTCAGCCGCTCCGTAACGCCGGACTCCCGAATCAGGTTCCCGAACATGAGGAGCCCGATGAGGGGTGCGCTGGAGGGCACGGCGAGAGAGGCGAGGATCCCCGTGGCGATGGGGAAGAGAATGACCGCCCGCTGGGACACGGGGATGGCCTGGGGCATGTCGATGGCCCGCTCACTCTTCGTGGTCATCATCCGCATGATGGGTGGCTGGATGATGGGGACCAGGGACATGTAGCTGTAGGCGGCCACGGCCACGGGCCCCAGCAGGTGCGGGGCCAACTGAATGGTGAGGAAGATGGACGTGGGTCCGTCGGCACCCCCGATGATGCCGATGGCTCCCGCTTCCTGGGCCGAGAAGCCCAGGAGGTAGAAGGCGCCCAGGGCCGCGATGAAGATCCCCAGCTGGGCCGCAGCCCCCAACAGGAACGTCAAGGGCCGGCTGAGCAGCGGACGGAAGTCCGTGAGGACGCCCACGCCCAGAAAGATGAGAGGCGGCAGAAGCTCGGTCCGGATCCCGGCATCGTAGATGACCTGGATGATTCCTCCCCCGTCCGCGCCCATCTTCGACAGGGGGAGATTGGCCAGGATGGCACCGAATCCGATGGGGATCAGGAGTAGAGGTTCGTATTCCTTCGTGATGGCCAGGTAGATGAGGATCCCGGCTATCACGAACATGACGAGGTTGCCAATACTGAGATTGGCGATCCCCGACTGCTCCAATAGCTGGATGAAGATATCCATGGACGGGCGCCTCAAGCGATGGTCATGATGGGCTTGCTGCTGTCGATCTCGTCCCCGATCTGAACGTGAATGTCCTTCACCGTGCCGCTGGTGGGGGCCTTGACGTCGTGCTTGGCCTTCATGGCCTCGATGGCAGCCACCACGTCCCCCTCATTCACCTGGTCTCCCACATTCACCAACAGGTCCACCACGTCCACGGTCCCCGCGAAGGAGGAGAAGACCTGGGTGCCGCCCTCCGCCGGTGCCTCCGCCGGTGCGGCGGCAGCCGGGGCGCCGCCACCACTGGATTCTCCCGTGGGCTCCACGGTTACGGAGAAGGTGCGAGTCTGGGCGCCCTCCTGGACCTTCACCCGGCTGGTCACCGGCCCGGTGGGCGCTGCCGGAGCCGCCGTGGCGGCCGTGGGCGCAGGAGCCGCCGTGGCCACCTTCTCGGGCTCTTCCTTCTTCTTCAGCGGAATGTCGATCTTGGGGTTGCCCGTGAGGAGCCGGATGCCCTCGTTGGTCTCCATCTTTTTGCCCGGGACCATGCAGGCCAGGACCAGGAACGTGTTCTCGTCGTTCACCGGCAGGTCCCGCTCCTTCAGGGCCTCTTTGGCGGCCTCGATGTTCTTGGGGGCCGCCTCCAGGGGGTTGCCCTCGAAGGGCTCCAGATCGAGCTGCTTCTGGGCCTCCTTCACCACCTCGGGATCCGAGGGAAGGGGGGTCTTGCCGAAGTAGCCCAGGACGGCCTTGCCGTAGCCGTCGTTGATCTTCTCCCAGCGGCCGTACATGACATTGTTGAAGGCCTGGAGCCAGTACTGCTGGCTTCCCGGGGTCACGCTGGTCCAGGCTCCCCCGGCTTTCACCACCACGGGGAACTCGGCCAGTACGTCGGAATACCGGTCCAGGATCCCGGCCTTCACCATCATGTGCACGTTGGGTCCGATGGCGCCCCCGGGCATGGGGAAGCCCAGGACCCGGGCGTCGGCGGAGGTGGTAGTGGGATTGAAGTCGTACTCCTTCATGCCCTCGGTGAGGATCGCCTCGATTTCCGGCATCTTGGAGACGTCCATGTCCAGCTCGTATCCGGAGCCCTTGAGGGCGTGGGCCAGGGACCGGGCATCGGGCTGGACCGTGCCGCTGGCCATGGGCCGCACGGAGACGTCCACCCCGTCGCATCCACCATGGATAGCCGCCTGATAGCAGGAGACTGCGGTGGAGGCGGTGTCGTGGGTGTGCATCCAGAGGGGCATCTCCGGAGGCATGATCTTCTTCAGCTCCACGGCCGTCTTGTAGATGGTGGTGGGGTCCGTGGTGCCGCTGGCGTCCTTCAGGGCGATGGAGTCCACCCGGCACTCGCCGCTTTCGTGGAACTCCAGGATCTGCTTTCCGATGTTGATATAGAAATCGGGAGTGTGGACCGTGTCGGACTCGAAGGGAAGTCCCATGAGGGCGATGACGCACTGGTGGTGCATCCCGGCCTCCACGATGGGCTTCCCGGTGTTCTTCAGGTTCCGGACATCGTTCATGTAGTCGAAGTTCCGGTCCCACGTGGTGCCGGACTCGGCCATGAGCTTGCCCTGCAGCGCAAGCCCCTCCGGAGACTGGGTGGTGAGGGTGACGCCGGACACGGACCGGGTGAGGATCTGGAGGTCCGCCTCGGGGCCCACGGCCTCACGGAGCTTCCGCATGTCTTCGAAGGGGTTCTCACCCAGGTAGAAGAGAGGGGCCTGAAAGCGGGCTCCTCCACCGAACTCGAAGTGGCGGATGCCGGCTTCGGCGGAAGCCTCCATGGCCGGAAGGAAGTCCTCCAGCCTGACCTTTCCGCCGAACGTGCTCTGGAGCCCGTCGCGGAAGGGCGTGAACATCACCCGGATCTTTTTGGGTTTTTCAGCGAAGATCATTGTATCTCCTCTACGTTGGTGACTCTCGTCCCAGGGAAAGCATAGGCGGTGGCCGCGCTCACGGCTGCCACGGTGGCCGCATCGATTCCCGCTTCCTCTTGCGGATACACGGTAATGAGAATCCGCATGACGATGGCGAGGAAGGTCAGGAGAAGGAACACGGCGACGAAGGCCGAAGTGCAAATGACCAGCAGGTCTGGTGGGTTCATGGTCGTCTCCGGGGGAAATCCCCCCTCTGGGGCAACGCCCGGGGGTCAGTCACGAAATGGCGCTCCGTGTGCAGGTTGGGCAATGGTATCAGCTAATCGGTGAATGCCGCCGCCGGTGACGGCGACCTGTTCATGGTCGAACACGAGTCGGCCCCGGGGCAGGGGCTCGGATCGTCCTTCGGTATAGAGCTCGAGCCCCTCGCCCATGGCCACGACCCGGCCGCTGGCGAGAACCCGGGGGTCCTGGTCAGAGTCCTCTGAGCAGACGGTGACCTGCCTCCCAAGGACTTCCGACCGCTCGCGGTAGGCCTCCAGAAGAGGTCGGTACCCCTCCCGCAGGAGAGTCCGGTAGTTCCGGTGCAGGGAGACCAAAAGAGCCCGAAGCAGGGGTCTCTGGGCCTCCGCTTGGTCGTCGGCCAGGTAGTCCCGGAGACATCCGGTCCGGGGCACGAAAGGCGTGGCGGGTACCTCCGGAGACCGGTCCACGTTCACTCCCATGCCGAGAACGGCCGAGGTGACCACCCGGCCCCGGGTCTGGGTGTAGGCCAGGACCCCGCCGACCTTGGCGCCGTGCACCCGGAGGTCGTTCACCCACTTGATGGCGGCTCGGCCCTCCATACCCGGAAGGGCGTCCACCGCCTGGGCCACGGAAAGAGCGGCGAGGACGGTGAAGGCCACGTCGAACCGTTCCACCTCGGCCTCGGGAGCCCAGTGGACAGAGAGGTGGAGGTTGCCCGGTTCGGCGACCCAGTTACGGCCCTTGAAGCCGTGGAAGCCTCGTCCCGAGCCTGCGAGACAGGCCAGGCCGTCCGGAGCCCCGTCTCGGCGTGCCAGCTCCAGGAGGGCGTCGTAGTTGGAACGGGGGGCGAAGTCCGTGAGAAGGAGGTGAGGCCAGGCCGGATACCGCTCCGGGGCCCGGAGAATTCCCCTCTCCGGCCGGAGGAGGGCACGCAGGAACGACGCCCGGGCGAGGTCCGACTCCGCTGCGGGATAGAAACCCGAGGTTGTCTCCTCGGGAAGTAGGGTCGCGGTGTATTCCGGACTGTCTGTGTAGACCGCCAAAGTCCCTCCACCGCAAGGCTCGGAACAGCAAGTCGATAGACTAACCCGTTCGCAGTTGCCGAGCAACCAGATTTCTCCCGGCGTCGTCGGCCTCGAGGAGAGGGTGGAGCCGAGGATTTGCCTCCCACCCGGGGGACGGCTCATGATCAGCCTTTCCGTTCCTGGAATGACCGGATCCCGGGAGGCGCATGCTGGATCTGCTGGTGGTCGTGGCGTATTTCGCGATTATGCTACGGGTCGGATGGCGGGCCCGGAAGGGGTCGCCGGAGGCCTACTGGGTCGCGGAGCGTCGCTACGGGACCCTGCCTGTGGCGGCGTCCCTGGTGGCCACGATCTTCGGCGCTTCGTCCAGCCTGGGGGTCATTGGTCTGGGCTACGCCAGGGGACTCACCGGCGCCTGGTGGTCTCTGGTGGGCGGGATGGCCCTGGTTCCCTTCGCCTTCTTCCTGGCTCCACGAGTGCGCCGCTCGGCGGTCTACACCCTTCCCGATCTTCTCCAGAGAGCCTACGGGGGCACGGTGGCCATGGCCGGGGCCGGGGTCATCGCCCTGGCCTGGTGCGGTGTGGTGGCGGCCCAGTTGGTGGCGGGAGCGTACCTCCTCACCGGGGTCTTTTCCCTCTCCTTCCACGGGGCCCTGGCAGGGGTGGCTGTGGTGTTCACCCTCTATACCCTCTGGGGAGGGCAGCTCTCGGTGATCCGAACCGATTCCTGGCAGGTCCTCCTCTTCGTGGGGGGACTGTTGGCGACCCTGGCTCTGGTGTTGGGAAGTGCCGGGGGTGGGGGAGGGGCCATGGGCGGAGTGGAACCGGGGGCCCTGAGTTTCCCCGTCTCCCGGGAGTTCGGCTGGTACCAGCTCCTGGTCTTCTACCCCCTCATCGTGGGCATGCCCTACCTGGTGGGACCCGACATCTACACCCGGGTCCTCTGCGCCCGGGACGGGAGGACGGCCAGGAACGCCGCCCTGGTGGCGGCCCTGGGGGTGGTGCCCCTCTCCTTTCTCCTGGCTCTCCTGGGCCTCCTCATCCGGGGGCAGTTCCCGGGCCTGGCCCCGGACGCCGCCTTCTCGTCGGCGGTGGCGGGCCTGGCCCCCGTGGGCCTGCGAGGTCTTGTGGTGGTGGGCGTACTGGGGGCCGTCATGTCCTCGGCGGACACCACTCTGGTGTCGGCGTCCACCATCCTCTCCCTGAACGTGGCCCGTCCCCTCCTGGGGTTGGAACGGAACAGCGCCCATGGCCTGACCCGCTTCCTGGTGGTCGTGGTGGGGGCCCTGGCCTGGGCCGTGGCCGCCTTCCAGGAGGGAATCATCGCCTCCCTGCTTCTGGCCTACACGGTGTTCGTGGGTGGGGTGGCCCTGCCGACTCTGGCCTCCTTCTGGCGAGAGCGCCTGGGCGTGTCCTCGGCAGCGGCCCTGGCAGCGGTGGTGGTGGGGGGACTGACGGCAGTGGCGGGAGAAGTCCGGGACGGGGCGATGTTGACCTGGATCGTGGGGGGCGATGGGGTGAGGTGTCTCCAACGTTTCCTGGGGCCCGAATACGGGAGCATCCTTCCGGTGGTCCTCTCGGCTGCTGTTCTCGCCGCCGGATCCCTGCTGGGGCGCTGGAGCAGGGCGTGAGCGAGAACCGTCAGCGAAGTCGGACCAGGAATCCGGCGTCGTCCAGGTCCCGGTCCGACTCCCTCACCAGCTTCTTCATCTCCGGAGATCGAAGGGTTTTGCGCACCACGCCGGGAAGAACCGGCCGCCCCCGGGATCCCAGCCCCCGGCCGGTGATGATGTGGACCACCTGGCCGGGGGAGACCCGGGCCTGGGTCCGGAGGAAGTCCCTGACCCTCCGTGCGGCTTGCTCCCCGGTGTCGCCGTGGAGATCCAGGGTGGCTACGGGAGTGGCACCCAGGAGATCGCCGAAGAAGCCGAACTCCGGGTGCTTTTTGCGGCCCTTCCGTCTCTTCCTTCCCGCCATGCTCGGCGTCTCCTTCCCCGGACCCTACGCCCCGAACACGTCCAGGGGAGGCCAACCCTGCCACCCTCCCCGGGTGAAGTCCGGGAACTCCACCGGCCGGCTTCCATGGGCCACGGACCACTCACTCAGCGGGGTTACCGCCGACAGGGCTGCGGCGTCGTAGACGTTCATGTCCGTGGGGAGCCCGTCTCGCAGGCACTTGATGAGGCGGTAGTCTTCCATGAAGTCCATGCCTCCGTGGCCCGCTCCCCGGGAAGCCTCCTCCATGGCTCTCCACAGGGGATGGTCGTGCTCGGCCAGCCAGGCTTCCGCCTCGTCCCATCGGTGGGGCTCGCTCATCCCCTCCACGTAGACCCGGTGGGGGTAGCCGCTGAAGATCCCACGGGTGCCCTGGACCTTGTTGATGCGGGAGTAGGGTCGGGGAAGGTTCGTGTCGTGGTTCACCAGGAGGGTTCGGCCCCTGGCCGTCTGAATGAGGGAGAGGTTCACGTCTCCCAGGACGTAGCTTTCCTGTCGCTTGGGGTGCTCAGGGGGGTAGTGCTCCTGGGCCCAGAGCTGGAGGCCCCGGGAGGGGCTGCTCATGGAGACCAGGGTGGCGAATCGGTCGCCCCGGTTGATGTCCATGCAGTTGGCGATGGGACCCAGCCCGTGGGTGGGGTAGAGGTTCCCGTTGCGTTCCATGGAGTGACGGCGCCTCCAGAGACCCTCTCCCTCGTCGGCGAACTTGATGGCCCGGAGATCGTGGAGGTAGCCGCCTTCGGCGTGGAGGACCTCACCCAGAAGCCCCTGCCGGACCAGGTTGAAGCAGAGCATCTCCATGCGGCCGTAGTTGCAGTTCTCCATCATCACGCAGTGCTTCCCATGCCGTTCGGCTCCCTCCACCAGGGCCCAGCAATCGTCCACGGTATAGGCCGCCGGCACCTCGGTAGCCGCGTGCTTGTCGTTCTCCATGGCCGAAAGGCAGACGGGGACGTGCCAGCGCCACGGCGTGGCCGTGAAGACCAGGTCCAGCTCTTCCTCCGCGCAGAGGCGTTCGAAATCCCGCTCCCCCCGGGTATAGAGGGTGGGCCGGGGAAAGCCCGCCTCCTCCACCAGGTCGGCGGACCGCTCCGCGTGCTCCGGGCGGATGTCGCAGACGGCGGTGATCCGGCACCCTTCGATGCCCACGAAATTTCGGACGTGGGCCGTGCCCATGCCCCCCACCCCTACCATTCCGATTCTCACCACCTCCATGGGCGGGGCGGAGAACGGCTCCGCTGGAGCCGGTCCCAGGTCCGGGCCGTGAAGGGCCGCCGGAGCCGCTTCCCCTCCCGGTCTCGGGCTGCACCCGGCCAGGGCGGCCATGCCCAGCCCCGCCGCCCCCAGCTTCAGGAGGTCCCGGCGATGGATCCCTTCCGATGGGTCGTGAGGGTGGGGTCGGTCCTCACTGCCAGGGGGTCCGAAGGCTGCTTCGTTCGTCTTTCGGGTCATGGGATGTTCTCCTCCGGAAAGGCCCGTCGGGCCAACTCGGTAAGGGGCCCGTCCTCCGGGATGAAGGGTCTCAGGGTGAAACGGTAGCGATAGGGGCCGTAGGGAAGGGAGTAGCGGGGGAGGGCCGTGGGACCCCAGGACGTGATTCCCCCCACCCCCATCTGCATGAGGTCCACGTTCAGGGTGACGAAGTCCCGCGGCCGGAGCTCCCTCCCGTGTCGCTGCTCCTTCCGGAGCCCGTCGTCCAGGTCCTCCGGAGCGTAGGGAAGGGCGCTGAAGCTGAGCCAGGGGACCTGGCGGATGTTCCCTGGCGCCTCAGGGTCCGCCCCCAGGGGCCCGGACCCGCCACCAGCCAGGACCATGAGGCCGGCGCCGGACTCGTCGGAGAGGGCCAGCCAGCGCACGTCCGTGTGGTTGCCCGTCTCCTGGGGGCGGATGTAGGGATGGGGCTCCCGGGAGACGGGGCCGGAGAAGAGGCCCACTCGGGCGCTGGCCTTCCGGTCCCAGTAGGACTCGTGGGGTCCCCGCCCGAACCACTGGAGCCGGCTGAAGGCCCCGGGGAGCTCCATCTGCATCCCGAAGCGGGGCAGGCGGGGATGGTCTACGTTCCCGGGCCGAAGGGCGCTTTCCACCTGCACCTCCCCATTCCCGGCGATCCGGTAGGTGGTCCGGTACTCGGGCCGGTCGGACAGGGGAAGACGGCCCTCCACCGTCACCGTGACCAACCCCGGGGCGGGCTGCTCCGCGGTGACCCCCAGGACCTCCATCTCCGGACCCGCCGCCTTCCACACGCCCAGCTTCTCCTGCCACCGGCCCCCGTAGTCGTTGTCCGTGGGAGGGCGCCAGAATCGGGGTCGCGGTCCGGAGCGGAGGAGCTTGGTCCCACGGAACCGGTAGGAGACGATGCGCCCGAAGACCCGGTCCAGGATCAGGCCGAAGTCCCGCCCCCGTACCTCCAGAGTCCGGGAGCCGTCCATGAGCTCCAGGGGAGGAAGGTCGGCCACGGAGACGGGGTCCCGGGGAGGGGGGGGAGCTTCCCCGGGGGAAAGAGGAAGCTGCCGGAAGGCCACCCGGTGACCCGACTCCAGGAGACCTTCGGAGTCCTGGAGGTGGAAGCCGACATCCAGATGGTACTCGGCTCCCGGTACGGGTTGGAGAGGCGAGAGGGGAAGGCGGATCTCCCGGGATTCGCCAGGGAGAAGCCGGGGGGCTGGCCGGGCGTCCTCCTGAATCGGCTGGCCGTCCTCCAGGACGGCCCAGTGGAGCTGGAGACCCTGGAGAGAGCGGAACTGGTAGTCGTTCCGGATCATCAGGCGCCCCTCTTCCGGCTCCACCGGCTCCACCTGGATCCACTGGTAGACGGCTTTGACCTCCCAGTAGTGGGGGTTCGGGCGTCGGTGGGGTTGGACGAGCCCGTTGATGAGGAAGTTCCCGTCGCTGGGGGTGCCTGGAGGGCCGAAGTCGCCTCCGTAGGCCCAGATGCTGTCCCCGGCCTCCGTGACCTTGAACAGGCCCTGGTCCACCCAATCCCAGATGAAACCGCCCTGGAGAGACGGATGGGTTTGGATGATCTCCCAGTAGTCGGTGAAGTTCCCCACGCTGTTTCCCATGGCGTGGGCATACTCGCACAGGACGAGGGGGCGGGAGGGATTCGAAGTGGCGTAGTCCTCCAGGTGCCGGAACCCGGCGTACATGGGCACGTAGAGGTCCGTGTTCCACTCCTGCAGGGCCCGCTCGTACTGTACCGGACGGGTGGGGTCCCGATCCTTGATCCAGCGGTAGCCGGCGTGGAAGTTCGCGCCGTTGCCCGCCTCGTTTCCCATGGACCAGATGATGACCGAGGGGTGGTTCTTGTCCCGCTCCACCATGCGGCGCATCCGGTCCAGGTGGGCTTCTTCCCAGGCGGGATCGTTCCCCAGGGTCACCTGCGGGTGGTACCCCATCCCGTGGGATTCGATGTTGGCCTCGTCCACCACGTAGAGTCCGTGCTCGTCGGCCAGGTCGTACCACCGTGGATCGTTGGGGTAGTGGGAGGTCCGGACGGCGTTCATATTCGCCGCCTTCATCAGGCGGATGTCCTCCCGCATGGAAGCCTCGTCCACCACGTGGCCGGTGAAGGGATGGTGCTCGTGTCGGTTCACCCCCTTGATGGTCACCGGAACCCCGTTCACCCGGAGGAGGCCCTGGCGGATCTCCACCTCCCGAAAGCCGATTCTCTGGGGAATGACCTCCAGGGTATCACCCTCGGGGCCCATCAGGGTCAGGAGGAGGGTGTAGAGCTCCGGGGTCTCTGCCGTCCAGGGACGCACCTCTCCCAGCCGGGCCTTCAGGGTCAGCGTCTTCTCCTGGCCGGGAAGGGGCGGAGTCACGGATCGGCGGATGCGGGTCAGAACCTGCCCTGAGAGGGGGTCCAGGACCTCCGCCTGGAGGACGGCCTCGGCCTCGACGCTTCGGGAGCCGGCCTCGACGCTCCGGAGGTCGGCCTCGATGCTCCGGGGGTCGGTGCCAACGCTTCGGGGGTCGGTGCCAATGCTCCGAGGCTCGGCCCGGCGAGATCCCGGGTCGCCTCGGTGCGTGTGGGAGCCGGCCCCATAGCTTCGCAACGCCCCCTCGATCCGAAGCCGGCCCCGGCTGTAGCTCTCGTCCAGCCCGGCCTGCACGACGACATCCCGGAGGTGGAGTGGAGGCGCCGCCCACAGGAAGACGTCCCGTTCGATGCCGCTGATGCGCCAGAAGTCCTGGCATTCCAGGTAGCTCCCGTCGCTCCACCGGTAGACCTCCACGGCCAGGGTGTTCTCCCCGGTCCGGACGTACTCCGTGACGTCGAACTCCGCCGGGAGCTTGCTTCCCTGGCTGTAGCCCACCGGCCGGCCGTTGACCCACAGATACATGGCCGACTTCACCGCCCCGAAGTGGAGAAAGACCTGTCGTCCGGACCAGGTGGGCGGGACGTTGAAGGTGGTCCGGTAGGATCCCACCGGGTTGTACTCGTGATGGATGGAGGGGGGCCTCTTCTCGAACTCGTACGGGTGGTTCAGATAGATGGGAACTCCGTAGCCCTGGAGCTCCCAGTTCGAGGGCACCGGAATCCGGTCCCAGCCCGCATCGTCGTAGTCTTCCCGGAAGAACTCCCGGGGCCGCTGGTCCGGCCTCCGGACCCAGTGGAAGCGCCAGGATCCGTTCAGCAGGCGAAAGAAGGCGGAGGCCCCCCGCTCCCCGTTCAGGGCCAGCTCCCGGCTCTCGAAGGGGAAAGCGGTGGCGCGGGGCGGCTCCTTGTTGATGCCCACCACCGATGGGTCTTCCCAGTGGGGCACGGCCTGGTCCTGCCGGTGGGTCGCGGCCTGTCCCGTTTCGCTGGGCGGAGCTTGCCTCCCCCCCCGGCGCACGGCCTGGGAAGCGGGATCCGTGGCGACGGCGGCGTGGATCGATGGGGAGAGAACGGCCGTCCAGGCCAGGACAACAAGAGCAGCGGGAGCCAATGGGGTCATAGTGCTCCCGCAATCGTAGGCGCATGGACCCCAAAGGGCCAGACCTCCGGCCAGCCCCCGGGAGCGGGGGACCTGGTGTCTCGGGCCTCAGCGCTGGTGCCAGCTCCACCCCGTGGAGCCCGAGCTCACTCCCGAGCTGTTTGCATCGGTCTCCTTACCGGGGATTCATCCCCGGCAGGGTCACTGGGAGATCTTCGCGCCGGTGAACGGGTTCTCGTTCCCTCGCATGCCCACCACCGTTCCCTCCATGGCATCACCTCTCACGGTCCCGGTGAAGGTCATGGTGAGTTCCCGGGCCATCTGTCGACGCCCCATGGGCTCCATGGAGAAGCTGAACGTGACCTGGTCCCCGGTGACGGCACCTTCGTCGATCTCCACTTCCAGGGGCCGGGGCGATCGACCCTGGGGTCCCCCGGACAGGGAGATTTCCCCGGTCCCGCTGAGGGCTGACCCGTCCTGCTCGAGTTGGAGGGTCAGGACGGCGGGTCCGCGAAAGGCCTCCCAGGTGATCTCCCAGGTGCCGGCGACCTGGGAATCCTGCGCCTGGAGGGTAGGGGAGGCGAAGAGGAGGAGAAGGACGGAAAGGAGGAAAGGCAGTGTGCGTCGCATGGGGCTCCTCCGAATGTCTGGGTTCGGGCTGGAGGGGAACGGAAACCACTCAATGTATACATGGGACATCCAGCCCGCGCCGCTCGTTAATAAGGAAATCAGGAGGGCTGTTGAACACGACTCCTCACCTCCTACTTTCCCTGCCCTGGTTCCCACGCGCCATCCTCAACCCGGGAGGAACTCCCATGCGGCGAAGCGACCCCGTCACCTGGAAGCACACCGGTACCCTCCTCACCCTCTTGGCCCTGCATGCCCTGCTCCTGGTCTCTCCGCCTGACGAGTTGGGTGCCCAGGCCCGGCGGCCCTTCACGGTGGACGACGCTCTCCGGGTCCGGTCCGTGAGCCTCACCGACGCCACCGACGATTCCCGTTGGATCGCTACCACGGTAAGTACGGCCCGGAGTCGCATGGGTACGGACCACTTCCGCTTCGGGGATCCCACCTACATTGCCCCCCGTCTTTCCGAGCTCCTGGTCCTGGACGCGGAGACCGGGGAAGAGCGGGCCGTGTTCGCCGATCCCGTGCAGGTGAGCGAAGTGGGCTGGGGCCCCGCGGGAGACCGGCTGGCCTTCCTGCGGAAGGTGGGACAGGACGTGCGCCTGGAGGTCTGGAGTCTGGAATCGGGGCGGGTGCGGGAGGTGGAGTTGGATTCCCGTCGCCGCCTGGTCTGGGGAGGGACCCTGGAGTGGCTCCCGGACGGCACGGGAATCGTCCTGGCGGTCCGGGCTCCCGGCTGGGCGGAGGCGGCCCGGGAGGCCTACCTGGCCATGGAGGAGGGGCCTGTGGTGGTGCAGGACGCCTCCCGCCCCTTCCTGGCCTGGGACGCGGTGCGGAACCGGGGTTCCCTGGCGGAGCTGGCCCTGGTGAGCCTGGAGGACGGCGCCCTGCGGATTCTGGCGGAAGAGGCTCCCTACCAGGAGGTCAGAGTGGGGCCGGAGGGAGACCACATCACCTACGTGGTGGCCGAGCCCCAGCAAACATCCTACGAACGGGGTGAGGGTACGGAGTATTCTTACTTCCGCCTGGACCTGGCCCCGGGTTCGGAGCCCGTGGAGATCCTGGAGAAAGGTGAGGAGCGGATCCGGCCGTCCTTCAGTCCCGACGGGGAGGCCTTCGCCTGGAGCGACGGGGGTGACGTGTTCCTGAAGCCCCTGGGCGCCGATAGCGTCCGAAACCTCACAGAGGACTTCCGGCTGCCCCTCTCGGAGAGCGATTCCACGAAGCGCCGCTTTTCCCTGGAGGAGTGGGATCCACGGGGCGGCTCCCTCCTGCTCCGGGCCCAGGACGGCTTCTACCTCCTGGCGTTGGACGACGGAGAGCCGGAGATGCTCTGGCCCTTTCCGGGGGACACCCGGGAGGAGTGGACTGACGCCCCCCGCCTGAGCATGGTCCAGTGGACGGAGGACGGCCGCTACCTCTACGCCGCCCGTTCGGCTCGGGACCGCTGGGAGCGGGGGCTGGTCCGCTTCGACGTGGAGGCCCGCGAGCCGGAGATCCTGGTTCTGGACGAGAACCTGTACCGGAGCTGGACCGTGGCGCAGGACGGGGGGCGGGTGGTCTATCTCCGGTCCGACGGAGACCGGCCGAACGACGTCTGGGCTGCCGACGGGGAGATGGGGAGTGCCCGGGCCCTCACGGAGATGAACCCGTGGCTGGACGGAGTGGCCCTGGCCGAGAGCGAGCTCATCGAATACCTGGATGTGGACGGCGACACCCTGCACGGGATTCTCTACGTCCCTCCGGACTACCGGGAGGGGGAACGGCGGCCCCTGGTGGCGGAGGTCTACGAGGAGTTCTTCGACAACGGCTACCGTTACAGCGCCCAGATCCTGGCCGCCCGGGGATGGTTCGTCCTTCGACCCTCGGTGGATCTGGAGATCGGATTCCCCGGGGAAGCCTGGATGAAGGGGGTCACCACGTCCATCAACTCCCTCATGGACCGGGGACTGGTGGATGGCCGGCGACTGGGAGTCCACGGCACGAGCTACGGGGGCTACGCCGTCAACCTCCTCGTCACCCAGACGGACCGCTTCGCCGCCGCCGTGAACATCTCCGGCAAGGTGAACATCATCAGCTTTCTGGGGGATTCGGAGAAGATCACCACCCGGAACTACTACGCTGCCGAGGGAGGACAGGACCGGATCGGGGCCACCCTCTGGGAGCAGCCCCAGAAGTACTGGGAGCATTCGGCGGTGATGTACGCCGACCGGATCGAGACGCCGCTCCTCCTCCTCACCGGGGAGGGAGACTGGAACGTCCCCGCTACGAACACCCGGGAGATGTACTACGCCCTCCGTCGTCTGGGGAAGGACGTGGTCTGGGTGAACTACATGAGGGCGGGCCATGGGGCGGGCCGGGCCGGGACCGAAGAGGATTACCGGGACCACTGGCGCCGGATGATCGAGTGGTACGACACCCATTTCCAGGAGGCGCTGGAGGAGGACGGAGAGGGGTGACGTCCGGCACCGCGCCGGAGCGCCGTGTGGGATCTGGAGCCGTGGCGCTCGTAACGCGGCTCGTCCCCCTTGCTCCACAGCCCTCCAGGGTGAGCTGCCCTGACCTCGGCCCCTGCTACTCGGGCGCTTCCAGGACGACCTTGCCCAGATTTCGCCGGTCGTGGAGGTAGCGGTGGGCTTCCACGGCCCCGACCCGGCTCAGAGGGAAGCTCCGGTCCAGGACCGGGCCCCACCGCCCGTGGGCGATCCCCGAGAAGATCTCCTCCATGGCCGGCTTCAGCAGATCCTCCTTCTCGCCCAGGTGAAGGAGGTGGACCCCGCACACCCCCTGGTTCTTCTCCACCAGGGAGAGGGGATGGACGGAAGGAGTCCGGAGCCGGGCCCAGAGGGCTTTGAGCCAGCTCCGCTTCCGTCCCGGGAGGGCTTCGCTCATTCCGAAGAACACCACCCGGCCCAGGGGGGCGAGCATGGAGCGGCAGGCTCTTGTGGCCTTTCCTCCCACGGGGTCCAGGGCCATGTCCAGACGACCCTCCTGCTCCACCACCTCCCGGAGCTCTCCGGGCCAGTCACCCCGGGAGTCGAAGCAGGCGGCGGCTCCCAGCTCCTCGGTGACGAAGGCCCGTTTGGCCACCGTGCCGGCGGTGCCGTAGACCCTGAGCCCCCGGTCCACGCCCAGCTGGACCGCGGCCGTGCCCACGCCCCCCCCGGCCCCCAACACCAGGGCCCGGTCTCCTTCCCGGGCGTGGCCCGTCTCGAACAGGCAGACCCAGGCCGTGAGGAAGACCACCGGGACCGCCGCCGCCTGGGCGGGGGACAGGGAAGAGGGGTAGGAGAAGACCTGCTCCGCCGGTAGAACCACGTCCCGGGCGTAGCCACCGAAGCGGAGAAGGGCGGCGGCCCGGTCTCCCGGGCGCCAGTCCTCCACTCCCTCGCCCACCCGGACCACCTCGCCGGCCACCTCGAAGCCCGGGGCGTAGGGTCGAGGCGGCACCGTGCCGTAGAGACCGGCCCGTTGGAGCAGGTCGGCGAAGTTCACCCCGGCGGCCCGGACCCGGAGGTGGAGGTGGCCGGGCTCCGGGGCCGGTAGCGGTACCCGGGCTTCCTGCAGGACCTTCGGCGGCCCGAACCGGGGGATCTGGACCGCCAGGGTGGTATCGGACACGCCCGGGCCCTCAGCCTCCCCGGCCCAGCTCCGTCGGAGTCGTCTCCTCGTAGTCTGCCGGCGGCTGGAAGAGGTCGTTCGGAATGGGATCGGTTCGCACGTCTTCCACCAGGGAGGTGACCCGCATGATGACGCTCTGGGTCGGCTCCTCCTCCTGGGACTCCTCCGGGGGCTTCTCCTCTTCCTTCTTCTTCCCTCCGAAGAGCCCGCCGGTCAGATTGCTTACCGCGTTGCGAGCCGCGTCTTTGGCGCTTTCCTGGGCCGCGTCGGCCACGGCGGCTCCCACGTTCACCGTGGGGAGGGGCTCATCCAGGGAGGCCAGGATGGGGTCGGGCTGGAACTCCTGTCCCGGAGGTACCATGATGAAGGAGGTCACGGTCTTCACGGGCATCCCCTCCAGACCCTGCATCTCCTCCATGCTCTGGCGGAAGCCCTCTTCGATGCGGGGGTCCGAGGCGAAGGCCTGCTGCATGGACTGGGCGAGCCCTGCGCCTTCGCCCTTCATGAGCTCCCTGGCCATCTCCCCCTGGGCCTCCTGCATGGCCTCCCAGCCGGGGAAGTCCCGGCTGACCCAGAGTTGGGTGAGAAGGACCATCCGGCCACCCTCCAGGGTGGGGTCGCCGGCCTCGTCCTCCGCAGGCTCGGCGGCTCCCTCCGCCACGGGAATCACTTCCATGGTCATGAGAACCTCTTCGGCGGAGTAGCCGTCGAAGCTCATGGTCTTGCCGGTCCGGTCCGTGGAGAGCTCCACCCGGTATCGTGGGCTCTCCTCTTCTTCCGTGGGCGTTTCAGGGGCCGGCTCCGGCCGGGCCGCGGCCATCTCATCAGCCATTTCCTCCGCCTGCCGGGTGAAGTCTGCCAGGGTGAGGGTGTAGTAGCTCTGTGAGGGGTGCTGGAGGAACGTGAAGATCCCTTTCTCCATGTCCAGGATCGTCGAGCTGTTCTCCGAATCGGTTCGGGTGAAGGGGGGCTTCACGTAGACCGTCTCATGGCTCTCCTGCGAAGAGCCCGGAGCCATCTTCATCACCACGCCCAGGGTGCCTCCGAACTCTCCTCGGGTCACGGTCGAATAGGTGATTTCCTGGCCCCCTGCGAAGAGGGGCGTCAGGAGGAGGCTCAGAAGGAGAAGAACGGGGGTCATGCGGGGAGAGCCATGTCCCCTTCCGGGAGCGAACCGAATGTTCATGCGCACGATCTCCATTTACCTCTGCTAGAGGTCGGGGGGGTGTAGGATCCGGGGCTTCGGCTCGATCCGGGAGCCGAAGCCGCCATCAGAAGAATAAGAGGATGAGAACTACAGTGGCGACGACGACGCCGATGGACAAGAGGTCGAAGAGGCGGTCCCGCTCCGGGATCTGTTCCGGGGCCGGCAGGTCCTCCGGGGACACCCCCGGCTCCGAGGCTTCCACCGGCTCCCCTTCAGCGCCTGGAAGGGCGGGCTCGGGCTCCGACGGGGCTTCCTCTTCCCTGGGGCCAGTCCTGGCTATGGCTACCAGAATCCCCAGGAGAGCCAGCGCCGCCAGCCACATCTGGTCCAGGAAGGCGGCCCCCGGGGTCAGGATCTTCACGCCCACGGTCACCGGAAGGGTGAGCCCCATGACCCATGCCGCCGCACGGGCCGTGGCTCCCTTCCAGAAGAGCCCGGAGAGGAACACGATGGCCACGCCGGGAGTGATGAGGCCCCAGAACTCCTGGATGTAGGAGAAGATCCTCTCGAAGCTCACAAGGAAGGGGGCCCAGGCGGCCGACAACAGGAGGAAGGCCACGGTGCTGGTGCGGCCCACGAAGATGAGGTGGGGCTGGGTGGAGTCGGGCTTCAGGTGGCGCTGGTAGAGATCCACGGTGAAGATGGTGGCCGTGGAGTTCAGCATGGAGTCCAGGGACGACATGATGGCGGCCAAAAGAGCGGCCAGCATGAGGCCCGACAGGCCTCCAGGGAGAAGCTTGGCGATGAGGAGGGGATAGGCCATGTCGCCCCGGGTGAGCTCGTCGGCGTAGAGGACGTAGGCCATGATCCCGGGAACCACGGCGATGAAGGGGATGAGGAGCTTGAGGTAGGCGGCGAAGACGATCCCGTAGCGGCCCTGCTTCAGGTCCCTGGCTCCCAGGATCCGTTGGGTGATGAACTGGTTGCATCCCCAGTAGAAGAGGTTGGCCACCCAGAGGCCGCCAAAGAAGATGGCGAACCAGGGAAGCTCGGGGTGGTCCAGGGGAAGGACCATGTGGAACTTGTCCCCGGCTTCCGCCATGAGGGTGTCCCAGCCCCCGATGGCCTGCAGGCCCAGCCACGCCGTGAGGGCCCCACCCAACAGGAGCATCGTGCCCTGGATGAGGTCGGACCAGATGACGGCCTTGAGTCCCCCGTACGCCGTGTAGGCTCCGGCGAAGACGGCGAGGATGGCCACCCCCCACCAGAGGGGGAGCCCGAACATGGTCTCCAGGGCCAGGCCTCCGGAGTAGAGAACGGTGGCCATGGCCACGAAGGTGTAGGCCAGGATCATGTAGACGGCGAGCCACCCCCGGGAGCGGGCGTCGAAGCGCCGCTCCAGGTACTCGGGCATGGTGGTCACCCGGTTCTCCAGGTAGGCCGGGAGGAACCACCGGGCCACGATGACCAGGGTGATGGCCGCCATCCACTCGTAGGCCGCCACGGCCAGGCCGAAGTCGGCTCCCTGGCCCGCCTGTCCCACGAGCTGCTCCGTGGAGATGTTGGAGGCGATGAGGCTGATGCCGATGAGCCACCAGGGCAGGTTCCGGCCGGCCAGGAAGTAGTCGGCGGCCTCCCTCTCCTTTCGGGAGACCACGACGGCTACCACGGCCACCAGGACGAAGTAGCCCAGGAACGCCGTGAGATCCAGGGTCGAGAAGTTCATGGCTAGCTGCTATGGGCTGGTGGAACCTCCCAGGGCCACCGCTTCTCCGTCCAACTCCCATTCCGGGTCCACGGGGATGCCCAGGTGGGCTAGGGCCGTCACCGCCACGTCCACGATGGCCGGCGGTGCCAGGGGGCCTCCTCGGACGGCCCCGGGTCCGCTGGCCAGGAAGAAGATCGTCGTCTCCTCCGGGCTTTCTCCGCCGTGGGACCCCTCCGCTGTGCGCCCATGGTCCGTGGACACCAGGACGAGCCAGTTCTCCTCGTGGAAGGTGGTTCGGTCGCGCAGAGCACGGATGAGCCCCCCGAGCTGGTCGTCGGCGGTGGCGATGGCCTCCCGGTAGGCCTCTCCGATTCCTTCGGTTTCGTGGCTGATCTCGTCCGGAGCCCCCACGTAGACGAAGAGAGCATCCGGGTCTCCCCTCTGAATCTCTTCCACGGCAGCGGCCACCACGAGGCTGTCGGCCTGGGGCCAGCCCATCTCGTAGCCGTCCAGGACCACCTTGTGGTCCACGGCGTCACTGATGAGGGGCCCTCCGTCTTCCTCCCGCACCAGGGGAAGCCAATCCGCAGCGACGAAGGTCCTCAGCTCGGGTCTCACCTTCTCGATGCGGGTGAGGAAGTCCGGGTAGTCGGCGTAGCGGTTGGAAGCGAAATCGTTGGAGAGGACCCCGTGTTTCTCGGGCCACACACCGGTGAGCATGCCGGACCAGCCGGGTCCGCTCACGGTGGGAGCACGGGTCGTGGCCTCGTCGCTGAAACTGCCGGCCGTGGCCAGGGCATCCAGGTTCGGAGTCTCCACTTCGGCCAGCACGTCGGGCCGGACCCCGTCCACGCCGAAGACCAGGACTTTGGGGACGGCATCAGAGCCCGGGTTCGGCCAGAAAGGGGCTTCTTCCCGGGGAGATCCCGAGGCTCCCAGACCGTCCGGTGTGTCCGCCGGACGATCCGCCTCGCATCCGAGGGTGTAGACCAGGGCGAGGGCCAGAAGTGGAATGGGGGAGCGTAGCACAGATCACCTCCTCACTGTCGGGGAGAATTCCGGGAGTCTTGGGCGGCCCGACGGAGCTCCTCCTCGTCCTCGCTGTTCTTCCACCACCCCAGAATTGCCGTGATGGCCGTGAGGGGGAGGACGAACTGCAGCACGGCTTCCAGGACCAGGTTCCGGGTGTCGTGGTCCGAGGCGTCCAGGATGAGGAGGCCCACGTAGATGAAGTAGTACAGGAGGAAGAGAGCGCCTTCCCAGCGGCCGATGGTGCGACTGGTGAAGAAGATGGGGAAACAGGCCAGGGCCACGGCCACCATCACCGGCATGTCGAAGGTCAGGGCACCGGAAGGAACGTGGATCCCTCCGGGTCCCAAGGCGGCGGCACCTCCCAGGACGAAGAAGAGGTTGAAGAGGTTGCTCCCCACCACGTTTCCCACGGCCAGAGACCGCTCTCCTCGAAGGCTGGCCACCACGGAGGTGGCGGCTTCCGGTAGAGAGGTTCCGGCGGCTACCAGAGTCAAGCCGATAACCAGCTCGCTGGCTCCCAGGCTCCGGGCGATGGTCACCGAACCTTCCACCAGGAGATCCGCACCTCCCACGAGCCCAGCCAACCCCAGGAGCATCATCCCCAGGTCCGCCGCCCGGTAGCGGAACCCATGGAGGGGTGCGCCTCCCGGAACGGGAGAGCCGTTCTCTGCCCGGTCGGGGGCGTCCACGTGGCGGAGGGCCAGGAGGACCAGGAGGACCACGTAGGCGAATCCCAGGGCCAGGAGAAGACCACCATCGGATTGCCCAAGAGCCCCGTCCAGGGCGAGGAACAGGACCAGGAGGCTGGCACCCATGAGGGTGGGAACGTCCAGGCGAATGAGCTGCCGCTCCACCCTCATGGGGTAGAGGACCGAGGACAGACCCAGGACCACCAGGATATTGAAGGCATTGCTCCCCAGGACGTTGCCCAGGGCCACCCCGGGAGTACCCCGGAGGGCTGCCTGGATGCTCACCGCTCCCTCCGGGGCGCTGGTGGCGAAGGCCACCACGGTGAGTCCCACGATGAGAGGAGGGACACCCAGGGCCCGGGCCATGCGGGAGGCCCCCCGGACCAGGATCTCGCCTCCCGCCAGGAGGAGGGCCAACCCCAGGAGCGTCTCCAGCAGTGGGGGGAGGGTCAACGGTAGCCTATGTGGTGGTCGAGATCCGGGCCCCTGGGCAGGAAGGTCCCACTGCCCCGGGCCACCTGCCGGCCCCGTTCGTCCACCAGCTCGGCTTCCGCGACCAGCAGGCCCCGGGAACGATGGACGAGCCTGCCTGTGGCCGTGAGGACGCCCTTCTTCACGGGCCGGGTGAAGTACACGTTGAAGGACACGGTCAGCACGAACCTGTCTTCCACCACGGAGTTGGCGGCGAAGAAGGCGGCGTCGTCCAGGGCCCGGAAATAGACCGAGCCGTGAAGGGCGCCGCCGGCGTGGAAGAACTCCTGCTTCACCGGGAGGCTCACCCTCGCCTCTCCCTCCCGGACCTCCAGACGGGCCTCATACAGCCGGGTCACCGGGGCAGCCTGGTACATCTTCTCCAGCTTCCGGTAGTGGGCTTCCTCCCTCCCCGACTCCTCTTTCACGAGGAGGCTCCCGGGGTAGGGATCCACCGACCCATCAACAAGCCTTCTCCGTCTTGCCCCCCAGGCCTGCCAGGAGATCCCTGACTTCCGACTCGAAGGCGTCAGCCTCTCCCTCCTCCGCCTCCGTCCCGCCGTGAGCGACCCGGTTTCGGATCTCACGGAGATTCCGGATTCTCCGCTCCTCCTCCTCGCCTATGCTGTGGTTGATACGCAGGGCTGAAAGAAGCTCGGAAGGCTGGGTGGGCGGCGCCACGGAGCAGACGGGAAGGGCGGCCCGGAGACCCTGCTCCAGGTCCTTCCAGGCCTCCATGATACGGCCGGCCGCTGTGTCACGCATGATCGTTTCCTCTCCCGGTCCAGGGCCCCTACCCTCCTTCACCCCAGCATGGGGCCCTTCACGCCGTAATCAAGCCCCTCACACCCTGATCAGGTACTTCCCACGCTGACCAGGCCCCGCTGGCACCATGATCACCCAGGGGCCGGGGTCCCTGCAAGTCCTCAATGCGACCAGTCCTGAAAAGACTGTCGAGCGGGGGTCGGTTCTCTCTGAAGGGAAACCCCGGGAGGAGGTGGCTGGTACCACGGTCATGAGCGTAGGGGGTAGGGACCCTGGGGCGGGAGCGGTGCGGGCCGGATCATCGGGGCCCAGGGTGGGCGGATCGACCTGCTCCTTTTCGGAAAGGAACACCAAGGTTCGTGACATCCAAGGTTGAATCACGACAGGAGTGAGGATATACGCATGAGATCCTGGACAGCGGCTTTGATGGTGCTTGTTGGTGTCGTGGGCTGGTCTGGAGAGCTCCGGGGGCAGGTTCCCTGGGACGCCCCGCTGATGGTGCCCCCAGAAGCTCCTGGGGGGCTCACCGTGCTGCTGGCGGATCCGGGGTGGGGTCTGGGGGTGGTGGGCATGTGGCGAGGAAGCGGAGTGGGCTCTCCCCTGGGCTTCCGGGCTGGTGTGGCGGAGGACGGGCGTGACGACCTCTCGGTGATGGGCGGAGTGGATGTTTCGGGTCGGATTCTCTCGCATTCCCGGGAGTTTCCCCTGGACCTGACCTGGGTCTCCGGCGTGGGAATCGGGATCTCCGACGGAGCGCTCCTCACCGTCCCCCTGGGCCTCTCCCTCGGGCGAGTCCTGATCAGTGAAGAGGTGCGCTTCCAGCCCTACCTCACCCCCCGGATGGTCCTGGACGCCCGGTTCGGCGACGATCATTGCCCGGGGCTCCGGGACTGTGATGACCTGGATCTGGGTCTGGCCGTGGAGCTGGGGATGGACATGGCGGTATCGGCGAACTGGCTCATCCGCTTTGCCGCTGCCCTCGGTGACCGGGAGGCCGTGGCCGTTGGGTTGGCGTTTCCTCTGGCGGGTTCCTGACGCTCTCGGAGCCATCGAACAAGGAGGGCGAGCCGCATTGTGAGCGTCACGGCTCCAGAGTCCAAGGGGCTGCTCTTCGCTCCGATCTCCACAGGATGCCCACCTCCAGCCGCTTCTGCTTCTACCGGGCGATTCCCGACTCCGGCGGCCCGACACGCGCCGGTCTCTCATCGCGAAGCCGCCACATGTCCGGCAACGGCCGGTGGTCTGTGGCGGGAATACTCCTTGCACCCCTTCCACGGGGACTCGGTCATGAGTCTCCTGGTTCTTCCGCTTTTCATGGCGTACCACCCGATCCGAGGCATTAGGCATGTTGTCACTTCGTTCCCGGTCCCGAACAACCTTTCCGGTTTCATTCTCTCTTCTCCTCATCCCCCTCCTCATGATTGGGCTCCTCTGGGGATGCTCGGATACGGTCAATCCGACCCTGTCTGAAGAGTCGCCGCCGCTCGAGGAGCAGGGCACCCCCCCGAACCTCTCCACCCTTCAACAGGCTGCCCAGGAGGCTCCTGTGCGCCTGGAAGTGGAGCTCGAGTTCTCGGCGGGTGCCTGGTTCGCCGACGAAGTGGAGGTGGAAACGGAGGTGGATCTGGGAAACAAGGAGCGCATCGAAACGCAGGTGACTGCATCGAATCGCTCCACCCGCACTCTTTCGCTACGGATCGGGGACCTGCAGGTGGAGATCTCGCCCAGCGCCACATACGAGCTGGAGGACGGAGAGCCGGTCAGCCAGGAGGTGTTTTTCGACGCGCTGGAGGTGGAGCTCGCTGGTGGTAGCGCCCCCGGGGTGGAGCTGAGCCGGGCGCCCGTTTCGCCCCCCCAGGCTCCCGAGGAGATGGTGTTCGTCGCTGAGGAAGTGCGCCTGGACGCGGATTCCGACGACCATGTGCTGGACCTGAACGTGGACGGGCGCCACCTGCTGGTCCAGAGCCAGGAGGTGGGTACCCTGACACTCCTGGGAACGGAGATCGAAGTGGATCTTCAGAACGGCAGCCTCCTGGAAGAGCGGAGCTCGGAAGAGTCCGGGGCCGTGGACGTGGAGGGTCTCGCCGCAGCGGTGGATGAGGCGGCCGCTACGGTGGAGCTGACGGACGGAACGGTGATTCGCATCGTGGAAGGGACCCGCATCAAGGACGGGGACGACGACGATCGCCTGGGATCCCTGGCCGAGGTGGCGAGTGCCCTGGCGGAGGGTTTCGTCGTGGAGGTGGACGCGGATGCGGTCCTGGAGACCGAGGGCGTGTACATCGCCGTAGAGATCGAGTTCGAGGTCGATGAGAACGACGGGGAGTTCGAGGGCCGGGTGAAGGTGGCGGACGGGGAGGCCGGGACGTTCACCCTCATGAACGACCGGA
>CAZZEL010000013.1:25932-56698 GCA_964652625.1 uncultured Gemmatimonadaceae bacterium
GGGAAGCGGAGCTGGATTCGGAGACCGGGGAGCGGGTGGTGACGACGGTGACGGTCAAAACCCCGGGCGGCTGACGGGGATTTGCGAGCAGCCTCTGCCTCGGCAGCCTCCTACCGGAGTAGAAAGCCGCCCCGCAGGGGGTCCGTGGGATCCAGAAGGAGCTCGTTGCGCCCTGTGATGTAGGAGGTGCCCGAGATCCTGGGGAGAACGGCCTCGTAGGGTCCGTATTCCGTCGTGCTCACCACCTCCCCCGTGAAGGTAGTTCCCAGGATGCTCTCCACCGTGAAGGGCTCTCCTTCCGTCAGCTCCCCTCGAGCGTAGTGGAGGGCGGCCCGGGCGCTCACGCCCGTTCCCGTGGGGGACCGGTCCACCTCGCCGTCGGCGAAGATGCACACGTTCCGGCTGTGGTGCCGGGAGTCCTCCGCATCTCCCACGATGATGGTCCCGTAGAGGAAGGCGAGATCCGATTCGAAGGGGTGGCTCAGGACCAACTCGTCCATGACTGCCCTCTTCACGGCCATTCCCCGGTGAATCAGGTCCCGGTGGTCCTCCGGGCCCAGGCCCACCCCCAGCTCCTCCGCCCGGCAGAAGGCATAGTAGGCTCCCCCGAAGGCGACGTCGTAGCGAACGGTGCCCACCCCCTGGACCTCCACCTTCCGATCCAGGGCGAACACGAAGGAGGGTACATTCAGGAAGAACGCCTCCCGGATCCAGCCTCCCTGCCGAAGGGCCCCGGCGGTGACCCGCCCCGCCGGGGTGTCCAGGCGAAGGGTGAGCTCGCCGTCGCCGCCCAGGTCCCCGGGGACTCCGACGGCTCCGGCGTTCAGGCCGGCCATGGCCAGTCCCAGGATCCCGTGACCGCACATGGTGCTGAACCCTGCGTTGTGCAGGAAGAGGAGGCCCATGTCCCCGTCGTCCGTGACCGCCTCGGTGATGACGGCCCCGTACATGTCGGCATGCCCTCGAGGCTCCCACACGAGGGCTCGTCGGAGAGAGTCCAGGTGCTGTTGGGCGTTGCGGCGCTTCTCCAGGATCGTGTTTCCCGGGATGGCGGGAATCCCCTCGGTGATGATCCGGAGAGGTTCGCCGGCGGTGTGGACGTCCAGGGTCCGGACCGTGATCCAGTCCTCCGGGGGGCTCCAGGTCTCGGGCATGGGGGGCGCTCCTTCTTTCCTCGTCTGGTTACTGCGACGCCTGTGAGGCTTCAACAGCCCCTTCAATCGTAAAGAAGGTGGCTTTCGGCTCTCTTCCACCACCCCTGGATCCGGGTCCAGTTCCGGATCCGTGGAGCCTGGACCCCCTCCGGCTCGTCCACCAGAGCCTCCACCGCGTCCCGACTTCCCAGGAGGCGGAGGAGGTGATGCTGGCCCGACGGGTTGTCGGCGGTGGGATAGGGAGACCAGAGGGGCCACTCCGGGTCCAGCGTTCGCAACACGGCCAGGAGGTGGAGACCCAAAGCCACCGGCCGCACCCTCTCGGGTTCGAGGATCCGCAGGCGGATCCCCGAGGCACGGGGGACCGCCTCCACGCCGGGTGGAGAGCGTCGATTCAGGGCATGAGCCAGGCGTTCGCCGTTCACGCCGGGCCCCTCCACCACCTGGAAGGCCAGGGGCGTCCCTCGCCCTTCTCCCATGGCCGTAGCCTCCAACAGGGCCAGGCCCGGATACAACAGGGCAGAGTTGAAGGTGGGGATCCCCGGGGATGGCGGTTGAAAGGGAAGACCGGTTGCGGGCCAGTGCATGTTCCGCCTCCAACCCTCCATGGACACCACGGAGAGGTCCACGTCCAGGGCCATCTCCTCCCGTAGAAGTCGGGCCAGCTCTCCCAGAGTCAGGGAGTGGCGGACCGGGATGGGCCAGCGGCACAGGAGGCTCTCCGGGGTGTCGGTGTCCGGGAGAGGGCCTTCCACGACCCGGCGTTGCCCACCCAGGGGGTTCGGACGATCCAGGATCCAGAGAGGAAGCCCCACGTCGGCGCAGGCTTCCATTACATGAGTGAGAGTCCACAGGAAGGTGTAGAACCGGGCTCCAACGTCTTGGAGGTC
This sequence comes from uncultured Gemmatimonadaceae bacterium, assembly GCA_964652625.1. Taxonomy (GTDB): domain Bacteria; phylum Gemmatimonadota; class Gemmatimonadetes; order Longimicrobiales; family Gaopeijiaceae; genus CAZZEL01. The sequence continues at coordinate 27,977 of CAZZEL010000013.1, forward strand.
GAAGAGCAGCAGATCCAGGTCCCGAAGGTCTACGGGACTCGGCCGGGCTCGGGGTCCGTAGAGGCTCGTCACCGGAAGGCCGGTGGAGGGATCCCATCCGTCGGGCTGGGGAGTCCCGTCCTCTCCACTGGCGTCCAGACCGTGCTCCGGCGTGAAGAGCCGGACCAGGGGAACACCGGCCTCCTGGAGCTCCAGCCTCCCGGGGCCCACGCTCGCGTTGGTGACGAGGCCCACTCGCCTCCGGGTCTGGAAGAGGAGAGGGAAGCGTCCGGGATCCCGCAGAATCCGGGATGCCCCCGTGAGAACGGTCTCACTCTTCCCCATGTCCCAGCGTTCGCATGTAATCCGCCAGCTCTCCCCGCTTCCCGATCCCCAGCTTCTCGTAGATGTTGGAGAGGTGGGTGCTCACCGTCCGGGGCGAGATGCCCAGGGCCCGGGCGATGGCCTTGTTGGACTTCCGTTCCTGCACCAGGCGGGCGATCTCCGTCTCCCTGGGGCTCAGCTCCCCCTCCCCCTCCTGGGTCTTCCGGGGTGGCCGGGAGTCGATCTCACGGAACATCCCCCGGGTCTTCTCCAGCTCCGGACCGGCCCCCATGCGCAGGAAGATCTCGTGGACCCGGGTGAGCTCCTTCAGGGCGCCCTCCCGGTCTCCTGTCTCCGCCAGACGCCCTGCGAGCTGGCGCCTCAGACGGGCGGCATCGGGAATCATGGGGATCTCTTCCAGGGCCCGGGCGGCCTCCTCCATCTGCTGGGCACCCAGTACCGGGTCGCCCTCCAGCCAGGTGACCAGTGCTTCACAGGCCCGGGCCCAGGCCAGGCCCAGGCGGTGGTCCAGGGGCTCGGCCTCCCGCCGCAGCCGCTCTCCCACCTCCCTTGCCCCCTGGAGATCCCGTTTCCAGAGACAGGCCTCTCCCAACAGGGGCAGAAGCCGATGGATGGACCAGAGGGTGTAGCCCGCCCCGTCAGCCCGGGCCAGGCCCTTTCGGGCCCACTTCGCCGCCTGGTCGTAGTCCCCCTCTGCCAGGGCCAGGTAACCCCGGCCAATCAACGCCGGTAGAAGGCTGTGAATGTTCTCGGGAGAATCGCCTTCGGCTCCGGAGATCTCCCAGGCCTCCTCCATGAGGGGACGGGCGAGATCCACCTCCCCCCTTCCCAGGTAGACCAGGGAGGTCCAGGCCAGGAGTCGCACGAGGAGCGAGCGCTGGGACAGGTCCCGGGCCAGGGCGATGGCCCGTTCTCCCCGGGTGACGGCCATCTCCCAGTCTCCCGCCGCCGCCGCCTTCTCGATGACCAGCTCGGCGCTCCGAAGGCTCAAGAGGGGAGAGCCCAGGGCGTCGGCCACCTCCTCGGCGCCTTCCAACAACTCCCCCATCTGCCGGGTGTCGCCCAGGAGTCCTTCCTGCACGGCCAGGCCCCAGAAGGTCCAGAACTCCACTACACCGGCCCCGGCAGTTCGAGACAGCTCCAGGGCCCGTCGGGCGTGGTCCCGGACCCGGCTCGGGTGGCCGGACCAGATATGGAGGAGGACCAGCGCCCTATGGGCAGCGGCCAAAAGGGTCTGGTCCCCCAGGTCCCCGGCCATCTCCAGGGCCCCCTCCATCTCCTTCTTCGCTTCGGCTGGGTGACCCATCTCCTCCAGGCAGATGCCCCTGCGAAGCCGGGTCCGTGCCTCCACTTCCGGCGCCGGATGGTGGGCAAGACGGGAAAGGACCAGGTCCAGCTCCTCCAGAGCTTCCGCCGTCTCCCCCCGGTAGCTCCGGAGGGTGGCCAGACGCCGGCGGAAGTCACATGCGCTTCTCTCGTCCCCGGCTTCCTCCGCTTCCCGAATGGCCTCCTGCCAGAGGGGGAGGGCGTCGGTGTAGTAGCCCAGCCGACTCAGGGCCCGGGCCAGGTCCCGGACCACACCCATGCGGCCCCCGTCGGTCTGGACCCCTCCAGGCTCCCGGGCTTCGGACTCCGTCTCAGACCCCCGGGCTCGGAACTCGATGTACGTCAGGGCCGCCCGCAGGTAGCGGGCTGCTTCCTGGTTCGCCATCCGTTCCAGAGCCTCCCGCCCCGCCGCGATGAGATGGGGAAGGGCGTCCGGCCCTCCTCCCTCGGGCCCACTCCGGAGGAAGTGGTAGGCCAGGGTCCCGGCTCCTTCCGGCTCGGCGCCGACGGAGTGGTCCCGGAGGGTCCTGGCCACTTTTCCGTGGAGGAGTCGGGTTCGGGCCAGACCCAGCTCCGAGACGATGGCTTCCCGGAGCAGACGCTGGGAGAAATCGTAGACCACCCGTCCCTCCTTCTCGCTCTCCCTGAGAATCCCCTGGTCCAGGAGGAGATCCAGGATCTCCAGGAGCCGGGGCTCCGGCAGGGGGCTCACCGCCCTGAGGCGGCGAAAGGGGAACGGGGAGCCGAGAATGGCGGCGTACTCGGCGATATCCCGGGCCTCCGGAGGGAGGGGGTCCAGCCGACCCAGCACGGCCTGCCGCACGGAAGCCGGCAGAGCCATCTCCTCCATCTCCCATCCCAGCCAGGTGTCCCCCTTTCGGTACAGATGACCCCCCTCCACCAGGGCCAGGAGCACTTCCTGGATGAAGAAGGGGTTTCCCCGGGTCCATTCGTAGAGGAGGTCGATGAAGGAGCCGGCGACCTCCTCCCCGACGCCGAAGGCCTCCTTCAGCATCTCCCCGGTCTCGTCCCGGGTCAGGGGAGGGAGGTCGATTCTGACGGCCACACCGTGGGCCGTGAGGGAGTGCTCCAGCCGAGTCAGCTCCTGGGAGCGCTCCAGTTCCCGGGCGTTGCAGGTGACCACGATCAACACGGGCTGATCGTGGAGCTGCCGGGCCAGGAAGTGCAGGACCTCCAGGGACGAGGAATCGGCCCATTGCAGGTCCTCCAACACGATGAGAAGGGGGTCTCGCCCGGAGAGCCCGCGAAGGAGCTCCGCGAAGCTCCAGAGCACCCGGGTCCGGAGCTCCGCCGGGCTCTCAGCGGGCTCGTGGAGCTCCACCTCGCCCAGGTCAAGGGTAGGGAAGAAGTGCCGGAGCTCCTGGGTGTTCCCCCTGGAGAGGACGTTGAGGGTCTCCAGTGGGATCGCCTGGAGGAACGGCAGAAAGGCGTCGGAGAGGAGGGCGTAAGGCACCGAAGCCTCGGCTTGATAGGCCCTGCCGGCTGCGACCTGAAAGCCCCGTTGGCGAGCTTCCTCCTCCAGCGAATGGGTGAGGCGGGTCTTCCCGGATCCCAGCTCCCCGGTCAGGAGAACGGTGGTTCCGGCGCCGTCTCGGGCCTCCACGAGGAGGTCCAGGAGCTGCTGGCGGAGCTTCTTGCGACCCACCAGAGGCAGGTTGCGTGCATCGAACTCCCCGGAATCGCCTTGGTCCTTCATCGGCTTCCTCCTTCCGGGAGGGGAGACCGTTGAGCCTGAAGCCGGGTGGCTTCGCGGCCGATCAGCCTCCAAGCTCTTCCCCGGGGCGGTAGCGGCGCACCAGGTCCCGGGCGATGTCCGCCTCCGTGAACGCCACGGATTTCATTCGGTTGTCGGCGAAGAGCCTTGCCTGATCATAGTAATAGGGAGACGCCTCACGGTCACTGTTTCCGTAGGCCAGGATGGAGTAGGCCCGGGGGGGGTCGGTGAACTCCACGGCCAGGACCCAGCCGTCTCCCCGGTAGACCCGGTACTTCCCGTCCTCGTCCTCCCGGTAGCCCAGGACCCGGAAGCACCCCAGGGCGCTGGCGCAGCCTCCCACGGGGATGTCCAGCTCTCCCGCCCGGATCCTGTGCACCTCGCCCCAGGTCACGTCCCAGGTGCCGAAGCGGTTCTTCATCTCCTCCACGGCCCATTCGAAGGCATCCGCAGCTCCATCCCGATCCCCGAGACCCCGGGGAGTACGCAGGGGATCGTGGACCGACCATTCCGTTCGAAACTGACGAGCTTCCTCCGTGACCTGGAAGTATCGGGAGGCCCACGTCTCGAAGAGGGTGCTGCCCCGGCTGTCCCGAGAGGTGGTGTTGTCCCAGCGGGCCACCAGCTCCATGGCCTGGTGGACCTCACCGGAGGGATGACGTTCCCGGACGGCCCGCACCAGGTCCTCCTTCACCCGGTCGGCCAGGATCATCTTCATGGAGTGCTTCAGCTCCACCACGTCCTCCAGGCTCAGGGCCTGGTCGGTGTGGATGAGCTCGAGGGAGCTCTGGGAGCGGAAGCGGAGACGGGGCTCGGGAAAGTTGGCCGGGTAGGCGTCGGGGTCCAGGGGCTCGAAGAGGTTCGTGTAGTACGGGGGGTCGTTGGAGTTCTGGACGTAGCCGCCCCGGGGATTCACAAGCTGGGGCAGCTCCTCGTAGGGGTGGAGCTCCGTCCACACCTCCTCCGTGGTGGAGGCCACCACGGCCGAGTCTTCGGACGGCTCGTGGGGGATGGCGGGGGTGGCGGCGTTCCAGACCAGGTGAATGTTCCCGTCGGCGTCGGCATAGGTGAGGTTCGACGATACCTTGGCCCGGATCTTCATGGCCTCGGTCCACTCCTCCAGGTTGGAGGCCTGCATCATCCGGAGCCATTGCTCTCCCACCCGGAATTGGGTTAGCTCGTGGGCCTTCAGCACGAAGAGGGTATCGGCGTTCTCGAAGATCACGGGCCCCAGGGGCGTAAAGGGCATCTCACGGGTCTCGGAGCCCGTTGTCCCGTCTTCTGCCGTGTACTCCACCGTCACGGACCGGACCTCCACCGGAACCGAGCCCCCGTCGAAACGGTAGGCTCCGGGGTCGTCCGGGTCCCGAAGCAGGGCATAGACCTCGTCCAGGTCCGGGTAGTTGTTCGTGGTGGCCCACCCCAGGCGCCGGTTGAAGCCTCCGATGGTGGTGAAGGGTCCGCCCAGTCGGAAATCACCGTAGAAGTCCAGGACGCCGGGCACCCGCACGTGGGCCTCGTAGTAGCCGGCGGTCCAGGAGAGGTGGGGATTGCGAACCAGGATCGTCTTGCCGGAGGTGGTTCGCTGCGGACCCAGGGCCCAAGCATTGGAACCCACCTCCGGATCCTCCTCCCCCTTCCTGCGGGCCCACGCCATCCAGAGAGCCAGAGTCTCGTCCATCCGGTCCGTCCCGTCCGAAGCCGTTCCGGCGACCCGGCCGGAATCCGGTCTCCGGTCCCGGACGAAGGCCCGGGTCGCTCCGTCGTCCCAGACATCGATGTCCCGGGCCGCCACGTCCTGGGGGCTGAAGGTGGGCTGGACCCAGTCCGGGAGGGAGTCGGCGTAGAGGTGGATGAAGTCGTTCATTCCCAGGGCGAATCCCTCCATCACGTCCCGCACGTCCCGGGGTAGCCGGTGGTAGGTCCAGGCGGCGTATTGGTGGGCCAGGCGCCCGGCGAAATCGCCCTGGATGCTGTCGGGGCCCATGGCCAGGCCCCAGCGACCGTTGGAGCGGAGGATGGCCCGGGGCACGTCTTCCCGGTAGTCCTCCATCATCACCCAGGCCAGGCCGTAGCCCATGGCCCGGAGGTTCTCCGCCAGAACGTGGGGCACGCCGTAGGAGGTGCGTCGGATCTCCACCTCCCGGGCCAGGGGGTCCTGGGTCCATGCCGCGGCGTCCTGAGCGGAGAGGAGGCAATGGGCCGGGGAAAGGAAGGGAAGGAGGAGAAAGAGAAGAAGGGGAGGAAGAAAGGGGCCGGCGCCGGCTCGGTGTCCCGTGGAGAATGAAGGCATCGCTGTCTCGTTCCGTCTCGAAGTCAAGAGTACTGGGTCCTGGCCAGAACATCCTGGTAGGTGGCCAGGTTTCCGTCCACCATGGCGTCCACGGAGAATTCCTGGTCCACCCGACGTCGCCCGGCATCTCCCATCCTCTCTCGGAGCCGGGGCTCCGCCAGGAGGCGGGACAGAGCTGTCGCCAGGGCCCGGGGATCCCCGGGCGGAACCAGGATGCCGGTCTCCCCGTCCGCCACCGCCTCCGGCACGCCCCCCACAGCGGTGGCCACCACCGGCACACCGGCGGCGGAGGCCTGGAGGAGGATCACGCCCAGCCCCTCCCGGAGGACCGGATGCACCAGGAGGTCCAGGCAGGGGAGGAACCGTGGAAGATCGTCCCGAAACCCGGGGAGGAGGACGTGGTCCTGTAGCCCCCTCCTCCGGACCTCCTTTCGGATCCCCTCCAGGAGGGGGCCCCGCCCGAAGAGGAGGACCCGGGTGTCGGGATGATCGTCCAGGACCCTGGGAAGGGCATCCAGGAAGAGCTCGTGTCCCTTCCGGGGAATGAACTGGGCCGCCATGCCCATCACCGGCACGCCAGGGGGGAGGGAGAACTCCCGGAGGAAGACCTCCCGGGGGCAGGGGCCCCGAAACGGCCCGGGGTCCAGGGCGCTTCGGACACAACGGAGCTTCTCCCGGGGGACCCCCTGGCGGGCGAGGACCTCCAGGATGGCTCGGGAGATGGTGATGACGGCTCGGTACAGTCGGTACTTGGGTCCCACCAGCCAGGCCGGCTCCGGGTTGTCCACCCGGCGGGAAAGGACGGCGGGAACCCCGGCCCAGGAGGCGGCGAGCCCGCCCAGGGTATCGGCGCCCCGACGGGAATGGAGATGGACCAGGTCCGGGTTCTCGGCCCGGAGGAGTCGTCGGAACCGGAAGGGGAATAGGGGATCCGCCTCCCCGGCCAGGGGCAGAGGATGGACCGGGAGGCCCCGACTCCGGGCCTCCCCTTCCATGGCGCTGCCCGGTGGCGTGACGAGGAGACTCTCCACTCCCCGGTCCAGGAGACCCTCCAGGAGGAGGAGAACCTGGAGACCTCCCCCGTAGAGGTGGGTGCCGGCTTCCAGGTGCACAACTCTCACGACAGCCCTCCACCGGTGGCTCCGCCGGTCTGCCTTCGGATGGGGTCTCCGGCCTGGCTCGCCGCCATGGTTCCAATCCGGCGGGGAAGGGCGTTCCCTGCCTGTCTTGCGGGGCCGGGTTTCCCCGCCGGTTCATGCCCTGGTACCCGCCGGGGGGCAGGGTCCCACGTCATCCGTTCGATTTCCCGAAAGAATGCACTAGACTTCCTCTCGGTTCCTTGGGGCCAAAGAGTCGCGAGAGCCATGGCGAAATCGACCCGCTCGAGCTCCGCTGGGGGGCCCCGGTGCAGTCCCAATCTAGTCCCGAGCCGGGTTTCGGCGAGACGGGACGAGGCGTCCTGACCGATCATGATACGGCGATACGACATCCTGTACGCGTTGGGCGCCCTGGTGGCCAGCCCTGTGCTGGTGTACCGCCTTCTTCGGACGGGAAAGTGGCGGACGGACTGGGCGGGTCGGTTCGGGAGAACCCCGCCCCTGCCGGACAGCCCCCGCCCCACTCTCCTCCTCCACGGGGTCAGCGTCGGCGAGATCAACGCCACCCGGGAGCTGGTGGACCGACTGGGCCGCTCCGGCGCCCCCGGGGTGGACCTGGTCATCAGCGCCACGACCAACACGGGCTTCGAGCGGGCCCGAACCCTCTACGAGGGTCGTCATCCCGTGGTCCGCTTTCCCTTCGACTTCTCCTGGATGGTTCGTCGATTCCTGGACACTCTTCGCCCCGACGCCGTAGCCCTCATGGAGCTGGAGGTGTGGCCGAACCTGGCCCGAGAGTGCCGGGAGCGGGGGATTCCCCTGGCGGTGGTGAACGGTCGGCTCAGCCCTTCCAGCTTCCGGCACTACCGGTGGGTAGGGCCCGTGGTTCGGCCCATGTTCCGTTCCCTGGCCGCCGTGGGGGTCCAAACCGAGGCCTACGGCCGGCGCTTCCAGGCCCTGGGTGTCCCGGCGGACCGGATTTCCGTCACGGATACCATGAAGTGGGACACGGTGAAGCTGACGGACGACGTGGAGGGCTCCAGCGCTCTGGCCCAAGCGTTGGGGATCGACCGGAGCAGGCCCCTCATCGTGGCTGGGTCCACGGGGCCGGGTGAGGAGGCCATGCTCCTGAAGGGGCGACCCCGGGATGTCCAGCTCATGCTGGTTCCCAGGAAGCCGGAGCGCTTCCACGAGGTGGCCCGCCTGGCTCCGGGCATGGTCCGAAGGAGCCTCAATCCTGATGGCGGAAGAGGAAAGGGGGGGGACCTCTATCTTCTGGACACCATGGGAGAGCTCACCAAGGCCTACGCCCTGTCGGATGTGGCCATCGTGGGCCGGAGCTTCATGCCCCTGGGGGGCTCGGATCCCATCGAGGCCATCGCCCTGGGACGGCCCACGGTCATGGGACCCCATCACGAGAACTTCCGGGACGTGGTTCGAGCCTTCCGGGAGGCCGGAGGGATACGGGTCACGGACCGGCCCATGGAGGCGGCCCGGGAGCTCCTCGCCCACCCTGACGATCGGGCCGCCATGGCCGAACGGGGGCGGGGCGTGATACGAGAGCGGCAGGGAGCGACCGAACGGACGACTCACCTACTCTACGATCTGCTGGGCCTGAGCCAGGAGGGTGCATGAGTTCGCCAGGAAGCAGGAACGGTGCCGACGAGCAAGGGCAGGACCGAGACCCGCGGGCACCGAAAGGCCCGGAGGGACCGGAAGGCCCGGAAGGCGCGGGAGGTCCGGAAAGGTCGAAGGGGTCGGCCGGAAAGAGGGGCCAGGAAGGGGCTCTGGGCAGGAGAGGATGCCTGGGAGGCCTTCTCAGGGTCCTGGTCCGCTGGGGGCTCCCCCTCCTGGTTCTGTACATGGCCGCAGGCTACTTGACCACGGCCATCCGGCGGGTGGAAGACGTCCAGCCCGCCCCGGCTCCCAGGGTTCCCCTTCCATCCAGGGCGGGGCCCCTTCTCACGGGGGTGTACTCGGTCCACACCGGCCGGTCCCACGATGCCCTGGGGACCCGGGAGCAGGTGGCGTCGGCAGCCCGTGAGGCGGACCTGGACTTCGTGGTGGTGGGAGATCACCCCCGGGACGACCGGCGGCCGGACTGGCGCATCTGGGAGCCCCGATTCCTGGAGGGGGTCCTGGTGGTGGGGGGGCAGGAGATCCGTTCCCCCAGGGCCGGAAAGGTCCTGGCCCTGGGCGTGGATTCCACCTACAAGCGGTGGCAGGGGGAGTACGACTCCTTCCTGGCGTTCCTGGAGCGAGAGGAGGCCACGGCCTTCGTGGTCCACGGCCGGGGACCACGGGAGAGCGAGAGGTGGGTGCAACCCACTGTGGAGGGAATGCACGGCTGGGAGATCCTGGACATCTCGGAGTTCGCCCGGCACCGCCTCGAGGGGCCCTGGAACGTCTATCACCTCATCACCCTCCTGGGCGGGCTTCCCTTCGGATGGGGGGACGAGGCTCTTCTCCACACCCTCCGGGAGGGCTTCGACACTCCGTCGGTGGCGGCCTACGACTCCCTGCGTCTCACGCAGGAGTTGACGGCTACCGCCGGCCTGAACGTGCATCCGAAGATGGAAGTGGGGCCGCTCCTGTTTCCCCCCTACGGCCCCTTCTTCCGGACCCTTCGGGCCCACGTCACGGTGCCGGGTGCCGGCTTGCCTGCGCTGCCGTCGGATCCAGGGCGGGCCCGGGACCTGGTGGCCCGGGTATCCCGGGCCGGGAACCTGTTTCTCGCCCTGGGCGATGACCCAGGGGGCTCCCGTTTCCGGTTCGCCGCAGTCCAGAAGGGAGGGGAGGCGGAAGGTTCGGGAGACGACGGCCGGGATGCCGGGGATGAGACCGTTCCTGGTGATCCGTCCGGAGTGGTGAGGATGGGAGGTGTGGGGCCCTTCCGGCCCGGGGCCTCTGTTCTTCGGGCGGGCTTCGCCCACAGTGAGGAGTCAGGGGAAACGGCCAGGCTTGGACGAGAGGGCCCTCCGGAGGATGCCCATGGGGGCCCGGGTACTCGACTTCTCTACCGGGTGGTGAGGAATGGGGTGGACGTGGCGTGGCTCGCCGGAGCCAGCCTGGAGTGGCCGGTGCCGGACCCGGGGGTCTACCGGGTGGAGGTCTATCGCTACACGGCCCGGATAGGAGACACCTTCTTCCGCCTGCGCCCCTGGATCTTCTCCAATCCCCTGGAGCTCACCGGAGAATCTCCGGTGGCAGACCTTCCGTAGGGAGGGAAGGAAAGGAGATCTCCATGGCCAAGAACCGGCGCCAGCACGCGCCTCGAGACCGGAAGCGGGGGCTCAGCTTCCCCCGGCCCCCCTGCACGCCCAAACCCCCGGGACCTCCTCCACCTCCCGGCCCTTCGTCGCCGGAATGCGGCACGGGACCGGATCCCAGGGAGGCCTTGAAGAAGCTTCTCCGGAAGCGGAAGAGGTAGAGGGCTGTCATACGGGGCTGTCGAACGCGGAGGATGCGGACGCGGGCGGATCACTGCTTCTCGGCGGAGGAGATGGCTGAGAGGGACCCCCTACGACCCGGAGGAGGCCGCCGCCGCTTCCCGCTTCGCCTGGACGAGGACCAGGTAGGTGATGAACACCTGGAGGAAGACGGGCACCTCGTCGGGAAATTCCAGAAAGCACCTTCGCCCCAGGAATCCCGTCCGTTGGATGGTGCCCACCTCCTGGTGGCCCAGGAGGAGGGCGTACTCCCGGCCGAAGAAGGAACGGCTCTCCAGCTCCAGGCGGTGCCCGGCGGCGGTGATTTCGAAACGGCGACGGGTCACCGAGGACTTTTCGGCCCGGGCAATGATCGCGTTGCCTTTCCTCAAGTCGGCTCCGGGCTTGAAGAACCCTCTGGGCTCCACCGTGAAGCTCTCCCCGTCCAGCTCGAATCTCCCGTGCGACCGGAAGAAAGAGATCTGGAGCTCGGTGACGTGTTCGTCTCCAAGGAACACGTTTGCGCCCCAGGAGACCCATCCGGTGGGCTCGGTCCGAAGAACAGGCATGGTTCCTCCCGGTACGTAGGGGGCCGGCTCACCGCGCCCCCCTTCCCGTCCAGGCTCGTCGGCGGAGGACGAGTCAGTCGGTTTGGGTCCTCACCAGACGTACGTGAGAAGCGCCGAAGAGCTTCTCCAGCTCCTGGAGGGTGTCGGGGCCCGGATCCACCGTCAGGGACCGGGAACGGAGGCGGGGCAGACCGAGTCCGTTGCCCGTCTCCACCAGCACCTCCACCGGAGCCACACCGGGATGGGCCTCCAGGACCTCCCGAGCCTCTGAGAAGGCATGGACCTCCGGCATTCGCCCGAACTCCAGCTCAATCTGGACGGCCAGGATCCCGGAGGCGGGAACGTTCTCCAGGGGCTGGGCCGTGTCCAGGAAGATGGGTGGATCCTCTTCATCCCGCTCCCGGGAGCTCACCTTTCCCCGGATGAGGACCACCGCGTCCTGCTCCAGGATCTCCCGAGTCTTCTGCCAGGCCTCCTTGAAGGCCAGGACCGTGGCGGTCCCGGAGAAGTCCTCCACCAGGAGCTTGCCCCACTCCGAGGAGTCCCGCCGGGAGATCTGCTTGGAGACCTGGGTGACGACGCAGGCCAGCTCCACCGGCTTGCCCGGGAACTCCTTGAGGCTGGCCGCCGTCACCGGGGCGAAGGCCTCCACCACGGCCCGATACCGGTCCAGGGGGTGGCCGGAGATGAAGAACCCCAGAGCTTCCTTCTCCCGGGCCAGGCGCTCCGACTCGGGCCAGCGGGGCACCTCCGGGAGGGTGGGCTCCGGGCGCTCCAGGACGGCTTCGTCCCCTCCGAAAAGGGACGCCTGACCCGCGGCCTCCTCCGCCTGCCGGGCCCCCACCTCCGCGTAGGCCACGTCCAGGCCCGCCAGGAGCTGGGACCGGTAGCCGAAGGCGTCCAGGGCGCCGGCGGTGATGAGGGCCTCGCAGGCCCGTTTGTTCAGCAGCTTGAGATCGATCCGCTCCAGGAAGTCGAAGAGGGAGGCGAAGGGGCCTCCCTCCTCCCGGGCCCGGATCACGGACTGGACGGCTCCGGCCCCCACGCCCCGGACCGCCCCAAGCCCGAAGCGGATCCTGTGCTCGTCCACCACGGTGAACTTCCAGCCGGACTCGTTCACGTCCGGGGGGAGGACCTCCAGGGGCCGGTCCACACCGGGCAGATGGCGGTGGAGCTCCCGGCACTCCCCGATGTACTTCACCACGTCGTCCGTCTTGTCCAGGACCGACGACAGGAGGGCGGCCATGAACTCCGCCGGGTAGTGGGTCTTGAGCCAGGCCGTATGGTAGGAGAGGAGGGAGTAGGCCGCGCTGTGGCTCTTGTTGAAACCGTAGCGGCCAAAGGTCTCGATCTGGCTCGCCAGATCCTCGGCGGTGCGCCGGTCCACGCCCCGCTCCATCGCTTTCTCCCGGAACTTCCCCAACTCCTTCTCGATGAGCTCCTGGATCTTCTTCCCCACTGCCTTCCGGAGCACGTCGGCTTCTCCCAGGGAGAACCCGGCCAGGACGTTGGCGATTCGCATCACCTGCTCCTGGTAGACGATGACCCCATAGGTGGGCTCCAGGACGCCTTCCAGGTCGGGATGGGGATAACGGACCGGCTCCCGCCCCAGCTTCCGGCGGATGTAGACGTCCGTCATCCCCGTGTCCAGGGGGCCGGGGCGGATGAGGGCGTTCGTGGCCACCAGGTCCTCGAACCGGTCGCAGCGCATGGCCCGAAGCTTGTCCGTGGCCAGGGACGACTCGAACTGGAAGACCCCCGAGGTCCCCCCATGGGCCAGCATCTCGTAGACCGGGGGGTCGTCCAGGGGCACGTCGTCCATGCCCTGGTAGATCTCCCCGCTACCCGGGTGCTTCAGGGCCCCCAGTCGATCCTTCACCGCTTCCACCGCATCGTGGATGACCGTGAGCGTCTTCAGACCCAGGAAGTCCATCTTCAGCATCCCGGCGTCTTCCAGACAGTTCATGTCGTACTGGGTCACGGTGACGGTGTCGTCGTCGTCGACCCCCGCCAGGGCGGCGTCCGTCGCCGAGCCTCCGTTCCCCCGGTTCCCGTTCCGTCCCCCTCCGGCTCCGACGATTCCCCCGCCGTTTCCACCGCCCTTGGTCTGCTGGATGCAGATGGGCACGTAGTCGTCCAGGGGACCCGGAGCGATGACGACGCCGGCGGCATGGACGGAGGCATGCCGGGAGAGACCCTCCAGAGTCTTCGAGTAGTCGAAGAGCTGTCGGTGCCGCTCGTCCTTTCCGTAGAGGGCCTTCACCTCCGGGATCCGCTGAAGGGCTTCCTCCACGGTGAGAGCCTGGCCCGGGGCGTTGGGGATCATCTTGGCGATCTTGTCCGTCTCCCCGGGCTCGAAGCCCAGGGTCCGGCCCACGTCCCGGACCACGGCACGGCTCTTCATGGTCCCGAACGTGATGATCTGGCCCACGGCGTCCCGGCCGTACTTCTCCCGGGTGTAGCGGATGACCTCCCCCCGACGCTCGAAGCAGAAGTCGATGTCGATGTCCGGCATGGACACCCGCTCGGGGTTGAGGAAGCGCTCGAAGAGGAGGTCGAAGGCCAGGGGATCGATGTTGGTGATTCCCATGGCGTAGGCCACCAGGGAGCCGGCGGCGGATCCTCGCCCCGGCCCCACGGGAATGCCCTGGCGTCGGGCCCAGTCGATGAAATCCCAGACGATGAGGAAGTAGCCGGCGTACCCGGTCTGGAGGATGATGTCCAACTCGTACTCCAGGCGCTCCCGGGCCCCCTCCGGAAGGGGATCCCCGTAGCGCTCCTTCGCTCCCTCCGTGGCCAGGTGGACCAGGTAGTCGTTGGGATCCTCGTACCGCTGGGGAAGGGGAAACTCCGGAAGGTGGATCTGTTTCTTCAACTCCAGGTCCACCTGGTCGGCGATGGCCAGGGTGTTCTCCAGAACCTCAGGATGATCCGGGAAGAACGCCCCCATCTCTGCCGGAGACTTGAAGTACAGGCCCCGGTCGTAGCGCATGCGGTCCGGGTCGTCACGGTCCTTCCCCAACCCGATGCAGAGGAGAACGTCGTGTGCCTCATGGTCCTGGGCCTGGAGGAAATGGGCGTCGTTGCTGGCGATGACCGGAAGGCCGAGCTCCTCGGAGAGCCGGAAGATCTCCCGGTTCAGCTTGGCCTGGCCCTCCGTCTCGTGGGCCTGGACCTCCAGGTAGTAGCGATCGGGGAAGGTGTTGGCGTACCACTCCGCCGCCTCCCGGGCTCCCTCACGGTTGTCGGCCAGCAGGTGCCGGGCCACTTCCCCGGCCAGGCAGGCCGAGCTCACGATGAGGCCGTCGGAGTGGGCGGCCATGACCTCCCGGTCGATGCGGGGCCGCATGTAGAAGCCCTCGGTGTAGCCGATGGAGGAGAGCTTCACCAGGTTCTGGTACCCCACCGGATCCCGGGCCAGGAGGACCAGGTGGTAGTAAGCCCGCTCTCCCTGGCCGGCCCGGGTCCGTTCCTGCCGGTTTCCCGGGGCCACGTAGGCCTCCATCCCGATGATGGGCTTGATGCCTTCCTTCCGGGCGATCTCCTGGAAGGTCCAGGCCCCGAAGAGGCAGCCGTGATCGGTGAGGGCCACGGCGGGCATCTCGAATTCCAGGGCTCGCCGGACCAGGTCCGAGAGTCGGTTGGCCCCGTCCAGGAGGGAGTATTCGGAATGAGTGTGCAGGTGAACGAACGACACGGCTTGCCAGGGTCCTTGGGAGGAACGGAAACGCGATGGTCGGATGCCCCCTCACCGGAGGGTGGAGGCGGGACGCTCCATCGGACTCGCCCGGAAATTGTATCCCGGCGGGCGGAGCCCTGGCAATGCGGGGACGCGACCCGGACGGAGTCATGCGGGTCCTGGCGGGTCGCTGTCGCCAGCGGCCCGGAACGGCCCTAGATCTCGGGCCTGGTGGGCCCCGGCCCTACGAGGGGTTGGGGTACGTGTCCCGGGATCCGCAGCGGAAGGACCCAAGGATTTTCTCCAACTGGAGCATGTACTCCCACTTGTCCGTTCCTGGTGCGTAGAGCCAGGCGTCCACCATGTAGAGGCGGTCCTGAGCCGGGCAGAAGACGCCCCAGAGAACGAAGGGACCGGCGGCGGGCCAGGTGCTTCCCGGGGGATTGGACCAGGCCCCCCGGATCTCGTAGACGTCGGCGAAGGGAAAGGGAGGCCGGCCGGCCCGGATGCTCTCCCGGTCCACCACCTGGGGAAAGTTGAAGTACTCCTGGGCCACTTCTCTCCGCCAGTCCAGCAGGGAGTCGGCGGGGAAGATGTTGGGGGCCGGGTGCCGCCAGGTGACGGTGAATTGCCGGATGAGCTCGGAGGGATCCGGGTTGTCGTTCCGAAAAATGTAGACCGAGTCCTCATGGGCCCAGCGGTAGACGTCCGGGAGGATCAGGCTGAACCCCGCCATGGCCTCCAGGGAGTCGGCCAGGGCCGAGTCCCGACCGCTCACGAACATCCGGATCTCCACCCCCTCCCGGAATCGCTCGTCCAGGATCCGGTGAACCCGGGGAAGCCGGAAGTTCACCTGGTAGGGTATGTCCCCCTCCGGGTCCACCAGGATGATGGTCACGTTCTGGTTTCGGGCCCAGACGTCGGTGGTCTCCAGGAGGTCCGGAGGGAGGATCTCCGTGGTGTCGGGGAGGGTGGCCAGGGCTTCGGCCATCCAGGGATTCTCCGGGCCGCCAATGAGGACGATCTCCTTGAAGCGGCGGAGGCGTGTCCAGTTCTCTTCCGTGGGATCTTGAAAGGTAATCCGGAAGGTGTGTTCCTCCCTCACCGTCTGGATGGGCGGAGAGAGCACGGTCTCCACCGAATCCTCGATCATGGGCCACCAATCCCGGGGAGCCGCCACGATGACGGCGTTGGGGTCGCCGTAGGCCAGGCCCTTCTCACAAGCCGCGTTCGTGAGGGCGAGGATGGGCAGGAGAGACAGGAGCAGTGCCTTGCGCATGGCGTCACCTTCTTGTTCACCCATGGATGTTCTGGAAAGGGCTCGAGTCCCTCCTCCGACCCCCTCCCGGAGACAGGGGATTGTACCATTCTTCCCGCCCCGGGTTCAACAGGTTCCCCTATGAAACCCCGTAGGAGGGAATTCCGTCCGGTATCTCAGTTCCGCCGGGTAGCCCGAGACCTTCGTTTTCCACCTCCGCAGACCGCTGGCTTGTCGCCCGGGACTCCCGTTCTGCAGCGCGAGATCCCCTTCCTCGGAGGGTTCGTCCCATGACCCACCTCGTCCAGGACCTGAAGGTCGCCTTCAGGATGCTCTTCAAGAACCCTCTCTTCACCCTGGCTGCCGTCCTGACGCTGGCCCTGGGCATCGGCATGAACACGGCGGTGTTCAGTGCCGTGCACGAGATTGTCCTGAAACCCCTTCCCGGGGTCCGCAACCCGGATGAGCTGGTGCAGGTCTACCGGAGCTGGCCCGGGATCCCCTACGGCTCGAACTCCATACCCCACTACTTCGACCTTCGGGACCGGTCCGAGGAGGTGTTCAGCGGGGTGGCGGCCTGGTCCCTGCAACCCTCCAGCGTGAGCTCGGAGGGGCGGGCCGAGTTCCTCCTGGGGGTCATGGTCTCCGCAGACTACTTCCAGGTCCTGGGAGTGAACGCCGCCGTGGGCCGGGTCTTCCTTCCCCAGTCCGAGGGCCGGGCGCCGGGGGCTCATCCGGTGACGGTCATCAGCCACAATCTCTGGCAGAGCCGTTACGGGGGCGATCCGGAGGTCCTGGGGGAGACCCTCGTCGTCAACGGGCACCCCTACGAGATCATCGGGGTGACCCCGAAGGCGTTCCGGGGTGTGATTCCCATCCTGCAGCCCGACGTCTTCGTCCCCCTCATGATGCAGCGGGAGTTCATGCCCGGCTCCGACCTCCTGGACCGGAGGGGGAACAACTTCATGCAGACCGTAGCCCGGCTCCAGCCTGGCGTGGGCCCGGAGCGGGCCCAGGAGTTCCTGGATGCCCTCACCCTCCGCTTCCGGGAGGAGATGCCCGACGCCTACGCGGAGCCGGAGATGCTCCTGGTGCCCCAGTCCGAGGTGACCCTGGCGCCGAACATGCGAAACGCCGCCGTGGGTCTGTCCTCCGTGATCATGGGGGTGGTGGGGCTCCTCCTCCTCATCGCCTGCGTCAACGTGGCCAATCTCTTCCTGGCCCGAGCTCAGGACCGGAAGAAGGAAATGGGGATCCGGCTGAGCGTCGGAGCGGGGCGGGGCCGGATCGTGGCCCAGCTTCTCACCGAGAGCTTGCTGTTCTCCCTCATCGCCGGCGGGGCGGGCGTCCTCCTGGCCTGGGTGGCGGTAAAGGGAGCCAGCCGCATTACCCTCCCCATCGACATTCCCCACTCCTTCGACCTGTCCCTGGACGGGCCCGTCCTCCTCTTCTCCCTGGGAGTAGCCGTGGTGGCGGGCGTCCTCTTCGGCCTGGCGCCGGCCCTTCAAGCGTCCCGGCCGGACCTGGTGACGGCTCTGAAGGGGGAGATCTCGGCGGAGGGAGCCCGGGGATCACGAACCAGCAGATCGCTCGTGGTGGCCCAGACGGCCCTGTCCCTGATCCTTCTCGTCAGCGCCGGCCTCTTCATCCGGAACCTCCAGGCCTCCCAGGACCTGGACAAGGGATTCGACGCGGACAACCTCCTGGTCGCGGCGATCCATCCCGGTCTCCAGGGCTACGACCGGGAGGAGACGGAGTTCTTCTACCGGGAGCTCCTGGAGCGAATCCGGGCCCTGCCCGGAGTCCGGGCGGCGGCCGTGGGGGAGCAGGTGCCCCTGGGCTTCTCCAGCTCCGACACCGGTGTGGAGATTCCGGGCTACGAGCCCTCACCGGAGGAGCGGATGAGCATCATGTACAACCGGGTGGGGCCGGAGTACTTCCGGGCCATGGGCATTCCCCTCCTCCAGGGCCGGGGCTTCACCGAGGAGGACCGGGGCGATGGGCCGGGAGTCATGGTGGTGAACCAGCGTTTCGCCGAGCGCTTCTGGCCCGGGGAGAGGGCCGTGGGGAAAGAGGTGAGGGTGTGGGGAATGGATCGCACCGTGGTGGGGGTGGTGCCCACGGGGAAGTACCGGAGCCTCGGGGAGGCACCCCAGGCCTTCCAGTACTTCCCCCTGGCCCAGGCCTTCACCTCCGGGAACTACGTGCACGTTCGGACCGCCGGAGACCCGGGGGCCCTGGTGGAGCCCTTGCGGGAGGCCGTCCGTTCCCTGGATCCGAACCTCCCCATGTACGACGTGAAGACCATGAACAGCCACCTGGGGATCGCTCTCATGCCCGCCCGCCTCGGGGGTGTCGCCCTGGGGGTTTTCGGGATCCTGGGCCTTCTTCTGGCGTCGGTGGGGATCTACGGCGTGATGGCCTACTCCGTGGCCCAGCGGACCCGGGAAATCGGCATCCGGGTGGCCATGGGTGCGGACCGGAGTCAGGTGACGGGGATGGTGGTCCGGCAGGGGCTGAAGCTGGTGGTGGTGGGAGGACTGATCGGGTTGGCCGGAGCCCTGGCGGCCAGCCAGGCCATCCGGAGCCTGCTGGTCACCGGCCGGGCCCTGGATCCGGTGAGCTTCCTGGTCGTTCCCCTGGTGCTGGGGTCCGTGGCGTTCCTGGCCACGTGGCTCCCGGCCCGCCGGGCCGCCACCGTGGATCCGGTGACGGCCCTGAAGCAGGGATGAGACGCTGCTGCACACGGGGGGCGAGAGCTCCGCTCCCGCCGGCGTCCCGAGCTTTCCGGTGAGGTGAGGGCCCGCGGCCTATTGCCCGATGCGCTCCACGGGGATCTCCACCCGGGTGTGCTCCCACTCCATGACCAGGTGGCCCATGTCCTCGCCGTGGGGCTCCCAGCGGAAGGTGAGCTGCTCCACCATGGAGTCGGTGCTCTCGGTGGGACGGGTGAAGCTTCCCACGTCCGCTTCCTGGACCTCGTTGCTGATGGGCACCCCCCAGCGCTCCACGCTCTCGTTGAGAACGATCTCCCACTCGTTCTCCCCGGGGATGGTGTAGAGGGAGTAGCTCCCGGGGTCCAACTCAACGCCTCCCACCCTGGCGGCGAAGGGGAAGTGGAGGGCCGTGGCCTCGTTGGCTCCGGTCCGCCAGGGCCGGTGGAAGGGGACGAGCTCTCCCATGACCGTCCGGTCCCGGGCGAAGGGACGCCCGTAGCAGAGGGTCGCCGTCTGGTCTCCCAGGGTGAGGCTCACGGTTCCCAGGGGACTGGGGCGCTCGGCGGCCTCGGCCACCGTGGCCCGTGCCAGAAAGCAGGGCGTGTCCTGGGCCTGGCCGACGGCGGGAGCCAGAGCCGGGAGCAGAAGGGTCAGGACAATGGACACAAGGACAGGATGAGCACGCATGGAGCCTCCTTGGGCTGAACCCAGGTCATGGATGTGCGGGAAGACGGGAGCAGCATACCCCCGGAGGCGAAAAGGGTTCACTGCGGGTGGATTCCCGGGCTACTCCGACCGCAGGGCCCGGACAGGATCCACCCTGCTGGCCCGACGGGCCGGGAGGAAGGCTGCGCCCAGGGCCACCACGGCCAGCAGGATGGGGACGCCGACGAAGGTCAGGGGGTCCAGGGGGCTCACGCCGTAGAGGAACACCTGGACCAGTTGGGCCAGCCCGGCGCTCAAGAGGAGTCCGGTGACGGCTCCCACCACCACCAGGGCCAGGGCCCCCCGGAGAACCATGCCTATCACCCTGCGGGCGTCGGCGCCCAGGGACATGCGGATGCCCACCTCCCGGCTCCGGCGGGCCACGGTGAAGGCCACGGTGCCGTAGAGGCCCGTCACGGCCAGGATCAGGGCCAACCCCCCGAACACACCCAGAAGAAGGGCCCCCATCCGGGGCGGGAACAGGGCAATGGCCAGGTGTTCCGAGACGGTCTTGGACTCCATGATCACCAGGCGAGGATCCGTCTCCTGAACCAGGCGCCGGAGCTCTCCGGCGATGCGGGCCTCCGGAGCTCCGCCGGTGGCGATGAACATTCTGCTGGAGCCCGGATTCTGGGCCTGGGCCAGGTAGACGTACGGACGGTACTCCTCCCCCAGGGTCCAGGTCTTGGTGTCCCGGGCCACCCCCACCACCCTGTAGGTCCGGTCGCCGCCTGTGCTTCTCAGCTCCTTGCCCAGGGGGTCCTCCCCGGGCCAGTAGCGCCGGGCCGCCGTCTCGCTGATGACGGCCACCAGCTCGGTTCCCTCCCGGTCCCGGTCGGTGATGGGTCGCCCCGTCTCCATGGAAATGCCCATGACGTCGAAGAACGAGGGGGAGACCATGTTGTAGGCGATGGAGTGGTAGTCCTCCCCGGCGGGTGGGGGAACATCGGGGATGTCGAAGCCCCGTTCCTGGAAGCTGATGCCCAGGGGGACCAGGTTGGCCGAGGCCACGTCATGGATACCGGGCAGGGCCCGGGCCCGGGCCTCCAGCGTTCGGGAGACGACCTGGAATTCCTCCTGGCTCATGTCGTCGCCCATGGCCATCACCCACACGATGCCCCCGTGCCGCAGGGAGAAGCCCAGGTCGATGGTCTGGGCGGACCGGAGGCTCTGGAGGAAGAGGCCTGCCCCCAAAAGTAGGACCGTGGAGACGGCCACCTGGGTCACCACCAGCCCGTTCCTGAGACTCAGCCTCCGCTGCCGGCGGGTGCCCGTGCCCGATTCGTCCTTCAGGGTGGGGGCGAGATCGGCCCGGGTGGACTGGAGGGCCGGGATGAGACCGAAGAACAGACCCGCCGCCGCCGATACCGCCAGAGTGAAGAGGAGGACGGTCCCGTCCAGGCCCACATCCAGGTTGATGGGTATGGGGATGGGGGGCTGGAAGGCCATGAGAGCTCCCAGGGCCCAGTGGGCCACCACAAGACCGGCGAGCCCTCCCAGCAGTCCCAGGATCACCGTCTCGGTGAGGAGCTGGCGGACCAGGGTGCTCCGACCGGCTCCCAGGGCGAGGCGGAGGGCGATCTCCTTCTTCCGATCCGAGGCCCGGGCCAGGAGGAAGGAGGCCAGGTTCGTGCAGGCCATGAGAAGGACCAGACCTACCACGGCCAAGAGGAGGGCCGCCACGCCCCAGAGGGGACCGTCCACGATGGGATGGATGGCCACGTCGCCGGAGGGGAGGAGGTGGAAGCTCCTGCCCTGCCAGGTTTCCGGGTAGGCTTCCCGGTGCCGGGCCGACAGGGTGGACAGAGCCGCACGGGCCTCGTCCACGGAGATACCCTGCCGGAGTCGGGCCTTGATGAAGGTGCTCCGATCTCCCCGGCTTTCGAGGAATTCACCTCCTGCTCCCTCGAAGAACACCGTCCCGAGCATCATGAACGGCACGAACATGTCCATGGCCAGTCCCGGGGAGGTGAATCCCTCCACCTCCTCCGGGGCCACCCCCACCACCGTCCACTCCCGGCTCGCCATGCGGAGCGTGGACCCCACCACCCCGGGATCGGCCCCGAACCGTCGTTGCCAGTAGTCGTAGCCCAGGACCACCACCGGATGGGTCCCCGGCGTCCGGCCCTCCTCGGCCACGAAGAACCGGCCGGCCTCCGGCTGCAGGCCCAGCAGCGAGAACAGGTCCCAGGACACGACCTCGCCCCACACCGGCTCGACCCCCTCGTCGGTCTCGAGCCGAGAGAAAAAGGCTTGATAGCCCGTCACCCCGGAAAAGACGTCCGTGCGTTCCCGAAGGTCCATGAGGTCCGCCACCGACGAGGTGCTGTAGGGATAGCCCTCGTTGGCTTCGCTGGTGTAGATCTCCACCATCTCTTCCGGCGACTGAACGGGGACCCCGGAGAGGAGAACGGCATTGACGATGCTGAAGATGGCCGTGTTCGCACCGATCCCCAGGGCCAGGGAGAGGATGGCCACGCCGGTGAATCCCGGGCTCCTGGCCATCCGGCGGAGGGCGTAGCGAACATCCTGGATCAGGGCGTCCACCGGCTGGGTCCTTGTCTGTAGGGTGCCCCCGGTTGCACGGGAGGCCGGGGATCCGGCCCCGCGCCTGTTGGGTGGCTTGTTGGAAATGCCCTACGAGGGGAAGGGCGGCAGGGTTTCTTCAGGCTCCCACCAGGCCTCCTGACCCGCCACCCGGCCTTCGCCGTCGAAGGCCACCCCCTCCCGTTCCAGGAGGTCCCGTTGGAGGGGGCCCGTGCCTCCGGGAAGCTTGTAGGTGGAAAGGCCTCCTTCCCGGTTCACCACCCGCCACCAGGGGAGGTCGGAGTCGGGGCCCAGCTGGTTGAGGATCCAGCCCACCCCCCGGGCGGCCCGGGGCTGCCCGGCCAGGGCCGCCACGGCTCCGTAGCTGACGACCTTTCCCCGGGGGATGCGCTTCACGATCTCCAGGACGGCGCTGCGGAAGGGAGTCATGGGTCAAAGACCTTGCTGTAGCCCCGGCAGATGGCCCTCGGTACCCGGGGCAGACGGTGCGGAAGCTGTGGACGGGAACGGCCGGGAGCAATACGGTGTCCCTTCCCTGGAACGGTAGACCTGTCCGGACCGGCGTCCCTGGCTATCATTCCATCTCGAGCATGCTCCCACAACCCGCGCTTCTCCCTTGACTCGAATCCTGAACCTCTCCCTCACCCTGGTTCTCCTCTTCGGTGTGGCCTGGGTGAGTCTCTCCGCCTCCCAGGCGGACCTGCCCCAGGTTCAGCTGACCATTCTCATGGGGTTCGTCCTCCTGGTCTCCAGCGTGGCCGGCACCCTGTCACAGGCCCTTCGCCTGCCCAAGATCACCGGGTTCCTTGTGGTGGGAATCGTCGCCGGGCCCTGGGTGGTTGGGATTCTGCCCCTGGAGTCCCTGGACCGCCTTCGACTCATCGACGAGTTCGCTCTGGCCCTCATCGCCATGTTGGCCGGAGGGGAGTTGGTGGCGGAGAAGCTGAGACCGGCGGCCCGAGCCATCGTATTCGTGACACTGGCCGTGGTGGCCGTGGTATCGGTGGGTGTGGCTCTGGTCTTCCTCCCTCTGGGTGCTGCGCTCCCGTTTCTGGACGGTGCCGGGCTTCCGGCGGTCCTGGCCCTGGGAGGCTTGCTGGGGATCTGGGCAGCCAACTCGTCACCGGATCTCACGGTGGCTGTGATCGAAGAAACCGGAGCGAAGGGTCCCCTCACCGACGTCATCCTGGGCGTGACCATCGTGAAGGACGTGGTGGTCATCGTCCTGTTCACCCTCTTTCTCGCCCTGGTCAAACCCCTTCTGAGTCCCGGAGGCGGGGCGGAGGGCAGCATGATCCTGGACCTGTTCCGGGAGGTGGGAGGGGCCATCCTGGCGGGAGCCGCCCTGGGATGGGTGTTCTCCCAGTACCTGGAGAGGCACGGCCGGCCTCCGGTCTACATGACCTTCATCTTCGCCTACGTCCTGGTGGTCGTCTCCCATGTCCTGCACGTGGAGTTGCTCCTTGCCGGGGTCTCGGCGGGTTTCGTCATCGAGAACCTCTCGGAGGCCGGAGATCGGATGATCCACGGAATCGAGTCCGTGGCCGTGGTCATCTTCGCCTTCTTCTTCACCATCGCCGGCGCCAGCCTGGATTTGCACGCCGTTGGGCGCTTCTGGCTCGCCGCCGGAGTCCTGTTCGCAGCCCGGATGGCCCTTACGTACTGGGGGGCTCGCCTGGGAGCCCGGTGGGCCGGGGCCCCGGCGATGATCCGGGAGCGGACCTGGCGGGGACTGCTGTCCCAGGGTGGCGTAACGCTGGGTCTTCTCCTGGTGCTGGAAGAGGCCGTGCCGGAGATGGGTGAAGGGATTGCGGCCCTGGGGATGGCGGTGATCATCGGCAACATTCTCGGGGGACCCGTGTTGCTGAAGACAGCACTCGTGGGAAGGGTGGGTGGGGGCAGTTCCCACGATTCCAGCATGAAAGGGGAGGAGTGATCCGCCAGCGTTTCCAGCAGCCGGCAGATTCGGACATCCGGGACCAGGGACCTGTGCACGACCACTTCCACGGGGAACTGACCGACCGGGCGGTCCTCCAGGGGCGGATGCGGTGGGTCCTGGTCATCACGGCCGTCTTCATGCTGGCGGAGGTCGTGGGAGGGATCCTGGCCAACTCCCTGGCTCTCCTGGCCGATGCCGGACACATGTTCACCGACGTGGGAGCTCTGACCCTCTCCCTGGTGGCCATGCACCTGGCCCAGCGGCCCCCGGACGCCCGCAGGACCTATGGATACGTACGCCTGGAAATCCTGGCGGCTCTGGCCAATGGCGCTGCCCTCCTGGTCATCGCCTTGTTCATCCTCCGGGAGGCGTGGGACCGTTTCCGGGCCCCACCCGAGGTGGACGGCCCATTGATGCTGGCGGTGGCCGCTGTAGGTCTGCTGGTGAACGTGGTGGCGGCTGTGTTGTTGCACAGCCACGCCGGGGAGAGTCTGAACGTGAAGGGGGCCTATCTCCACGTCCTTGGGGATCTCCTGGGATCCCTGGGAGCCGTGACCGCCGGGCTCCTGGTCATAACCCAGGGGTGGATGATGGCGGATCCGGTTATCTCCCTGGTCATCGCTCTCCTCATCATGGGGGGCGCCTGGCGGCTGGTCCGGGAGGCCGTGGACGTGTTGCTGGAGGCGGCTCCCCGGGATGTGGACGTGGAGGAGCTCGTGGAGTCCCTGCAGGATATCCAGGGGCTGGAGGAGGTCCATGACGTGCACGTATGGACTCTTACCAGTGGCTTTGTAGCCATGAGCGGCCACGGGATCATCGACGATCTCACGATTCACCGGAAGGTCCTGGACGAGATCAACCGGCGCCTGAACCGCCGGGGAATCTCCCATGTGACGTTCCAGCTCGAGCCCCGTCCTCTTCACCAGATCCGGGGATCGGAAGAGGGGGAGGGCGGGAAAGAGGAGGCAAATCCGGAGTGAGGACGAGCCTCCGGGAAACGTGCCGCATGGAACCATGACCCGGGGCGCTGAACGAGGAGGAGAGAATGGAGTTTCTGGAAGTGAGGACGAGCTCCCGGGAGGAGCTCGCGGACATCGGCGGGAAGCTCAGGACTTTGATCCGGGAAAGGGAGATACGGGAGGGGCTGGTCCACCTCTGGTCCATGCACACCACCTGCGCCCTGACGGTGAACGAGAACGCCGATCCGGATGTGGCCCGGGACATGGTGTGGAAGATGGGTCAGCTGGTGCCTCGGGGAGAGTCAGACTACCGGCACGCCGAAGGGAACAGCGACTCCCATGTGAAGACAAGCCTGTTCGGTCCGGGCCTCACCCTTCTGGTGGAGGACGGAGACCTGGTCCTGGGCACCTGGCAGGGGGTGTTTCTGGCCGAGTGGGACGGTCCCCGGAACCGGCGAGTGGCCGTGCGATTTTCTTCTTGACAACCCCCTGGGGGATCATAGCTTCGCGCATGTGGGCCCCTGTCATCGACCTTCCACGGCGGGGGCCCGTCACGGGGCACCTTCGCAACAGGAGAGGAGCATGCAGGACGGCTGGGTCTGGAGCGACGAGGATTCCACGTCTGAGCCCGACGTTCTCGCCTGGGATGACGAGGACGACGAGGAGGACTGGGACGAGGACCTGGACTGGGAGGACGACGAGGACGATCTCGACGAGGACGATCTCGATGAAGACGATGACCTCGACGAGGACTGGGACGAGGACGACGAAGAGGAGTGGGAGGAGTGGGCGGAGGAGTTCGAGGAAGAGGATGACGAGGTTCTCGGAAGGAAGCCCGGTCGTCGGGACTGGAAGTGAGGGCCTGGCGGGCGCACGCTGATACTCGTGGGGGGTGCCTGAAAACTCCTCCAGGCACGAGAAGACGGGAGGGCCTTGAGGGGGACGTGCTCCTTTCCTGGCCGGGGAGGGTGGTGTCAGACTGCGCTCTACAATCTTGCGCCGATAGCTCAGGCCTGTCCGGGGAACCGGGCCTGGAACTGCAAGCAGGAACTGTAAGGAGGTGTCACCATGGCCGAAGGCAACGATGACCGTAAGCCGACGACCACGGATGCCGGTATTCCGGTCGCCAGCGACGAATATTCCCTCACCGTAGGTCCCGATGGACCCATCTTGCTCCAGGACCACTACCTCATCGAGCAGATGGCCAATTTCAACCGGGAGAGGATTGCCGAGCGTCAGCCCCACGCCAAAGGCGCAGGGGCGTTCGGCCACTTCCAGGTGACCCAGGATGTGAGCGACTACACCAGGGCGGCGGTGTTCCAGCCGGACACGAGGACCGACATCCTGATACGGTTCTCCACCGTGGCCGGTGAGAGAGGGAGCCCGGATACCTGGCGTGACCCACGGGGCTTCGCCCTGAAGTTCTACACCAGCGAGGGCAACTACGACATGGTGGGCAACAACACGCCCATCTTCTTCATTCGGGACCCCATGAAGTTCCAGCACTTCATCCGCTCCCAGAAGCGCCGGGCCGACAACGGCCTCAGGGACCATGACATGCAGTGGGATTTCTGGACCCTCTCGCCGGAATCGGCCCATCAGGTTACCTGGCTCATGGGGGACCGGGGCATCCCCAAGACCTGGCGGCACATGAACGGCTACTCGAGTCACACGTACATGTGGGTCAACGCCGACGGCGAGCGCTTCTGGGTGAAGTACCACTTCAAGACCGACCAGGGAATCGACTTCCTCACCCAGGAGGAGGCGGACCGGATTGCCGGCGAGGACGCCGACTTCCATCGAAGGGATCTGTTCGAGGCCATCAAACGGGGAGACCATCCGAGCTGGACGCTGAAGGTCCAGATCATGCCCTTCCAGGAAGCCGAGAGCTACCGCTTCAACCCCTTCGACCTCACCAAGGTCTGGCCCCACGACGACTATCCTCTGCAGGAGGTCGGCCGGCTGGTCCTGGACCGGAATCCCAAGGACTTCCACACGGAGATCGAGCAGGCCGCCTTCGAGCCCAACAACCTGGTGCCGGGGATCGGCCCGAGCCCGGACAAGATGTTGCTGGCCCGGCTCTTCTCCTATGCTGATGCCCACCGGGCCCGCCTGGGGGTCAACTACAAGCAGATTCCGGTGAATCGGCCCAAGTGCCCGGTGCACAGCTATTCCAAAGATGGCGCCATGCGGGTGGAGAACGTGTCCGATCCCGTCTACGCTCCGAACTCCAAGGGGGGACCCGAGGCCGACGGAGAGGGCTATCCCGAGGTGGAGGTCTGGGGCGCCAGCGGCGACTTCATCCGGGCGGCTTACACCCCCCGGGAGGATGATGACGACTTCGTGCAGGCCAGAACCCTGGTCCGGGAGGTCATGGATGAGGATGCCCGGGACCGGCTCGTGTCCAACGTGGTGGGTCACTTGAAGGACGGGGTGTCCGAGCCCGTGTTGGAGCGAGCCTTCGAGTACTGGAGAAATGTCGATCAGGAGATCGGCGCCCGCATCGCCCAGGGCGTGAAGGAAGGCTGACCCGGAAAGGCGTCAGACCGAGCCAGGTCAATTCGGTATCCCAAAGGGGCCGCCCGGACTCGTCCGGGCGGCCCCTTACCCTCCTCTCCTGCTCTCTACCGCTCGATGGGAGCCCGAACCAGGTTCCCCCACTCCGTCCAGGAACCGTCGTAGTTCCGCACGCTGTCGAAGCCCAGGAGGTAGGTGAGCACGAACCAGGTGTGGGAAGATCGCTCACCAATGCGGCAATAGGCGATGATGGGATCCTCCGGCGTCAAGTCCTGCTCCTCCTGGTAGATGCCCCGGAGTTTATCCGCTTCGAGGAACGTGTGGGTGTCCGGGTCCACGGCTCGGGCCCAGGGTACATTCCGGGCTCCGGCGATGTGGCCTCCCCGGAGAGCCCCCTCGTTCGGGTAGTCCGGCATGTGGAGGCGCTCCCCGCTGTACTCTTCCGGACTCCGGACGTCCACGAGCTTCCCCTTCACGTTCAGGTGGGCCATGACGTCTTCACGAAAGGCTCTAATGGGATCGTCATTTCGCTCCCCCACCGTGACGTTCCCCCGGGGATAGGAGGGCCTCTCCTCCGTCATGGGGCGGCCCTCGTCTTCCCACCGGGCCCGGCCGCCGTCCATGACTTTCAGGTTCTCCATGCCGAACAGCTTCAGCACCCAGAGGGCGTAGCAGGCCCACCAGTTGTTCTTGTCGCCGTAGAAGACGAGGGTCATGCCGTCGTTGATCCCCAGATCCCGGAGGAGCTCCTGCATGGCCTCCCGGCCGATGTAGTCCCGGGTCACGGGATCGTTGAGGTCGTTGACCCAGTCCATCTTCACGGCTCCGGGGATGTGCCCCATGTCGTAGAGGAGCACGTCTTCGTTGGACTCGATGATCCGGACGTCGGGGTCCTCCAGGTGCTCCGCCACCCAGTCGGTGGACACCAGGATCTCAGGGTGTGCGTAGCCTCGGTCCTCGATGGGCTTGGGGTTCTTGCTGGCCACGGGTGCCTTCTCCTCGTTCCACGTTCACTCTCGAATCCGAAAACCTCGTCCTGTGAAGCCGGACAGGGGCTTTCGGCCCCGACGGGTTGGCTTGCTTCATTTGATGCGGATGTCGGGTAATGACAGCAGCTACCCCTGGACCGGCTCCGTGTTCAGTCTCTTTGGAGACGGCACGACCGGCCCTGGCCTTCATCCGGAGTCGAGGGGATGAGGAGCGGGCCACCGGAACCCAGCGGTATTTCAAGGGGCCCGTCCGGGCCTACGGTGTGACCGGCGGCGTCCTGAAGGAGTGGACGAAGGAATTCGTCCGGGCGCGGAGGGGGGGGGTGTGGAGGACACGGTGGCGTTCTGTGATGCCATGCTGGAGGATCCCCATTTCGAGCCGCGGGGGACCGGCTGGAGTCCTGGCTCCTGGAGATGGGTTCCCGGCTGCCCCGGACCATGCTGCGTTACGCCATAGAGCGGTTTCCCCAGGAGGAGCGGAAGCGGTTGCTGGAGGCCACCCGTTGAACCGCGTTTCCCATCTCTTTACTTTACATCTCTTGGAAGAGGGGCCTGTAGCTCAGGTGGTTAGAGCGCACGCCTGATAAGCGTGAGGTCGGTAGTTCGAGTCTACCCAGGCCCATTTCAGAACGCGTTGCCC
>CAZZEL010000014.1:0-11053 GCA_964652625.1 uncultured Gemmatimonadaceae bacterium
GGTCCCGGCCGCCGTGGCCCGGATCGATCACCACCACGCTCACCCGGCTTTCGGATTCCCCGGCGGCTGGCGTCCCCTCCGGCCCCTCTCCCTCCCCTTCCCCGAAGGACGCCAGGGTGAGGGTGGAGGCTGCCTCGTCATAGGAGAAGACCTCCGGGAGCTTCCAGGGGAGGATGTCCGTGAGGAACTGCACCGGAAGGTAGAGACTGCCTTCCACCCGGCGAGTCGGGTGGGCCAGCTGGACGCCCTCGCCGGCCCACAAAAGGAGGGGAGAGCCGGACCGCAGCCGCACCAGGGTCTCCCTCCCCTCCCAGCGGGCCGTGGTCTCGTCCCCCTCCCGGCCCAGGGCCCAGCCCAGGCTCTCCAGTGCCTGGGCGGGGAAGACGGCGTAGCCTCCCTCCCGCCTCACGGGGACCGGCGCCCGGGTCTCCTCTCCTCCCGGGGCCCGGACCCGGATCTCTTCGGGCATCTGGGCCCGGAGGGATGGGGGCGGCACCAGAAGGCACAGGGCGGCCAGAACAGTCGTCAGGGTGGCGGCTGCGAGACGGCGGGCACGCAGAGCCCATGCTGCCCTGGAGGGCTGACGAACAAGGGGGGCGGTCCGTTCGAAAAGGGACCGACGCTGGGCGGAAAGGGAAATGAGGGCCACGGTCATGGTCAGCGGTACGGGTCCATGGCCCGTTCCGCCTCTTTCTCCTGGGTCTTTCTCTTCAACTTCTCCCGCTTGTCGTACAGCTTCCGACCCTTGGCCACGGCCAGGGTGACCTTCGCATAGCCCCGGCGAAAGTAGATCTCCAGGGGAACCAGGGTCAGCCCCTTCTCCTCCACGCTGCCCACCAGGTTCCGGATCTCACGTTTGTTCAGCAAGAGCTTACGGGGGCGAAGGGGATCCTGGTTGTACCGGTTGGCCTGCTCGTAGGGGGAGATGTGGAGACTGTAGAGCCAGACTTCGCCCCTCTCCACCCGACCGAAGGCGTCCTGGAACCCCACCTTGCCCTCACGGAGGGACTTGACTTCGGGGCCCTTGAGCACCAGGCCCGCCTCGAAGGTCTCCAGGATGTCGTACTCGTGCCGGGCTTTCCGGTTGGTGGCGACGATCTGCTTTCCGTCTCTTCCGGGCATGGTCTCGGGATCGGGGAATCGGGACAGACACCGGTGGGAGTGGCCGCCGGCCCCTCGCCTATCCGGCGTTCATCTTGATGAGGGGGTTCCGGGCGTGGAGTCGTCGGGTCCGGTTCATGGCGCAGACCTGAGCCACTTCCCCCCCGAGAATAAACACTACCGAGATGTAATAGATCCAGAAAAAGAGGATGATGGCGCCGGTGAGCCCACCGTAGACGGTTCTCCACTCGGCCACGTTCGTGGCGTACCAGGAGAAGAGGTACTTGGCCACCTCGAAGAGGACGCCGGTGAAGGTGGCGGCGATGACGGAGGTCCTCCAGGGGACCCGTCTGGGCGGAAGGTAGCGGTAGACCAGGAGGAAGAGGGTCCAGATGGACCCGAAGGCCAGCAACTGGGAGGTGATCTGCTGCACCAGATTCAGCCCGAACCCCTCCAGGCCCAGGAGATCCACCCCGTAGCCCTGCACCGTCTCCAGCATGACGGTGATCCCGATGTTCACCACGAAGAGAAGCCCGCCCACCACCACCATGAGGGCGTCGAAGAGCTTCCCCGTGACGATGCCCCGTCCCTGGGAGAAGTCGAAGGTCTCCCGGAGGGCGGTTCTCACCGTCCCCACCGTTCGGGTGGCGATCCAGATGAAGATGAGGGAGCCGGCCAGGCTGAAGCCCGTCCGGCTCTCCACCAGGGTGTCCACGGCTTCCCGCACCCCCTCCATCAGGTCCACCTCCCCGCCTACGGAGGGAAGGTTGCTCAAGAGGAAGGTCATGAGCTCGGAGGCGGGATCCGGGAAGCGGGAGGTGAGGACGAATCCGGAGATCCCCACGAAGAGGAGGATCAGGGGCACGACGCCCACCAGGACGTTGAAGGTGATGGCCCCGGCCATGAAGAAGATGTTGTCCTCTTCGGCCTTGGAGATCACCCGGCCGGCGAAATCCCGAAAGCGGTACCAGGCCCGGAGCACCCGGGAACGAAAACCGGAGCCCCCCGTCTCCTCATCCACGGGGTGCCCCGGTTCCAGGGTCCCCGGAAACCGGGGTCCCGGACAGATCCCGGCCCCGGGAGAGGTCTCCGGATGGCGGATCGGAAAGGGAGGGGCAGCCGGACACCCTTCCGATCATCCTCCTACTCTCGAGCAGGCTCCTCAGAAGCCTCCCCTTCGTCCTCCGCCTCGGCCTCACCGGCTTCTCTGGCAGCCTCGATCCCCGCCCGGTAGGCGGCCTTGGAGCGATCCAGCTTCTGCTCCAGGTCCTCCCGGGCCTCATGGGCGGCTTCCCGGCCGGCGGACACGGCCTCCCGGACCGAATCCACCCGGGTCTGCACCTCATCCCGGGCCGTGTTGAGGCGGCCCTCCAGGTTCTTCTGGGCCTCCCGGACCCGATCCTCTGCGGCGTCCCTCAGCTTCTGGGCCCGGGCCTTGATCTCCTCCTGGGTCTCCTCCCCGGACTGGGGGGCAAAGAGAAGGGCCAGGCCCGCTCCCACAAGGGACCCCAGGATGAAGGCTCCGAAGTTCCCTCCCCGCTCCCGTTCGATGACGATGTGCGGGACTTCCTCGCGGTCGCTCATGATGCCCTCCTTTAGCGGGGAGACGCCGGTCCGACGACCCGGGCGCCCTCCTCCCCAGCGTTCTCTGGTGTTCTTTCTCGAAAGGATGGTCTGCCGGCACCCCCCATGCGAAGCCAAGGGGCCGACCAAAAGAATCTAATCATCGTTGGGTCATACCCGCCAGGAACCGGAAGCGGTTCCCATGGACGGCTTCTCGAATCCCTCCCGGCCCAGGAGCCCGTACGTGAGGCGCTTTCCCAACTCCACACCGGGCTGGTTCAGGGGATCGACCCCGTAGAGGGCTCCGGCGAAGACCGTGGCCACCTCGAAGAGCATGAAGAGCTCCCCCAGCGCCCGGGGGGTGAGATCCCGAACCTGGATGGAGAGGTTCGGCCGACCCTCCTGCCGGAGGGCCTCCATGGTGGCCTGACGTTCCGTGTCCAGAAGCTCGGCCAGGCTGTGGCCCCCCAGGTAGCTCAGGGCCGGGTGCTCCGTGCGGATGGAGGGGATGGCCAGGGGGTCCTCCACCGCCTCCACGCCCATGAAGAGGACGACCTTGTCCCGGGGCCCTTCCATGAGAAGCTGGAGGAGGGAGTGCTGGTCCGTGGCGCCCAGGGCGGGAAGGGGTGTGGGCCCCACGTTCACGGTGTTGCCCTCCCGGTCCCGGGCCTTCCCCAGGGACTCGGCCCACAGCTGTTGGAACCAGGCGGCGAAGCTCCGGAGCCGGTTGGAGTAGGGCATGAGGACGTGGATGGGAGCTCCCTGCGCCGTATCCCCGTGGTGGAGGAGGGTGGCCAGGAGGCCGGCGGGGTTCTCCGCCAGGCTCTCCCGGCGGCAGCGCTCCCCCATATCCCGGGCCCCGGCCAGGAGCTCATGGATCTCCACCCCCACCACCGCCGCCGGAAGAAGGCCCACGGAGCTCAGCACGGAAAAGCGCCCTCCCACGTTGGGCGGAACCTCCAGGGCCGGGATTCCCTCCTCCTCGGCGATGGTCCTCAGGGTCCCCTGCCGGGGATCGGTGGTGAAGAGGAGATGGCCCCGGGCCGACTCCTCTCCCAGGGCGTCGTGAAGAAGACCCTCCACCACCAGGTATTGAGCCATGGTCTCCGCCGTGGAGCCGGACTTGCTGACCACGTTGAAGAGGGTGCGGGCCAGATCCAGTCGCCCCAAAAGCTCTCCCACGGTGCGAGGATCCACGTTGTCCAGAACGTAGAGCCGGGGATAGTGCTCCCGCTCTTCTCCCCCCAGCTCGTTCCATGACGGACCCAGGAGAGCGTCCCGGATGGTGGTGGTCCCCAGGGCCGATCCCCCGATGCCCAGGATCACGACGTTCTCGAACCACTGGCCGAACCCGTCGGCCAGCTGCTGGACGGCCCGGGCCGTTTCCCGGGCCTCCGGCAGCTCGAAGAAGCCCATCTCCCCTGAGGCTCTCCGTTCTTCCACCTCCTCCAGGACCGCTCGGAACGTCCGGGCCTTCTCGCCCTGGAGGGCGTCCGGGTCCAGGCCCCGGCCCTCCAGGTTCGGGGCCAGCATGTTGCCGTAGTCTACGGTGACAAGGCTCATGGGATCCTCATGGCGTCAGGGGATGTCCAGGGTGAGTCCGTCGTAGGCCGGCTCCACCCCGGCGGGGAGGGCATCCAGAAGCTCCTGGTGCCGCACCCTGTGGGTCATGTGGGTCAGGTAGGTCCGCTCCGCCCCCACGGCCCGAGCCGCTTCCACCGCCTCCTCCACGTTGAAGTGGGTGGGATGGGGATTGCCGATCCAGAGGGCATTGAGGACCAGGGTCCGAACGCCCTTCAGGGCCTCCAGCGTCCGGGGGGGGAGCATCTTGGCATCCGTGATGTAGCCCAGCTCCCCTACCCGGAATCCGTGGACGGTCACGGGTCCGTGGGGCACGGGAAGGGGCAGGAAGGAATGGCCCAGGATCTCCACCGCCTCCAGGGGCCGGTAGCGCTTCAGCACGAAGCGGGGGATGGTGCTCCCCGGAGGCGGACGGACGGCCTCGTCGAAGATGTAGGGAAATCGGCGAAGGAGTTCGGCGTCGGATCCCTCCGGGGCATAGAAGGGCATGTCCTTCTTGGCCCGGTAGCGGAAGATCCTCAGGTCGTCCAGGCCATGCACGTGATCGGCGTGGAGGTGGGTCAGCCAGATGCCGTCCACCTGACCCACCCCTTCCCGCACCAGCTGCAGCCGGAGCTCAGGGGGGGCATCCACCAGGAGGCGGCCCTCCGGCAGGCTCAGGAGCGCCCCGTGTCGGGTCCGGGAGTCCCGGGGATCGGTGGAGGTACAGGCCGGACACGAGCATCCGATGACGGGGATGCCGAAGGAGGTTCCTGTCCCTAGAAAGGTGAGCTTCAAGCCAGACTCCTGGGACGAGCTCCGGGTGGCCGCCCGGTGGACACGGTCAGGGTGACGGGCAACCGTCCCGGCTTCCGGGAATTCGGCCGCATCCTCCGCATCGTAGGGAGGGCGGCCTCCCGGCGGAAGGGGGGCCCTGCCCCCATACGCCGGCCTGTCCTCAGGGTTCCGGAGGGTTCCGGGCGTCGCAGCGGCGGCGATGGGGCCAGGAACCCAACCGGGACTTCAGAGTACGGGGAAGCCATGAGTTACCGACTGATACAGGACGAGACCGCCCTGGAGCGAGCCTCCCGGGAGCTGGCCTCGGTGCCACGTCTCGCCCTGGACTGCGAGGCCGCAGGCTTCCATCGCTTCACCGATCGTCTCTCCCTGGTGCAGCTCTCCACCCCTGAGACCACCCTCCTGCTGGATCCCCTTTCCGTGGATCCCGCCCCTCTCCTGGGCCCTCTCCTTGAGGACCCGGAGGTCCAGGTCGTCATGCATGGGGCCGACTACGATCTTCGCCTCCTGGACCGGGATCTGGGTCTCCGGATCCGAGGGCTCTTCGATACCCAGGCCGCCGCCTCCCTCCTGGGAGAGGAAGCTCTGGGATTGGCCTCCCTCCTGGAGAAGTACCTGGACGTACGCCTGGCCAAGGAGCACCAGCGTGCCGACTGGGCCCGGCGGCCCCTTTCCCCGGAGCTCCTGGAGTACGCCGCCTCCGATACCCGATACCTCCTGGAGCTGCAGGATCGGCTGGCGGAGGAGCTGGAGCGGAGGGGACGAATGCCCTGGGCCCATGAGGAGTTCCAGACCCTGGAGGAGGTGCGCTGGGAGGAGGACCGGACCGATCCGGTGACCCGGGTCAAAGGGGCTCGGGAGCTGTCGGCCCGGGAGGTGACGGCCCTGCGGAGAGCCATGGAGTGGCGGGACGAGATCGCCCGGGAACGGGACCGGGCCCCTTTCCGGGTCATGGGGAACAAGGTTCTCCTGGAGGTGGTGGCCCGGCGGCCGGCAACTCCGAAAGAGCTGGAAGAGATGAAGGGGGTCTCCGCCCGTCTGGCCCGCCAGAAGGGACAGGAACTCTTGGCCCGGCTCCGGGCCGTGGACACCCTGCCCGAGGACGCCCTGGAACCCTATCCGCCCTGGCAGGGAAACGGCGGGGGGCGTCCCACCCCGGAGGAACAGACCCTCATGGACCGGATCCGGGACCTCAGGACGGAGCGGTCCCGGAAGCTGGGTCTGGATCGAGGCGTGCTCCTGACCAACGCCCAGATCCTGGACATCGTCCGGTCAGCCCCCCAAAGCCTCCAGGACCTGGAGGCCCTGCCCGTCGTCAAGCGATGGCAGACGGAGGTGTTGGGCCCGGAGATCCTGGCCATCCTCCAGTCCGCCACCTGAACAGGCCCCGGAGCTCCGGAGGCCCGGGGAAGAGGAGGCGGGGACGTCATCGGGCGAAACTTGGAAGGCCCGGGGACGAATCCGGCTCGCCGAGGAAACGTCTGGCGCCCTTCCCGTTCCATCTCTATGTTTTTCAGTCTTTCAATCACTTGTCTGTGCAGCTTGATCAGGAGAGGGAGGAGTCCCAATGGCCTCGGAAATGCTCCAGAGGGATGACATCTCGGTTTACGCCGTGGCCGGGGTCCCGAGAAGCTTCAAGAAGAAGCTCTCGAAGTTCGTGGAGAAGGAGGCGAAGGAGTCGGGAGAGGTGATGCTCCTGGACGAGGAGATGACGGAATGGGTGGTGGCCCGTCTCAGGGGGGAGAAGAGGAGAAGCCACGAGCAGACACCGTCCTCCGCAGCCCTCTGGCGTGCCTTTCGGGCCCTGTCCGCGGCCCGGTACCACCTTCAGGAGCACGAGATGGAGGGTCGGGTCCGAAAGCTCCGCAACGAGGTGGAGGAGCTGTGGCAGAGAGTGAGCCCCCTCCACGGGGAAGAGAAGGAAGAGGAAGAAGGGGAGGAGGGAGAGGGTTGAGCCAAGGGAGAGGGTCGAGGCAAGAGACAAAGGGAAGACCCGACAGAAGAGGGGGCCAGCCGCGGCGGCTGGCCCCCTCTTTCTCGTCTCTTGTCGTCTCTTGTCTTCTGCTCTCCCGGATGCCCAGCTTCTGGCGCCTTCCGGCGGACCTCACCTGCAGGGGCGGTTCCCCTGATTCAGCCGGCGCTCCGGCCTCGGAGCGACGAACCCTGTCCCCTCAGGCGGCGTCCTCCTCCTTGGTCTTGCATTCGATGCAATACCGGGCATGGGGGAGGGCATCCAGGCGTTCGAAACCGACATCGGCGCCGCAGGTGTGGCACTTCCCGAAGTTCTCCGGGTCGTGGTAGAGGCGTCGGAGAGCCTCCTCGAGGCGGTAGAGGTAGCGACCCTCCTTGGTGGCGAACAGGGCGGCCTTTTCCCTCTCCATGGCCTCCGTGCCCTGATCCGCCATGTGGTCGGTGTAGGCCGACAGGGCCGAGTCGCCGGACTCCCGATCCGCCTTCGTCATCTCGTCGAAGAGACCCAGCGCCTTTTGGGCTCGGGCCCTCTCCTCCAGGAGCCTCTTCTCGATGTGGGCCAACTGCTTCTTGGTGAGCATCAGATCATCTGCCTGAAATCGTAAGCCTCCGGGTGATCTCGGGTTTCGCAAACGGAAACCCCGAGGCCCCCTTTCGGGTTCCCAAAGAACGTCGGGGGCCGTTGAACGAAAGGGGGCGTGCGGCGGCACCCCCCTTGTTCACCAGCCCTTCAAAGGTAACCAGCGCTATCAGGAGCGTCCAGCCATGGCCGTCCTGACGCGGCTCTCTCATCTTGGTTCAACCGACCTCTTGCGGACCCGGAAGCCGTGGAGAGGGTATCCGGCTCGAAGGCCTCGATACCCGAACCCGAAGGGACCCTCCGTTGGACACCATCGAGTGCACCCGCTGCGGCCGCGATGCGCCTCAATTGGACAAGCCCCCCTTCCGCAATGAGCTGGGGGAGCGAATCCACAAGGAGATCTGCCGGAACTGCTGGGACGACTGGCTCCAGCACCAGACTCTTCTCATCAACCACTACGGCTTGGATCCCCGGGATCCCAAGGCTCGGAAGTTCCTCTACGAGCAGATCGAAGCCGTGCTGCTGAAGGGGGAGGAAGGGGAGGAGATCGACACGTCCAAGCAGGGCCTCATCGACTTCTGACAGCCCCGGGATCGCCGGGCCCGCCGGCAGCCCCTCCGACCCCCAACGCCTCCCTGCACACCCGGTCCCAGCCCAGCCGAACCAGGAACTGAGACTCCTCCATGCTCAGCAACTGCACCGTACCGGGCTCGCACCGGGCATCCACCCGGTCCAGGGCCTCCCCGTGCACCTTCCCTCCGTGTTCCACCAGGAGATGGGTGACGCCCGCCACCTCCCAGAGCTCGTACTGATCCCCGGGGCTTCCCCATGGCGCCGTCTCCCCGGCCAGGGGCCGGAAAGGGGCGCTGGGAACCACGGTGCGGCCGGTGAAGAGGTGGAGCCCGGACCAGAGCTCGGGAGCTCCCACCACCGCATCCGGAGGGGTATGGGCCCGGACGGCCTGGACGGCTCGAACCAGGGCGGCGGAGCGGACGTGATAGGGCCGCCCCGGCCATCCGGTGGCCAGGCGGTGACCGGAGAAGGCCACGAAGACGAAAATCCACGCCGAGGCCAGGATCCGGGCCACCAGGCCCAGGGGCCGCCGGGACGAGGTGGCCGTCCAGGCCACCCGACAACCCAGAAAGACGGCCAGAACCAGGAAGGGTGCGAAGGGCACCAGAAGCCGGATGTCTCCGAAGGGCCAGAGAAGGAGGACACCGAGGGAGACGGCCAGGGTGACGGGGAGAAGGGGCGTGCGCCGGGCCATCTCCCGGAGGCCCAGGGCCAGGAACGGCAGGAGAAGGAGCCCCAGCCAGAGAAGACTTCCGGTGACGCCGGGCAGGAGCAGGACGAGGGAACGGACCAGGAGGCTCTTCAGATTCGCCAGCAGGAACGGACCGTAGGAGACCGGATCCCGAGCCACTTCCCTTATCCACCACTGGCCGTAGGGCCCCAGGATGTCCCGGAGGGGCTCGGGGATCGTCTCCACCGCCCGGCTGCTCCACAGGAGCCAGGGGAGCAGGAGGGCCAGGCCCCCGGCCAGGATCCCCAGAGCCGGCCCCCGGCGACCCCGGAAGAAGAGCACCAGGGCGGCAGCCGGAAACAACGCTACTCCCACGCTCCGGGTGTAGGCGGCAGCCCCTGCGGCCAGGAGGAAGAGGGCCACCCCTGGCCAACCGGTACGGGCCTCCATCCGGGCCCCGGCCCAGAGGGCCAGGATCAGGGTCACGAGGAAGAGAGGCTCGGAGAGGGGCACGAAAGCCACGCGCCAGAGCTCTGGAGACAGGCAGGCCAGCCCCGCCGCCGCCAGGGCCAGGAGGCCGGGCTGGGCCAGGCCCTTCCGGATGTAGGCGGCAAGGAGGGTGGCCGCTGCGGCCAGCACCAGGAGGTTCACGCCTCCCAGGAGGAGGCTGTTGTCCGAGATCTCCGGTACCAGGAGCCAGACCCCTGCAAGGAGAAGGGGGAACAGGGGGGGAAACTTGGGGGCCAGGGGCTCACCCGCCACGCCCACATATCGGAGCCCGTCGCCCTGGGCCAGGGATTTCCCCAGGAGGACGTACACGCCGTCATCATGCCAGATACCAGGAGGGAAGCCGTCCCAGAGAAGGAGTCCGGCGCACAAGACCACGGCCCCCAACAGCCACGGCCCCCATCCGGCGAGCCTTTCCTCCGGGGACGGGACCCGGGCCCCGGCTTCAACCCCTGGGGTGGTGGACCGGGA
Organism: uncultured Gemmatimonadaceae bacterium; assembly: GCA_964652625.1. Taxonomy (GTDB): domain Bacteria; phylum Gemmatimonadota; class Gemmatimonadetes; order Longimicrobiales; family Gaopeijiaceae; genus CAZZEL01. The sequence continues at coordinate 9,795 of CAZZEL010000014.1, forward strand.
CATGCCCCTGGCTCTCCTCTCAGTCCTCCAGGTCCACCGGAAGCTGGGGATCCTGGTTCACCCAGAACTGGAACACATCGGGCCGGGCGTAGTGGCCCGTCACGTCGAAGTCGAACTTCCCCCGGGAAATCTCCCCCCGATCCAACTCGGCGTAGAGAATTCCCTCCTCGTCCCAGAGGGGCCCGGCCAGGCAGTCGCCCAGAGGTCCATAGACGGCGCTCCCCCCCCGGCACAGCACCTCAGGCCAACGCTCCAGCTCCTGGGCGATCTCCAGGTCGTCGGGGTACATGTCCCGGGTCACGTACTGGTTGCACCCCAGCACGAAACAGCGTCCTTCCAGGGCGATGTGCCGCAGGGTGCTCTGCCAGCGCTGCCGAGCGTCTGCCGTGGGAGCCAGGTAGATCTCCACGCCCTTGCCGTACATGGCCATGCGGGCCAGAGGCATGTAGTTCTCCCAGCAGATGAGGCCCCCGATCCGGCCGATCCGGGAGGGGATCACCGGGAGGGTGCTCCCGTCCCCCTCCCCCCAGATCAGGCGCTCGGCGGCGGTGGGCTTGAGCTTCCGGTGCTTGCCCAGAAGCGTCCCCTCCGGGCCGAAGTAGAGGAGCGTGCAGTACAGGGTGCCGCCGCTGTAGGCGCTGTCCCGCTCGATGACCCCTACGGCCAGGTGGACCCCGGCCTCCCCGGCGGCCTTGGCCAGGGCTTCGGTCTCCGGACCCGGCACCTCCAGGGAGGTGTTCCAATACCGTTCCCACACCCTCCGCCCCTCCGGGCTCCGTCCCCCCACGGCGGTGCCGAAGACCAGGCCCCAGGGATAGCCCCCCACGTAGGCCTCGGGAAAGAGAACCAGCTCGGCGCCCCCATCCGCCGCCTCCCGGGTCATACGGCTGACCTTCTCCACGCTCTCCTGGCGCTGGAAGTAGAGGGGAGAAGCCTGGACCACGGCCACCTTCACCAGGTCTGTGTCCTTCGGCGAATCCATCGGGGAGCTCACGGACGCCTCCGTATCGGGGTCGCCGGGCCGTTTCGGGGGGGAGGAATGCCGGTGGTCAGCCCGGCGCCTCCCCCGCCAGGGCCGGGCGGAAGGAGAAGTGGAGGAGGAATGGACCGGAACCGGGGGCCCTCGTCAAGAATGGGAAGGATCCCCGACATCGCCAGGGCGCGACGACATCGGGGATCGAGGGGGACCCGGCCGTGTGAGAATCGGCCCCCCGGAGGGTCCTCTATCCCTTCATGAGCGCCACACCCGTCCCACCGTC
>CAZZEL010000014.1:11153-55645 GCA_964652625.1 uncultured Gemmatimonadaceae bacterium
AGCTGGCCGGAGCCGCACTCGGGACACGCCCCCATGAAGTGCTCCGGGGGCTGAGTGCTGGGCGCCGGCGTCCCTTCCGCCTGGGTCCCCTGGGAGCTCAGCGGGGCCGGAGCATGGATGGGCAGCTCCTCCTGTACGCCGTCCTTCTCCTCCAGGTAGCGCTCGATGGCCTGTCCGATGGCGTCCGGGGCCGACAGCACCTTGTGGGGGCCCACCCCCACGGCCCGATCCGAGGAGATCCCCCGGAGCTGGTCCCGGATGGCCGTGATGGGCACCCCGGAGCGGAGGGCCAGGGACATGAGGCGGCCGATGGCCTCGGCGTCGGCGAAGGCCGCCCCACCGGCCTTGCCCAGGGTGCAGAAGACCTCGAAGGGCCTCCCGGCGGAGTCCTCGTTGATGGTCACGTAGATGTCCCCCAGGGGAGAGTTCATCTTCAGCGTCCGTCCCTTGAGCATGGCGGGGCGCTGACGCTTCTGCCGGGCCGCCGCCGCCTGGAGATCCCGGTCCTCCAGCTCTCCCCGCAGGTGCTCCAGCTCGCCGTGCAGACTGTGGAGCCTCTCCCGGGCGTCGGCCAGCTCCTGCTCCAGGGCCACCCGCTGAGCCCTGGCCTCCTCCGATTCCTCCCCCTTGCCCGTCTTCCCCGTGGAGAGCACCTGCTCGGGCCGGGAACCATCCCGGTAGACCGTCACGCCCTTGCACCCCAGGCGGAAGGCCAGCTCGTAGATCTCCCGGACGTCCTCCTCCGTGGCCTCCCGGGGAAAGTTGGTGGTCTTGGAGATGGCCGAATCCGTGTGCTCCTGGAAGGCGGCCTGCATGCGCACGTGCCACTCCGGCGTGATGTCGTGGGCCGTGACGAAGACCCGCTGGATCTCCTGGGGAACCTCGTCGAAGTGGATGTGGCCCTCCGTGGCGATCCGCTCCATGAGCTCCTCGGAGTACCATCCCTGCTCCCGGGCAATCCGGACGAAGTCCGGGTTCACGTCGGGCATGAGGCTGCCGGCCTGGTTCCGCATGAAGGCCACGGCGAAGAGGGGCTCGATACCACCGGAGCAGCCGGCGAAGATGGAGATGGTTCCGGTGGGAGCCACCGTGGTGAGATTGCAGTTCCTCAGGTGACGCTCCGGATGGACCCTCTCCCCGTCCTCCCGGCGGGCGCAGGTCTCCTCCGGACCCCAGGTGGAGAACTCCCATTCCGGAAAGACCCCCCGACTCTCCGCCAGCTTCTCCGAGGCCTTCCGGGCCTCCTCGTTCAGGAAGGCCATGACCCGGCGGCCCATCTCCACTCCCTCCTGGCTGGAGTAGGGGATGCCCAGGCGGACCAGCATGTCCGCCCACCCCATGACCCCCAGACCCACCCGGCGGATGCGCTGGGCCAGCTCCGTGATCTCCGGCAGGGGGTAGCGGTTGGCGTCGATGACGTTGTCCAGGAAGTGGATGGAGAGGTGGACGACCCGAGCCAGGGCCTGCCAATCCACCCCCTCCTCCGGATCCTGGCCCCACGTGAAGTCATCCCTCACAAAGAGCCCAAGATTGACACTTCCCAGGTTACAAACGTCGTAAGCTATCAAGGCTTGCTCACCGCACGGATTCGTGGCCTCGTACTCCCCCAGGCGGGGAACCGGGTTGAACTCGTTGGCCCGGTCCACGAAGAAGACCCCGGGCTCCCCCGTCTTCCAGGCGCCCTGGACGATGGTTTCGAAGACCTCCCGGGCGTTCTCCTGGCCCGCCACCTCCCCGGTTCGGGGGTTCACCAGGTCGTAGGTCTCACCGGCCTCCACCGCCTCCATGAAGGCGTCGGTGACGGCCACGGAGATGTTGAAGTTCGTGATCTTCGACGTGTCGTCCTTGCAGGCGATGAACTCCCGGATGTCCGGGTGGTCCACCCGGAGGATGCCCATGTTCGCCCCCCGACGGGTCCCTCCCTGCTTCACCACCTCCGTGGAGGAGTCGTAGAGGGTCATGAAGGAGACGGGACCCGAGGCCACGCCCATGGTGGACCGGACCCTGTCGCCCGTGGGGCGGAGCCGGGAGAAGGCGAAGCCCGTGCCTCCCCCGGACTGGTGCACCAGGGCCATGGACTTCAGGGTGTCGTAGATGCCGCTCCGGCCGTTGGACAGGGCGTCGTCCACGGGGAGGACGAAGCAGGCCGAGAGCTGACCCAGGGGCCGGCCGGCGTTCATGAGCGTCGGGGAGTTGGGCTCGAACTTCCCGGTGGTCATGAGATCGTAGAACTGCCGGGCCACCTCCTCCACGGCCGCCTCCGAGGCGCCGAACCGGGCGTCCTCCTTGGCGATGGTGTAGGCCACTCGCCAGAACATGACTTCCGGCTCCTCCACCGGTTCCCCCTCCTCGTCCTTCTTCAGATATCGCTTCCCCAGGACGATACGAGCATTGTCCGTCAATTCCGCCGGCGGCAGATCGTCGGGGATCTCATCGTGGAAGAGGTAGGGATCGGAGGAGGAAGGTGCAGGGCGGGTCATGGGAACGGGTATCTCCTGACGATGGTGGCAAGAATGTGGAGGGGACGTGGAAAAGCTCTGGCCGAAACGTTGAAAACCGGCGAGAGCCCTACGAAACGCTCGGAAACCTGTGTGGAAACATCACTGAAAACCACAAAATCTTGCGGTAGATGAAAGATACGGGTACTAGATCTTGTGGTCAACACTTCCGTGGGCGGACAGGAAGGAACGGAAATCTTGGCGCCGACCCGAGGAGTCCTCTTATCTTGGAGTTGGGCATTCGAACTCGTCCATCCCATACGGTTCCGGAGAGCATGAGCCCAGAGACAACGCCAGTCCCTTCTTGTCGGGGAAGCCGGAGGCCCGGGGGATTCACCCTGATCGAGGTGCTCCTCGTCACGGTCATCCTCGGCCTCCTGGCCACCATCGTTTCTCCCTACTTCCAGCGGGCCCGGGAACGGGCCTACGTGGCCCAGCTCCAGTCCGATGTCCGGCAGCTCATGGACGGCGTGGACACCTATGTGACCCTGCACGACGGCCAGTGGCCCGGGTCCCTGGAGGAGCTCCAGGAGGGCAGCACCTGGGTTCGCACTCGGGAGGTGGAGTACTGCACCTTCACACCTGTGGCGGGAAGCTCGAGCCGGGATCCCTACATCATCGCCATCGCCGGACATCCGGCCACCACGAAGAAGGTCTTCATCGCCTATCCTCTCTGGGGTAGCCAGATCATCGAATTCGACGACGGGCAACGGGGCTGCTGACCCGGTCTGTCACGGACCGGGTCCCCTGCCCCCTCGCGAAGCCGCAGGAGTCAGACCTTGAGGAATCTCCGAAAGACCATGGCCATCGCCCTCCCCATCCTGGGGACGGCCCTGGTGTTTGCCGCCATCCTGGTGCCGGCCCTGGCCATCAACCTCCAGCTCCAGATCGCCGTGGTCCTGGTGGGCATCCTGATCATCGAGGCCGGCGTGTGGAAGCTCACCGCCAAGATCCTTCCCAACGAGCGAAAGTACCTGGCCCTCCGGGCGGAGGTGGATAGCTTCATCAGCCGGGTCCGGACCCTGAACGCCCAGGGCATGAGGCTCCGGGAGAACGACACGGAGGAGAACCGGGAAGCCCTCCGGGAAACGGTGGCGGCCCTCCATGAGTCGGTGGATCGGATGGCGGAAGTGGCGGGACGGGAGGCCGAGATCCAGTAGGGGTGTGGGCGGGCTCCCTGGCCCCCGGGGGGCTTCGGCGAGATCCTTCTTCAGAAGGACGATCCCAGACGGAGATAGACCCGGAGCCCATCACCTTCCATTAGGGGGGCGGCCACCCCGAGTCGCAGGTCCATGCTGGCGAACCAGAGGGGGAGAACCCGGGCCGTGAGCTCGCCTCCCCCTCCCACCAGGGCGTCCCGGGCCGGATTGCGGTACGCCGATCCCCTCGCCTCCAGCTCCGGTCCCCAGGCGTTACCGGCGTCCAGGAAGAGACTCCCGCTGATCCAGTCCAGGTGGAGGGGCAGGAGGCCGGGCCCCCGGGCCACCATGAGAAGGGGAAACCTGTACTCGGCGGTGGCGGACCAGGCATAGCGCCCGAAGCGTTGTGCGGTGCCGTAGCCCCGCACCGGGAAAAAGAGGCTCTCTCCCAGGGCCCCCACCTCCAGGGGAAGGCCGGCCCCGGAGGCTCCTCCCACCTCGAAGTGGTAGGCGTCGGCCCCGGCACCGCGAGCCCATCCTCCGCTCACCCGGAGGCCCAGCACGTGGTTTCCGAACCCGGGCCACCGGAGACCTTTGTAGCCTCTGAGCTGAGCCACCACGTCCCCGTAGGAGCGATCCCCTCCGGCAACGCCCCGGAGGGAGTCGGCCACGGAGAGCTCTCGTCGGAGCCGACCCCTGAGGAACAGACCCACACCGTCCTCCGGACTGACGGAGAAGGGGTAGAGCCGGGCGTTGGAAAAGGCGGCCGACACCCGGCCCTCCACCAGCCTGGCGTCGGCAGGGCGGAGTACGAACCGGTCCGATTCCCTGAGGTTCTCCTCCAGGAGCATCCGGTGCTCCCAGACGTGGCTTCCGGCCAGGCCCAGGGTGGCCACGTTCCGGGCTCGGCGGCGAAGGAGGGTGGCGCCCAGGCCCACCTGCCGCTCCCGCTCCACCAGGTAGAGGAGGTCGCCGCTGTCGTCAGGGGCTTCCAGGGGCCGGGGATGGGCATCGTAGGACTGGGAAGCGGAGGCCCCCAGGATGGGGTTGCCCAGACCGTGGAATGTGTACCCGAAGCCCCCGGAGAAGGTGGCGGGTCCGGAAGCGAAGGTGGCGTTGGCCACCCAGGAATGGCGGCCCACCACGTCGTGGCCCGAGGTGGACAGGCCGAAGCCGGGGCTCAGGACCTCTCTGCCCTGCACGTCGTCCCCGGGAAGGAAGGTGGGTCCCCAGTAGGTGGGGAGAAGGGTCCGAACGGACCGGTAGGGCTCCGGCTCGGCCTGGACCTTCCTGTGGTAGCGGGCGGTGTCGGGCCCGTTCAGGAAGCGGCGGGCCAAAGGGGCCGGATCCAGCCACTCCCGGGGACGGAAGGGGACCCGCTCCACCCGCCATCCGTCGGCGTGGTAGGCGGAGAAGTAGATCCACTCACCCTCCGGGCCCACGCTGGGGTAGCCGGCTCCTCCCAGGACGTTCGTGACCTGGCGGACGGGACCCAGTCGGGGCTGGTCTCCGTTCCCGTCCGGGCCCGCCCCGTCTTCCACTACTTCCACGGCGTAGAGGTTCGGGATCCCGCTCCGGTCCGATGCCCACAGGAGCCAGCGGCCGTCCGGGCTCCAGGCCGGGGCCTGGTCCACGGCCCGGTCCCGGGTTACCTCCGCCACCACCTCCCCCCGGGCATCCAGAAGCACCACATCGTAGTAGGCGCCGGTCTGCCAGCGGCCCACGGCAATCCACCGCCCGTCGGGAGACCAGCGGGGATAGGCCCAGTGGACATGGGGGCGGTATTCGGTGAGGGGCGTCACGGACCCGGAGTCGAGGCTCACCAGGACCAGGCGATTCGTGCCCCCCCTCTCCTGGACGGCCGCGATCCGGTCTCCATCCGGATCCTCAGGGTGAGGGTGGGGATGATCCAGCCGCTGTCCCCGGGTGATCCGACGGACCTCCCCTTCCCCGTCCTCCTGGAGCCGGGCCAGGTAGAGATCCCCCCGCTTCCGGTAGCTGTCCACGTAGGCCAGCTGGGAGAAGATCACCTCACCCCTCCCCCTCCAGGAGAGGTTCGCCAGACTGTTCGTCCTGGCGAGCTTCCACGAGGGTCCCCGGTCCGGGGCATCCAGGCGACGGAGGCGGATCTGGGTGTCGCTCCGCCCGTCCTGCCGGGCGTAGGCCAGGACTCGGCCGCCGGGAGACAGTGCCGGATTCAGGGCGTAGTACCCTCCCCGGGAGAGGGGCTCGCCCCGGGTAAGGGGGCCGCGGCTGGCCAGGGAATCACGGAGAGCCTGGTAGCGGACCTCCAGCTCCTGGCGCCATTCCTCCCACGCCTGGGAGAAGGAGATCCCGAACGCGTCCTCGGCTGCGGCATTCAGGCGGTAGGGAATCCACTGGCCCGCCACGGCGTCCACGAATTCCTTCATGGCCTCCTGGCCGTAGCGGTCCATGAGGCGTTGGAAGAAGAGGGACCCGTACACGTAGTAGCGCTGGGGCCCGGGCCAGACGGGTGAATCCCCGGACGCCCGGTCGATGGACTCGAACCGGTCCTCCAGGACCGCCGTCCGGATCACCATCTCGTGGAAGCTCCCCCGGACCCGGCCCGCGTGGGTGAGGGCGGACTCGTAGTAGGTGGCGATGCCCTCCACGGTCCAGCTGGGGGTGGCGGCGCCGGGGAAGAAGGGCCATTCGGCCGGAAACCGGCCGAAGATCGTCCGCAAGCCGGTGCCCAGCCCCCGGGTATAGTCCTCGTGGAAGATGTGCACCAGCTCGTGGGTGATGACCAGCTCCAGCCACTCGTCCATGTGGGCCAGCCCGAAGCCGTCCACCGGGGGCGGAGCGTAGATCACGATGCGGTTGGAGGGGAAGACCTGAGCGTAGCCGTTGGAGATGTCGGCGTGGTCCGACACCACCAGGTCCACCTTCCCCTCCGGAGGCTCCACGAACTCCCGGGAGAGGAGCTCCCAGGCCCGCTCTCCCCGGTCTCCCGCCCGTTGGGCCAACTCCAGGAGACCCTGGGGATAGGTCACCCGGAAGTGATCCGTCTCCAGGGTGCGCCATGCCTCGTCCGGAGGAAGCTGCCCCTGGACCGGGGTGGAGACGGCGAGGAGAGCCGCCAGCATCGCGAGGCCGGTCAGGGAGAGCCTCGGAAGGCTCCCGGGTCCCGGAGCAGGAGAGAACGGGCGGAGTTGGAGAGGAATCATCTTGTCAAACGACGGTTGGAGCGTCACCCTACGAAAGACATGGGAGTCTCGTGCATCGTTGCCATCGTCGCCCTGGTGCCACAGGGCTCCCTCCATAAGGAAAGTGGTTTACCCCCGAGGACAAGGGAAGATGCCGAACGATCAGGATCTCTGGTACCGTCTGGGCTACGCCCTGGAAATGGCTCGCGCCTACCTCCCCTCGGAGAAGGAGAAGGGGGAGGCCGGAAGCCCCGGGCGACGGGCCAGGATGGCTCTTCGTCCCGCCCGGGGGGAGTCGGACGGCGGCATCCCCGACGTCCTCCTGGCCGTGGGCGCCGGGACGGCCCTGAACCGACTCCTGGCCCTGTGGCCCCGGAGCCGGCGTCCCGGCCTCCTCCGACTGGCCCGGGCCGGGGCCGCCGGGGCCGCCGCCTCCTTCCTGACCGAGCTCCTGCGTCCCGTCCTGGTGGGTCGGGCCCGGGACCGCTCCCTGGGGGACGTTCTCACCGACGTTCTCCTCTCCGGGGCGGGTCGGGGTCTCCTCTACGCCTCGGTGGTGGAGCCCAGGATCCCGGTCCCTGCCACCCTTCAGGGGTCGGCCTACGGCCTCCTGGAGTACGTCCTGTCCCCCTGGGGCGGGTTGGAGGAGGTGGCCGGCTCCGCTGCCCCCCACGGCAAGCTCCCGGCGCTCTCCGTCCTCTTCCAGGGGCGCGAGGAGGAGGAGAACGCTGACCTCCTGGAGCACCTGGCCTTCGGGATCGCTCTGGCTCTCCTCTACGACGCCTGACGTCGGCTGCGACGCCAGGCGCTCACTGTGCGGGCGCCGGGCGCCGGTCCGTGGCCGCAGACATCCCACCATCGCTGCGGACGCCCCACGTCAGGGGGGACGTCCGGCCCTGGCCGACGGACGGCCCACCTCGGCCGGCACATCCGGCCCTTACCGCCGGACGCCCCAGACCAGGAGGGGGATGTCCCCCGGGGGCACGGACGGCAGATCCCGAGCCTCGGACAGGGTCATGGCCCCGGGGCATGGCTCCAGACGAACCTGCTCTCCCCTCCCCGCGTTCTCCCCCTCCCCGGGGAGAATCCCCAGAAGCTGGGTTCCCACCTCCCCCTGGGGGGCCACTCCCGTGACGTGGCAGAAGACCCCGGGCCGGGACCGGATCACCGACCCCAGGTAGTGCCGGGACAGCCCGTCCCAGCGGTCCAGGGTCGCATACCGGCTCCCAAGGGTCCGGGCCGCCTCCACGAAGGTCTCCGCCTCGGTGGTGAAGGGTAGGGACTGGGCCTTCACTCCGCCCAGGAGGAAGAAGATCCGGGGCTTGCGGGTGATGACGGAGACTCCCCCCGGGAGGTTCCGGCCGGCCCACCGGGCCAGGGCCGCATATTCCTGGACCGTGCTCCCGTAGCAGGCGTAGGGGTCCTCCCGGGCCAGGGGGGCACACTGCCGGGCGCTCCGGACCTCCACGCTCCAGCTCTTCAGGGCCGGCAGGGCCAGGAGGAGGAAGGCGAAGCCGGCCACGGCCGTCCGGAGGGCCCCCTTCCGGGGACCCAGGATCCAGAAGAGGGCCGTGGCAGCGTAGAAGAAGAGGAGGGGGAGGAGGGGCAGGGCGAACCGGTCTCCGGACCATACCACAGGCCAGAGGAGGAGAAGGCCGGAATACAGGGGAAGGAAGAGTTCTGCGGGGCCCCGGTCCTTCCAGAGGGCCCGGAGCCAGCCCACCAGGGCCAGGAGGACCAGGCCGATTCCCAGAACGCCCAGGAGGGGTCCTTCCAGCCCCACCACGCCCTCGGGGATCAGCCGGGTCACGTAGGCCCCGGCGTTCTCCCCCATGCGCCCCAGCATGTCTCCCACCCCCACCCGTCCCAGCTCGGGCTGGTAGGGATCCAGAAGGAGGAACTCCGACGCGTAGGCCCCCTCACCGGGAATCCGTCCCCGCCACCACCATAGAGCCGCCAGAATGCCGAAGACCGCCAGGAACGCTCCCCCGGCCCGCCACTGGCGTTCCAGGGCCAGCCAGAGGAGAGCGGCCACTACCAGGGGGATTCCCGCCGAGCGGGTGAAGTAGGCCATCAGGACGAAGGCCAGGCCCAGGACGACCCATCCCTCCCGGGGCGCCGTGGGAGCCACCGATCCCGTCCGTCTCCCCCGTGCCCGTTCCAGGACCCAGAGCCCAGCCATGGTCAGGGCCAGGAAGGTGGGGTCGGAGAGGATCCACCGGCTGTAGTCCAAGACGCCGTCGGAGAGGGCCACCAGGAGAGCCACGCCCGCGGCCGGGGCCACCCCCTCCCGCTCACGGACCCAGAGGAAGGTGAAGACCCCCGCCAGGAGGGTGCACAGGACGGGAACCATCTTCAGGCCCACCCAGCCCTTCACCCCCAGGAGGAGGGGCAGCCCCAGGAGGAGGGGGAAGACCGGGGGATACTTGCTGTGGGGTGGCTCGCCGGCGGTCCAGAGCTCCCGGTAGGCTCCCTCCTCCGTCAGGGAATGGGCCAGGCTCACGTATGCGGCGTTGTCCCCGCCGGTGTGGGGAGCCGGGGTGAACATGAGCGCCACCAGGACTCCCTGGCAGAGCACCACCGCCACCAGGGCCAGAGCGACACCGCGGTTCATGACGAGACCTCCCCGGTTTCCGATTCCTCTCGAGTGGAGGGGCCCTCCCCCGACGGCATCTCCCGGTGCCGGCCGGGAGCCAGGCCCCACCGAGCCCCCGGCGTCCAGGATCCCAGGACCCGGGGGCCCAGGGAGCCCGTGGCCTCCGGGACGTTGGCAGGGATTCCCTCCAGGTGGCCCCAGGCCAGGAGAGCGAAAGCCGCCGCCTCCCGGGCGTCCGGATCCATGCCCAGCTCCTGGCCGGAGCGCACCGGCAGGGGCTCCAGCTCCCGGCGGATGGCCTCCGCCAGGGCCGGATTCCGGGCGCCCCCTCCCAGGAGGAAGACCTCCTCCACCCCCCGGGGCAGAACCCAGCGTCGGTAGGCGTCGCCGATGCTCCGGGCCGTGAGGGCCGTGAGGGTGGCCAGGAGGTCCGGCCATCCCCCGGGGCGCTCCTCGGGGCGGACGTCCTCCACCAGCTCCCGGACCATTCCGGATCCGAACACCTCCCGGCCCGTGGAGCGGGGGGGCTCCTGCCGGAAGAAGGGATGGGCCAGGAGGCGGTCCAGGAGCTCCCGGGACACCTTCCCCCGCCGGGCCAGCTCTCCGTCCCGGTCGCAGCGTTCCCTGCCCCCGGTGGCCAGCCGGGCGGCCTCGTCCAGGAGAGCCACGCCCGGTCCCGTGTCGAAGGCCAGGAGGGGCTCCGGGGAGCCGGCCACGGGAAGCCAGGTGACGTTGGCCATCCCCCCCAGGTTCTGGAGGGCCCGGGAGCGGTGGGGAGAGGAGAAGAGGAGCCGGTCCGCCCAGGGCACCAGGGGGGCTCCGTGGCCCCCGGCGGCCAGGTCCCGGGCCCGGAAATCGCTCACCACCGGGAGCCCCGTTTCCTCGGCCAGGGTGGCCGGGCACCCGAGCTGGAAGGAGCTGCCCCGCACCCCTTCCCGGGGAGGCTCGTGCCAGACGGTCTGGCCGTGGGAGCCCACCACCGCCACCTCCCGGGGATCGACTCCCTCCTCCTCCAGGAGGTCCCGGGCGGCCCCGGCCAGCCAGCTACCCAGACGGGTGTGGAGGAGGGCCACCTCCCGGGCCCGCCCTTCTTCCAGCGTCCCGCGGATGGCCTTCCTCTCCTCCCGGCTGTAGGGACGGGTCCGGAAGGCCAGGAGACTCCACCGGACGCCCGGGAGCCCCGGTGCCACCCCACTCCCGGCCTTCTCCACGTCCGCCTTCTCCACCTCCAGGAGGGCGGCGTCGATACCGTCCAGGGACGTCCCGGACATGAGCCCCAGGACCTTCACGGAGGATCTCCCACCAGCCGGGACACCCGCCCCTGGGCCCGGTCCAGCCTCCTCAGGGCCTCCTCCCGGTCCACACCCAGCTTCTCCATGACGATGGCCGTCTTCACGTGACCCCCGGACGCCCCCAGGAGCTCCCCGGCCCTCTCCCGGTCCACGCCCAGGATCTCCATGAGGATGCGCTCCCCCCGGTCCCGGAGCTTCCGGGACGTGACCCGGAGATCCACCATGAGGTTGCCGTAGACCTTGCCCAGGAGGATCATGGCGCCGGTGGAGATGGTGTTCAGCACGAGCTTCGTGGCCGTGCCCGCCTTCATCCGGGTGGACCCGGTGATGATCTCCGGACCCACAAGGGGGGCGATGACCACATCGTGGGTCTCCAGGAGATCAGGAGAGGGGTGGGTGCAGAGAAGGAAGCCCGTCCGGGCTCCCCGCTCCCGGGCCCGGGCCAGGGCCCCGTGAACGAAGGGGGTCGATCCGGACGTGGTGATGCCCAGGACGAAGTCCGCCTCTCCCACCCCCCTCTCGTCCACAGCCGCAGCCCCATCCGCCTCCACGTCCTCGGCCCCCTCCTGGGCCCGGACCAGGGCCTCGTAGCCACCGGCGATGATCCCCTGGACCATCTCGGGATCGGTCCGGAACGTGGGGGGCATCTCCGAGGCATCCAGGACCCCCAGGCGTCCGGAGGTTCCAGCCCCCACGTAGAGAAGGCGTCCCCCCCGCCGGAAGGAGTCCACCACCAGCTCCATGGCCCGGGCCATGGCTTCCCGCTCCCGCCCCACGGCCTCGGCCACCGTCCGGTCCTCGGCGTTGACGAGATCCGTGATCTCCAGGGGCGTGAGGAGATCCACCCTCCTGGATCGGGGGTTCCGCTGTTCCGTGAGTCGGGGGTCGCGCATGGAGCCCGGGGTCGAGGGGGACGGGGGAAGACCTTCCTGTTCACCGGAGGCCGGGACCTCTATACTCTCCGGAGGATCTTCATCGAGAACCTATCAGCCCGAAAAACCCGACGGCAACGTTCTCCCGGCCGAACCACCGAGTCCCATGAGCCTTCTTCAGCGCGCCCATAGCATGGCGTCGGAGCTTTCGAAGCTGCGCCGCGACTTCCACCGACATCCGGAGTTGGCCTTCCAGGAGCACCGGACCGCCGACATCGTGGCCCGGAATCTGGAGGAGGCGGGATACTCGGTGAGAACCGGCGTGGGGCGAACCGGAGTCGTGGGGGAGCTGGCAAACGGACCCGGGCCCGTGGTGGCCCTCCGGGCAGACATGGACGCCCTTCCCATCCAGGAGGAGGGGACCCACGACTACCGATCCACCGTGCCGGGGGTCATGCACGCCTGCGGCCACGACGCCCACTCCGCCAGTCTCCTGGGGGCCGCCCGACTCCTGGCGGAGATGCACCGGGAGGGCCGGCTGCCCCCGGGCTCCCTCCGGCTTCTCTTCCAGCCCTCGGAGGAGAGCACGGACGAGGAGGGAAAGAGCGGCGCCACCCGCATGACCGAGGACGGCGCCATGGAGGGAGTGGACGCCATCGGGGGGCTCCACGTGGGGGCCCACCTTCCCTCGGGGAAGGTGTTCATCAAGGACGGTCCCCTCATGGCCGGAAGCGACGATCTTCGTATCGAGGTCCGGGGACGGAGCTCCCACGCCGCCCTGCCCCACGAAGGAGTGGACGCCCTGGTCCTGGCGGCCCAGGGAATCCTGGGGGTGCAGTCCGTGGTCTCCCGGCACCTCTCCCCCATGGAGCACGGCGTCGTCACCCTGGGGACCGTGGAGGGGGGAGCGGCACCGAACGTGGTGCCGGAGCGGATCGTGCTGGAGGGAACCCTGCGCTACTTCAACGAGGAGGTCCGGGAGCGGATCCTGGACGGTGTCCGTGGGATCTTCCACGGCCTGGAGGCCCAGGGGGGGAGCTGCAGGGTGACGGTCAAGCCCGGCTACCCTCCCCTGACGAACCACCCGGAAGCCACGGATGCGGCCCGGCGTGCCGCCCTCCGCCTGGTGACCGAAGACGAGCTGTGGGAGGCCGAGCCCATGATGGGGGCCGAGGACTTCGCCATCCTGGCCGGGGTGGCTCCGGGCGTCTTCCTGTGGCTGGGAGCCGCCCTGCCGGACCCCCGGGAGCACCACAACCCACACTTCGACATCGACGAGGAGGTCCTTCCCCTGGGAGCCGCCCTCCTGGCAGGCCTGGGAGAGGAGCTCCTGGCTCGGTTCGGGAAGCCCCGGGGGTCCTGAGGCAACCGAACCCTCTTCCAGGGCCTCTTCCGCCGGCGGACCCACGGAGCCGGAGCCCGCCTTCTCCGACGCCGGGACCGGAGGCCAGGGAACTTTCCCGGCACCGGGCACCATTACCAGGGCGTTCACCCCCGGCCGCCGCCGGGAGGGTAGCGGGGCCCGAGGCGGCCGCCCACCACCCCTGGCGGGACAGCCAGATCACCGGACGCCACTCCACGAGCTCACGGGCACGACATGGGCGAGCTGAAGACCATCATCCCCTACCTGAGGCCCTACAAGCGGTCCATCGCCCTGGGCCTCCTCATGGTCTTCATCACGAATGTCTTCACCATCGCCAGCCCCTACCTCATGAAGATGGCCATCGACAGTCTGGGCGACCCGGGCGTGACCTCGGCGCGAATCGCCCTGTTCGCTGGGGCCATCGTCCTGGCGGCCCTCCTGGGTGGGGCGGCGAAGTATGCCATGCGGGAGATCCTCAACGGTGCCAGTCGCCGGGTGGAGGCGGACCTGCGGGACGACTTCTTCCGCCACCTGCTCCGGCTGGACGCCTCCTTCTTCCAGGGGATCCGCACCGGCGATCTCATGAGCCGGGCCACGAACGACACCCTGGCCGTGAGAATGGCCGCGGGGCCGGCCATCATGTACACGGTGAACACCACCGTGAGCTTCGCCTTCTCCCTGGCCCTCATGCTCTACATCAGTCCCCGCCTCACGGGAGTGGCCCTCATTCCCATGCTTCTCCTTCCCCCCATCGTCCTGGGGTTCGGGAAGGTCATCCACCGGCGCTTCGAGGAGATCCAGGAGCAGTTCTCCACCCTCTCCACCATGGTGCAGGAGAACCTCACCGGGCTTCGCATCGTCCGGGCCTACGTGCAGGAGGAGGAGCAGGAAGAGCGTTTCCACGAGCTGAACACGGAGTACCTGCAGCGGAACATGAACCTGGTGAAGGCCTCGGGGCTCTTCCGCCCCCTCCTCATGCTCCTCTCCGGAATGGCCATGCTGGTCGTCCTCTGGTACGGAGGGCTCCAGGTGATGGCCGGGCGGATCTCCGTGGGAGACTTCGTGGCCTTCAACTTCTACCTGGCTCTCCTCACCTGGCCCATGATCGCCCTGGGGTGGGTGGTGAACCTCTTCCAGCGGGGAGCCGCCAGCATGGGGAGGCTGAACCGGATCATGAGGCGGGAGCCCCGGATCAAGGCTCCGGAGGATCCCACACCCCTGGGCTCGGTCCGTGGGGAAGTGGAGTTCCGGGACGTGAGCTTCCGCTACCCGGGAACGGAGCGGGACGTCCTCCGGGGCATCTCCTTTACCGCCCGGCCGGGGGAAACCGTGGCCGTGGTGGGGCCCACAGGCTCGGGGAAGAGCACCCTGGTGGACCTCATCCCCCGGACCTACGACCCCACGGAGGGAACGATCTTCCTGGACGGTGTGCCCCTGGAGGAGGTGGATCCCACTGAGCTCAGGCAGCACATCGGAATGGTGCCCCAGGACGCCTTCCTCTTCTCCGAGACCCTCCGGGAGAACATCGGCCTGGGCGTGGACCTGGAGGAACTCCCTCTGCTGCCTCCGGAAACGGGAGAGAAGGCGCCAGGTACGGAGGATGCGGCGGGATCTGCCTTTCTGGAGGCGGGAAACCGGCAGGTGGAGGAGGCGAGCCGGGTGGCCCAGCTCCACGACGCGATTCTCACCTTCCCGGAGGGCTACTCCACCTACCTGGGAGAGCGGGGCATCAACCTCTCCGGCGGTCAGAAGCAGCGGGCCACCCTGGCCCGGGCCCTGGCCCGGAACCCGGCCATCCTGATCCTGGACGACGCTCTGAGCGCCGTGGACACCCAGACGGAGGCCCGGATCCTGGAGGACCTGCGGACGGTCCTGGGCGGGCGTACCTCCTTCATCATCAGCCACCGGGTCTCGGCGGTGATGAACGCCCACCGGATCCTGGTCCTGGACCGGGGCGAAGTGGTGGAGCGGGGGACCCACACCCAACTCATGGCCCGGGGGGGGACCTACGCGAACCTCCTCCGGCGGCAGATGCTCGAGGAGGAGCTGGAGCTGGAGGAGGAGGCGGCGGCGTCCTGAAGGCCTCCCGGCAGCCCAGGAGGTATTCCCTCCGAAACGCCCTCAGGCCTCTCCTTCCCGTTCCTCCTCCTCCCTCCGGGCCCGCTGGGCCTGGATCACGGCCCGGACCCCCAGGATGATGCCGGCCCAGCCGGCCATCACGGCCACGAACCAGCCCACGAGCCAGGGGAAGAAGGCGGACACGGCGGCGATGACCAGGATCAGGCCTGCCGCCGTCCCCAGGACGGTCCGGTCTTCCCGACCCAGAGTCCGGTGTCCGGCCAGAGCATCCCCCAGGACCGATCCCGCCCGGACGAAATCGGCGATCCCCCATCCCGTGGAGCCCCGGGGACCTTCCCGGAGCTTCCGGATCCGCTCCTGAATGGTCCGGCCGGGATCCAGGCTGGTCTGGGCCCGGGCCGCTTCCGGCTCGGGTCCCTCGTCCCCGGCCGAAGGTCCGGCCTCGGGTACGACGGCGGAGGACCGGGGCAGGACGATCTCCACCGAGGAGGCCAGGTCCGCCAGAAAGAGCCCTTCCATCTGGGCCGCCAGGTCCTCGTCCAGGACTCCCACGTCGATCTCCCAGTTCCCCAGGAGACTGGCGAAGTTCATGTTGCTGGATCCGATCCGGGACCAGAGGCCGTCGGCCACGGTGGTCTTGGCGTGGATCATGGGCCCCTGCCACTCGAAGATCCTCACCCCGGCCTCCAGCAGCCCCCGGTATCCGCCACGGGACAGGGTACCCACCAAGGGCCAGTTGTTGTGGGCGGGAAGGAGGATCCGCACGTCCACCCCGTCCCGGGCCGCCGCGGTGAGGGCCTCACCCACGGGAAAGGGGGCCACGAAGTAGGGATCGGTGATCCAGATCCGCTCCCTGGCGCTGGCGGCGATGAGCTGGGTCTCCCGGTAGACCCGGGATCGCCAGGGCTCTCCCTCGATGATCCACACCGGGGTGTCCCCCACCGGCTCCACGTCCTGTGGGCGGCTCCGGGCTTCCCGGGCCACCGGCTCCCCGATTTGCTCCCAGATGCGCTGGAAGGCCCGGGCACAGACGGCGGCAGCGGGTCCCCGCATCTCTATCCCCGTGTCCCGCCAGGGGGCGTGTCCTCCCTTTCCGGCCCACTCCTCCCCCACGCAGAACCCCCCGACGAAGGCGACTTCCCCGTCCACGCAAACCACCTTCCGGTGGTCCCTCTGGAGGATCCCGAAGGGGTTGCGCACCGAAGGGGGATTGAAGGCCCGAACCTCCACCCCGGCCTCCCGGAACGGCTTCCAGTACCGGCGATTCGTGGCCCAGGACCCCACCCAGTCGTAGAGGACCCGGACCTGGACTCCCTGGGCGGCCTTGCGGATGAGGGCGTCCCGGAACACCCGGCCCACCCGGTCGTTGCGGAGGATGTAGTTCTCGAAGTGGATGTAGGTCTCGGCCCGGTCGATGGCCTCGATCCAGGCGTCGAAGGTATCCGGGCCGTCGAACTGGAGCCGGATGGCGTTTCCGTCCACCCGCTCCGCGCCGGTGGCCCGCATCAACGCCCAGTCCTGGAGGCGACTGGAGAGCCCCGGGGAGATCTCTTCCGTCTCCGGAACGTTCTCTGGCCTGTCCACGTCTCTCACAGATCTGACTCGAAACGGTATCCCAGGAGCTTGTAGACCAGCTTCGCCACCAGGAAGTCCGGCGCCGTCAAGCCGGGAACCGGGGCCAGCTCCACCACGTCCGCCGCCAGGACCGTCCGTTCCCGGAAGACCCTTCTCAGGAAGCGGAGGGTCCGGTACCAGTCCCCGCCGCCGGGCTCCGGCGTGCCGGTGGACGGAACCAGGGAAGGATCGAAGTAGTCCACATCGAAGGTCAGGTAGACGGGATCGCCCAGGGCCTCCAGGGCCCGGTCCATCCAGTCTTCCCCCTCCCACATCTCGTCGGCCCACACCAGGGTCACGCCGGGGGTCTCACGGGCCACCTGCACCTCCTCCCGACTCACGCCCCGGACCCCCACGCTGACCAGGTCGGCCACGTCCAGCACCCGTCGCATGGCAGAGGCATGGGAGTGGGGAGTGCCCTCGTAGCTGGCCCGGAGATCCGCATGAGCGTCCATCTGAAGGACGTGGAGGCGCTCCGGAACCCGTGAGGCCACGGCACGGATGGCCGGGGCCGAGAGGGAGTGCTCGCCGCCCAGCATGACCAGGAACCGCTCCCCCACCCGGTCCAGAAGCCGTCGGTAGGCTCCTTCCAGCTCCTCTGCCGCCTCGCCGGGGCCTCCCCGGCTGAGCTCCAGGGCCGGGAGGGTGTGGACGCCCAGCCGGGAGGGATCCCCTTCCAGCTCCTGGTCCCAGAGCTCGATGTAGCGGGAGGACGTCAGAATGGCCCCGGGACCGGCCCGGGTCCCTCCCCCGAAGCTGGTGGTGGCTTCATAGGGGACGGGGAGGATCACGGCCCGGGACCGGGCCAGGGCCGAGGCCTCTTCGTCCAGACCCAGGAAGGTGTGGGGGAGCTCCCAGGGCAGGTCGTCGGATCCCGGATGCCCGGGGCCCTCCCAGGCGCCGGGGGGAGAGGTTCCCCGCCCGGGGACGTCGTCGGATCTGCGATTGGGCATGCTCAGGCTCTCCCTCCAAGGTCCTCCGGCGACGACCGACCGTCCGACAGGATTGCTACACGGTCTCGATGGGGCAGGTCAGGCCCTCCTCCGGCAGCTCGGCCCCGGCCTCGATGCACTCCTTGCAGAGGCCGTAGATCTCCAGCTTGTGCCGGACGGGTCGGAAGCCGTGCCGGGCCGTCACTTTGCTCTTCACCTCCTCCACCTTCCAGCTCTGGAACTCGATGACCTTGCCGCATTCCAGGCAGATGAGGTGCTCGTGGACCGGCTCCATGGTGAGGCGGTGCTCGTACCGCTTGAAGCCCTCACCGAAGTCGTGCTCGGTGACGAGGCGGCTTCGGACCAGGATGTCCAGGGTGCGGTAGATGGTGGCTTTGCCCATCCGCTCGCCCCGCTCCCGGAGTCGGTCCTCGATCTCCTCCACGGAAAGGTGACCCGGCGTCGTGAAGACCACGGCTGCGATGGCCTCCCGCTGGTGGGTCACCGGCAGTCCCTGGTCCTTGAGGTATCGCCGAAACAGTCGAACAGAGGGGTTGATCTCACTCACGCCGCGCTCCCCACAGGCCTCATGAGGATGTTCCCGGACCCCGAGGGCCCGTTTCCTGCACTTCGTATTCCTTCAGGAGCGCCCGGAAACACCCCGCATCTCCTGCCACTTCGTACTCCCGGGGCTCCTCCAGAGGAAGATCACTCCTTCGCACCACGCCGTCCATAACCCGGGGCAGACGATCCGCCGGAGCCGTACCCTCCTCGGCGAAACGGGATTCGAACTCCATCCCTCCTCCGGTGAGCTGGGCCGCGTAGCGAGCGCTCATGAGAGTCCGGCCGCCGGCATCGACGGTGAACAGGCTCAGCGTCACCAGGCCCCACTCCTTCCTCCCCTTCACCAGAGGAGGGAAGATCCAGAGCCGGTCCATCCGCTCCGGGCCCACTCGCTCCCGGACCTCTGCCAGGATCCGGGGAAGGGCCTCGGGAACCGGCGAATCCAGGAAGGTCCCCTCACGATCCGTCACGACTCCCCCCTTCCCGGCTGCTCGCCCTGAGCATCTCCCGGCTCTTCACCCTGTCCTTCGGCTCGCCCTTTCCCCTGCGTCCCTGAGCGCTCTTCCTCTTGGGCCTCCCCCTCCTCGTCTCTCCGGGCCTCTCCTTCCCCCGCCAGGGCTTCCCGAGTGGCCGCCAGAACTTCCTCCCGGGCCCGGTCCAGGGGCCGGTCCAGGACCGCTCCCGCCGCCTTCCTGTGGCCTCCGCCTCCGAACCGGCGGGCCAGTCCGTTCACGTCCACCTCTCCGTTGGACCGGAAGGACACCTTGCTTTCTCCCCGGGCCGTCTCCCGAAACAGCAGCCCCACCCTCACACCGTCCACCATCCGGGGATAATCCACAAGCCCCTCCACGTCGTCGCTGGTGGCGGACAGCTCGTTGTAGGCCGACGTGGGGACGGTCATCCAGGCCAGGCCACAAGCCGGATCCACGTCCAGGGTCTCCAGCGAAGCCCTGAGGAGACGGAGCTTCCGGAGGGGGACCTGCCCGTAGACCACCCGGTGGGTCCTCTCCGGGTCCACACCCCGTTCCAGGAGCTCCGCCACCACCCGGTGGGCCCGGGGGGAGGCGTTGCTGAACCGGAAGGAGCCCGTGTCGGTGAGGATGGCCACGTACAGCCCCAGAGCCGTCGCAGGAGGCCAGGCCCTGTCCGGTCCGGCCCGGTGGAGAAGATCGAAGAGGAGCTCGCCGGTGGCCGAGGCCTCCGGGTCCTGGAGCGTGAGGCCCTCCACGGGATCGGGCCCCGGGGGGTGGTGGTCCACCACCACCCGGGAAAGGTCCTTGATGAGGGGGTTCACCCGACCGATCCGGGACTTCTCCGCCGTATCCAGGACCACGGCCAGATCCGCCGCCCGGGACAGCTCCCCGGCCCGGTTGCTGCCGGCATCCACGCTCCAGTCCGGATCCGGGAGAAGGAACCCGAAGGAGTCGGGGAAGGGAGTGGGATTGACGATCCACGCCTCCTTGTCCCGGGACCGGAGCCAGGCGGCCAGGGCCACCTCGGACCCGGCTCCGTCCCCGTCGGCGTTCAGGTGGGTGGTGAGAAGGATCCGGCTGGAGCGATCCAGGGCCTTCAGGATCCCGTCCAGGGCCTCCAGACGATGCGGCGGCGGCTGATAGCTCATGGCAGCTTCTTTCGGAGCTTCGCCCAGGTGGAGGCCAGGTGAACCAGCCAGGATGTGGTCCGACCATGGACCCTGCCCCCCTCCAGGGCTTTCAGGAGGGCTCCGGCCTCGTTCTCGTGGTCCGGCACCTCCACCCAGGCCCCCCCTGCCTCCCCGGGGGTGTGGGCGTCGGATCCGGCTCCCGCCAGCTTCCCCTCGCTGGCGGCCAGCTCCCGGGCCGGCTCGTTCAGACGCCCGGGGTGCAGGCGGGCATTGAAGACCTCCACCACGTCCACCAGGGGGGCCAGGGCCCTGGCATGCCGCCCCGATCCCCCCTTGCCCCTGGCGAAGGGGTGGGGAAGGTAGACGATGCCACCGTCCTCCCGGATCCGGCGAGCCGCCTCCCGGGCCGGCGTCCCCCGGGGAATCTCCCGAGTCAGGTAGAGGCCGATGAGGTCGATGCCTTCCGCCGTCTTCACCTCCTCCCCGGGGATCACCCGGTCCGGATAGCGCCGGTGCATGTCAAGAGCCACCCCCAAGCGGTCATGATCCGTGATGGCGATTCGCTGGATCCCCCGGCCCCGGGCACGCTCCAGGACCTCCTCAGGATCGGAGAGGCAGTCGAAGGACCCCCGGGTGTGGAGGTGCAGATCCAGACGGATGGTGCCCGGAGCGGAGGGCGGCGGCGGCGCCGGGTTCGTCACGACGTCCTCCGGGAGCTCTCCGGCCGGCCCAGGCGGGCCCGGAGAAGATCCAGGAGGGCCAGGGCCCGGTCCCGGAGATCGTCCAGGGTCCCGGCGTTGTCCAGCACGAAGTCGGCCTGCTGCCGCTTCCGGGAGGCGGGCATCTGGGCGTCCATGATCCGGAGAGCCTCGTTCCGGGGGAGGCTCCGGTCCTCACGGAGTCTCCGGATTCGCTCCTCTGTGGGGGCATCCACCATCACCACGGCGTCGAACTCCTCCTCCAGACCGGCCTCGTAGAGGAGGGGGATCTCAGCCACCGCCAGGGGGACGCCCTCCCGGGCCCGGGCCTCCATCCACTCGGCCCGAAGCCGGGCGATGCGGGGGTGAAGAAGCTCCTCCAGCTTCCGCCGGGCCTCCGGATCCCGGAAGACCCGCTGCCGGAGGGCGTCCCGGTCCAGGGAGCCGTCCTTCCGGAGAACCTCCTCTCCAAAGGTCTCCACCACAGCTTCCAGCCCCGGGGTCCCCGGCTCCACCACGGCCCGGGCCAGCTCATCGGCCCGGACCACCGGCACTCCGGCCTCGGACCAGATGTCCGCCACCGAGCTCTTGCCGGAAGCCACGTTCCCGGTGAGACCCACCGTCTTCACGACGGACCCTCCCGGATCTCCCGGCCCGTGTACTGCCCCGGGTGCGTCCACGTCCCGACGCCGGACTTCTCCCTCATGACTCCATTCGCGAGATTGTCCACATTCCGTGATCTTCGAGCATCCTGACCCTCCGCCTCCAACCAGACAAGCTCGCTACACGAGGCCGACTCGCCAAGACGCAGCCCCATGCCCCAGGAAGCTCCCCGGTTCCGAACCAAGACCTTCATCGCCTGGCTCACGGTGGTGGGCACCGTGCTGACCCTCTACCTGGTCTACCGGGACCGGATCGACCTGGAGGTCCTACGAACTCTGGCCCTGGAGCACCATCACCTCGTCATTCCGGCCTACCTCCTCCTCCTCTCCCTCCTGGGACTCACCTTCATTCCCTCCACTCCCTTCGCCGTGGCCGGCGTCTTCCTCTTCCACCCGGGCCTGGCCTACCTGCTGAACCTGGTGGGGATCGTCACCTCATCCACCATCGTCTACCACTTCGCCCGGTTCATCGGATTCCACCGGCTCCTGGAGGTCCGGTATCCGGAGAAGGCCCGGAAGGTTCGGGAGGCCCTGAGCCGCAAGGAGCTTCCCATCATCGCCGCCTGGAGCTTCTTTCCCGCCGTTCCCACGGATTTCATGATCTACGTGGCCAGCACCCTGCGGATCCGCCTCTGGAAGTGCATCCTGGGCGTACTTGTGGGGGAAGGCCTCCTGAACGCCTTCTACATCTTCTCTGTGGATCTGGCTCTCTAGGAGGCTGATCGGAGAGGGGGCGAGCCGCGTTACGAGCGCCACGGCTTCAGCGGCGGTTTCGCCCCGGGCGCTGAAGGGATTGGCTGATGAAGAGATCGTCGGAGGTATCCAGCTCCTGGTCCGGGCCCTTGGAGACGATGCCCAGGGAGTCGGGCCAGGCCCGGAGAATGTAGGAGTTCCCCCAGCCATCCTGGCTGCTGCCCCCCTGGAAGGTCCGACCCACCCAGTACTGGAACCCGTCCCCCGGCGCCGGGAGGTCCTCCCCCCGCCGGTGCATGCCTCCCAGCTCCCTGGCAATCCGGTTCATCTCGTTCCTGGTCTGCCAGCGAAGGGCGGGATTCACCACCGGCCGCAGAATCGGCTCCAGCGTGTCCACGATGGCGGGCCGTGTCTGGGGGAAATAGAGGGCCGCCCCGAACAAGAAGAGGAGTATCAGGATGATTTTGCCCAACGCTGCTCCCTCCTGACGCAAGCTCCGGCGCTACGCCTTCCTCCATCAACCTTCTATCTCAAAGGTAGACGGGCCCCTGGGCAGGGACAACGCTTGCGCCGCCCCCCAGCCTTGATCACACTCCTTCGGCTCTTCACGAGGACGGCGGCAATCCAACGGGGAGGGGAGTGGCATTCCTTTCCCGAGGAATCTCCTGGTGCCCCCTCGTTCATGCGGACCTGAAGCGTCCCGATGGGCCTTCGGGCGGAAAGGACCAGTTCATGGCGTCCGTGTCGGATCTCTCCCTGGGAGAACGGATCTGGTATCACAGCTACCGGTTTCGATCGGTGGACCCTCTGCCCTGGCAGCCCACCCGGCTCCCCCTGCAGGAGGCCCGGGTGGGGGTGGTGACCACGGCCGGAGTCCACCTTCCCGGGGAAACCCCCTTCGAAAAGGTGAAGGGCGGGGACTTCTCCTATCGGGTCATCCCGGGTGGCACGGACCCGGAGGAGCTGGTGACCACCCACCCCAGCGACGCCTGGGATCGATCCGGCGTGGAAGAGGATGGGAACACGGCCATGCCCCTGGACCGGCTTCGAGGGCTGGCGTCCCGGGAGATCATCGGAGAGGTGGCCCCGAGAAACCTCTCCTTCCAGGGTTCCATTACCGCACCCATGCGTCTCCTGAAGCGAACGGCCCCGGAGGCTGCCGGGCTCATGGCCGACGACGGCGTGCACATCGTAGTCCTCACCCCGGTCTGACCAACCTGCCATCAGTCCGTGGGACTGATCGCCGGCGTTCTCGAAGACCTGGGAATCCAGACCGTATGCCTCTCCACCTTCGAGCCCATCATGAAGAAGGTCCGTCCGCCCCGGTGGCTGGACCTGCCCTACCCCCTGGGCTTTCCCCTGGGCCCCCCCGGAGACCCGGAGCTCCAGGGCCGGATCCTCCGGAAGGCCTTTCGCCTCCTGGAGGCACCGGGGCCGGGGCCCGTGCAGGAGAGCTTCGACCCGGAGGAGAAAGAGGAAGAGGAGTGATTCTCCTCCCACTGTCCGGCGCCTCCGCCGGGGATCCGACGGGCAGCCGCCTGCGTTGCGTCCCTCCCCCTTTCCTGCGAGCTTCCCGGACCGCTATCCTGGGAGCCGGAAGCACCGGACATACGAACCGAGAAACCAAGGGCTGAGCGGATACGATGAGAGCCTTTCTCTATCCCGAGGGAACCCGGGTCAAGATCAAGCGAGGATCGTTTCCCATGAGCGGGGACCTCCTGGGGAAGACGGGAGTAGTCGTTGAATTGAACGACTATCGTCCCGGTCGTTACGGCGTGGTCCTGGACGGCGAGAGCCAGGTCCGGGACTTCGCCGAAGACGAGCTGGAGCCGATTCAGAAGACCTGACGGGACTCTTACGAGCCCCCGGACGAACCGGGGGCTCCGACATCCGGGTCTTCGGCGGCTCCTCTTCCCCTACGTCCAGGAGTCGCCGTGCCGAACCGACTGGCCACCGAGACCAGCCCCTACCTTCTGCAGCATGCCCACAATCCCGTAGACTGGTACCCCTGGGGGCCTGAGGCCCTGGACCGGGCCCGGGAGGAGGACAAGCCCATCCTCCTGTCCATCGGCTACTCCGCCTGTCACTGGTGCCACGTCATGGAGCGGGAGTCCTTCGAGGACGAGGCCACCGCCGCCCTGATGAACGAGCACTTCGTGAGCATCAAGGTGGACCGGGAAGAGCGCCCGGACCTGGACTCGGTGTACATGAGGGCGGTCCAGGCCATCACGGGCCGGGGGGGCTGGCCCCTCACGGCCTTCCTCACTCCCGACGGCCGGGCCTTCTACGGCGGGACCTACTTCCCCCCGGAGCCCCGTTACGGCATGCCCTCCTTCCCGCAGGTGCTCCAGGCCACCGCCAACGCCTTCCACAACCGGAGGGACGAAGTGGAGAAGAGCTCGGACCAGCTCCTGGACATGATGGAAGGAACCCGGGCCGGCATGGGAGAGGGTGGAGGAGAGGGAGAGGAAGCCTATCGGGAGGCGGACGCCACGATCCTGGACCACGCCTTCCGTTTCCTGAACGGCCGGTTCGATCCAGCTCTCGGGGGGTTCGGTCAGGCCCCGAAGTTCCCTCAGCCCGTGGTCCTGGAGTTCCTCCTGAAGCACCACCACGACACGGGCCGGCAGGAAGCCCTGGACATGGCCATCGGGACACTGGAAGCCATGGCCCGGGGGGGGATCCGGGATCACCTGGGTGGGGGGTTCCACCGCTACTCCGTGGACGCCCGCTGGCTGGTCCCCCACTTCGAGAAGATGCTCTATGACAACGGGCTCCTGGCCCGGGTCTACCTCCAGGCCTACCTGGTGACCGGCGGGGAGGAGCTCAGGGAAGCCGCCACCAGCACCCTGGACTACATCCTGGCCGATCTCACCTCGCCGGAGGGTGGCTTCTACTCCGCTCGGGACGCCGATTCCGAAGGGGAAGAGGGGCTCTTCTATCTCTGGACCCCGGAGGAGGTGGACGAGCTGCTGGGGGAGGAAGAGGGAGCCCTCTTCCGGGAGGTCTACGACGTCACCGCCCAGGGGAACTTCGAGGGGAGAAGCATCCTCCACCTCCCCGGGGATCCTGACCAGGTGGCCCGTGAGCGTGGGATGGACCCCCGGGAGCTCCGGCAGCGCCTGGCCAGAAGCCGCGAAAAGCTCGAGGAAGCCCGCAGGAGCCGGGAGCACCCTCTTCGGGACGAGAAGATCCTGGTGGCCTGGAACAGCATGGTCCTCCGGGCCCTGGCGGAAGCCGGCGCCGCCCTGGGGCGGGAGGACTACCGGCGGGCCGCTGGGAGGAACGCCGCATTCCTCCTGGACAACCTCCGGGTGGACGGACGTCTTCGCCGGTCCTTCAAGGACGGGGAGGCCCGGATCCCGGCCTTTCTGGAGGACCACGCCGGCCTGGGCAACGCCCTCCTGACCCTCTACGAGACCACCCTGGAGGCCCGGTGGCTGGAGGAGGCCCGCCTCCTGGCCTCGGAGATCCTGGAGCACTTCTGGGACGAGGAGGAGGAGATCTTCTTCGACTCGGCCCGGGACGGGGAAGCCCTGGTGGTCCGGCCCAGGGACATCATGGACAACGCCACCCCCTCCGGGAACTCCCTGGCCCTGGAGCTCCTCCTCCGGTTGGCCCGCCTCACGGGGGAGACGGAGGCGTGGAGCCGGGTGGAGGGCGCCCTGGACCGGGAGGCGGAGGGAATGAAGCGCTTTCCCACGGCCTTCGGTCGGCTGCTCAGCGTTCTGGCCCACCGGCAGGCGCCTCCCCTGGAGGTCACGGTGCTGGGGGACCCGGAGGACGACCTCATCCGACAGTTCGTGGCGGAAGCCCACGGCCGCTACCAGCCCCATCGGGTGATGGCCGGTGGCGACCCCGAGGCCCTCCCGCCCCTTCCGGTCCTGGAGGGTCGTGAGCCCCGGGACGGAAAGCCCACGGCCTACGTGTGCCGTGACTTCACCTGCAGCGCTCCCATCCACGACGTGGAGACCCTGGCACGGGAGCTGGAGGAAGAGGGAGAGGGGGGCAGGTAGACCGTCCCTCCGGGGCGAATTAGAATTCTCTGCTCATCCGACACGAAGCCAGGAGAGGACAGTGGAGGACGGAACGCTGCCCGAGGGGCTCCACGACGAGGCCCTCCTCGAACACTACCGCACCATGCTCACGGCCCGGCGACTGGATGACCGGGAGATCAGCCTCAAGCGTCAGAACAAGATCTTCTTCCAGATCTCCGGAGCGGGCCACGAGGCCATCCAGGTGGCCCTGGCAGCCCACCTGAAGCCCGGCCACGACTGGTTCTATCCCTACTACCGGGACCGGGCTCTGAGCGTGGCCCTGGGCCTGGGGCCGGTGGACCAGCTCCTCCAGGCCGTGGGCGCCGCCTCCTGTCCCCAGACCGGGGGGCGCCAGATGCCCAGCCACTTCTCCAGCGTTCCCCTTCAGATCACCAACACCTCCTCCCCCACGGGGACCCAGTTCCTCCAGGCCGTGGGCACGGCGGAGGCCGGCTACCGGGCCACCCTGGAGGAGAGCCTCCGGAATCACGTGAGGAATGTCCAGGAGGACGAGGTGGTGGTAGCCTGCGCCGGGGACGGAACCACCTCCGAGGGAGAATTCTGGGAGGCCCTGAATACGGCGTGCAACCTGAAGCTTCCGGTCCTCTTCCTGGTGGAGGACAACGGCTACGCCATCTCCGTCCCGGTGGAGGTCCAGACCGCCGGAGGCAGCATCTCCCAGCTGGTGTCGGGCTTTCCGGATCTGTTGGTCCGGGAATGCGACGGGACGGACCTGGTGGAGAGCTGGAAGGTGGCCGGTGAGGTGGTGGCCCACTGCCGCCGCCGGGAGGGACCGGCCCTCCTCCACGCTCACACCATCCGTCCCTACTCCCACTCCATGTCCGACGACGAGCGGATGTACCGCCCGGACGAGGAGCGAGAGGCCGACGCCCGGCGGGATCCCCTGGTCCGGACCCGGGCCCTCCTGCTGGAGAGGGGCCTGGCCACGGAGGAGGAGCTCAGCGCCCTGGAAGAGGAAGTGAACCAGGAGGTGGCCGAGGCGGCCCAGGAGGCTCTCCGGCACCCTCAGCCGGAGCCGGAGACGGCCCTCCGCCACATCTACTCCGAAGAGGTGGATCCCACGGGACCGGACTTCGACACGGAAGACTCGCCCCAATACCCGGAAGAAGACCGGCTCCTGACCATGGTGGACCTCCTCAACGTATGCCTCATCGACGAGATGGCCCGGGACCCGGCCATCGTGGTCTTCGGCGAGGACGTGGCGGACGCTTCCCGGGAGGAGGCCCTGGGACAGGTGAAGGGGAAAGGTGGGGTCTTCAAGGTGACCCACGGGCTCCAGGGCCGGTTCGGCAGCGTCCGGGTCTTCAACAGCCCTTTGGCGGAAGCGAACATCGTGGGCCGGGCCATCGGCATGGCCGTCCGGGGGCTGAAGCCCGTGGTGGAGATCCAGTTCTTCGACTACATCTGGCCTGCCTTCATGCAGCTCCGGGACGAGCTGGCCATGATGCGCTACCGCTCCAACGGGACCTTCTCCGCCCCCGTGGTGGTCCGGGTCACCTACGGAGGGTATCTCAAGGGAGGTGGGCCGTATCACTCCCAGACGGGGGAGACCCTCTTCACCCACACCCCGGGCCTCCGGGTCGTCCTCCCCTCCACCGCCGAAGACGCCAACGGCCTCCTCCGGACCGCCATCCGCTGCCGGGACCCGGTCCTCTTTCTGGAGCACAAGCACCTCTACCGCCAGGTGTACAACAAGGGCCGCAACCCCGGCCCCGACTACATGATCCCCCTGGGCAAGGCGAAGGTGGTACGGGAGGGGAGCGACCTGACGGTGGTCACTGCCGGGGCCCTGGTGAAGCGTTCCATGGACGCGGCGAAGATCGCATGGGAGGAGCACGGGGTTGAGGTGGAGGTCATCGACCTCCGGACCCTCTCACCCCTGGACATGGAGACCGTCGGGGCCTCGGTGAAGAAGACGAACAAGGTCCTCGTCGCCCACGAGGACTCCCTGTCCTGGGGCCTGGGCTCGGAGATCGCAGCCCGCGTCGCCGACGAGCTCTTCCCCTGGCTGGACGGGCCCGTGCGTCGAGTAGCCTCCCTGGACACCTGGGTGGCGTACGCCCCCCGGCTGGAGAACGCCATCCTGCCCCAGGCCGCCGACGTCCTGGAGGGGATCCTGGAGCTGGCGGAGTTTTGAGCGGTCCACGACCTGTTCCGCCCCTCGCCGGCTCCCGCAACGCTCCCGGGTGGCCCATTCCATGGGGAGAGGATCCGATCCCCGGACCCCATTGGACCTGTGCGTCGGACAGGGGCGGCTGAAAGCCGGGGAGAACGCCGAAGGCGAATCAATACCGGGGCAGGGACGGATCCACCTCGTCGGCCCAGGCCAGGTAGCCACCCCGGAGGTTGGCCACGTCCCGAAAGCCCCGGGAGCGGAGGGAGGCCACTACCATGGCGCTCCGGACCCCCACGTGACAGTAGACCACCAGGGACCGGTCCCGGGGCAACTCATCCAGGCGCCGGGAGAGCTCGCCCATGGGAACCAGCACGGCCCCACGGTCCTCCAGGTTCCCGATGGCCCACTCGTAGGGCTCCCTGACGTCCAGGAGGAAGGGATGCTCGCCTCCTTCCAGGCGGTCCCGGAGCTCCCGGGGAGAGACCTGGGGCAGGGACTCGGAACTGGGGGGTGAGGGCTCCGGCTCCACCCCGCAGAAGGCGTCGTAATCCACGAGCTCCGTCTGAGTGGGTTGGTCTCCGCACACAGGGCAATCCGGGTTCTTCCGGAGCTTCATCTCCCGAAAGGACAGCTCCAGGGCATCGAAGACCAGGAGGCGGCCCACCATGGGATCTCCCACCGCCAGAACCAGCTTGATGGCCTCCATGGCCTGGAGGGATCCCACCACCCCCGGGAGCACCCCCAGGACCCCGGCCTCGGCGCAGGTGGGCACCAGGCCCGGGGGGGGAGGCTCCCGGAAGAGGCAGCGGTAGCAGGGGCCGTCAGGGGCGCCGAAGACGGAGAGCTGCCCCTCCCAGCGGTCCACGGCTCCGTAGACGAAGGGCTTGCCCGTGAGAATGCAGGCGTCGTTCACCAGGTACCGGGTGGGGAAGTTGTCGCTTCCGTCCACCACCAGGTCGTAGTCCTCCAGGATGCCCAGGGCGTTCCCACTGGACAGGCGCTCCCGGTGGCCCACCACCTGAACGTGGGGGTTCACCTCCCGGAGCCGGTCCCGGGCCGAGGCCACCTTCGGCCGGCCCAGATCCGATGTGCCATGGAGGACCTGCCGCTGCAGGTTCGACGGGTCCACCACGTCGGCGTCCACCACTCCCAGGGTCCCCACTCCCGCCGCCGCCAGGTAGAGGGCCGCCGGAGAGCCCAAGCCCCCGGCCCCTACCAGCAGGACTCGGGCCTCCTTGAGCTTCCCCTGCCCTTCCGGCCCGACCTGGGGCAAGACGAAGTGACGGGCGTAGCGGACCAGCTCTTCCGGGGCGAAGGAGGCGTAGACGTCGGGGGAGGACCCGGAGCGAGGGTCCGGGGACGACTCTGCCCGAGAACCGGGAGACCGCCCGGAGCCGGAGGCGGGAGACGGCCCGGCAGGGGAGTCGGCTGAGGTGTCCCGGGAAGGGCCGGAAGGCGGATCCCCGGGGGCGTCGTGGGTCATGGGCAACAGGAAAGAAGTGGATGAAGGAACTGGAGACATGGGACCCCTGCCCGGGCCTCCTGTTCCTGGGACACCGGCGGGAGTCCTCCCTCAGCCCAAGGAAGGTCCCGTCCTCCATTCTTTCTACGAAGCTCTTCGTTGACAACCGTGGAAGCCGCCCCCACATTGTACGAAAGCATTCGTAGACAACCGGGAGAGGGTCCTTGAGAAACCCCACTTTCACCGATCGTGAGCTGGACATCATGAGCGTTCTCTGGCGCCGGGGCTCCGGGACCGTGGCCGAGGTCCGGGATGCCCTGCCCGACGCACCGGGCTACACCACGGTCCTGAAGATCCTCCAGATCCTGGAGGAGAAGGGCGCCGTTCGCCACGAATTGGAGGGCCGGGCCTACAGGTACCTCCCCGTGGTGGAACCTGAGGAGGCGGGGGAAAGCGCCTTGGGCCGGATCCTGGACAAGATCTTCGGGGGTTCGGCGGAGCTTCTCCTCACCCAGCTCGTCTCGGACCGGAAGATCTCCGACGGGGAGCTGACCCGCATGCGCCGCCTCCTGGAGGAGCTGGAGGAGGAGGACCGATGACGGCTCACCTCATGCTCTACGGCCTCGTCCTGACCGCGCTCCTGGGGGCCTCCGCGTGGTTCCTGGAACGGGCGCTTCGGACCTGGAGTCGGCCCAGCCGTTGGGTCTGGGTCCCGGCCATGGCCGCCGGGGCCCTTGGGCCCTTCCTGGCGGGTCTCCTTCCCGGGGCGAGTCCCGGGGAACCGGGCCGGGCCGGGGCCTCCCTTTCCCTGGAACAGCTCTACGCCCTCCTCCCCCAGGGGCCCAGCGGAGCCCAGGGGGCGGATTTCCTTCCGGCCGTCCTGGCCGATCCTCTGCGGCTGGTCCTGGAAGATCCTCTCCTGATGTTCTGGGTGGCGACTACGGCTCTCACCCTGACCCTCTTCCTGGCCGCTTCCCTGCACCTGCGACGCCGGACCCGGAGCTGGCCGCGGCGGAAGGTGGAGGAGGAAGAGGTCCTCCTCTCTCCGGAAACCGGCCCGGCCCTGGTGGGTCTCCTGCGACCCCGGATCGTCCTGCCCGCCTGGGCCATGGCCCTCCCGGCCCGGGAGCTGAGGATGGTCCTCCTGCACGAGGGAGAGCACCGGAGGGCCGGCGACCCGGCTCTCCTGGGCCTGGGCATCCTGCTGGTGTCCCTGGCCCCCTGGAATCCGGGGCTCTGGTGGATGCTCTTTCGCCTGCGCCTGGCCGTGGAGGGGGACTGTGACGGCCGGGTCCTGGCCCGAGGCGTTCCCCGGAAGCCCTACGGACGCCTCCTCCTGGAGGTGGCCACCGGGGCCCGGCGCCCCTTCCCCCTGGCCGCCATGCTGGCGGAAGGCAACCGAGGCTCCCTGGAAAGGAGACTGAGAATGATGCGACGCGACGTTCGAAAGCACCGTTGGACCGCCGCCCTGGCCGCCGTCCTGGCCGGAGGGTTCTTCCTGGCCCTGGCCTGTGAGGCCCCCACCCCGCCGGGAGTGGCGGAGGGAGGGGTCGCGGTGGACGCAGCCGACGGGATGGCGGAGAAGGGCGCCGGGACGGCCGCCCCCCTGGTCTTCATCGACGACGAGCCGGTGGGGCGGATGACGAGCCTGGACTCCCTGAACGCCCTGAACATCGAACGCATCGAGATCATCAAGGGCACCGCGGCCCGGGAGATCTACGGAGACGAAGCCGCCAACGGTGTGATCAAGATCTACGTGAAGAAGTGAGGTGCCCGGAAGGGGTGTCTATTGCCCCTCTGCCGGGAGGGACTCGGGAAGGACCGCCCGCCGTCCTCCCTGAGCGGTGACGTAGAACCCCTCGGCCATTTCCCGGAGCTCCCGGATCTTCTCCTCCGTCCCCTCTTCCCAGCGGGACACGGCATCGGACAGTTGGACCGCCGTGGCGTAGAAGTACCAGGGGATGTTCAGGGTGGAGCGGTCGGCCCAGACCTCCCGGTCCGTGAGGCCCCGGTATCGATAGACGTCCTCCAGCAGGGCGAGGGATCGCTGCACGTCGAACCAGTCGCCCCCCACGCCGGGGGAGGTCTGCACGAACGCCGGCGGCTGCTCCTCCTCCAGGTCCCGGGGCACGAGCTTGGCCGCCAGCCCCTGGCGCACGGACCAGGGCTCCAGCCCCAGCCCCGAGAGGGTGGCCGAGGGGGTGGCGAAGTAGATGGGACGCTCCTCCAGGCTATGCACGATCATGGCCAGGGTCAGCTGGTCGGCCCGGTCCAGGAACGCCCGGGCCGGGTACTGGACCACTACCGGGCCCAGGGGGATGGCCATCTCCCGGGACGAGGTCCCGGCCCGGATGCCGTCCATCTCCTCCGGGCTCAGGTCGATGATGGGGCCCGCCGGGGGATTGTCCGGGACCTGGTAGATCCCCCCTACCTGTTCCGGCAAAAAGGGACGTTGCCGGCCCGGTCGGGTCAGCTCCTGGAGCTGCTTCGGATACCAGTCCGTGTAGAGGTACTGCCCCACCACCACCGTGACGTCCTTGCGGATGCCCTCTACCTCCTGGACGTACCAGAGGGGGAAGGTGTCGTTGTCCCCGTTGGTGAAGATGATCCCGTAGGGCTCCACGCTCATGAGGAGGTCGTAGGCCCAGTCCCGGGTGGCGTAGTCCCCGGCCCGGCTGGCCCAGGCCCAGTTGAAGGTCAGGGGCACGACGGCCAGCACCAGGACCGGGGCGGCCAGGAGGAACCGCCGGGGGGAGGAGAAGATCCCCGCCACGTAACGCCACAAGCCCGTGAGTCCCAGACCCGCCAGCATTCCCCACAGCCCGAAGCTGGCCAGGAAGAAGTAGTCCCGCTCCCTGACCTCGTGCCGGCTGGCATCCTGGATCTCCGGGGCCAAAGAGTAGCCGTACTTGAAGTTCAGATAGAAGACGAGCCCCAGGGAGAGGAGAACCGTGAGCCCCCCCAGGTAGTAGAAGGCCC
Source organism: uncultured Gemmatimonadaceae bacterium (assembly GCA_964652625.1). GTDB lineage: Bacteria > Gemmatimonadota > Gemmatimonadetes > Longimicrobiales > Gaopeijiaceae > CAZZEL01. The sequence goes on from CAZZEL010000014.1 coordinate 43,541, forward strand.
CCCGGTCCCCCTTCCAGGCCAGCCAGAGGCCCCACAGTCCCAGGAAAAGGAAGAGGAGGGCCAGGGGAAGACGTGGCCCTCCGGGCACCTCCGATGGATCCAGCCCCCGGGCCCACTGCCATTCGAAGTACTGGTAGTAGTTCAGGAGCTGGGCCTGAAAGGGAGCCTGCCGGTCCGTGAGAGGGGGCTTCTGGTACTGGAACCGTGAGAGGACCCGGGTGAGGTTGTCACAGCCCGCCTGTCCATTGGTGTAGATGGCCACGGCGGCCCCGGTCAGGGACTCGCAGGTGGGGTTCCCCTCGTTGATCACCGGGTTCTCCGCCGCCCGGATGGGAAGGAAGAAGTTGAAGGAAAGCCCCACCACGCCCAGGAGCACCCCCCGGGTCCACAGGGTCCGGTTCAGCAGGACCCCGGGGCCCACCAGCAGCACGAAGAGGGCCAGGACCGGAAGGGGGAGCACGGACATGAGGTGGTTCGTGGACCCCAGGGCGATGAGGTAGATGGCCCAGAGGAGGTGGCGCACGCTTCCCGGATCGTCCCTCCGGTCCCTCCAACGGAGGGCCAGCCAGGTGACGGCGGCGATGATGGCCACGCTGACCGTGTACACCTTCTCGTTCACCGTGGACTGATGCCAGACCGTGTAGGCCGTGGCGCTCAACAGGACGGCCAGAATGGCTCCGGCCGTGGGAAGCCAACCGGGGGTGTCCTCCTCTTCCGACTTCAGGAGTCCCCACAGGACCCGGTGGGCCACCAGGAAGTAGAAGCCGGCGGCGATGGCGCTGGTGGTGGCGGCCAGGAGGTTGATCCTCACGGCCACAGGCAGTCCCAGGGGGGAGAGTAGCACGCTCCAGCTCCGGGCCAGGGCCACGAAGAGGGGGTTCCCCGGGGGATGGGGAATTCCGAGGATGTGGGCCGTGGCGATGTACTCGCTGGCGTCCCACATGGCCGTGGAGGGAGCCAGGGTCAGGACGTAGAGAAGAAGGACGCCCAGCCCGGCGAGCACCGCGTTCCTGTAGGGCGGTCGGTAATCGATCATCCGGTATGAATACCCCAGGCAGGGGGAGGATGGAAGGCTCGGATCAGGACAACCCCCTTTGCCGGACCTCATCCAGCAGCTCCAGGACCCGGTCCACCTCCCACGGCTGGTTGTAGAGATGGGTGGAAAGACGCATCCACCCGTAGTCGTACTCGCCGATGACCCGGGTCCGGACCGAGGCCGTCCGGGACAGGTGTCGCTGGAGCTCCAGGGAGTCGATCCCCTCCATGGAGAAGGAGACCATGGCCGAGGCCAATTCCTCCGTTCCGGGGCTCACCACCTCCGTTCCCGGCAGGCTCCGGAGCCCCTCCTCCAGCCGTCCCCGGAGGTAGCGGGCCCGGGCTTCCACCCGCTCCATGCCCACGGTCCCCAGGAACTCCACGGCGGACAGGAGCCCGGCCAGGCGGGTCTCGTCGAAGGTGCCCAGGTGGTTCAACCGGTGAGCACCCAGCGCCAGGTCGTCCCAGCCCCCGGAGGCCAGGGTGGGCCACAGGCGGGTTCTCCAGGAGGGGCCCAGGTAGAGGAGGCCCGTACCCTGGGGCGCCAGGAGCCACTTGTGGGGAGAGGACGCGTAGAACTCGGGCTCCCAGGCCGAGAGGTCGAGACGGAGCATCCCCGGAGGATGAGCCCCGTCCACCACGAAGATCACACCCCGCTCCCTGCAGACGCGGGCCACCTCCTCCACCGGGAGGCGGGTCCCGGTGGTGAAGGTGACGTGGGAGAGGCTCAGCACCCGGGTGCCGGGGCCGATCTCCCTGCGGATCAGGGTCACGAGCCCCTCCCGGGAATCGGCGGGCACCGGGAGGGAGAAGGTGCGCAGGGACGCTCCCGTCCGGGCGCTCACCAGCTCCCAGGGGCAGAGGCCCCCGATGTGCTCGTGATCCGTGGTGAGGATCTCGTCCTCCGGCTCCAGCTCCAGGCCGTTGGCCACGAAGCTCATGGCTTCCGTGGTGTTCCGGGGAAAGACGAACCCCTGGGGATCGGCCCCCAGAAGACGGCCAACGGATCCCTTCAGATCGTCCCAGTCCACTCCCGGAGGGAAGGTGGCCGCCACCCGTCGGGCGTGCTCCGCCACCGCGTCCACCACCACGGAGGGGGAGGGTCCAAGGGTTCCGTTGTTGAGGTAGATCCGGTCCCCGGGGATGAGGAACTGCTCACGGACGAAGGACCAGAAGGCCTCGTCGTCGACTTCCCCTCCTTCCTCCAGCTCACGGCCCAGAGCCTGGAGGGCCCGGGGCCAGGCCAGGGTGCTTCCCAGCAGGCAGAGAAAGACACGGCGCTTCATGGCACCACGGCCACGAAGCTGATCTCCACCACGCCGTCCCCCACGATCCCCTCCACGGCCACACACTCCCGGGCCGGGGGATCCACGGGGAAGTACTCCCCATAGACCCGGTTCATGCCATCGTAGTCACCCACGTCCGTCAGGTAGACGGTCCCCTGGACCACGTCGCTGAAGTCCATTCCCAGTTCCAGGAAGAGATCCTGGAAGCTCTCCATGATGTTTCGGGTCTCGGCCTCGATCCGGCCTTCCGCCCTGGCCAGGGTCTCTTCCGTCACCCCCACCTTGCCGGCAAAGTAGTAGGTGTTTCCCACCCGGTAGGCCTGGGAGTAGGGCCGATCCGGCAACTGGGGATGGATGGCCTCCCGACTCTGAGGGGGAAGAGGTGGAGGGGGAGCCTGACAGGCGGTGAGGAGCAGAGCCGGGACCAGGAAGCCCGGGAACAAAGCCCGGAGTGGGATGGCACGGAAGCGCATGGAATCCTCCCGTCGTTGGAGGTGGACCGATGGGACACCCTGGAAGGGCAAGGTAGCGGGTGGCGGAGGGAATTGAAAAAGGGGTAGGTTCTCCGGATGATCGTCGGTCTGCGAAGAGCCCTGGCCTTCGCCCGGGGTTGGAAGTCCGGAGTTCCGGGACTACGGGAAGAGGCGGTGGAGATCCACCGGGGCGACCGCCGGATTCCCGGAGCTCTTCTCCTCCCGGAGGGCCCGTCCGGCCCCCTCCCCGGCTGGGTCATCCTCCACGGCATCACCCGCCCCGGCCCCGGTCATCCTACTCTTCAGCGCTTCGCCCGGGCCATGGCCGGCTCCGGCGCTGCCGTCCTTGTGCCCGAGATCCCGGAGTGGCGTCAGCTCCACCTGGCCCCGGAGCAGGTCTCCGCCACCATCCGGGCCTCGGTTCTCCACCTGGACCGGCGGGGGGAGGTGGGCCGGCGTCGAACCGGCGTCATCGGGTTCTCCTTCGGAGCTCCCCAGGCCATCATCGCCGCCACCCACCCGTCCCTCAGGGGCCATCTGGCCGCCGTGGTGGGATTCGGGGGCTACTGCCGGCTGGAAGAGGTCGTGGCCTTCCTCTTCTCCGGACGCCACGAGTGGGAGGGGCGAAGCTACGTCCTGGATCCGGATCCCTACGGACGCTGGGTCGTGGGGGGGAACTACCTGGAACGGACGCCGGGATACGAGGCGGCCGGGGACGTGAGTCGGGCCCTCCTCGAGCTGGCCCGTATGGCGGGAGACATCCAGGTGGGGGCCTGGGAGCCCATCTTCGACACCCGGAAGGACGAGCTGGAGGAGACGATTCATCCTTCCCGCCGAGAACTCTTCCGGGCCTTCGCACCGGTGGCGGGACAGCCCCCCGACCGTGAGATCTGGGAGCCCCTGGCTCCGGTCCTGGCCCGGACCATCCGGGCCTCCAGTCCCCTGGCCGAGGCCCCTCCCTTCCTCCATCGGCTGGACGTCCCGGTTCGTCTAATCCACGGGAGAAAGGATCGCCTCATCCCCTTCTCCGAGACCCTTCGTCTGGGCCGGGAGTTTCCACCGGACGCCGACATCCAGGTCTTCCTCACCGGGCTGTTCAGCCATTCCCAGCGGGGGGGAACCTCGGGGCCCCTGAACAAGGCCAGGGAGGCCTACCGGTTCCTCCGGGCCCTGTCCGACATCATGGAGTTGCTATGAAACCGGCGGGAGTTGTTGTGAAACCGGCCGGAGTTGCTGTGAACCGGGAATCCGGGTGGGGAAGCCCCCGGGAAAAGACCAGGAGCTCAATCCTCCTCGAGGAGAGCCTCCACCACGGCCCTCACCTCCCGGTCTCGGTCCGACCGGGCCTTCTCCAGGAGGTTCCGGGCCTTGGGTGTCCCGATTCCCGCCAGGGCCCGGTAGGCGGCAATGCGAACGTCCCGCCCGGGTCGGGAGAACAGGCCCCCCAGAGCCCGCTTCTCGATGACGGGAACGGCACCGGGATCCCCGATCTGACCCAGGGCCTGTAGAGCCCCCACCCGGACGTCCTCCTCCTCGTCCTCTTCCAGGAGCTGGAGGAGAGGCTTCAGGGCCTTCTCCACCTTCAGGACCCCCACGGACCGACAGGCTGCCGCCCGGACCTCCGGGTCCTGGTCGTTCAGCATCCCCACCAGGAGCATCTCCGCGTCCTCCCCTCCCAGTTTGCCCAGGGCCCGGACGGACTCCAGGCGGACCCGGGGGTCCGGGTTGGCCAGGGTACCGGTGATGTGGGAAACGGCCTCCTCGGCCTCGACCCCCATCTCCCCCAGGATGGCCACACCGTTCCGGACCACGAACCAGCGGGGATCATCCACCATCTCCTGGGCTCGGTGCATGCCGGGGGCGCCCAAGGCCACCAGGGCATCCATGAAGACCCTCCGCTGGTAACGGCCCCGAGCCTCCACCAACGCGTCTCCCAGAGCCTCCGCCACCTCGTTTCCCAGATGGGGAACCATGGCCAGGTAACGGGCCCGCTCCTCTTCGTCCCGGACCTCTCCCAGGCGCCCCACGATGCGGCTGGCCACGGTAGCCGTGGTGAAGGCCGCCGCCAGAGCCTCCAGCTCCCGGGCGCGAGCCGGTGAGGAGCTGACGACGCAGGCGTCCCCCAGTATCTCCACCATGTCGGTGAGAGCGGTGATGTCCCGAGCCTCCCTTCGCCGGACGCCCTCGGCCCGGATCTCCTCGGCCAGACGTTCCCGCTCATCACCGGACGCCTCTCCGTAGGCCCGGACCATCTCCGCCAGCTCCTCAGAGGAGAGGAAGGCATCCTGGTCCTCGTCGGGGAGCGCAGCCACCGGTTCCTCATCTTCGTCGGGGAATGCCGGCTCCTGGTCCTCGTCGGAGAGGGCAGGCTCCACGTCCTCCTCATCGGGGAGCGCAGCCACCGGTTCCTCATCTTCGTCGGGGAGTGCCGGCTCCTGGTCCTCGTCGGAGAGGGCAGGCTCCACGTCCTCCTCGTCGGGGAGCGCAGCTTCCGCGTCCTCTTCCTCTTCGGAGAGAGGGGGCTGGGTCTCGAGGCTTGCCTCTCCGGTCCCGGCCGTCAGGGTCCGCTCTCCGGAGCCCCCCGCGCCCGGGGACAGGAGGAGGGGCTCCTGCCGCAAGTCGTGGGTCGGAGGCTCCCGGGCGGGAGTCTCGGAAGGGGGCGCATCCTCTCCCGGGGAGAAGAGGCGCTGGATGGATGCCGCCATCCCCACCGGAACGGCGCCGGTGGAACGGAACGACAGGCCCAAGGCATCCTCCAGGCCCAGAAACCGAAGGGAAGGACTCTCGCCGGGAGCGTCCTCGGAGGTCAGGAGCCGGGACAGAAAGTCCTGGAGAAGGTCCGGCTCCAGGGGCTCCTGAAGCCTCAGCTCCTGGATCCCGGCGGAGTCCAGGGCCTCCCGGAACCCCTCGGCATCCCGCTCGTCGTCCTCCTCCTCTACCTCCAGACCATCCCAGACCTCCGGGTCGTCCACCCGGAGCACCGTCCAGCCCTCCCTCTCCTGGACCTCCCGAACCTCCTCCAGAGCGCGCAGGAGCTCCGGGTCACCGGAGGAACGGGTCTTCGTGAGGTTGAGGGCCCGAGAAAGAGCCGGAAGGAGATTGTTGGGCGCTGACATGTCGGGGGAAATCCGGAGAATGGAGGAGTGTTCATCGAACGCACCGGCCTCCCGGAGACCGACCAGGGGAAATCTAGCGAGGGAAAAGGGGGAAAGCGAGAATGCCCGCCTGCCTGGCCCGGGCCGGGGCCCCTCGGCTATTGTAGTGGCCGGTCCCGGGACCCGGGCAACGGGATTCCGGGGCGCAAGACAGCCCGGTTCCGGGGCCCTGACGCGGCCGGTCCCGCCGCCCCCGGATTCAGCGACTTCGCGAACACGGAACACGGATACGCCATGAAGATCGCCCTTCCCACCCTCCGTAACTCTCTTCTCGTCACCCTGATCTGTGCCGGCTTTTTCGCCGCCTTTCCCGCCCTCGTTCCCCAGCCGCGGCTCTCTGCCCAGGAGACCGGGGGAGCCCAGGGACTGCAGACGCAGGACCTCCAGGACCTGAGACTCCGGACCATCGGTCCCGCCGTCATGAGCGGGCGGATCGTGGATATGGCCGTGGTGGAGGCGGATCCGAACGTCTTCTACGTGGCCTCGGCCACCGGCGGATTGTGGAAGACCACGAACAACGCCGTGACCCTCACTCCGGTCTTCCAGAACCAGCCGGTCCACTCCATCGGGGACGTGGCCGTCCACCAGGTGGATACCAGCCTGGTGTGGGTGGGCACCGGGGAGCGGGCCAACCGACAGAGCACCTCCTGGGGGGACGGGGTCTACCGGTCGGAGGACGGGGGACGGACCTGGGAGAACGTGGGCCTGACCGACAGCCACCACATCGGGCGCATCGCCCTGCATCCCACGGACCCGGACGTGGTCTACGTTGCGGCCATGGGCCACCTCTGGGGACCCAACCAGGAGCGGGGCCTCTACAAGAGCGTGGACGGAGGCGCCACATGGGAGCGGATCCTCTTCGTGGACGAAGACACAGGGGTGGTGGACGTGGCCCTGGATCCGGACAACCCCCAGATCGTCTACGCCGCCTCCTATCAGCGGCGCCGCCGGCCCTTCGGCTTCCACGGAGGCGGCCCGGGGAGCGGGCTGTGGAAGTCCACGGACGGTGGCCGAACCTGGAAGAACCTCCAGGAGCTGGCCCCCGGGAACGGGCTTCCGGAAGGAGAAGTGGGGCGGATCGGGATCTCGATCTACCGGTCGGACCCCCGGATCGTCTACGTCTGCGTGGAGCAGGGGCTCCGCTACAACGCCTCCACGGCCTACGAGGAGCGGAAGGCGGGCATCTACCGCTCGGAAGACCGGGGGGAGAGCTGGACCCACATGAGCGACTGGAACCCCCGGCCCATGTACGCCAGCCAGATCCTGGTGGACCCCAACGACGACCAGCGGATCTACATGGTGAACGCCTTCTCCTGGTCCGACGACGGGGGCGAGAACTTCACCCGGGCCCGACAGTCCCTTCACGGGGACGACCGCTTCGTGTGGGTCAACCCGGAGGACTCGGAGCACGTCATGAAGGCGGACGACGGGGGACTGGGGATCTCCTACGATCGGGCCCGGACCTGGCTCTACATCACCCACCTTCCCGTGAGCCAGTTCTACCGGGTGAGCTACGACTTCCGCCATCCCTACTGGGTTTACGGAGGCCTGCAGGACAACGGGAGCTGGGCCGGTCCCAACGCCACCTACCGCTCCGAGGGGATCCTGAACCACGACTGGGTGAAGTGGGGCGGCGGGGACGGCTTCCTGAACCTGGTGGACCCCAGGGACGACCGGACCCTCTACGTGGAGTCCCAATACCTGGGATTGGACCGGGTGGACCTGGAGAACGGGCAACGCCAGCGGATCCGGCCCGGAGATCCCACCGGGGCCATCGGGGCCCGGCGGAACTGGGAGACCTGGCTGGACCTGGAGGGACCGGAGCAGCGCCTGGGCAACGCCATGGAGCCGGCGAACTGGGACGGGCCCTTCCTCCTGTCTCCCCACGACCCGAACACGGTCTACGCCGGCACCGCCGTGCTGTGGAAGAGCACGGACCAGGGGCGAAGCTGGACGAGCCTGGGGGACCTCACCACCGGCGCGAAACGCCAGACCCTGCCCATCATGGGTGAGCTCCCCACACCCGAGACCCTCTCCCTGGACGACGGGATCCCCTACTACCCCACCCTCACGGCCATCGCCGAGTCGCCCCTGGAGGAGGGGGTGCTCTACGTGGGTACCGACGACGGGAATTTCCAGGTCTCCCGGGACGGGGGAGCCACCTTCCAGGAGGTCTCCCAACGCCTTCCCGGAGCTCCGGCCGACGCCTGGATCAACGGCATCGAGGCCTCCCAACACAGCCGGGGCCGGGTCTACGTGGCCCTGAACAACTACCGGAACGACGATTTCGCCAACTACCTCTACCGGTCCGACGACTACGGGGAGAGCTGGCGGGACATCACCGGGAATCTACCCCCCCGGCGGGTCACCCGGACCGTCCGGGAGGATCCCAGGAACCCGGATCTCCTGTACCTGGGCACCGAGCTGGGGATGTTCCTTTCCCCGGATGCCGGGAGCCACTGGGTGGAGCTTCGGAGCGGCCTGCCCACGGCGGCGGTGAACGACCTGGCGGTTCATCCCAGGGACAACGACCTGATCCTGGGCACCCATGGGCGGGGCATCTGGATTCTGGACCAGGTGAACGCCCTCCAGGAGCTCACCCCACAGGTCATGGCCTCCGCCGTTCACGCCTTCTCCACGGAGCCGGCGGAGCAGATCCGGTACCGGAGGGAGAAGGGTCATGCGGGAGACATGGTCTTCCGGGGCCAGAACCCTCCCGCCGGAGCCATCCTGGACTTCTGGCTTCGGGAGGATGCGGAGGAGGTGGCCCTCACCGTCCGGACCGAGGCCGGGGAGGAGGTGGCCCACTTCACCGCTTCAGGCAGGGCCGGGATGAACCGGGTGATCTGGAACCTCCGCTTCAGCGAGCCGGACCAGGAAGCCGGGGAAGTGCCCAGAGGCCCCCTGGTGGTGCCGGGCCGCTACGCCGTGGAGGTCCGGGCCGGCGGCCGGAGCTCCGAGACCCGCCTGGAGGTCCGGGGAGATCCCAGGATCCAGGTATCTCCCCAGGTCCGGCGGGAGTGGACCGAGATCCTCCTGGAGCTGGCGGCCCTGGCCAGGGAGACCCGCCATCGGGCCGAGGGAATGGAGGCCTGGGTGGAGAAGCTGGAGGAGGAGGGAGCCGTCGGGGAGGAGTCCCTGGCCAAGGCCCGGGACCTTCTCAGGGAGTGGGAGGAGCTGAGCTACCGGGCCAGCCGACTCCGGAGAGAGGTCTCGGGTTGGGTGGGCCCCCTCACGGAGCAGCAGCGCTCCCAGTGGGACTTCTACCGGGAGATGCGGGGCACCCTGGAAGAAGAGACCGTGGAGCTGGAAGAGGACCTGGGGAGGGGCGGACCGTGACCTCAAGGGGCGCGCCCGTTCTCCTTCTCCTCCTGATCCTGGTCGCCCTCCCCCCTTCGGCGGACGCCCAGACCTCCGGGACCACGGCCTTCCGAGGCGTGAACGTCCTCCCCATGGACCGGGAGAGGATCCTGGAGGACCACACCGTCCTCGTCCGGGAGGGGGTCATCCGTGAGGTGGCTCCCTCCCACAGGGTCTCCCTGCCGGAGGATGCCCGGGTCATCGAGGGGGAGGGACTCTTCCTGCTGCCGGCCCTGGGAGACATGCTCATCCGTCTTCCGGGCCGGGAGGCCCCGGAAGGCCTGGTGGGGGATCTTCTCTTCCTCTACCTGGCCAACAACGTGACGACGGCCCGGGTGCTGGACGGAGGGTTGGAGCACCTCCGCCTGAAGCGAAGGATTCAGCAGGGGGACGTCCTGGGGCCCACCCTCTACGTGGCCGCACCCCCCTTTGACAGCGCCACGGCAGCCCATCCGGACACCCTCATCGCCCGGCTCATGGCCCACCGGAGCACCGGCTACGACTTCCAGGAGATCCGGGGCCACATCCCCTGCCTCTCCTGGGACTCCATGACGGAGGCGGCCCATTCAAGGGGCTACACCTTCGGGGGTCTGATTCCCGACTCGGTGGGGATCCGGCACGCCCTGTCCACGGGAATCTCCTTCATCCATCACCTGGACGGCTATCTGCCGGAGGTGGTGCCCCCGGAGGTCAAAGCCCGCATGGAGGACGAGGAGGATCCCCTCCCCCTGGGGCAGGCCCTGCCGGCGGTGGAGGGCCGGCGGATGCGGGCCATGGCCGCACACACTCGAGCCGCCGACACCTGGGTGGTTCCCACGCTCCGGCTGTGGGAGAACCGCTACCGGCCCCTGGCTCCGGACTCCCTCCTGACTCTTCCGGAGATGGCCTACGTGCCCCAATCCATGAAAGCGGAGTGGGTCGCGGAGAAGGCCCGGGGGCCGTCGATGGATGAGGAGACGGCCCGGCTCCTGGCCGACGCCCGCCGACAACTGGTTCGGGCCATCACCATGGCCGGGGTGGGCGTGCTCCTGGGGTCCGACTCCCCTTCCCTCTTCAACGTCCCGGGCTTCGCCCTCCGGCACGAGATGGAGAGCACCCGGGCCGCCGGTCTCACGCCCTACGAGGTGCTGGTCCTGGCCACCCGGAACGTGGCGGAGTACGCTGGACGGGAGCTCCGGGAGGCGGGGAACTTCGGTCGGGTGGAGGTGGGCAACCGGGCGGATCTGATCCTCCTTCGGGGCAACCCCTTCCGGAACCTGGATCACCTGTGGGACCAGGAGGGAGTCATGGTCCGGGGTCAGTGGATGAGCCGGGAGGAGATGGACGCCGGTCTGGCCCGATTGGCGGAGAAGTACGGGGCCCCGGCCGGAGAAGACCGAAAGCCATGAGCCCGGAGGGCCCTTCTCTCCGGAGGGAGCTGGGCGTCTTCGGAGCCATGATGATGGGGCTGGGCTCCATCCTGGGCACCGGGGTCTTCGTGGCCGTGGGCATTGCCGCCGGGATGGCCGGGGCCGGCATTCTCCTGGCCATTCCCGTAGCGGCCCTCCTGGCTCTGTGCAACGCCCTGAGCAGCGCCCAGCTCGCCGCCAATCATCCGGTGAGCGGCGGGACCTACGAGTACGGGTACCGCTACCTCCATCCCGCCCTGGGCTTCACCGCGGGCTGGGCCTTCCTCCTGGCGAAGAGCGCATCCGCCGCCACGGCGGTCCTGGGCTTCGCCGGCTACCTCCTCCATGCCCTGGGTGTGGGCGGGACCTGGCTGGTGCCCGTGGCCGTGGCCGCAGCCCTGGCTCTCACCGGGGTGGTCCTGGGGGGAATCCGCCGGTCCCACGCCGTGAACGTGACCATCGTCTCCGTGACGATCCTGGCCCTCCTGGTGTTCGTCCTGGGGGGCCTTTTCCCCCTCCGTGAGGCCGGGACCCAGCACTTCCTGCCCTTCCTTCCTACCGGGGAGGAGGGTGGGCCCGGACCCTTGCCCTCCCTCCTCCAGGCCACGGCCCTCATGTTCGTGGCCTACACGGGCTACGGGAGGATCGCCACCCTGGGGGAGGAGGTCCGGGAGCCGGGACGGACCATCCCCCGGGCCATCGGCCTCACCCTTCTGGTCTCCGCCGCCCTCTACGTGGGGGTGGGGGTGGTGGCGGTGGGCACGGTGGGGCCGGAGTTCCTGGCCCGGGCCACCACCGGGGAGGCGGCTCCCCTGGAGGTGGTGGCCGAGACCTTCTCCGTCCCGGGGGCCGGACCCCTGGTGGCCCTGGGAGCCATCACCGCCATGCTCGGAGTCTCCCTGAACCTCCTCCTGGGGCTCTCCAGGGTTCTCCTGGCCATGGGCCGCCGGGGCGACATGCCCGGGGTGGTGGCCCGCCTGGACGCCTCCGGCACCAGCCCCCGGTGGGCGGTCCTGGCGGTGGGTCTCCTGGTGGCTGGACTGGCCCTGGTGGGAAGCGTGGAGACCACGTGGTCCTTCAGCGCCTTCACCGTGCTCCTCTACTACGCCGTCACGAACCTCGCGGCCCTGCGACTCACGGCCCGGGAACGGCTCTTTCCCCGGGTCTTCCCCTGGGCCGGTCTCGGAGGATGCCTCTTCCTGGCCTTCTGGGTGGACCGGACCATCTGGGTTACGGGCCTCCTCCTCATGGGAGCGGGCCTGCTGTGGCACGGGTTCCGGCGGAAAAGCTGACCCGGCCTCACCGCCGGTCTTTGTCAGGACGACCCCCGGCCCCGGGCTTCGGACCTTGCGCCTCGCCACCGCACTCGTGGGGTGGGGGCCCTACGGGAAGAAACGTGGGTGAGCCC
>CAZZEL010000015.1:0-55264 GCA_964652625.1 uncultured Gemmatimonadaceae bacterium
CCCCGATGTGCACGACATCGCATTCGTCGCTCTTCCTTGTCTGGCATCCGCAAGACCCCTGCGCGCGGCCGCACCCCCTTGTTCAACAGCCTTTTCACTTCCGGGACGTGAAGGACCTGCTGGAAGACGTCTCCTCCAGCACCCTCCGTCGACACCTGACGGGGGGATCCTTCCGCCGGACCCGGCGCCACGGCAAACATCTCTTCGTGGCCGTGGACGAGGACGGGTGGCTCCGTATGCATTTCGGCATGACGGGCTTCATCAGGTTTGTTCAAGGAAGCCCGGAAAAGGTTCCCGACCACACCCGGCTCTTCCTGGATTTCCAGGGGGGAGGTCGCATGGCCTACGTGAACATGCGGAAGCTCGGCTCCCTGGGATGGCTGGAGGATGTGGAGGCCTGGGTGGAAGGGGAGGGGCTCGGTCCCGACGCCCTGGATGTGGACGCCCAGGCGCTGGCCGGGCTCCTGGAGGGCCGACGGGGCACCCTGAAGGGGACCCTCATGAACCAGGAGATCATCGCCGGCCTGGGCAATGTCTACACCGACGAGATCCTCTTCCGCACCGGGACGCATCCGGAGCGAGTCGCCGGGAAGCTGGGGGCCGAGGAGGTGGACGACCTCCACCAGGCCATGCGGTATGTCCTGCAGACGAGCATCGACGGCAGAATCGAGGAGTTCCCCCCGGACTTCCTCATTCGCCACAGGGAGGAGGGGGCGGAATGTCCCCGCTGTGGAGGCCGCATCGAGAAAAAGACCGTCTCGGGGCGCTCCACCTACTTCTGTCCGAACCACCAGAGCAGAGGGGACTGATGGGGCGGGGGCTACCGCCCTGCCCGGGAAGGGGCCGGCGCCCTCTCCTGGAGGTGTCGGCGCACCATCTCCGACATACCCGCCCTCATCAGGCTCCTCAGTGCACGTCCTCTTCCAGGCTCTTGACCCAGATGAACAGGGCGTCGTCCTGGTGGAGATCGATGATCCGGCCCGTCGCGTCTTCCACCCCGATCATCCCCTCCAGGTCGGATTCCCGCCGGAGCAGGCGACATCCCACGCCGATTCCCAATCCCCGGCAGTGGTCCTGCACGGAGCGAAAGACCACCCCGTCCACCTCCACCAATTCCCCCGGTCGAGTTCGGGTGAGGTTCTTGATGGGAGCCAGGTCTCTCCGGAGCATTTCTTCCCGGGTTCGGGGACTTCTGGCCCAACCTTCCAGTTCCCGGCTTCCGACTCCCTCCTCCGTTCTTCCTGCCTTGCCGCCGTTCTCCTGCGCCCTCCCGGCGCCCGTCGATGCCGAAGACTCACGTCCCGCCTCATCGCTGTCCGGCTTTCTCCGCACCCATCTCCGAGGCCATGGATCGGTGTTGAGAGGGTGCTTCGTCGGTGCCATGGATGCCCCCCTTTCGCATGGAATGAGCGTGCGCGTCTACCTCTGCCCTTATACTGCGGTGCGGCACCGCAGGCGGACATTGAACTCGGTAGAGGATTGGGATAGAGAATGGGGTAGAGAGGCGGGCGCTCTACCTCAGTTTCCCTCGTAATCGTACCTCCGGAGCGTACAAAAAGTGCCATGCGGTGGCCGCCAGGAGGACGATTCCTCCGATGAGAAGGGCGTGGTATTCCATCCAGGCAATGAGGGCGAAGCTGGCCACGCCTCCCAGAGCCGGGAGCACGGGATGACCCGGCGCACGGAACCCCGGCTGGTAGCCGTCGGGAAGCTTCCAACGGAAGTAGAGGAGGGCGAAGCAGATGAGACCGTACATGACCAGGTGCAGGATGGACGCCACCTCCGCCAGGATCTCCAGGCGGCCGAAGAGGACGAGCCCCGCCACGGGGCCCCCGGCCAGAGCCAGAGAGCGGACCGGGGTACCGAAGGCCCGGTTCACCCGACTCATCCCGTCGGGAATGAGGCTGTCGGAGGCCAGGGCGAAGAGAGACCGGGAGGAGCCCAGGATGGAGGCGTTGGCGCTGGACAGGGTGGCCAGGAGCCCGGCGGCGAAGACCACCAGGGCCCCCATGACCCCCAGGAGGGAACGGGCCACCTCGGTGAGGGCCGTTCCCCCGAGCTCCCGGAGCCGGTCCGCCTCCAGGACGCTGGTGGTGAGGAAGATGGTGAGGAGGTAGAGGACGGCCACCAGACCGATGCTCCCCAGCATGGCCCGGGGGATGTTCCTGGCCGGCTTCTTGATGTCGCCGGCCACCGTGGTGATCTGGATGAACCCCAGGTAGGAGGTGAAGATCAGGGCCGCGGTGGGGAACACGGCAGCGAAGCCCCGGGGGGCGAAGTCCTCCGGGAGGGCGGGCCCGCCCCCCAGAACCAGGAGCTCCACCAGGCCGTAGGTGAGGAAGGCGCCCAACAGGAGCAGGAGAATACCCACCACCGAGTCCTGGAGCTTCCCCGCGTGCCGGGTGCCCACCATGGCCACCCCGGTGAGAAGGAGAGTGGCTCCGAAGGCGAGCCAACGGCTGTCCGGTACGGGTCCCAGCTGAAGCTCCTCGAGGAGCTCCCGGAGGTACTCCCCGAACCCCGCCAGGTAGAAGGCGGAGGCGAAGACGAGGCCGGCCCACTGCCCGATGCCCACCAGGCTTCCGGGCAGGGCCCCCAGACTCCGGGAGACGAACTGGTATCCTCCGCCGCTCCGGGGCATGGCCGAGGCCAGCTCCGAGGCGGGCAGGGCCACGAGAATGGCCACCCCCGCTCCCAGAGCGAAGGAAAGGGCGGCGGCCATCCCGGCCTCTCCTCCAGCCAGGCCGGGAAAGAGGAAGATGCCCGCACCCACCATGGTCCCCGTTCCGATGGTGAGGGCTTCCCAGAAGCCCAGAGAGCGGGTGAGGGCGGGTTTCTTGTCCGGGGGTGTGGCGGCGTCCTCCGGGTCCGGAGGCGCCCCGTCGGCGTCTTCTTTCCTGCTTGCTTCGGTGTTTTCAGGGGTCGCGGGCAGGTCTTCGCCCGCCCCTTCCGGGGGATGATCGGGCCGACTCCCTTCCCGGCCTTCGGCGTCTTCGGGGCCTCCGACCTCTTCCGGGTCCTTCACCACCGGACGGTAGGAATCAGGAGCGGGCCGGGGGGAAGAGGTGGGGCTCGATCTCCCGGGCGAAGGCCGTGCGGGCCCGATGCAGGCGGCTCTTCACGGTTCCCAGGTTCACACCCAGGATGTGGGCCACCTCCTTGTAGCTCTTCCCCTCCAGCTCCCGGAGGCGGAAGACCACCTGGTGATGCTCCGGGAGCTCCTGGACAGCATCGTCCACCAGCTTCTTCACCCTCCGCTTGGTGTAGAGCCGGTCCGGCATCATGCTCACGTCCTCCCACTCCAGGGGAGAGCGCTCGCCGTCCTCGTCTTCCCGGGTCTCCAGCTTCTGCATGGGAACCAGGCGGTTCCGGGACCGGTTCCTGAGCTCGTTCTTGCAGAGGTTGCCGGCGATGGTGTAGACCCAGGTGGAGAACTTCCGGTTGGGGTCGAAGCGGCGGAGGTGCCGGGCTACCCGGATGAAGGTCTCCTGGAGGAGGTCGTCCACCCGCTCCGGCGCGCTTCCCGTCTTCCGGACGATGAAGCGGGCCAGGCGCCGCTGGTAGCGGCCATGGAGCTCCTTGAAGGCCCCGGGCCGGCCGTCCAGGTGGGCGGTGGTGAGCTCTTCGTCGGACAGGTCCTCCAGGAGAGGGATATCCTGCCACGATGAGGTATCGTCGTGTCGCTGCTGCCTTTCGTGTTTTTCCATGATGCCAACACGATAGGACCTGGCAGGCCCCCGCTGCCATTTATCCAGGTAGAGGTAGGGGTTAGAGATTGGGATGGATTCCGCCCTATCCCTCCAGGAGCTCGTTTACCTCCTCTCCCACGATCTCCTCCTTCTCCAGGAGCAGGTCGGCCACCTGGTCCAGGGCCTTCCGGTTCCCCTCCAGGGTGGACCGGGCCCGGTCCTGGGCCTCGGTCAACAGACCCTTGACCTCCCGGTCCACCTCCCGGGCCGTGTCCTCGGAGAACTCCTGCCGCCGGGTGAGCTCCTCTCCCAGGAAGACCTCCTCGTCCCGACCGGCCGGGGAGAAGGGACCCACCGTCTCGCTCATTCCCCACTGGAGGACCATGCGCCGGGCCAACTGGGTGGCCTGCTTCAGATCGTCCTCGGCCCCGCTGGTGGCGGTATCGAACACCAGAATCTCCGCCGACCGGCCACCCAGGGTCACGGCCAGCCGGTCCAGGAGGTACTCCCGGCGGTAGAGGTAGCGCTCCTCTTCAGGGAGCTGATGGGTGGACCCCATGGACCGACCCCGGGGCACGATGGTGACCTTGTGAATGGGGTCGGTGTTGGGCAGCAGGGAGGCTACCAGTGCGTGGCCCGCTTCATGGTAGGCCAGGAGGCGGGTCTCCTCGTCGGTGAGGACCAGACCCTCCCGCTTCAGGCCCATCATGATCCGGTCCCTGGCCTCCTCCAGGTCCTTCGTCGTCACCTGCTCCCGCTCGTTCCGGGCCGCCCGCAAGGCCGCTTCGTTCAGGAGGTTCTCCAGGTCCGCGCCGCTGAACCCGGGAGTCCCCTGGGCCACGGGCTCCAGGTCCACGTCCGGGTGCAGGGGCTTGTCCTTGGCGTGGATCCTGAGGATCTCCTCCCGTTCCTTCAGGCTGGGGAGGTTCACGGTGATGCGCCGATCGAAGCGGCCCGGCCGGTGAAGGGCCGGGTCCAGGATGTCGGGCCGGTTCGTGGCGGCCATGACGATGACGTTCTCGTTGGGCTCGAACCCGTCCAGCTCGCTGAGGAGCTGGTTCAGGGTCTGCTCCCGCTCGTCGTGACCCCCTCCCAGCCCGGCGCCCCGTTGTCGGCCGATGGAGTCCAGCTCGTCGATGAAGATGATGCTGGGGGCGGCCTTCTTGGCCTTCTCGAAGAGGTCCCGGACACGCTTCGCCCCCACCCCCACGAACATCTCCATGAAGTCCGATCCGGTGATGATGAAGAAGGGGACGTCGGCCTCTCCGGCCACGGCCCTGGCCAGAAGGGTCTTTCCCGTGCCCGGGGGACCCACCAGGAGCACACCCTTGGGGATCTCGGCCCCCAGGGCCTGGAAGGCGTCCGGCCGCTCCAGGAACTGGACCACCTCCCGCAGCTCCTGCTTGGCCCCCTTGGCTCCGGCCACGTCGTCGAAGGTGGTGGCTTCCTCCCGCTCCTCGTAGAGCTTGGCCTTGCTCTGGCCCACGCGAAACAGGGACTGGGCCTGTCCGGACATGCCCCGGAAGTACATGAGGAATAGGCCGCCGATGATGAGGAGGGGGAGCACGCCGAAGATGACGATCTGGAGCCATGAGGTGTCCGGCTCCGGACGGGTGGTGACCTCCACGTTGTTCGCTTCCAGGAGGTCCAGGAGCTCGTCATCCGGGAAGGAGGGCAGGTAGGTGATGAACTCCGTGATCTGTGTCGTGTCCCCCTCGCTCACCCGGGTCAGTGGCACCTGGAGGGTTCCCCGGACCTCCTCCCCCTGGACCGTCACGGAGACCACGTTTCCTCCCGTGATCTCCTGGCGGAAGCGGGTGTAGCTGAATTCGGCCCGGTCTCCGGCTCCGGGCCCGAAGAACTGCTCGGCGGCGAAGAAGGCCAGGGAGAGGAAGAAGAGCCAGAAGATGAAGCGAGCGCATCCCCGTTGCTGGGCCTGCATGGGGTCACGCCCCTGACCCTGGGGGTCCTCACGGCCCTGATCGCCGCTGGACTTCTCGTCCTCGCCGTTGCCTCCCGGGAATCCCTTCACGCTTCCACTGCCTCCTTGCACACGTCGGGGTGGAGCTCCGCCAGTTTCTTCTTCGCCCCGGTAAGACTCGCCCGGCGCCGCCCCATGCCGGCCCAAGGGTCGTCCTTCTGGCTCAGACGCCGGGGCACGTTGTTCAGAGTGAAGCTCCGGGGCCCCAGGTCCGAGCGGTCCAGCTCCTCCCAGTCCAGGGGGACGGCGGCGGGAGCCCCCGGCAGGGGGCGAAGGGCGTAGGGCGCCACGGCCGTCTGACCGTAGGCGTTTCGTCCCACGTCCAGGAACAGCCGGCCTTCCCGCCGGTCTTTTTGCGTCTCGGTGGTGAAGTCCCCGGGGAAGGCCTCGACCAGGCAATCCGCCACCTCTTTGGCGAAGGCCCGAACCTCCTGGAACTCCGGGCCCCGTCGCAGGGGAGCCCAGACATGGGCCCCGGAGGAGCCGGTGGTCATGACGAAGGGGGCCAGACCCAGCTTGCTGAGGAGACGCTGGAGCATCCGGGCCGCCTGGCGCACCGCCCGGAAGTCGTCCCCCGCGGGGTCCAGGTCGAAGACCAGGCGGTCCGGTTGGCGTAGCTCGTCGGTCCGGCTCAACCAGACATGGGGGGTGATGACGCCCTGGTTGGCCAGGTAGACCAGGGTGGCCTTCTTGTTGGCCACGGTTTGCTCCTGGACGTCTCCTTCTTTCAGATCCACCTTCACTCGTTGGATCCAGCCGGGGAAGTGTTCCGGGGCCTGTTTCTGATAGAAGCCCTCTTCCCGGATGCCGTCGGGGAAACGCTGGAGCGTCAGGGGCCGGTCCCGGAGGTGCTTCAGCATGTCCTTGCCCACCCGCTGGTAGTAGCGGATCACGTCCCCTTTCGTGATGCCCTCTTCCGGAAAGAAGACCTTGTCCTCGTTGTCCAGCTCCACGCTGTAGGAGCCGAAGTAGCGAGCACTCACGAGGCCTCCTCTTCCCGTTCCGCTCCCTCTCCCGAGGCGTCCCCGTCCTCCGCAGCTTCCGCCACCTTCCGGAGAGTCCGGCCGGACAGGACGGATTCGGGCTCGGTGCTCACGGGGTTGCGCCGGGCGTCCGCTTCCTCGTCGTCCATCTTCACCAGGATCCAGCGCTCGTCGTCCCCCCCGGAGGTCCGGGTGAGGGCGTACCCCCCGGCGAGCTTCTCCCCCTGTAGCCAGATGGTGAGGTGGCCCGCGTCGATCTGGGGCTTCAGGGGAATCACGTTGCCCTCGTCGTCGGTCTTCAGGCTCCGGTAGGGGCCGGCGTCCCAGACCAGGACCGTACCCCCCCCATACTCGTCCTCGGGGATGACACCCTCGAACTCGGCGTACTCCAGGGGATGGTCTTCGGTGGGGATGGCCAGGCGTTTCTCCGAGGGGTCCGTGGAGGGGCCTTTGGGCACCGCCCAGCACTTCAGCACGTCTCCGACCTGGAGCCGGAAGTCGAAGTGATGGGTGCTGGCTTCGTGCTCGTGGATCACGAAGACGGGACCCTCGTTCGGCTCCCAGTCATGGGAGCCCCGGGGCTCCGGGGTCCGGGAGAAATCACGCTTCTCGAGGTATTCCTTCAGGGGGGCGTAGGCGGTCACCGGGGTGCTCCCTGCTTCCGTGGCCAGGTATCCATGCACCCCGACATAAGCCGGACGGGGAGAAAGGGTCCCGCCCTTTCCCCGGATCAGTCTTCCTTCTCGTCCTCCTCGGCCGGGGAGTACGGAATCTGGGCGGAAAGGAACTTCAGCATCCCCCGACTGGCAGCCTTGCTGGCCAGGAACCGGTCCAGGACCCGCTCCACGGCCCGGAGGATCTCCTCCAACTCGCCCAGTCGCTCCTTCACCAGCCCGTCCTCGTCGTCCGTGGAGGCCAGCACCTCCCGGAGGGCGGCCATGGCCGGATCGAACTCCCGCTTCTTCCGCTCCGAGGCGATGCGGAAGAGCATGGACCAGATGTCGTCCTCGGCGATGTAGAAGTCCCGACGCTCCCCGGTGAGGTGAACCCGGCGGACCACGCCCCAGTGGCGAAGCTCCTTCAGGCACATGCTGGCGTTTCCCCGGCTGATGGCCAGCTCCTCGGTGATCTCGTCCAGCCCCAGGGGCTCCCGGGTGGCCAGGAGGAGGGCGTGGATCCGGGCCATGGAGCGGTTGATGCCCCAGAGGGCTCCCATGGACCCCCAACTCTCGATGAATTCGGCTTTCTGGGCGGCGTCCATAGGGTCCATCCTAACGGTTTGGTATGTTCAGCATATCCTGAAACCTATGGCCCGCCGCCGGAGGGTCAAGGCCAGGGATGTCGGTCGGCCCCTCGGTGGTCCCGGCGACCGGCAGCACTGGGGAAAATGGCCCCGGTGCACCCGGCGAGGGGGCGACCGGTGTGTCCGCCAAGGGGGCGGCCGGTGTGTCCGCCAAGGGGGCGGCCCGTCCTCTTGTGGCTGATAAGCTCCTGGTATACGTTTACAACACAATTTTTCAATCGAAGTATTGATGGCGATCGTGCGATTCCCTCGGGCTGGGGTTGCCCCAGGTCTCCCAGGATCGCCTTCCCTTGTGAGCTGACCATGTGAGCTGACCATGGCCCGAACCGACAAGTTGGCGAATCGCTTGGCCCAGGAACCCTTCGACACTCTCCAGCAGGAGGTGTCCGTGGGGGTCCTCACTGTAGCCGGCCACATCACGCAGCGTTTGAACGAAGTCTGTGGAGAACGGGGAATCACCCACGACCAGTACAACGTCCTCCGCATTCTCAGCGGTGCCCGGCCGAAGGGGTACGCCCGGTTCGAGATCGCCCGTCGCCTCATCAACCGGGCACCGGACGTCACCCGTCTGTTGGATCGCCTGGAGCGGAACGACCTGGTGGAGCGGCATCGGTCTCCCGACGACCGGCGCCAGTCCATCTCCAGCATCACGAGCCGGGGCATGGAGCTCCTGGAAGCCATGGACGAGGAGATTCAGGCCGTGCACCGGGACGCGGTGGCCAACCTCACGGAGCAGGAGCGGTGGGACCTGGCCCACGTGCTGCCGAAGATGATCCCCGAAGACCAGGTGTCCTGATCCCGTCAAGGGATCCCAACGATCCCCGCCCCGGATTCTGCGGATCCCCGTCACGGATCCCACTGATCCCCGTCACGGATCCCGCCGTCGTTCTGCCCTTGCGTCCGCATGAGGGGCACCGCTGCGAAAGCAGCGGTTCGGGCGGGGCCGCGCCCCCCTTGTTCAACAGCTCTTTGAAGGAGTGGATGAACGTGAAGACGAGCCCATACATCTGTGTGCAGTGTGGAACCCAGTTCTCCGAGTCACCCCGGCCCCCGGACGCCTGTCCCGTTTGTCAGGACGAGCGACAGTTCGTCCGCTGGGAGGGCCAGGCCTGGACCACGCCCGCCGAGCTCCGGGCGTCCCATCGTGTTCGGATGGAGGACGACGGCGGCTTCCTGGGATTGGGCACGGACCCCTCCTTTGCCATCGGACAGAGGGCCCTCCTGGTCCCCTCCGGTTCCTCGAACCTGCTCTGGGACTGCATTCCCCTGGTGACTCCCCGGGCCGTGGCGGAGATGGGGAATCGGGGCGGCGTGCGGGCCATGGCCGTGAGCCATCCCCACTACTACTCGGCCATGGTGGACTGGAGCGAAGCCCTGGGCGGCGTGCCCGTCTACCTCCATGCCGACGACCGGGAGTGGGTCATGCGACCCCACGACGCTCTGGAGTTCTGGGAGGGCGAAGAGCTGGACCTGGGAGACGGCCTGACCCTTCACCGCCTCGGGGGCCATTTCCCGGGAGGGACCGTCCTGCACCACGCCGGAGCGGAGGAAGGAAAGGGGGCCCTCTTCACCGGCGACATCGTCCAGGTGGTGAAGGACCGGGCATGGGTGAGCTTCATGTACAGCTACCCGAACCTCATCCCCCTGCCGGCGTCCATTGTGGAAGGGATGGCCCACAAGCTCCGGGGCCTGGCCTTCGAGAGCCTCCACGGTGCCTGGTGGGGACACAACGTGCTCGAGGACGCCGGGGCCGCGGTCCAGCGGTCGGCTCAGCGGTACATCCGGGCCCTGGAGGCGCCGCCCTACCCTTCGTCCAGCAACCTCTTCACGGCCAGGCGCAAGGTGGGAGCGGGGTAGATCCCCGTGATCCGGTGCCGGATCGTCCCGTCTCGACCCATGAGTAGAGATGTGGGAAGGCTCCGGATCTCGCCCAGACCCCGGATCCGGGTGTTCACCTGCATGGCCACGGGGTAGGTGATGCCCTTCTCCCGGAGGAAGGCCCGGACCCGGGTCTCGGAGCCCGGGTCGTCCCGGGAGATGCCCAGGACCGTGAAGCCCTGATCCCGGTAGTCCTCGTACACCCTCTGGAAGCCGGGCATCTCCAGCACGCAGGGGGGACACCAGGTGGCCCACAGGTTCACCAGGACCACCCTGCCCCGGAGGTCCTCCAGGGTGATGACGGTACCGTCCAGGGTCCGGACCCCCTCTCCGGCGATCTCGGTCCTCTCGCCACCCAGGCCCAGGGCCGCTCCCACCTGGGGACCGAACCGCCAGGTCAACATTCCCAGGACGGCGACCAGGAGGAGGACGTCCACATAGCGTCTGTGGGTTTTGAGCCATCGCCACACGTTCACGGTCGCTCCGACTGGGTTCGGGGGTCTTCGGTGACTCGGGGATACACCCTTACGGACCCGGGTGCTCCGCCCCGAGGCTGTCGTGGCGCCGGAGGGCCTCGGAAAGAGGGCGGAGCGATGGCTGCCAGAGCCGGCCGCCGCCGGGTGAACGACGGGAACCGGAACGGGTATGCAACGGCACCATGTCTGCAACCATGTCTGCATCCGTGCGCCGGACACGACACCTCTTCCCCCCTGTGGGAACCCTCCTGGCGACCCTGTCCGGGATCCTGGGAATGGGTCTTCTGCCCGGTATCCTGCCCGGTGTCTCCGCTGGAGACCTGACGGCCCAGACCGCGGTTCTCACGGGCCGGGTTCTGGATGCCGAGACCCGGGCTCCCCTGGGTGGGGCGTTGGTCAGGGTGTTCCGGGCCGGGGAGGAGGAGGGGAACCAGGCGGTGACGGGGGACGACGGACGGTTCCGGATCGAGAGCCTGGTCCCGGGGATGGCCCAGGTACGGGCCGACTTCCTGGGGTACGCTCCGGCGGTGGAGACCTCCGTGCTCCTCCGGACGAGCCGGCCCACCTTCGTGTCCCTGGAGATGGTCCCCCGGGCCATCGAAGTGGAAGGCTTGACCGTGGCCGCCGACGCCTTCCAGGCTCCGGACGACGCCCCGGTGTCCAGTCAGCGTCTTTCGGAGGTGGAGATTCGCCGCACCCCTGGTGCCATCGGGGACATCTCACGGTCCCTCCTGTCCCTTCCCGGCGTGCTCAGCGGAGTGGACAACCGGAACGACATCCTGGTCCGGGGCGGGGGGCCGGCGGAGAACGCCTACTACCTGGACGGCATCCGCATTCCCCAGATCAACCACTTCGCCACCCAGGGCACGGCCGGTGGGGCTTTGGCCCTGGTGAACACCGACTTCATCCAGGACGTGACCTTCTTCACCGGGGGATTTCCGGTGGCGTACGGAGACGCCCTCTCCTCGGTCCTCCTCATCGAGAACCGGCCGGGGAACCCGGACGGGCTGGCCGGGGACGTGACCCTGGGAGCCAGCGAGGCGGGCCTCACCCTGGACGGCCCCCTGGGAGGTGTGGAGGGGAACTGGCTCTTCAGCGTCCGGCGCTCCTACCTCCAGTTCCTCTTCCAGGCCCTGGACCTGCCCATTCGACCGGACTACTGGGACGGACAGTTCAGCCTGAACTGGGAGCCCACAGGTCGGGACCGGATTACCCTCACGGGCATTGGTGCCATCGACGAGTTCGGGATCGTGGAGCCCGGGCCCGACGCCGACTACGAGAACCGGGAGATCTTCCAGAGGGTCCTGGACAACGACCAGGAGGCCTTCACCCTGGGAGGGAGCTGGCGGCGGCTGGTGGGCGAGACGGGGGTCGTGCGTCTCCGGGCAGGACACTCCCGGACCGACTACCGCTTCCGTGACGAAGACTCCGAGGGGCGGCTCCTTCTGACCAACCGGAGCCTGGAGAACGAAAGCCGGGTGAGGCTCACCGGGGAGGTGGGCGTGGTCCCCACCCTCCGTTTGGGAGCCGGGGGCGAGCTGGTCCGCTCCTCCATCCGGAGCGACGTGTTCCAGCGGGCCCTTCCCGGCGGGGTCCTGGACGACGATGTCGTCTATGACGTCCACACGGTCTTCTGGAAGCCCGGCCTCTGGGCCCAGCTTCTCTGGAAGCCGGGACGCCTCACCGCCACGGCAGGCCTCCGGGCCGACGGAGTCACGGCCCTGGACGACGCGTGGAGCCTGAGTCCCCGGGGAAGTCTCCAGTTCGCCGCCACCCGGTCCGTGGATCTGAAGGTGGCCGGTGGGCTCTTCCACCAGGCCCCCAGTGCCCTGGCCCTGAGCGTGAGGGAGGACGGGAGGCGGGTGAACGCCGATCTGACACAGCTCCGGAACTGGCAGGTGGTGGCCGGAGCGGACTGGCGGGTGGACTCGGGACTTCGGGTTCGCCTGGAGGGTTTCTACAAGGGATACGACCGGATGCCGGTCCTGGCCGACGATCCCCGGATCAACCTGGCGAACCTGGGGGACGACTACGGCTTCGTGGGAGCCCAGGCCCTCCGGCCGGAGGGCGAGGGGCGGGCCTACGGGACCGAGCTCTTCGCCCAGCAGAAGCTCACGGAGAGCCTCTATTTCCTGGGGGCCTACACCCTGTCCTGGTCCGAGTACAGCGGGGCCGACGGTGTGCTGCGCCCTTCGGCCTGGGACCGTCGCCATGCCCTGGACCTGACGGCGGGCTACCGCATCGGGGAGGAGTGGGAGATCGGCACCAAGCTTCGGGTGCTCTCCGGCCTCGCCGTCGTGCCCTGGGACCTGGAGGCCTCGGCGGAGACCTATCCGGTGAGTGGAAGAGGTGTGCGGGACTGGAGCCGGATCGGGGAAGACCGCTCTCCGGCCTACGCCCGCCTGGACCTCCGGATCGAGAGGGAGTGGTTCTTCCGGAGCTGGGACGCCGTGGTCTTCCTGGATCTACAGAACGTCCTGAACCGGGCCAACACCGTGGGCTTTCGCTACACCGAGGACCCGGCGTACCCGGACCGGCTCCGGCCCGTCGACAGCGTGGCCTTTCTCCCCACCTTCGGGTTCAGCGTGGAGTTCTGAGGGCCCGGGTTGCCAGGAAGGTGGGGGTCAGGGAGTTCAGGAGGGTGGCCTCGTCCGTCCAGCTGTCTTCGTACAACCCCACCAGAACGAAACCCGCCTCCAGCTGGCCCCCGATCTGGTCCTCCAGGGAGTGGCTGAACTCCACGGCTTCTCCCCGACTCACGGCCTCCCGGCGCCGTGGAGGGATGCTCTCGGGCTCGGTCTCGGCGTAGGGAAGGGGGTAGCGGGCCACCAGGCTCCCGCTCTCCCGGGCATCGTCGTGGTCGAAGAGGTAGAAAAGGGGATTCATGAACCCGGTGAGAAGGGTTCCCCCGGGCCGTAGGACCCGGTAACACTCCCCCCACACGGGGCGGACATCCGGAACAAACACCGTGGAGACGGGATTCACGATGAGGTCGAAGGTCTCCTGGGCGAAGTCCGAGAGGTCGGCCATGTCTCCCTGGACCAGGTCCAGCTCCAGGCCCTCTCGCTCCGCCACCAGCCGGTCCTTGGCCAACTGCTCCTCGGACAGATCGAAGCTCACCACCCTGGCCCCGGCGGCGGCCAGGACCGGGGCCTGCTGACCACCACCGGAAGCCAGACAGAGGACGTCCCGGCCCCGAACGTCTCCGAGCCAGCTCCGGGGGGTCGGCCGGGTGGGGGTGAGAATGATCTCCCATTCCCCCCTCCGGGCCCGTGCGATGGTGGCGGAATCCACCGGCCTGGCCCACTCGCTTCCCTCCTTTGACTGCCGGTTCCAGGCGGCCCGGTTGTGGTTGGCCACGTCCCCCAGGTCCATGATGTTCCTCCTCCTTCTGTCTTCGTCGTCGCCACGCTCTCGACAGAAACCTGTCTGGTTCCGGGAATCCGAGGCAGCGTTCCCATCGGAGATTTGACGTTTCTCCCGGGAACGTCACATGTTGGAAATTCAATCGCCACCACATTCCTCGAAAGAACCCCGGATCAGGACGGAAGAGGCCGCATACCCAGGCGCGTCGGTCTCCCTATGCTCCCTGTGCTGGGTACTGGAAGATTCCACGAATGCGGTACGCGCCACCACAGAATGGAGGTCCCCATGATACCTCGATCGTTTTTGAACACCCTCCGCCTCCCTTCAACAGCACGATTGCTCCTTCTTCTCGCCTTTCTCTGGCCAGCGGCCCCTTCCGGGGCCGGAGATCTGGCTGCCCAGACGGGCGTGGTGGGAGGGACCGTCCTGGACGGGAACACCATGGAGCCCCTGGCCGGAGCCCAGGTGGTGGTGGAAGGAACGGAGTTGGGAAGCCTCACGAACCAGTCCGGCCGGTTCCTGATCCGGGGCGTGAGCGGCACGGAGGTCACCTTGCGGGTGGTGATGATGGGCTACGGTACCGAGACCGTCCAGGCTCAGGTGGGAACCACGGATCTCCGGATCATCCTGGGTCAGGCGGCCCTGGAGCTGGAGGAGCTGGTGGTCACCGGGACGGCGGGTGACACCCGGAAGAAGGTCTTGGGGAACGCCGTGTCCCAGGTGAGTGGGGAGGCGGCCGAGACCATGCCCATCGACAACGTCTCCTCCCTCCTCAACGGGCGAGCCACCGGCGTGGTGGTGCAGCAGGGGTCCGGGGTCGCCGGCACCTCCTCGGAGATCCGCATCCGTGGACGCTCCAGCCTCCGGGAAGTGAGCGATGCGCCCTTGATCTACGTGGACGGAATCCGGGTGAACAACCGGCTCACCGGGGGCTTCGGTGACCCAGCCGTTTCCCGCCTGGACGACATCGATCCTTCGAGCATCGAGAGCATCGAGGTCATCAAGGGGCCGGCGGCGGCCACCCTCTACGGTACGGAGGCCTCCAACGGGGTCATCCAGATCATCACGAAGAAGGGGACCGGGGGGCCGGCCCGCTGGAGCTTCACCATGCGCCAGGGGATCGGCTACTTCAACGACGCCGCGGGCCGCCTGGATCCGAACTACTGGACCAACCCGTCGGGGCAGGTGCTCTCGGCGAACATGGTGGAGCTGGAGGAGGCCCGGGGCACCCCCATCTTCGAGACGGCCCACAATCAGTTCTACAACCTCAGCGTCAGCGGCGGCACCGGGGACCTGCAGTACTACCTCTCCGGGAGCGGTACCTTCGACAAGGGGGTCACGCCGGACAACGACGGCCACAAGTTCAACACCCGCTTGAACCTCTCCGCTTCCCCCAATCCTGACCTGAAGATCAGCGCCAACACGGGCATCGTGGTGAGCCGCTACCGGCTCCCCATGATGGGGAACGCGGGCGTGCTGCCCTCCCTGCAGCGGGGCAGCCCCGCCACGCTGGACGATCCCCGGAGGGGGTGGCAGACGGCGCCGCCGGAGACCCTGTACCGGGCCTATCACTACAACCAGGATGTGAATCGGGTCACCGGAGGCATCACCTTCGAGCACAGCCCCACGGAGTGGTTCACCCAGCGTCTCACCGGAGGCCTGGACTTCACCGACCAGGAGATCTCGGACTACACCCCCCGATTGGGTGAGCAGGACGCCCAGTTCTTCTCGCCGGAGTTCGCCGCCGGGAGCAAGTCGGTGGACCGGGAAGAGGTCCTCTACACCACGGTGGAGTACACCGGGACCATCTCCCTCCCCGTCACCGAAGACCTGGCCAGCAACACCTCCGGGGGCTTCCAGATCTACCAGAAGTCCATCGAGTTCATGGAGGCCGAGGGGCAGGGATTCCCCGCCACCGGCGTGAAGACCATCGCCGGAGCCGGCACGTATCAGCGGGGCCGGGACGACTTCGTGGAAAACAACACCGTGGGGTTCTTCCTCCAGGAGCAGGTGGGCTGGAAGGACCGGCTCTTCTTCACCGCGGCCATCCGGGCCGACGACAACAGCGCCTTCGGTGAGAACTTCGACCTGGTCTACTACCCCAAGCTGAGCGGGTCCTGGGTCCTGAGCGAGGAGGACTTCTGGAACCTGGACCTGGTCAACTCCTTCCGCCTCCGGGGCGCCTACGGTGAGTCGGGCCAGCAGCCCGACGCCTTCGCCGCCATTCGGACCTTCCAGGCCCGCCCGGATCCCAGGGGCGAAGCCGCCGTAACCCCGCAGGCCGCGGGGAACCCGGACCTGGGTCCCGAGCGAGGCAAGGAGATCGAGGTGGGCTTCGACCTGAGGATGCTGGACGATCGCATCGGGATGGATTTCACCTACTACAACCAGAGGACCACCGACGCCATCCTCTCCCGGAACGTGGCTCCCTCCTCCGGCTTCGCCGGCAGTCAGTTCGTGAACGTGGGGGAGGTGAAGAACACGGGCTTCGAGGTCGGCATGGACGCCCTGGTCCTGGACACGGAGGACTTCGACTGGGATCTGGCCCTGAGCTTCAACACGAACAACAACGAGATCACGGACCTGGGCATCGACGGCTGGCTGGACATCGGCTGGACCACCCGGCATCAGGAGGGCTATCCGGTGGGATCCTTTTTCGCCGCCACCGTCCTCAGCGCCGAGCTGGATGCCGATGGAAACGCCATCAACATGATGTGTGCCGACGGAGAGGGAGGCGCCATCGCCTGCGAGGACGCTCCCTGGGTCTACCAGGGGCAGCCCACGCCGGAGTGGGAGGGGTCCTTCAATACCACCTTCACCCTCTTCGATCAGGTCCGGGTCCGGGGCCTGGTGGACTTCCAGATGGGACAGTCCAAGTACCTGACGGATCGCTGGAACCGCTGCGCCTGGCGGCAGAACTGCGAGATCAACCACTACCCGGAGCGGTTCGATACCCGGGCCGTGGTAGCCGCCCAGAACGGGGGTTGGAACGAGTTCGACTGGTGGATCCAGGAATCGAGCTTCGCCCGATTCCGGGAGCTCTCGGTGGAGTACACCCTCCCCGAAGCCTGGCTGGCCAGGATGGGAGCGTCGTCCGGGCGGATCAGCCTGGGTGGACGCAACCTGGGGACCTGGACGGACTATCCGGGTCTGGATCCGGAGATCGTGGACATCACGAACACGGTCTCGGAGCCCAACGACCAGAGCATCCTACCTCCACTGAGGCAGTTCACCTTCACCGTGAACCTGGGCTACTAGCCCATGATGCGGAAGGAACGGGAAGGAACGAGAACGATGAAGGTGCATCCCATGATCTCGCAATCAGGAGGAACCACGATGCTAGGCCATATTCCGGCGTTTCGCTTCACGCGGTGGTTGGTCCTGGCCATAGGACTCAGCTTGCCGCTCACATCCTGCAACACCCTGGACGACCTGATCTCCGTGGAGGCCCCTTCCCAGGTGGCCGCGGAGGATCTGGACAACCCCGCGAACGCTGACCTCCTGGTCAACAGCGCGGTGAACGACTTCCGCTGTGCCCTGGTCCACTTCATCTCAGCCGGCGCCTATGTGGGGAACGAGTGGGGCGTGGGTGGGGACACCGGCGGCGGTTCCTACGTGTGGTACGATGGCCGGGTCTTCGAGCCCACGGGCTGGACCAGCATGTATGCCACCGGGGACTGCGCAGGCACGGCGCCCAATGTCTACGAACCCCTTTCCACGGCCCGGTGGATGGCCGATGACGCCTTGAGCCGGCTGGACGAATGGGGCGACGAGCAGGTGCCCAACCGGACGGAGCTCACGGCGACGGCGGCGGCCATGTCCGGCTACAGCCTCACCCTCATGGGGGAGGGCATGTGCTCCATCGCCCTGGACCTGGGGCCGGAGATGATGCCCGACGAGGTCTTCGCTGAAGCTGAGGATCGCTTCACCCGTGCCATCGAGGCCGCCACGGCCGTGGGAGACGACGAGATCCTG
The DNA here is from genome assembly GCA_964652625.1 of uncultured Gemmatimonadaceae bacterium. Taxonomy (GTDB): domain Bacteria; phylum Gemmatimonadota; class Gemmatimonadetes; order Longimicrobiales; family Gaopeijiaceae; genus CAZZEL01. The sequence continues at coordinate 17,652 of CAZZEL010000015.1, forward strand.
AACCTGGCCCGGGTGGGTCGGGCCCGAGCCCGATTGAACATGGGCGACGGGGGCGGTGCGGCGTCGGATGCCGCCCTGGTACCGGAGGGCTTCTCCTTCGAGTTCGCCTACTCCAGCCAGGACGCCTCCACGGAGAACAAGATCTTTGCCCTCATGGAACGGGAGCTCATGGCCACGGTGGAGCCCATGTACCGGAACATGACGTTCCAGGGGCAGCCGGATCCCCGGGTCCAGGCCATGGACCTGGGGCTGCTGGGCCCCGGAACCCAGATCGAGATCTGGTCCACCCCCAAGTACTCGAGCCTGGACGCTCCCGTCCCGGTGGCTACCTGGGAGGAAGCCCAGCTCATCCTGGCGGAGGTGGCCCTGGACAACAACCAGCTCCAGGAGGCCGTGGACATCATCAACACCCTTCATGACCGGGTGGGCCTGGGGGAGTTCTCCAGCACGAGTGCTGCCGAGATCCGGGAGCAGCTCATCTACGAGCGGAGCGCCGAGCTCTTCCTGGAGGGCCAACACATGCAGGACCTGGAGCGGTTCAACCTGGACCTGATCCCCGCTCCGGGGACGCCCTTTCCCCATGGAGGTGAGTTCAGCAATCAGATCTGCTTCCCTCTGCCCGAGGTGGAGTACCTGAACAACCCGAACATCAACCCCTGACGGGGCCCTGACCGGCACCCGGAGCGATGGTCGGGGCGTCCTGGGCCCCGGCCTCGAACGCAGGGACAACAGGATCGACAGATATCGCGGGAGGGGCCGGGTTCGTCCCGGTCTCTCCTGCGTTCCTTTTGCGAAAGACAGGTGACCCATGGCGTGCTCTCGTCGGCTCCGCTTGCCCCTCCTTCTCCTGGCCGCCGTCCTCCTCCTCGGACCGGCGGGGGCCTGCGCTCCGGACGGCTCCTCCCAAGGCCTTCGATTCGAGATCTCCTTCCCCGAGGAGCGGAGCGCCGAGCCCCAGGACGGTCGGATCATCCTCATCCTGGCCAACAACGACGAGGCCGAGCCCCGCTTCCAGTACCGGATCTACAGCCCCGGGACCCAGCCCGGCTTCGGCATGGACGTGGAGGGCCTGGAGCCCGGTGTAGCTGCGGTGCTGGACGGCTCCACCTTCGGCTTCCCGGTCTCGAGTCTGGACGAGCTCCCGGCGGGGGAGTACTACGTCCAGGCCCTCCTCAATCGTTACGAGACTTTTCAGCGGAGCGACGGCCACACGGTGAAGCTCCCTCCGGACCGGGGAGAGGGGCAGCACTGGAACAGCAAGCCCGGGAACTTCTACAGCACCCCCCGGATGGTCCGACTGGATCCGGCCCGGGGCGGCACGGTGCAGCTCAGTCTGGAGGAGGAGATCCCACCCATCCCCGAGCCCGAAGACACGCCCTGGGTCAAGCACATCCGCATCCAGAGCGACCTGCTGAGCGAGTTCTGGGGGCGGCCCATGTACCTGGGGGCCTACGTGCTTCTACCCCAAGGGTTCGAGGAGAACACGGACGCCCGCTATCCCCTGGCCATCCATCACGGCCACTTTCCCAGCGGCTTCGGCGAGTTCCGGACCACGCCTCCCACCGGCGACCTGGAAGGCTACGACCGGACCCGGGCCGAATACGCCTATGACCTGTACCGGCGCTGGGTCTCCGACGACTTCCCCCGGATGCTGGTGATGAAGATCGAACATCCCAACCCCTTCTACGACGACTCCTATGCCGTGAACTCGGCGAACGTGGGGCCCTACGGGGACGCCATCGTGGAGGAGCTCATCCCCTACGTGGAGCAGCGGTTCCGGGGCATCGGCCAGGGGTGGGCCCGTGTGATGTTCGGAGGCTCCACCGGAGGATGGGAAGTGCTGGGCCAGCAGATCTTCTACCCTGAGGAGTTCAATGGGGTCTGGTCCTTCTGTCCCGACGCCGTGGACTTCCGTCAGTACGAGATCATCGACATCTACGAGGACGACAACGCCTACTTCATGGAAAGCGACTGGAAACGGACCCCCAAGCCCTCGGGCCGGAACTGGTTGGGGCATCCCATCGTCACCGTGGAGGAGGACAACCACTGGGAGATGGTCCTGGGCAGCAAAGGGCGGTCCGGGGAGCAGTGGCACATCTGGCAGGCCGTGTACAGCCCCGTGGGTGAGGACGGCTATCCGGCCCCCATCTGGGATCCCCTCACCGGAGACATGGACCACCAGGTGGCGGAGTACTGGAGAGAGAACTACGACCTCCGCCACATCCTGGAGCGGGACTGGGCCACCCTTGGCCCCAAGCTGGTGGGCAAGTTACGGATCTACACCGGGGACATGGACAGCTGGCACCTGAACAACGCGGTCTATCTCATGGAGGACTTTCTGGAGAGCACCACGGACCCCTACTACGATGGGCACATCGAGTACGGGGACCGTTATGAGCACTGCTGGACCGGGGTCCATGATCAGCCCCTGCGGATTCAGCGGCTCACCGTGTACCAGCGGTTCCTGCCGGAGATGGCCCAGCGCATCCGGCGCACGGCTCCGGCGGGGACGGACGTAAGCGATTGGTGGCGATAGGGACTCGGCGAGCCCTTTCTGCCCCACTCCCCGGATGGGATGAAAGGAGGAAAGCCCCCGTCCGGGCCGGGTGCTCGGGAGCTGGGTTCGGCGAAGAGTCCGATGGGACCGCCGGGGAGAAAGCGGCGGCGAGGCTCAGCGCTCCGCCATCATCCGGTCCCGTGCCGCCTTGAACTCCGTTCCCTGGTTCCACTCGGGGAAATGGTCGGTGTAGGCCATGTACAGGCCCACCCGGAACCAGAGGGCGATGTCTTCCACGGCACCCCTCAGGTCCCAGCTCTCGTCGTATTCGTCCGTGACCTGGTGGTAGTGACCTGCGGTCCAGGCCTGGGAGCGTTCCCGGGCCCACGCCTCTCCCCGCTCCTCGTGGTCCAGCCCGGCGTGGCCGTAGAGGGCGGGGACGCCCTCCCGGGCCAGGGGGAAGTGGTCCGAGCGGTAGAAGGACCCCCGCTCAGGGTGGGGATTCGGCTTCACCACCCGGTCCTGGTCCCGGGCTGCCCAACGGGCGTAGTCGTCCAGTTCCGAGTTCCCGTAGCCCACCAGGACGAAGTCGTTCATGGGGCCGAAGATGCTCAAGGCGTCGATGTTGATGGCCGCCACCGTCTCCTCAAGGGGATAGACGGGGTTTCGGGCGTAGTGGTCCGAACCCAACAGGCCCTGCTCCTCCGCCGTGGTGCCCAGGAAGATGATGGAGCGCTCCGGTGCCGGCTCCAGGGTGGTGAAGGCCTGGGCCAACTCCAGGAGAGCGGCGATGCCGCTGGCGTTGTCCACGGCCCCGTTGAAGATGGAGTCTCCCTCCAGGCCCGGGTCCGTGCCCAGGTGATCCCAGTGGCCCATGTAGAGGATGACCTCCTGGGGCCGTTCCGAGCCCGGCAGCCGGGCCAGGAAGTTGTGGGACGTGGATCGGCGAATCTCGTTCCGGATACGGATGGATGCGGCGAGCCCGTCCATGGGGGCGGCCTGGAAGTCCCGGGTCTGAGCGTCGGCCTTCATGGCTTCGTAGTCCATTCCGGCCTGGGCGAAGATGGCTCGGGCCGTCTCCTGGCTGATCCAACTCTCGAAGGGGACCCGGCTCATGTTGTCGTCCTCGGCCACCAGGTCGAACTGGGGGCCCGACCATGAACTCTGTACGGTGGCCCAACCGTAGGATGCCGGAGCGGTCTCGTGGACCAGGAGAACCCCGGCGGCCCCCTGCCGGGCCGCCTCCTCGTACTTGTAGGTCCATCGACCGTAGTACGTCATGGCGTTGCCCCGGAACAGGGCTTCGTCCTGGGTAGCGAAGCCCGGGTCGTTGACCAGCACCACCACCGTCTTCCCTTCCACGTCCACGCCCTGGTAGTCGTTCCAGCCGTACTCCGGCGCCACGATGCCGTAGCCCACGAAGACCAGAGGCGCGTCGACCACCGTCACCTCCTCCACCACCCGGGTCGTCCAGGCGATGAAGTCCGGACCGTACGCGAAGGCCCGGCTCTGTCCGCCGCCGGAGACCGTGAGGGTCATGGCTGGGTCGGCGGTCATGGAGACCAGCGGTACCTCCTGCACCCAGGTCCCGCCGGTGCCCCCGGGCTCCAGCCCCAGGGCGGCGAACTGCTCCCTCAGGTACTCGATGGTCTTCTCTTCTCCGGGGGAGGCCGGAGCCCGACCTCCGTAGGCGTCGGAGGCCAGGACCCGGACGTGCCTCACCACGTTTTCCATGGAGACGGTCTCCAGGGCTTCCTGGATTTCGTCGGCGGAGACCGGGAGCTCCGGAGGCCCGAAATCGCCAGGGGCCTCGGCGGCGGACTCGCATCCCAACGACAGCCCCACGGCTGCCATGAGCGTCGTGGCGATCCTCAGGCCCGGGACCGTCCGTCCAGGTGGCGTCATGCGTGGGATGGACATGGCTCCTCCATGAAGGGGTCTCCCACAAAGGGGCTTCGACTTCCGTGTTGGCGGGGGAATAGCGTCGTTCCAGGGGACAGCTTACCACCCAAGGACCCGGTGGGAAAAGAGAAAAAGACCGGCCCGAGGCCAGGCTCGGCCCCGGACCGGTCCCCTGATGGAGGGGGAGAGAGCCTACCTACTGCTGGAACATGGCGTCCCGGGCCGCTTTGAACTCCGTCCCTTCGTGCCAGTTCGGGAACTCGTTGGAATAGCCCAGATCCACGCCCATCCGGAACCAGAGCTCCATGTCCTGGAGGGCTCCGCCCATGGCCCAGTCCTCCGAGTACTCGTCGCTGGGTTGGTGGTAGTGCTGGGCGCTCCACTCGTCGGAGACGCTGCGACCGTACTCCTCGCCCTCACCGATGATATCGAAGCCGGCGTTCCCGTAATGGGCCGGGATACCAACCCTGGCCAGGGGAAAGTGATCCGAGCGGTAGAAGGATCCCTTCTCCGGCTCCGGATTCGGTTCCACCATCCGGCCCTGGGCCTCGGCGGCCCGCTCCACGTAGGCGTCCAGCTCCGACTTGCCGTGGCCCACCACCACGTAGTCGTTCGTGGTCCCCCAGATAGGCAGGGCGTCGATATTGATGGCCGCTACTGTCTGCTCCAGGGGATAGATGGGGTTCCGGGCGTAGAACTCCGAGCCCAAGAGCCCCTGCTCTTCGGCCGTGGTGGCCATGAAGACGATGGATCGCTGAGGAGCCGGATCCAGGCGGCCGAAGGCCTCGGCCAGCTCCAGCATGGCGCCGATTCCGCTGGCGTTGTCCCGGGCCCCGTTGAAGATGGAATCCCCCTCCAGGCTGGGATCGATGCCGAAGTGATCCCAGTGGCCCATGAAGAGGATGATCTCCCGGGCCCGGAGACTTCCGTCCAGACGGGCGAAGAAGTTGTGGGAGATGGACTCCTCCACGGTGTTGTCGAAGGCCACCGAGGCCTGAAGGTCCATGGGCACGGCTTCGAAGTCCCGCTGCAGGGCCGTCTCCTGCATCTCCTGGAAGTCCATGCCCGCCTGGGCGAAGATAGCTTCCGTGGTGGGGAGGCTGATCCACCCCTCCACGTCCACCGTCACACCCTCATCGCCCATCTCCACCAGGGAGTACTGGGTGCCGGTCCAGCTGTTTCTCACCGTGGCCCAGCCGTAGGCGGCGGGCTCGGTCTGGTGCACCAGGAGGATGCCGGCGGCCCCCTGCCGGCCCGCCTCCTCGTACTTGTAGGTCCAGCGGCCGTAGTAGGTCATGGCATTGCCCTGGAAGAGGGCGGTGTCCTTGGTGGCGAAGCCGGGGTCGTTCACCAGGGCCACCACCGTCTTCCCTTCCACGTCCACTCCCTCGTAGTCGTTCCAGTCATATTCCGGAGCGACGATCCCGTAGCCCACGAAGACCATCTCCGAGGCGTCCAATTCCGCGGACTGTATGGCCTTCGGGCTGTTGGCCACGAAGTCATCGCCGTAGGCGAATTCCCGGGTGGCCCCGTTCCCGGTGATGGTCAGACCCATGGCCGGGTCGGCGGTGATGGAGACCAGGGGAACTTCCTGCGTCCACAGGCGACCTTCCATTCCCTCCACGACGCCGGGCTCTCCACCGGGCCGAAAGCCCAGGGCCAGGAACTGCTCCTCCAGGTAGTCCAGGGTCTGCCGCTCCCCGGGAGTGGAGGGAGCTCGTCCCATGTAGACGTCGGAAGCCAGGGTCTGCACGTGGCCGATGAGCTCCAGGCTGTCCAGGCTCTGCAGGGCATCCTCGAAGGAGGTGCTGCTCGGAGCCTGGGCCTCGGGGTTCTCGCAGGCCGACACGAAGAGGGCCAGGGGAAGGAGAAGGAGGGTCGCGGAGACGTTCCGGAGGATCCTCCAGGTACGTCGAAGGTTCGCGATGCGCATGGGATGTCCTCCGTCTGGAAGGGACTTCATCGTTGGTCGAGTCCAGGTTGTCATGTGTGAGTGCGGATGGGTCGATGGTGTACGAGCCGCAGGAACTGCCGTCCCGAAATTCGGACCTAGATAAACCGGACCCGGAAAAGGGGTTCGGTTGAGGGAGGCGTCAGTCAGAGGAACGCCGCCAGGAGCAATCCCAGGCCCAGCAGGGTGTTCGTGGCCAGGTTCCAGATCACGTTGGCGCCCAGGGCCGGCACCGGCACATCGACGGTGACGTCTCCAAACCCCCACCGGAGGGGCTGGATGAGAAGGACGGAAGGAAGGGCTCCAAGAAGAGCCCAGTAGGGCAACAGGCCCAGCACCACCGCCAGAACGATCCACCCGGGCACCAGGAGGGCCGCTCCGGCATAGACCCAGGCTGCCGGCTTCCGTCCCAGGAGGATGACCAGGTTCTTGCGGCCACCCTCCCGGTCCGGGATCTCGTCCGGAAACTCGTTCAGCAGAAGGAGGTTGAAGGTCATGAGGAAGGCCGGCACCGAGGCGGCCACGGCCACCCCGCCCAGCGTTCCGTCCTGCACCAGGGCCGTGCCGGCCACCGGCAACCCACCGAGACCCAGGCCAGCGGCCACTTCCCCGACCCCCAAGCGGGCCAGGGCGTCGGTGTAGCCCAGTACGAAGACGGCTCCCACCAGGAGAAAGGGCAGGAACACCCACCCGATCGCCCAGAGGAACCAGAGGCCTATGGCCAGGCCCACGGCGGCGAAGACCAGACCCAGACCCAGGGCCGCCTCCGTGGAAGCCGCCCCGGAGGGAAGGGTCCCGCTTCCTCCGGAAAAGGGAGTGCGCCGGGTCTTCAGGTCGATGCCCCGGCGCATGTCGCTCCACTCGTTCAGGGCGTTGACGGCGATGTGGGTCGCCACCAGACCCACCAGGGCCAGGACCGTGGGCAGAGCACGGAGCGTTCCCTCCACAGCGGCCGCCCCGGCTCCGCAGACTACCAGAGTGACGGGAAGGAGAAGGAACGGCGCTCGGGCCAGGCCGGCATAGGCTCGGACGGTGGTCATGACGGATTCTCTGAGTCTTCGGGTTGAACGATGTCCGGCGGCGGGCCTTCCGGACGTGGAACAGGATGGCTGTTCGTTCCGTGGAACGGTGCATTCGATTGGGTCCGGATCGCGCCGTTTGCCATTTCCAGGAGGCGATTCGTCAACTCCTCGAGCTCCGGGCGACGGGTGTTGGCCTCGAACTGGATCACGGACCAGACGGCGCCGATCAGGCCCAGGGCTGCGCCGGGGATGAGGACGCCGTCGGGCAGGCCCAGGAGACCGCCGATGATCGCGGCCAGGGCGATCCCCAGGAGTGCGCCGAGAGGCAGGAAGGCCCGCTTGAATCCGGCGATCTCGTATTTCTCTTCCACGCGAACCCGGCTCTGTCCTTCTCGAGCCGTCACGGACACGAGCACGCGGCGGCTGCCTTCCGCCTGGGTCGCCGGGCTCCAGGTCATGGAGCCGGCCAGGAGCGATGCGTGTCCGACGATTTCCAGACGGGACTGGATCTCCTCCACCATGGCCGGATAGGCGGACTCGGGGACTTCTCCTTCCAGGGTCCCATCCACCACCACCTGGTCCCATTTGTCTCGCCGGGGCTTCAACCAGAGCTTCTCTGCCTGGGGAGAAAGGGCGCCGGGCTCCCGGCGCTCCAACTGACGTGCAGCCTCCCGGACATGCTCCGGGGGAATACCCATCTGGGCCGCCACCTGCTCCACGGCGCCGATGGTGAGACCCCCCTCCGGCACCCGCTCCGGCTCCCGGGCCTGGAGCTCTGCGGCCCGGTCAAGAAGCTCCTTCACCTGATCGTCGCTGAAGGATGTCGTGCGCTCGCTGGCGGCAACGATAGCTTCCGCCAGCTCTCCGGGTCGGGAAAAGCGGTCTGCTGGCCGGAGAGCCAGGGCCCGGGCCAAGACCTGCTCCACCCGGCCGGGGAGGGTGTCCAGACGGCGGCGGTGCTCCGGGGGCACGTCGTCCAGACGTCCCAATCGGACGTCTTCGGGTCCGGGCCAGGAGGCCGGTGTCTCTCCCACCAGCATCTCGTAGATGACGGATCCCAGGCTGTAGACATCGGTGCGCGCGTCCAGGTCCGCGGTTCCCAGGGCCTGTTCCGGACTCATGTATCCCAGGGTGCCCACCGCCATGCCGGTGCGAGTCATCTTTGGACGGGGACCCGCGTCCAGAGCCCGGGCGATGCCGAAGTCCCCCACCACGGCCAGGCCCTCGCTGAAGAGGATGTTCTCCGGCTTGATGTCTCTGTGCACCACACCTCGGCGGTGAGCGTACTCCAGGGCCGAGGCCACCTCCCTGGCGATTCGGACCACGGCCTCCAGGGGGATCCGGGCGCCGGAGGCGAGAAGATCACGGAGAGAGCCTCCCGTGACCCTGGGCATGACGTAGTACAGGAGCCCGTGGCTTACACCCGAATCCAGGAGGGGAAGGATGTGGGGGTGGTTCAGGCCGGCGGTGATGCGAATCTCCCGGAGGAACCGATCTTCTCCCACGGTTGCGGCCAGGTCGCTGTGGAACACCTTGAGGGCCACCCGGCGGTCGTGCCGGGAATCCAGGGCCTCGTAGACCGTGGCCATCCCGCCCTGGCCGATGATCTTCTGCACGGTATACCGGTCCGCCAGGACCGCGCCGATCAAAGCCGGCTTGCGGTGCGACTCGTGAGAGGTTTCCCGGGCCATGGGGAAGAAGATGCTCCGTTGAAGATAGGTGCGCCAGGAATCTGGAGCCGTGGCGCTGGGAACGTGGCTCACCCACCTTGTTCAGCAGCCCTCCAGGAATACGGGGCAGAGCCGGAGTGCATTCTCCCGACTCCACCGGACCCGAAGACCGGACTCCACCGGACCCGAAGACCCGAAAGGACTGCAGGAGCTCTCATGACTTCCCTCACTTCCAAGCAGCGGGCCCATCTACGCTCCCTGGCCCACCACCTGAAGCCCGTGATCCAGGTGGGGACAGAGGGCGTGACTCCGGCCCTTCTCACCACCGTCCAGGAAGCCTTCAACACCCGGGAGCTTCTGAAAGTGAAGGTCCTGGAAGGGGCGCCGGAAGACGTCCGGGAAGCGGCGGACAGGATTCAGGAGGGCGTGGAGGATGCGGAAGTGGTGCAGACCATCGGCCGCACCGCCGTTCTCTATCGGCCCGATCCGGATGAGCCGGAGATCGATCTGCCCCACTGACAACGGATATCAGGGCCATCCGTCTCGGCTCTTGCTTCCGGGCCCGATTCCAGCGCCTCCTCCCGGGGTCGGCCCCGGCGCGTCCCGCCCAAACCGTCCTGGCGCCTCCTGCCGCGATGGACCCGGCGACTCCCACGGCAATCCGTTCCACGGCCTCGTGCCCCAGCGGGTACCGGAGCTCGCTACTCCCGCCTCAACCCGTCCCGATGTGTCATGCTGCGGTGGGTCCTGGTCTCCCGCCCCAATCCGACAGGGGCTTGGCACCGGAATCCGTCCCAACGCTTCATGCCGTGGCCCCGGAAGGCCTTCTGAGAAACAAGACCCGCCGGCGCCCCGTTTCTTTCGGTGTCGTCCGGTCCGCAGGGGCCGGTGAGGGGGCTTCTGAGAAACGGGCTCACCCACGTTTCTTCCCGTAGGGCCCCCGCCCCACGGGCGCGGTGGCGAGGCTTGGCAGGTTCTGAGAGGACCGGGGTGCTCGGGTCCGGGATCCTCTACGGATCCACGCGGCCACCTGCCAGTTGCTGATGCTGGCGGAGAGCGGGCAGGGCGTCTCCGGGGAGATGTCTTGGGAGACCAGGAGACGCCGCTGGACCGGGAGGAGAAGAGGGGAGAGGTTCGGAGCCATGATCAACAGAAGAGACACGGGGTGCCCGGCTTGAGACCTCAGGGACCGGGACGTAGGTTGGCCGGTCCTTTGTCGTGTGAATCGGTGGTTGGAGGCGGTCGGATCAATCCATGGCCCGGGGATGGGGTTCATCCCGAAGGAAGAGTGATGCACGCCGTTTTCAGCGAACGCCAGGAAGAGTGAGTGTGAGAGAGCCAGAAAGAAGCGGAGGCACCCGCCCTGCCGGATCTTCATCCCCTTCCCCACGTAGGGTGCGGGGCCCTCGACGATTGGCCCGAGCCGTTTTCTATGTCCATCTCTGGATCGGGATTCCCGCCTCGGTCTTCATTCTGGTTCTGGCTATCACGGGAATCTCCCTGAACCACAAGCGGGCCCTGGGGTTGATGCCCGAGGTCTCTCACGAACCGTCGGGGGAGTTCTCCTCCGCCCTGCCCCTTTCGACCCTCAGGAGAAGAGCGATATCGGCCGTGCCGCCGGAGGTGGCCCGTTCGGGCGTGGGTCGGATGGACGTTCGCCCGGGAGACGGGATCGTCAAGGTGCGTTTCGACGACCGCCGCATCACCGAAGTCACGCTGGACGTGGTTTCCGGCGAGGTGCTCCGGGTAGGTGAACGGAACGATCAGTTCCTGGAGAATCTTCATTCGGGAGGGGTCTTCGGCGACCTGTGGGTTCTCCTGAGCGATGCCGCGGCAGGGGTGCTCCTGCTCCTGGTGGTGACGGGCTACTGGCTCTGGCTCTATCCGAAGAGTCGAGTGTGATGGGCGAGACGCTGGCTCTACTATTCCGGATCGCCTTTCTCGCGGGCCTCCTGGGAGTCCCTGCTCTGCTACTGTATCTGGGGCAGAGATTGCGGGGGCGTGGAATCCGGGGAAAGGCCGGGTTCTGGGGAGGTGTGGCTGGGTACGTCCTTGGAACGGCGGCGACATTGTCGGCCATGCTACTCCCCCCCGTGTCCTGGGTGGGCGGGAGCTTCCTGCGGACGCTGGCAGTGCACTGGAGCATTCTCATCGGGGGAATCCTCGGGATCGTCGTAGGCCTGATTACCCATGGGCGCAGGGGATAGATCTCCGAGATGCGCCTGTGGTTCTCGAGTCCCCTCCCACGGGCGTCCGACGGGCTGAGATGTTGCCCGGGGATTTGACGGGCCGGTAGTTCACCTCTCGAAGTCACCCTGCACCCGCCCGAAGTCACAACACGTACTCCTGAAGTCACAACGCGTACTCCTGGAGGGCCAGGAGCACCAGGAAGGCCAGAACCAGGGCGGTGCCTGCGGTGGCCCCGGAGGTGTTCTCCTGGGCATCGGGCAGAATCTCCGCCACCACCATCCAGATCATGGCGCCCCCCGCCAGCCCCAGACCCAGGGGCAACCAGGGTTCGAAGACCAGGACGAAGAGGAAGGCCGGAACCGCCATGAGGGGCTGAGGCAGGCTCGTGAAGATGCTCAGACCAGCCGCTTTCCACACTCTTGCCCCCCGGGGGATGAGGACCAGGCTTATGGCGATCCCCTCGGGGATGTTGTGGATGGCGATGGCGGAAGTGATGAACACGCCCAGTTGCTCGCTTCCCCCGAAGGAGACGCCCAGGCCCACACCTTCGGCGAAGGAGTGAGCGGTCATCACTCCCAGGATCAAAAGGGCCTTGCGTGCATTTCCTCCGGATAGCTCGGCGATGTCGGGGGTATGGGAGCGGTGGATGAGTCTGTTGGCCAGGTTGATGAGGAGAAGGCCGGTACCCATCCCGACCATGGTCAGAAGGGGATCCAGGTCCGTTCCTTCCGTGATGAGTCCATGGCTGGCCGCCAGCATCAATCCGGCGGCAACGGCGTGGAAGATGCCGAGCCATCGTTTGCTGAAGTGTTGGACCACCAGGAAGGGCAGAGCTCCCAGGCCCGTGGCTGCGGCGGTGATGAACGCGGCGGCCAGGACGGTCCAGACGTTGATTTCCAGGGTCATGGTCTCTTCCCGTTCCCTCCGGCTGTTGGAGATCCCCTCCCGGGGCCTACATTCTGGTACACACCACACCACCGGATGAGGTGACATGAGACCTGAGATGCACTCTCGGAATGGGCGTGCCCGGATCCTGGAACCGGGTTTCCCTTCGCGGACGGCAACCGGAGCCCCGGCCGGCGTCGGCAGGACCTTCGCACTGCTTCTCTCCACCGGCCTGCTGCTGGCCTCCCCCGTCGCTGCTTTGGCGCAGACCCCCGCCTCAGCCCAGGAGAAGGCCGCCGCACCCCACCAGGAGGAACCCGACTACCGTGGGCATTTCCGGGTTTTCACCGGCGCCGGGGAGCCGGCCACCCTGGACGACATCGTGGAGCTCCTGGATGAGACGGATGCCCTCTTGCTGGGAGAGACCCACACGGACCCGGTGGGCCACTGGATTCAGGACCGGCTCCTGGGTCGGGCCCTGGAGCGGTACGGGGGAGGGGCGGAGTCCGGGGCGCTGCGCAGGGTTGCCCTCTCCATGGAGTTCTTCGAACGAGACGTGCAGCCGGTGGTGAATGAGTACCTGGAGGGCCTGATCACCGAGTCTCAGTTCGTGGATGATGCCCGGGCCGTTCGGTACTACGAAGAGGACTATCGGCCCCTTGTGGAGCGGGCGAGGGAAGCCCGGATCCCGGTCATCGCAGCGAATGCCCCCCGACGCTACGTGAATCGGGTGAGCCGCCTGGGGCGGCAGGCCCTGGAGGCCCTCTCCCCCTGGGCCATGAGCTTCCTTCCCCCCATGCCCTTCCCACGGCCGTCGGACACCTACCGGCAGGAGTGGGAGACGCTCATGCGTGAGATGCCCATGGTGCCTCAGTGCGAACCTCCGCCGGGAGAGGCCACCGACGAAACGGACCCGACGGCCGACGAACTCCCGGATATGCCACCCCACCAGGTAGAGGCTCCCCCGGTCCACCCGGACACCACAGAAGCCGACACGACGCCCCACGGGATGCCGCCTCACGGAATGCCCTCTCACATGATGGGCGATTTCATGGAAAACGGACTCCAGGCCCAGACCCTATGGGACGCCTCAATGGCCCACAGCATCACCTCCTTCCTGGACATGAATCCCGGATCCCTGGTCGTTCATGTGGTGGGAGGTTTCCATGTCCAGAACTTCACGGGCATCCCGGAGCAGATTCGGCACTATCGTCCGGAGACCCGAATGCTGGTGGTGGCCATGGAAGTGACGGAGGACTTCGAGACCTTCCATGACGAGGAGTTCGGTGGGGTTGGGGACTTCGTGATCCTCACGGACAAGGCGCTGGACAAGTACTACGAGCGAAACTGCGTGCGCTGAGCTCGAGAGCCAGGGGCTTTCCTGGTCTCCCTCTGCCCACGGAAGTCCCGGGCTACCGTAACAGTTCGGGAACATCCCACCACAACCCTGGAAAACCCCCTCAACTCCACTCCTCCACGGGTCGAGATAGAGGCATGATTCCCAGGGATCATGCTTGCAGGGGAGGAGCGCCGCAGCCGGGAGGGAAGGAGTGAGTCGGAATCGGTACCAGGTCGGGGAAACGATCTCCCGGATCCCCTGGAGATCCCCTTCTCGTATGGGTGGGATTCCTTTCCCCATCTTACCTCTCTTCTTCCTCTTCCTTCCCCCCCTTTCCGGACAACCGCCGGAGCCCGGTCCTGGGGGGGGTAGTGGGCCGGCTGGCCAGGCTCTGGTCCATGCGTCCACCCAAGAAGTAGCCCTTTCTCCGGGTGAGCAGGTGGAGGGGGTCCTGAAGATCCTTCTCTTCGACCGGCGGCTCATGGAACGGATGGGCGAGGATACCCTGGAAATGGTGGTGGGTATCGCTTATGGACCCGACCACGGTGCATCCGTTGAGGAGATGCAGGAGATCGAAACTGCCTTCGGAGACGTGGCGAACCCCTTCGACTGGATCGGGCTCCGGGCCAAGCCCATTTCCTACCGAGACCCGGTGAGCTTCCGCCGCCACATCCGGGAGGAGAACGTGCACTTCCTCTGGGTCGTGACCGTGGGCACCGCTCTCGGCGCCCTTCTCGAGGAGGCGGCTCGGGAGGAGCTTCCCACCCTCACCGGGGTGCCCGGCTACGTGGAGCAGGGGGTGGCCATGGGAATGGTGGGGAGGCGAGTGGAAGGAGGGGAGGGGGGAGTTGAGACGGTCCGACACCAGATCCAGGTGAACCAGAGGGCCTGTGAGGAGGCCAGCGTGGAGCTGAAATCCCAGCTCCTCAAGCTGGCGGTCTTTCCTTCTGCCGGAGAGCCGGAATGAACGGGGCCAATCCCCTTCGGACCCTCCGGAGACTCTTCGGGCCTTTCCGTTCCATGCGTGCGCGCCTGGTGTTCCTCTTCGGTGGTGTGATGATGGCCATCACCGTCTTCCTCTATCTCTACTTCCCCCTGACGGTGCGACGCGAGGCGGAGGCCGCTCTGGAAGTGCGGGCGGAGGAGGTCACCCAGATGGCGGCGGTCTTCGTGTCCTCCGCCGTCCTCTTCCGGCAGCGGGAGGATATCGGGGATCAGCTTCGGGCAGCGGCGAAGGCCAACGACGAGGTGGTCTACTTCGCCGTGATGACCGCCGACGGAGAGCTCCTGGAAGACCAGCGGATCCATCGAGGCATGGACCTGCCACAGGATCCCTGTGGTGGCCGCCTGGGCATCATCCCTGAGTTCCAGGTCTACTGCTCCCAGGCTTCCATCCGGTTTCCGCCAGGAGAACAGGGACGAGAGTTGGGTCGGGTCCGGGCCGCTCTCCATATGGGAGACCTGGCCGCGGCGGTGGGGAAGATGCGTCGACAGGTGGGATTTGTGAGCGCCGTGATCCTCTTTATCGGTATCGTGGCCAGCTACCTGTCCATGACCCTCTTCGTCCGGCCCCTCCAGAGGATTGCCGATGCCGCGAAGCGCATCGCCGGTGGCGATCTCTCCGTTCGGGTTCCCGTGCATGGAGACGACGAAGTGGGAACCCTGGCCCGGGCCTTCAACACCATGGTCCGAAACCTCCAGGGGACCCAGATCGAGCTCAAGCAGGCCTACAGCGATCTGGAGCAGATTCTGGACAACATCCCGGCCCTGGTGGCAGTCATCGACACCGAGGACCGCCTTCTCTACATCAATCCGGCCGGCGTGCCCGACGAGGTCAAGCGGCAGGCCCTCCTGGGGGCACCCATTGAACGCTTCTGGGACCACTCGGGTGTGGACGAGGACACCCAGACCCGCCTGAACACGAACCTGCACCGGTGCATCATGGAGAACCGGATCACCCAGATGGAGGTGTCCGGCTCCATCGGTCAGGAAGGAGAACAGCGGACCTTCCTCACCCTCTTCGGGCCCATCCTGGGTTCCGTGGGCTACGTGGAGCGGGTGGTGGGATATGCGGTGGAGATCTCCGAGCTTCGTCGAGCCGAGGAGGCTCTGCGGGAGCGGGAGGACCAGCTTCGGCAGGCTCAGAAGATGGAGGCCGTGGGCCGTCTCGCCGGTGGCGTGGCCCATGACTTCAACAACCTCCTCACCGCAGTCCGGGGCAACACCGATCTCCTTCTCCTGGAAGCGGAGGAGCGAGGCGAACCCAGGGAGGAGTTGGAAGAGATCAAGATGAGCGCGGAGCGAGGAGCTCGCCTTACCCGGCAGCTTCTGGCCTTCAGTCGGAGTCAGATCCTCAACCCGGAGCTCCTGGATCTGAACGAGGTCCTCGATGCCATCGAGAAGATGATCCGTCGCCTCATCGGCGAGCACATCCGTGTGGAGACGGTCCTTCACCCCTCCCCTGTCTGGATCACGTCGGATCGGGGCCAGGTAGAGCAGATCATCGTGAACCTGGCTCTCAACGCCGGGGATGCCATGCCCGACGGAGGAACCCTGACCCTTTCCACCGGTCTCCTTCGTGGGGTGGGCCAGGAAGACATGATCCTACCGGAGGTCTCCGAAGGACCCTTCGCCGTGCTCAAGGTCCAGGACACAGGCGTGGGAATGGATGCCAACACCCAGGGACGGATCTTCGAGCCCTTCTTCACCACCAAACCCATGGGAAAAGGGACCGGCCTCGGCCTGGCCACGGTCTACGGCATCGTGCAACAATCGGACGGCCACCTCAGGGTGGAGAGTCTGCCGGGGGAGGGGAGCGCCTTCTTCATCTACCTTCCCAGTACGCCGCCCGGGGAAGAGGGGGCAGCACGGTCGGACAAGGCATTGGAAGCTCGGGAGGGAGGGGATGAGACCATCCTGGTCGTGGAAGACGAAGAGCTGGTGCGGGATCTGACCTCCACCCTCCTGAAGCGCCAGGGCTACCAGGTGCTGGCCGCAGAGGGACCGGCAGATGCTCTCCGCCTGAGCGAGGACCACCCGGACACCATCCACCTGCTTCTCACCGATCTGGTGATGCCCGAGATGAACGGGCAGGCCCTGGCCAGGAGGGTGTCGGCCCGCCGGCCCGGAATGCGGGTCCTCTTCATGTCCGGGTACACCGACGACGAGGTCCTCCGGACGGGAATCAGCCAGGCCAGCGTTCACTTCCTGTCCAAGCCCTTCTCGCAGGAGGAGTTGGCTGTCGCCGTTCGCAGGGCTTTGACTCCCGATCCGGTCGGGGCTGACTGAAGGATCCCTACTTTTCTGATCGGTCCTGGGGCCCGAGTTCCCCGGACAACCCAGTCGGAAGCCGAATCTGAGGGACGGCCTGGCCCCGCTGCGATTCGAGGGCAGGGGGGACCCCCGAGGGCAATGGGGGCCCTGTACGCCGTGTTTGCAGCAGCAGGCGGGTCGGAAGGCATTCGTTGCTGCGAAGACGGTAATAATCGCCGTGTTTGCAGCAGCAGACGGGCCGGAGGGCATTCGTTGCTGCGAAGACGGTGTGGATTTCTGGATCTGCGGGCCCTGACCGGATTCGACCCCTGCTCTGACCATCGAGAACGGGACCGGGACCGGCGGGTAGGGTTGCTCTCCTTCGCCGCCCTCGCCTTGTTGAACAGCCCCTTGAAGGAGTGCTCAGCCTGAGGCGGTTACCCCGGTGCAGTCGAGCTTGGAGCGAATGGGAGCGTATCCGTGCTCTTGAAGGACGCACTGTCCTTCGTCTGATCGGATCCAATCAAGGTACCCCTGGATCTCCGGGGCAGGCCGTCCCTGGCTGTAGATGAGGAGAGGCCGAGCGATGGGATACGAGCCGTCCAGGGCCGTTTGCACAGAGGCCCCCACGCAGAATTCCAGGTCGTCGGTCATCACGCAGGGAGTCTTGATGGTCTCCTGAACGAAGGCCAGCCCCCCGTAGCCGATGGCACAGGGGTCCTGGGCCACGGAGCGGGCCAGGTCGGCGGCGTCGTGGATGGAGGTCAGGTCGGTTCGGTAGGCTCCGCCCTCCCCCAGGATCACCTGCCGGAAATAGGCATACGTACCCGAGACGTTGGTTCTCCCCAGAGGATGGATTTCTCCTGAAGGACAACCTGGGACCTGGACGCCGAGACTCTCCCAGGGCCGGAGGGGACCTTCCCCGCCGAAAAGGGAAGCCAGCGTACCGGTGCTCACCGAATCCAGGGGATTGTCGGGATGGAGATAGACGGCCAGGGCATCGTATCCCACCAGGAATTCCCGGGGCTCCACGCCCCGAACCCGGGCTGCTCGTCGCTCGTTGGGCAGCATTCGGCGACTGGCGTGGGCCAGTTCCACCGTTCCCTCGATGAGAGCCGAGATGCCGGAGCCGGATCCCCCCCCGGATACGGCGATGGCCACACCCGGATTCAGCTGGCTGTAGTGCTCCGCCCAATCCTGGGCTACATCCAACAGGGTCTCCGACCCTTTGCTCTGGATCAGGTGGCGAGTCCCGCTGGCGTCGGGGCCGTCCTTCTGACAAGCGTAGAGAACCGGGATGAGGAGTGGGAGGAGGAGCAGAAGAAATGGGCGCAACATGGGAGCGAACCTCCGGTGATCATGCCGGATCCATCAGCGGCGGGGGATGCGTCAGGGGCCAGACCCTGGAGAATCGTACGGGGAGGGACGGGTCGGGGCCAAGAGACGATACGGATCCTTTACAGGGCACGAGAGAACAGATGGATGGGAGGAAGAAGCGCCTTCTCCTCACCAGCCACCCCTCACTAGATTCCACCCATGAAGCAGACCCCTCCCACCGGGACGGACTGTCCCCTCTGCGGTGCCTCCTCCTCCGCCGTGGTGGTAGAGACACCTCCCCACTTGGCTCCGGACCGGGGGGAGCGTTTCCGCTGGGTCCGCTGTCGGCGGTGTCGGCTGCTGCGTCTGTCCAATCCCCCGGACCCGGAAGAGATGGTGCGCTACTATGGCCCCGGATACCTCCCTCACCGGGGGCCGGAGGCCTGGGGCCGGTGGGCCCCTCTGGTGCGCTGGTCCGAGAGGGGCCGGGACCGGCGGCGAGTCCGGTGGGCGAGGCGTGGTGTGGCCCGGGTAGCCGATCCGGGGCTCTGTGAGCTCTCCAGGCCCCGGGGAATGAGCCCGGGGGATCCCCTGGCGCGGGAGAAGTTGGAAGGGACCTCCACCTTCCGCAGCGAGGACGAGCCTGAGGCCGGCGACGGTCCTGGCACCGCCCCGTCGCCCCTGAGGGCTCTGGATGTAGGCTGCGGCCGACCCACCTTCCTCCGGGCACTGCGAGCTGCCACGGGATGGAAGGCCACGGGACTGGACACCAGCGACGCCGGATGGGCCGACGACGACCCGGGCGTCTGGTCTGGCTTGGATTTGAGGGTCGGGGAGGTGGAGGAGACTGATCTCCCCCGGGGCTCCTTCGATCTCATCACCCTCTGGCACGTCCTGGAGCACGTCTCCGACCCCCTGCCCTTTCTGGAGCGGCTCGGGGAGTTGGCCCATCCCGGATCGGCCCTGGTCGTGGAAGTGCCGGACCACGCTTCCTGGCCCCGACGCCTCCAGAAAGAGAGCTGGATCGGCTACGACACCCCCCGGCACGCTGTCGCCTACGAGCCACAGACCCTCTCGAAGACGCTGGAGAAGGCGGGCTGGCGTGTGCAGCAGCTCAGGCGCTGGGGCACCCTGGATCCCTGGGTGCTCTGGTGGCTGGGGCGCCAGGTGGCTCGCGGCCGGGCTCTGGACGGTCCCCTGGAGAAGGACTTTCTTCCCTTCGTGGCCGGGAAGGTGCTCACCCTTCCGGTGGTAGCTCTACAGCAGTGGCTTCCCCTGGGAGCCATGACCGTCGTGGCGGGGTGGGTGGGGGAATGAACCGGAGTCGGGGACCCATGGGGCCCCGGGTACCGGGTCGGCATCGGGTCGTGAGCTGGATTCCGGTTAAGGGCCAGGGGGCCAAGGAGTGGAGGGGGGAAGACGACCCCGGCTGCTTCGGACCGGCGATGGAGGGCTGGGAGCGGGACCTGGGCTGGGAGCGGGACCTGGATTGATCGGTGGACCCGAGATCCGTCAATTGGGGGAGTGAAATCCCCGTAGTCACAGGTCCCGGATCGGGACCACGCCGGGGCCTCCGACCCCTCTGTGGGTCCCGTGGCTTCGCCCTCTGTCCAGGAGCCGGACTCATGCCATTAGCAGCTGTCCACCGCCCATCCTCGAGCCTCCTCCTGCTCGCTCTCCTCTCTGTCCTCTCCGCCACGGTTTTCCCTCTCCCCCTTGCTGCCCAGGGAACCCTGGCGGACTACCGGCGGGCCGACAGCTTCGACGTCCGCACTGAAGGATTGGTGGTGGACATTGCGGAGGAGCCCCACTGGATCCAGGAGAGCAGTGACTTCTGGTATCGGAAATCCGTGGAGGGAGGCCACCGATTTGTCCGTGTGGATCCCACGGTCCCTCGGAAGGGGCCGGCCTTCGATCACCAGCGTCTGGCGGTGGCCCTGAACGTGGCCCGGGAGGACACGCTCACGGCGCTGACCCTCCCCTTCTCCCGGTTCACCTACACCGACAACGAGGGTGCGCTGGAGTTCACCCTGGCCGATTCCACCTGGCATTGCACCCTGACGGACTACCGGTGCGAGAACCGGGGGCCGGAAGAGGAGGAGCGGCCGGATCGCAGAGAGGGACGCGGCAAACGGCCGGAAGGGGTTCCCTGGCAGGTGGGGCCGGGCCAGCTCTGGCGACAGAACACGGGGGAGCCCATCCCCTCGCCCGACGGAAGCTGGGAAGCCTTCATCCAGAATCACAACCTGGCGGTGCGGCGGACGGGGGAGGGTCAGGAAGAACCGGACGTACGGCCAGAGAGTGCGGACCAGGGGGGAAACGGCGGCTCACGGGCCGATACCATCCTTCTGAGCCACGACGGCTCCGAAGGCAATCCCTACACCCACCGCTCCATCCGGTGGTCGCCGGATTCCCGGAAACTCGTGGTCTACCGGGTGATCCCGGGGCACGAGCGGAGGGTCCACTACGTGGACTCGTCCCCGGAGGAGCAGCTCCAGCCCGAGCACTCCACCCTGCTGTACGCCAAGCCCGGCGACGTCCTGGACCAGGAGCAACCGGTGGTCTTCCACGTGGGGACGGGCAGAAAGATGGAGGTGGACGACGCCCTCTTCTCCAACGCCTACAGCCTGTCCCTGCCGGAATGGAGGGAGGACGGCCGCCGTCTCACCCTCGAGTACAACCAGCGGGGCCACGGGGTCTACCGGGTCATTGAGGTGGACGCCGAGACCGGGGTGGCCCGGGCCGTGATCTCCGAGGAGCCCCAGACCTTCTTCGATTACTCCGGGAAGTACTTTCGGAAGGACCTGGCCGACGGGGACGAGATCATCTGGATGAGTGAGCGGGACGGGTGGAACCACCTCTACCTCTATGACGGGGTGAGGGGCGAGGTGAAGAATCAGATCACCCGGGGGCCGTGGGTGGTCCGGGGGGTGGACACGGTGGACGTGGCCAATCGCTGGATCTGGTTTCGGGCCAGCGGCATGAACCCGGACCAGGACCCCTACTTCGTTCATACCTACCGCATCGACTTCGACGGCACGGACCTGGTGGCCTACACCCAGGCCGACGGGACCCACCAGGTGAGCTTCTCCCCGGATCGGGCGTTCTACGTGGATCGGTGGTCCCGGGTAGACCATCCCCCGGTGGCGGAGCTCCGGCGGACCGAGGACCGGAGCCTGATCATGGAGCTGGAGCGGGCCGACGCCTCGGCCCTCATGGCCATGGGCTGGCAGTACCCGGAGGTCTTCACGGCCAAGGGGAGGGACGGGACCACGGAAATCTGGGGGATCATCATTCGGCCTACGACCTTTGATCCCGGCCGGAGCTACCCCGTCATCGAATACATCTACGCCGGCCCCCACAGCTCCCACGTGCCCAAGTCCTTCAGCCGGCAGCGGAGGATGCAGGCCATGGCGGAGCTGGGATTCATTGTCGTGCAGATGGACGGCATGGGCACGTCGAACCGATCCAAGGCCTTCCACGACGTGGCCTGGAAGAACCTGGCGGACGCCGGCTTCCCGGACCGGATCTTGTGGCATGAGGCGGCGGCGGAGCGCTACCACCACTACGACATCAGCCAGGTGGGGATCTACGGGAACTCCGCCGGAGGGCAGAATGCCCTGGCCGCCCTTCTCTTCCACCCGGAATTCTACCAGGTGGGCGTCTCCACCTCCGGGTGCCACGACAACCGGATGGACAAGATCTGGTGGAACGAGCTTTGGATGAGCTGGCCTCTGGGACCTCACTACGAGGCGTCGTCCAACGTGGTGAACGCCCACAGGCTCCAGGGCAAGCTCTTCCTCCTGGTGCCCGAAATGGACACGAACGTGGATCCCGCCTCCACCATGCAAGTGGTGGATGCCCTCATCCGGGCGGGGAAGGATTTCGACTTCATGGTGGTCCCCGGTGCGAACCACGGATCCGGGGGCGACTTCGGGGTCCGGAAGCGTTACGACTTCTTCGTCCGGCATATCCTGGGGGTGGAGCCGCCGGACTGGAATCGGCTGGAGATCGACGGGCGGGACTCCTGAATGGTCCAGCCTGATCCTTCACACCACTCGCCCTGCCAGAATGGCTCGATGCCAGGATGGTGTCGGCGTCGCGAAGCGCAGCCTCCTCGCGTCGCCCCGCGCCTTACGGGCCCGGGGCGATGAGGTCAAGAGTGGGGAAATAGGTCCGGAACCTCCTGGAGTCCCGGGTGAGAAGGGCATAGTCCCGGACCGCCGCATGGGCGCCGATGAAGAAGTCCGGGAGGGTGGACGTTCTGGTTCCGCTCTTCTTTCGATAGGAAAGAAACGCCTTTCCCGCGAGGAATGCTGCGTCCCATGGCAGCGGCTCCCGCCGAAGCTCTTCGGGAAGGGCCCACTCCAGGTCCTCGACTCGAGAAAACCCGATGCTGACCTCGGCGTAGATCACGGGGTTGATGACCAGGAGGGAGGACTCCGCGGCCTCGGCCAACGATCGTCCCGACCAGTCTTCCCACTCCGGATCGGGGATGAGGATGTCCAACAGGACGTTGGCGTCCACCAGTACCGTTGCCACGCTCAGTAGCCTCGGGTCAGGGCCATGATCTCCTCCGTGGTCAACCGAGTGTCGGCCCTTCCCCTCATGTGAGCCACGATGCGGGCGCCCCGACGTGGCGCATCAGCCCCCTTCAACAGGCGCACGTGATCGCCCTTGTCCTCGAAGTGGACCTCGGTGCCGGGGAGGAACCCGTGCCGCTCCCGAATGTCCTGTGGAATCGTGACCTGGCCCTTGCTGGTGATCTTCATGCATTCTCCGGTATTACTGTTATCGGTAATACCAGAGGACCTGAGCCCTTTGTTCCCACATGCGTCCGAGTGTCGGGCAACCTTCGTCATGGTGCTGAGCCCCCGGTTCGCAGAAACGAACCCTCCTCTCATCCAGAAGGTCGTGGGTCCCTGTGGCAGATCCATGCCCTTTCGGGCAGCAGGGGCCTCGCCACGTCCGGGCGATGTCCGGGCGTTTTCCGTGTCACAGTTTTCCTGAGGTACCTACCCCGATCCCGCTCCTCACGCCTCCCGGCCGTGCAGTCGGGAGCGGAGCAGGCGCTACCTGGAGCCCTCGGTGGTACTGTTCAGGCACTGGCCTGGCCCGGATCGCAGGGGTCCGGATCGCAGGGGTCCGGATCGCAGGGGCCCGGATCGCAGGGGCCCGGACCTGGACTGGATCACGGAAGAGGAGTTCGCGGGTCTCCCCGACGCCAGAACCCGCTGCGGACCCGTCGACGGCTACCTGGGGAGCTCATCCAGGGGGCTCACCTGGGTGACCACGAAGGGAGCCCCGTGAGCCGCCTCGCTCTTCTCAGCCCTCGTACTTGAACGAGACCTTCACCTTGGCCCGATAGGCTTTCACGCCGCCGTTCTCGTCCAGTTGCATGTCCAGCTGGGCGATCTCGGCGATGCGAAGATCGCGTAGACTACTCGCGGCCCGATCCACGGCCGCTGTCGCCGCTTTCTCCCAGGACTCGGTGCTGGTGCCCACCAGCTCGATGACCTTGTAGACGCTCTCTGCCATGGTTTCATCTCCTTTTCAACTGAGTGAAATAGGTGAGTCGTCGCCCGCCGTGAGTCGTCCCTCCAGGGGATTCGCCCCGAAAGGGGAGTCCTCTCCCGAAAGGGAGAAGCTCTCCCGGCGTCGAGCCGCCCCACCGGGCAGACTCCTCCGCCTGGACGCACGGGTTTGGGAAACGCCAGATTCAATATATGGCCATTTCATGTCCAGTGTGCGGTCGCGAATACGACGTCACCCTCTTCGAGTTCGGGCGCACCATCCACTGTACCTGCGGTGCCCGGGTGGGCCTGGAGAAGCGGGTGGGTCCCAGGGTGACGGCCAGCGAGCCCCGGTTCATGGTGGACGCCATGCTGGGCGGGCTGGCTCGGTGGCTTCGCATCATGGGCTTCGACACCGCCTACGATCCAGCCATCGCCGATGAGGACCTGGTTCGAAGGGGGGTGGGGGAGGGCCGTCATATTCTCACCCGGGATCGGAGGTTGCCGGAGGAATGGCGGGTGGCCCAATGCACCATTCTGGAAGGGGACACGGTGGAGGAGCGGGTACGGGAGGTGGTGGAGGGCTTCGGACTTCGGGACCGCATCCGTCTGTTTTCCCGCTGCACCCTCTGCAATACCCGCCTCCAGGACATCTCGGTGGAGGAGGCTCGGGCACAGGTGCCGGAACGGGTGGCGGCCCATCACGACCGGTTCGCTCGCTGCCCGGAGTGCCGGCGGATCTACTGGGAGGGGTCCCACACGGAGCGAATGCGAGCTCGGCTCCGGGAGATTCTGGATGGCTGAGGACCGGGGTGCGTCGAGGTCGGGTCCTGAAAGGGCCGGAGCCTCATGAAGGACGGTGACTGCGTGGCCTTCCTCCAGTGGGCTCTCCCCCGGCTTCGGATGCGGTGGCCCGGATTTCGGAAGGTCCGAGGACAGGTCTGCAAGCGGATCGCCCGGCGCATGGCGGACCTGGAGGTGGACGGGGTGCCGGGGTACGAGGCGTACCTGGAAGGGCACCCGGAGGAGTGGGAAGTCCTGGACGGCCTGTGCCGGGTCACGGTCTCTCGATTCTTACGGGACCGGGGCGTGTGGAGCCTGATCCAGGGAGAGGCCCTGGAGACCCTGGCCCGGGCAGCCCGGGAAGAGGGCAGGGAGGCCATCCGGTGCTGGTCGGCGGGCTGCGGAAGCGGGGAGGAGCCCTACAGCCTCTCCCTGGTGTGGAGACTGGGACCGCTGCCGCCGCCGGAAGGGGGGAGAGAGGAGTCGACGGGGGACGCGGATGAGTGCGACGGGGCCGGGTCCCTGGCCTCCCGCTACCGGGACGTGGAGCTACGGGTCACGGCCACGGATGCAGAGCCTGACGTCCTGCGCCGTGCCCGGCGGGCCACCTACGAGCTCGGGACCCTCAAGGAGCTTCCCACACCCTGGATCCGAGAGGCGTTCGGGGCACAGGATGACGGCTCGGAATCAAGCCTCACCCTCCGTCCCGAGTTCCGGAAGGGCGTGTCCTTCCTGCGATCCGACATCCGCACATCCATGCCTCATGGGCCCTTCGGTTTCATCCTCTGCCGGAATCTGGCGTTCACGTACTTCCGGGATCCCCTCCAGCAAGAGGTGCTCCGCCGGTTGTTGGGGCGATTGAGGCCGGCGGGCTACCTGGCCCTGGGTGCCCACGAGGACCTTCCCCGGGGGGATTGGCCTCTGGCGAGGGTGAAGAATGGGACTCCCCTGTACCGACACGTGCCCCGCGCCGGCGGCTGACGGCACTTCCCTCGGGCTCCGGACCCGGAGTCGGTCGGGTCCCGTTGCCATGGCGCGAAAGCCGTTTTGTTGGGAAAAGGATTCCCGAGCCCGGAAAACCCTCCCCACCGTCAGGGCGCCGAGGCGAGGAATGTCGGGCCCTCCCCTGACCCTCTCCTCCTGGCACGAAGCTGGCAGATACAGCGCTCTGCGCACCGGTGTGTCAGGAGTCGGCGGATCTCCACCGGCCGGTGCTCCCCCAGACAAGGACACAAGGAGCAGCGGCTTATGCGTCGGTTCGTCTTCCTCCTGAACGCGGTTCTCATCTTCCTTCCCTTCTCTCCGGGAGGGGCGCAGGTGGAGTCCGGCCCTTCCGGAACGGCACAGGTAACCTCGGATCTCCCCGGGACTCCTATGGGCTCCAGGTTCTCCGTGGGCGGGTTCATCGGGTACCAGGACGGTCTCAGCCTGCAGGTGTTCGGCCTGGCCCGGGACTTCGCCGAGGGCTTCCCCCTCCGGGCCCGTTTTCGGCTGGCCCGCACGTCCCTGGAGCCGGGAAGCGCTCCGGACGCCCGGCGGATCTTCATCAACGACGCCACGAACGGCACCCCTCGGGAAGCCGGGAGCACGTGGGATTTCGGGGTGGACGGCCTCTACCCCCTGGGGGACCGGACCCACGTCTTCGGAGGGGTCCGGCACACCCGCTTCAAGGCGAACTTCAAGTACGTGGGCGGAAACGAGGACTTCGACGTCACCAGCGAGCACTGGGGTCTGGCGGCAGGGTTGGAGGCGGAGTTCCCCATGGGTTCCCGGATGAGCCTGCTGCTGTCCGGGGGCGGGGAATACTTCTTCTCCTCCCGGCTCACGGGACACGACACCTCCTACAGCCCCGACGGGGACCACGTGAATCCCAGGCGGGATTACAGCTACGATGATGCCGACGATGCGGTAAACCAGCCGGTCTTGCGCCCCGTGGCCCTGGTGGGGGTGAGCTATCGACTGGGAGGGTCGTGAGGTCGCCAGGGTCCTCGGCTAATCCAGGCCACGCAGGAAGGCCGCGGCCTCCTTTCGCATCTTGGCCACCTGATCCGGATTCATCCGGTCCAGAGTGCTGTAGACGAGTCCCATGCGAGGGTTGTCCGCCAGGGCCGGACGGTTCCGGTCCAGGAAATCCCAGTAGAGGAAGTTGAAGGGGCAGGCCTGGGGGCCGGTCTTCTGTTTCGGGTCGTACCCGCACCCCCGGCAGTAGTCCGACATGCGTTGGATGTACTTTCCGCTGGCGGCGTAGGGCTTGGAGGCCAAAAGGCCGCCGTCGGCGAAGAGGGCCATCCCATGGGTGTTGGGCAACTCCACCCACTCGAAGGCATCGGCGTATACGCTCAGGTACCAGTCTTCCACCTCCTCCGGATCGAGGCCGGACAGGAGGGCGAAGTTCCCCGTGACCATGAGGCGCTGGATGTGGTGGGCGTAGGCCTCGTCCCGGGTCTGCAGGATGCACTGCCGCATGCAGTTCATCTCCGTCTTCCCGGTCCAGTAGAAGGACGGAAGGGGCCGGGAAGCCCGAAAGAAGTTCGTGTCGGCATAATCGGGCATCTTCAGCCAGTAGATCCCCCGGACGTACTCCCGCCAGCCGAGGATCTGGCGGATGAAGCCTTCCGCAGCATTCAGGGGGACGGCACCGGACCGGTAGGCTTCCTCGGCGGCTCGGCACGCCTCCAGGGGGTCCAGGAGCCCCACATTCAGGTAGAGACTGACAACGGCGTGGAAGAGGTGGGGCTCCCCTTCCTTCATGGCGTCCTGGTAGTCGCCGAAGCGGGGCAGGGCCCGGGCGACGAAATGGTCCAGGGCTCTTCGGGCCTCCTCCGCCGTGACCCCGAACCAGAAGGGCCGCAGGGTCCCGAAGTGATCTCCGAAGTGCTCCTCCACGAGTTGGAGCACCTCTTTCGTGACCGGATCTGGGGAGAACCGCCGGGGCTCCGGTGGCTCCTCGTCTCCCTGCAGAGGCTTCCGGTTCTCCTTGTCGAAGTTCCACCGGTCCCCTTCCGGCTCGCCGTCGGGGGTCATCAAGAGACCCGTCTCCCGGCGCATCTCCCGGTAGAAGTACTCCATGCGGAGGCTCTTTCGGCCCCGGGCCCAGTGGGAGAAGCGTTCCGGGCTGGCCAGGAATCGGTCGTCCGGGCACATCTCCAGGGGAACGCCGGTGACCTCCTCCCATTCCTCCATGTCCTTCCGGACACGCCATTCCCCGGGCTCGGTGATCACGATCCGGTCCGGGCTGTGCCGGCGCACCGCAGCCTCCAGTTCGCCCCGCAGACTCCCCGTGCTGTCCGGCGCGTCCAGGCGCCGGTAGTCCACCGTGGCACCCTCCGCCTCCAGCTCGGCGGCGAAGTGGCGCATGGCCGAGAGAACGAAGGCGATCTTCTTCTTGTGATGGCCCACGTAGGTGCATTCGTCCCGGACCTCTGCCATGAGGACCACGTCCGCGCCGGAATCCAGGTCCTGAAGGCTGGTGATGCTGTGGCTGAGCTGATCTCCCAGGACGAACCGGAGGGTGGAGGCCATCAACCCTTGACCCTGAGGGTGCTCCGGCCCCCGTCCAGGGGGAGGAGCTGGCCGCTGATCCATCCGGAATCCGGTCCCAGGAGAAAGGCAGCCAGGGACGCCGCGTCCTGGGCCTCACCCAGACGGGGAATGGGGTGGAGCTTGGCGATGGACTCGGCCACTGTCTCGTTCCGGGTCAGGGGCTCGCTCATGGGCGTCTGCATGAGACTCGGGGCGATGCAGTTCACCCGGACGTCCGGAGCCAGGTCCGCGGCCAGGGAGCGGCTCAGGGATTCCACGGCTCCCTTGGCTGCGGCGATGACCGAGTGGTTCGTGAATCCGGATCCGGCGGCGATGGTGGAGAAGAGAACCACGGAGCCCTTGGCCTTGCGAAGAGCTGGCTCCGCCGTTTGCACGGCCAGGGCCGCCCCCAGGGCGTTCAGCCGAAAGGCCTCCAGGTAGTCCTCGGGCGTGGCCCGCTTCAGGGGTTTCAGGACGATGGAACCCACGCAGTAGGCCAGGCCGGCCACCCCGTCATCCTCCCGGGATGCCGCACCCACCGCTTTCTCAAGGGCCTCGGTGTCCGTGACGTCCACGGTGGTGACCCGGGCGTCTCCCGCCTCGGCGGCCACGGCCTCCAGCCGGTCCCGGTCCCGGCCGAACAGGTGAACGGGGGTTCCGTGGCGGGACAGGACTTGGGCCAGGGCGGAGCCTACACCGCCGCTTCCTCCCAGGATCAGGACTGGAGCGCTCATGCGGGATTCCTCGTGCTTTCGGGGATCTGACTCTTGGCCGTTGGGTTGATGTGCAGAGGGTGTACTCCAACGCCGGGATGGTTGTTTCTCTGCGGTGCCTCAGACGGTGGGAGGGGATTCGGCGTCTTTGCCCAGTCCCACTCCGGCTCCGAGAACGGAGCCCAGGCAGGCCAGGAGGGCTCCCAGGAGAATGCTCAGGACGGAGAGCAGGCAGGTAACGCCCATCCCCAGGAGAACCACGGCGAACAGGGCGAGCAGAGGATCTCCCAGGGCTCCCACGAGCCCCAGGAAGAGCTCCTGAATGAGCGATCCACCTGCGGAGGGCATGGGGTCGGCTCCGCGGATCCGAGGTTCCGTTCGGGAAGGTGTATGCACCCCCAAGATAGCGGGGGGATTGGCAGGTTACGCAAGAGGTCTGCGGTGGGAATGAGTGGCCGGGCTCCCTGGGCAGGCATGAGGCAAGGGCGGCAGAGTCTGTACCGGCAGGAGGCCAGGGGCGCAGCGCCGGGGCCGGCAAGAGGCCGGGGCCGCATCAACGGGCCGGGATCCCTATAGCACCCGGGTCAGCTCGTCGTTGATGAAACGACGTAGAGGCTTCTCGTTTCCTCTTTCCACGGCCACCACCCCGGCCTTCTCCTCTTCCACGGTCCCGATGGGAACCGCGGCGATGGCCTCGCTCCTGAGGGCTTCCACCATGGCCCGGGCGTCCTTCGGCGCTGCTGCGATGAGGAGGGCCCCGGAGCCGATGAGGCCCAGGGGGTCGATATCGAAGACGGCGGCCAGCTTCCGGGTCTCCTGGAAGACGGGGATGGCCTCCAGTTGGATGCGGGCCCCGGTTCCGCTGGCCTGACAGAGCTCATGGATGCCTCCGGCCACGCCTCCCTCCGTGGGATCATGGAGGGCGTGGACCGCACCCACCTCCCTGATGATTCCGGCCTCCGGAACCACGCTGATCCCCGGATCGTGGAGGAAGTCCCGGGCCCGATCCACCATGTGGTCCTCCACCTTCCCCGCAAGGCGGTCCCGGGCTTCCCGGGCCAGGATGGCTGTGCCCTCGATCCCTGCGCCTTTGGTGAGGAGGAGGGTGTCTCCCGGCCTGGCACCGGCGGCGGAGATCCAGCGGTTCGTTACGCCCAGCATGGTCCCCACCACGATCGGCCGGTGGATGCCCGGGGTCACCTCCGTGTGGCCTCCCACCAGCGTTGCACCCACCTGCCGGCATCCCCGGTGGATCTCCTGGAAGATCTTCGCCGCATCTTCCTCCCCGGCTCCTTCCGGGAGGAGGATGGTTGCCACGAACCAGCGGGGCAGGGCCCCCATGCAGGCCACGTCGTTGGCGTTCACGTGGACGGCGTACCAGCCGATCTCCTGGGCGGCGAAGGTGATGGGGTCAGAGGCCGCCACCAGGAAGGAGGGCGCCTCGTCCCCCTCGCCTTCTTCCAGTCCGGCCGGGACCCGGAGATCCATGACAGCCCCGTCCAGGCCGATTCCCGGGCCCACGATGATGTCCGGAGACGGCGCGCCACCGGCCGTTCCACCGGCTCGGGCCAGAAGCCTCTTCAGGGTCTCGGGATTCAGCTTGCCGACTTCGAGAGGATTCCCGGGTCGCTCCCAGGCACTGCCCTCGGAATTCCCCGTGGAGTCGGAATCAGAGGGGGGAGAATTCTCGGCCTGGCTCGAGTCCCGGGCGTGAGAACCGCTGGACTGCTTCGAGCCCCGGGTGTCAGGACGTTTGCTCATGATCTGAGAATAGGGCGGCGAGGAGAGAAACACGAGCCGGTACTCCTTGGATCATGTTGTCGCCCGCTTTCGATGCGTACCGTCAGGATTGCTACTGCCAGAGAGGCTTGCAGCGCCGAAACGGGATCGCAGCTCCGTGGAGGGCCCCGGCGTCAACTGCGGACTCTGATGTCAGGGGAGGCTTGCAGCCTCGGAGTCCGATCTCCGGAGGATTTCCTGGAAGGGAGGAGTAACCTATTGTACATTGTACATATGAAACGCGTGACTGCCAGCGAAGCTCGCAAGAACTGGTTCCGACTGCTGGACGAAGTGGCCCAGGGGGAGGTGGTGTGCATCGAACGGGGTGGACGCCGTATCCTCCTTCAGAGGCAGCCAGAAGAAGGTGATCCGCCCAGGTCTCCGGATTATGCCTCATTGTTGTCGGTGCAGGAGGTGGAACAAGCCCACCGGTGGGGATGGACATGGTCGGAGGAAAAGGGCGATTTGGAAATCGTGGAGGAACCCGGTGAGCTGCGGGCACGGGAGGCGGGGGAGGCTCAGGATGCCAACAGGACCCCCGACTCCGGTGGATCCGGAGGATGAACGCTCTCCTGGACACTCATTTTCTTCTCTGGACGGTCCTTGGGGTGAACCGCCTGACAGAGTTTCCTTGGTTGGACGCCTACCGACCCTGGGTCGTCTCCCCGATCTCGTTTCTGGAGATCCAGTTCCTGGCGGAAGTGGGCCGCCTGGAAGTTCAGCAGCCCGAGTTCTGGCAGGCGGTCTCCACCGATCCACGCTTCCTCGTGGACGAAGCCCCCCTTGTGAACCTGGTGGAGAAAGCCCTTTCCCTCTCCTGGACCCGGGATCCCTTCGACCGCCTCCTGGCCGCCCACAGCGAGGCGCGACGGGTGCCACTCTGTAGCCTGGATCGGCGAATTCGGGCGGAGCATCGCTTTCTCGTGGAGGAGCTCCGGGGCTGAGGCGGATCCGCTCGACGCAGAACCCCTCCCGCCCTAGTTTGGCTGACTGCGCCCGCGTCTCCCCGGGGACACGGGGGCGAAATGCCGGTCTCCGGTCTCACCAGGAGAGCGTGGGAACCCGAACCTCGGAACATGCCGTTTCACCTCCGGAAGGCGAATCAGCCATGAAGAAGCTCCTCCTTGCCCTTCTCCTTGTCCTCCCCGGGTGCGCTCCCCAGGACGCGCCCAGCGCCGACGAGATCGCTGCCTGGGAAGAGCGGGCCCAGCGGGTCACCATCACCCGGGACGACTGGGGGATTCCCCACATCCATGGGCCCACGGACGCCGACGCCGTCTTCGGCCTCATGTACGCTCAGGCCGAGGACGACTTCAACCGAATCGAGGTGAACTTCCTGAATTCCCAGGGGCGCCTGGCGGAAGCGGAAGGGGAGGAGGAGATCTGGCGGGACCTGAGGATGAGGCTCTTCATCGATCCGGAGGAGATGCAGGCCCTCTACGCCGAGAGCCCGCCGTGGCTCAGGGAGCTCATGGACGCCTGGGCCGCCGGGCTGAACTACTACCTCCACACCCATCCGGAGGTGGAGCCCCGGGTGCTGGACCGCTTCGAGCCCTGGATGGCCCTGACCTTCACGGAGGGGAGCATCGGTGGCGACATCGAACGGGTGAGTCTCCGGGAGCTGGAGGCCTTCTACGAGACGGATCCGGAGAGCCGGCTCGGGGCAGGGGGTGCGGAAGCGGCAATGGCTGCCGCCGCCGAGGCCGCCGGAGAGCCCTTTGAGCCCACGGGCTCCAACGGCATCAGCATCGCCCCGGCCAATACGACGAACGGCAACGCGCTTTTTCTCATCAACCCCCACACCTCCTTCTTCTTCCGGCACGAAGCCCACGTCCGGAGCGACGAAGGGCTGAACGCCTACGGCGCCCTGACCTGGGGCCAGTTCTTCGTCTACCAGGGGTTCAACGAGACCGCGGGCTGGATGCACACCTCCAGCCGGGCGGATAACATCGACGAGTTTCTGGAGACCATCGTCGCCCGGGGGGACAGCCTCTTCTACGTCTACGGAGAGGAGGAGCGTCCCGTGGAGACCCGGCAGGTCATCATCCGCTACCGGACGGACTCGGGCATGGGGGAGCGGGAGTTCACGGTGTACCGGAGCCATCACGGGCCCATCGTCAGGGAAGCGAACGGAAAATGGGTGGCCACGGCCCTCATGGAGAAACCAATCGACGCCTTGATTCAGTCCTACACCCGGACCAAGGCGGCGAACCTGGAGGAGTACCTGGAGATCATGGAGCTCCACACGAACTCCTCCAACAACACCCTCTTCGCCGACGCCGAGGGCAACATCGCCTACCTCCACTCCAACTTCGTTCCGGTCCGGAGCACCCTCTTCAATTACGACGAGCCGGTGGACGGAAGCGATCCGGACACGGACTGGCAGGGGGTCCACTCCATCGAGGAGAGCCCCAACGCCATCAACCCCTCCGTGGGCTGGGCCTTCTGCACGAACAACTGGCCCTACTCCGCCGCAGGGCCGGA
This sequence comes from uncultured Gemmatimonadaceae bacterium, assembly GCA_964652625.1. GTDB lineage: Bacteria > Gemmatimonadota > Gemmatimonadetes > Longimicrobiales > Gaopeijiaceae > CAZZEL01. Next base: position 50,471 of record CAZZEL010000015.1, read on the forward strand.
CAGTCCCCAGGAAGAGAACTATCCTCCCTACATGGATGGGGGCACGGAGAACTCCCGGGGGGTGCACGCCCTCATGCTCCTGGAGGGAGTGGGAGACCTCACCATGGAGGGCCTCCGGGACCTGGCCTACGACAGCTACCTGCCGGCCTTCCAGGACGTTATCCCCGCCCTGGTGGAGGCCTACGACGCCGCTCCGGCCTCCAGCCCCTACAAGGCGAAGCTGTCCGGGCCCGTGGACAGCCTCCGGGCCTGGGACCTCCGGTGGGGCGTGGAGTCCGTTCCCACGGCCCTGGCCGTCTTCTACGGTACGGAGCTCGTGTCCACCCTCCGGACCAACGCCCGTGCGGCCCAGATGTCCGTGTACGACTACATGGCCACCCGGGCCACCGACCAGGAGCTCCTGGAGGGTCTGTCCGCGGCCGTGGACCGTCTGGAAGAGGATTTCGGGTCCTGGCAGACGCCCTGGGGCCAGATCAACCGCTTCCAGCGTCTCACCGGTGACATCGTCCAGGACTTCGACGACGAGGCCCCCAGCACCCCGGTGGGATTCACGTCCTCCCGCTGGGGGTCTCTGGCCTCCTTCGGAGCGCGCCCCTACCCGGGCACGAAGCGGTGGTACGGCACCAGCGGGAACAGCTTCGTGGCCGTGGTGGAGTTCGGCGACAGCCTCCGGGCCGTGGCCGTGACCGCCGGGGGACTGAGCGACGACCCGAGCTCACCCCATTTCAACGACCAGGCGGAGCACTACGCCGCGGGGAACCTCCGGGAGGTCTACTTCTACCCGGAGGCCATCCAGGCCAATGCGGAGCGGGAGTACCACCCGGGGGGATGAGAAGCCGGTAACGGGGGCGAGCCGCCGGGGCAGAGGGCAGAGGGCAGAGGGAAGGGAGTCCGGAGCCGCCGGGGCAGAGGGCAGAGGGCAGAGGGAAGGGAGTCCGGAGCCGCCGGGGCAGAGGGAAGGAAGGGGGACGGCAGGGGGGGAAAGGAGCCCGGAGCCGCCGCAGGGCCTCAGGTGCCCCGGCGGGCGGGCTCGCCCAGGGCGTCCCGGACGGCCTGGAGGAGGTCCCTGCGGCTGAAGGGCTTCTGGATCAGGCTCAGGCCGGAGGCCAGGGCGAAGTCGGAGCGGACGGCTTCACGGCTGTAGCCGCTGGCGAAGAGGGCCCGGAGACCGGGCCGGTGGGCCCGCATCCGCTCGTAGGTCTCCTGCCCCCCCAGCTTCGGCATGATCACGTCCAGGATGACCAGGTCGATCTCGTGGGCCCGCTGCTGGAAGGCCGCCAGGGCCTCCACCCCGTCCGCAACAGCCAGCACCCGGTAGCCTGCCCGTTCCAGGATGGTCTGGGCCATGTTCCGGACCATCTCCTCGTCTTCGGCCAGGAGGATGGTCTCCCGGCCTCCCTCCAGGGGCTCGGGATTGTCGGTCTCCTCTACCTTTTGGGGGACCCGGGCCACCGGCCAGTAGAGGTGGAACGCCGTGCCCCGGCCCGGCTCGCTGAGGGCGTCGATCATCCCGTCGTGCTGTTTCACGATGCCGTAGACGGTGGACAGCCCCAGCCCGGAGCCCTTTCCCGTCTCCTTGGTGGAGAAGAAGGGCTCGAAGATGTGGTCCAGGGTCTGCTGGTCCATACCGTGGCCCGTGTCGGCGACCCGTAGCAACACGTAGCGACCCGGCCGGGCCCAGGGGTGGTCGGCCTGATAGTCCTCCCCGATGTCCACGTCCCGGGTCTCCAAGGTCAGGTCCCCCCCTTCCGGCATGGCGTCCCGGGCGTTCACGCACAGGTTGACCAGCGCCTGTTCCACCATGCTCCGGTCCGCTCGCACCGGGCTCACGTGGGAGCCCGGGTGCCAGTGGACGTGGATCTGCTCGCCCATGACTCCCGTGAGCATGGTCAGGATGTCCCGGATGGTCTCGTTCAGGTCCAGGACGTCAGGCTGCATGACCTGGCGTCGGCTGAAGAAGAGGAGCTGGGACACCAGGCGGGCGGCCCTCCCGCCGGCATCGGCGATCTGCTGGATGGCCTCCCGGGCGGGATGATCCTCCGGCAGGTCCAGGAGGGCGATCTCGGCCCCGCCGTTCACCACCTGGAGAAGGTTGTTGAAGTCGTGGGCCACCCCTCCGGTCAACTGCCCCAGGGCCTCCATCTTCTGGGACATGAGGTACTTCTCCTCCAGCCTGAGGCGTTCCTCCTCGGCCTCCTTGCGCTCCGTAATGTCCTGTATGGTGGCGAACACCCGGGGGGCCCGGCCCGCCCTTCGCTCGATCACCCCCGCCACATGGACGAAGAGGATCTCTCCGTCTCTGCGAACCACCCGGTACTCGATGGGAATGAGTTGGTCCCGACCCGATGCCACGCACTCCTGGAGCCACGCCTCAACCCTGGCTGCATCCTCCGGGTGATGGACCTCCCCCCTCACCCGGCGGAAGTCCATCTCCTCCGACGGGTCATAGCCCAGCAGGTCGTAGAGGGCGTCGGACCAGTTCACCTCCCCGGTCTCCAGGTCCCACATCACGTCGCCGATGCCGGCGATCCTCTGAGACGCCACCAACCTCTGTTCCCGCCGCCGGAGCTCCTCCTCGATCTCCCGGCGCTCCGTGATGTCGTGTCCCCTCACCGCCGCGCCCACCACGGCCCCCTGGCTGTCCCGAATGGGGTTGAAGGCGTACTCCACCCGCCGGGAGGGGTCCGTGTAGTACCCTCGGCTCTCCACGCTGAAGCGCCGGCCCTCCAGGGTCCAGTCGTAGTACTGGCGCCACTCGGCCCGGATTCCCGGGCCCAGATCATCCCCCAGCACATTCTCCCCGGAAGCGAAGGCCCGGCCCCGAACGTGGGCTACGGCCCGGCGAAACGCCTGGTTGTCCATGATCAGGCCGTAGTCCCGGTCCACGGCCCAGATGCTGTCCTCCACGTGCTCGCTGAGCCCCGGGAGGCTGCTGGCTTCCCAGGGAGGTAAGGAGATTCGGCCGTGGGCCCCGGAGGCCGGTTCCAGGAGCCAACGACTGGCCGTGGGCTCCCCTTCGCCACCCGGAGCGTCCCCCGGGGCCGATCCCAGGGCGGCCTGGAAGGCCATGGCCACGGCCTCGCCGGTCCGTGTGAGGAGGGGAAGGTCCGATCCCCGGGCCTGGCCCTCTTGCCGGAGCTCGGCCAGGATCTCCCGGAACCGCTCCCGGCCCTCAGTGGTGAGATGGTCCCCGAACCAGCTTCCCTCCACCAGCCCCTCCCTCGCCGCTTCCGCTTCCTCTTCTTCTCTCTCTTCCTCTTCCCTCTCATAGCCCAAAACCCGGAGCCAGGCCGGGTTCACCTCCAGGATGATCCCCCCCTTGTCCAGGGTCTGGTAGGGGAGAGGCCCCTGCCGGAAGAAAGCCAGGACGCCGTCCCGGTCCCGGGCCAGGGAACGAATCTCGGCGATCCCCCGGAGCCCCAGCACCAGGTCGTCGGCAAGCTCCTCGAACAGCTTCTGGCCCTGGGGGTCTCGGGCGAAGGCACCGGGCACCGACACGTGGAGGAATCCCCGGACCCTCCCTCCGAAGGCCAGACGTCGGATCAGGGCGGAACGGCCCCCGTAGTGGCGGGCCACCGGACAGTCGGGACACTCCTGGGTGGGATCCTGGATTACCACGGCCCCTTGCGTTTGCGCAGCCGAGCGCATGCAGGCGGTGAGCTCCCCACCGTCCGCACCCACGTCCACGCCCGGGAATCCGTCCCCGAGTCCCGACGAAGCGCTGCCCCCTTCCCCTCCCGCCCCGTCTCCCAGGAGGACGATCCAGGTGCTCTTGAACCCCAGGTCTCGAGTGAGGATCTGGCAGGCCTCTTCCATGAGCTTCCGGGGATCGGACTCGGAGACGATGAGGCGATCCATCTTGCGAATGCCCAGGAGCACCTGCCGAAAACGAGCCGCCCGATCCTTGGCCCTGGCCATGTCGGCCAGAGCGGCCTCGGCCTTCTGGCAACGCCGCTCAAGTTCGAAGTAGGTGGGGCGGGTTCCGCTCATGCCTGCCTGTCCGGGTTCAATGCTCGGACAATAGGGGTCTTCCGGGAAATGGAACAGGGTTGAAGGAATGACATTATTCGTAGAAAGATAACCCGAGACGGCGGGCTCGCAGCCCCGAAATCTGCCAAAGGGCGAAAGAAGGGGACAGGAATCTGGCGCGATCGGGTCAAGACGCGGGGCGGTCCAGGGTCCTGCGCACCGCCCGGAGGAGATCTCGTCGGCCGAAGGGCTTCTGGATCAGGTCCGGGCTTCGGTCCAGGGCGAAGTCTTCCCTGACGGCCTGGGGGCTGTAGCCGCTGGCGAAGAGGGCCCGAAGGTCGGGGCGTCGGCCCCGGATGCGTTCGTACGCCTCCCTGCCGCCCATGTCCGGCATGACCACGTCCAGAATGGCCAGGTCCAGTCGGTTCCCTTCCTCCTCGGCGATGGATACGGCTTCGATCCCCGTCTCCGCGGTGAGGACGGTGTAGCCCGCCCGCTGGAGGATGGCCTCTGCCAGTCGCCGAACCAGGGCATTGTCTTCGGCCAGGAGGATGGTCTCCCTCCCGCCGGCCCAACCCTGGTCGTGGTCGTCTTCGTCCGGGACCTCTCCCAGGTCCGCTGCGGAGTCCACCACGGGCCAGTAGAGCTTGAACACCGTGCCCTGTCCCGGCTCGCTGTAGACGTTGATCATCCCGCCGTGCTGCTTCACGATGCCGTAGACCGTGGCCAGCCCCAGGCCCGTGCCCTTCCCGATCTCCTTGGTGGAGAAGAAGGGCTCGAAGGCCCGTCCCAGGGTCTCCTTGTCCATCCCCTCCCCCGTATCGC